>NZ_OZ061318.1:1972667-2630223 GCF_964063345.1 Pseudomonas lini
CCGGGGTAACAAAGCGCCTCGCAGAGCACCAGATCACCGGCGTTGGTCAGCGCACTCATCGCGACCATCAAACCATGCTGCGCGCCTGCGGTGATCACCACTTGCTGCCATTGCGCATCGGGCAATGAATGGCGCAGCCATTGCGCACCCGCCTCGCGATGAGCCGGGTGCCCGCCATCGGGGGCGTAATCGAGGGCACGGGCAAAATCCGTGCTCTTGGCCATGCCCACCAATGCGTCGCGCAACCAGTATTCCAGGGTTTCGCTGTAAGGCTTGATGATCGAAAGATCCAATAATTCGGACTGCCCCAGATTCAGCGGGGCGGCATTGTTGCTGGCCGGCAACTCCAGTTGCTTCTGGTTGAGCACATAAGTGCCACGCCCCACTTCCCCCTGCACCAGACGCCGCCGTTGGGCTTCGCTATAGGCCCGGCTGATGGTACCCGGCGTGACATTCAGCGTGGTGGCCAGTTCCCGCAAGGTCGGCAGACGATCACCTTCGTTCAACACGCCATTGCTGATATCGCGCGCCAACGCGTCGGCAATCGACAAATACATCGGCTGGCCGAACTCGTTTAGCTGAGGAACCCACATGAATGATCGCTGCCCATCGTAGAAATGATGAATATCCGAGCATATCACAGGGAAGTTAGGCAACTTATAAATCGACCCAATCGACAAATTGAGTCGATTGATGCGGCGATTGAATCGAGCAGCCCTTTCCGTACAAAATTTTCAACACGAATATTATTTTCTTAACAATCAAATAGTTAGCCTAAAAAAAGCTGACAAATAAACACGATTAGCCAAAAAACATCACCTCACAGTCTCTCGCGCTATTGAATCAACTCAATTCATTCAAATACACTCATCTCGAATCGAATCAATCGACTCAATCCCACGCCTGAATCACTACGTGCCAGCCACGCCAAGTCGAGACATCATGGACACACTCAGAAAGGATCTATCCCTGTCAGCGATCATCGCAGGCTTCATCGCCGTGATCATTTCCTATGCCGGCCCGCTGATCATCGTGTTTCAGGCGGCTCGGGAAGCGCACTTGCCCGATGATCAGGTGTCGTCCTGGATCTGGGCCATTTCCATCGGCAGCGGCGTGACCGGCCTGTTGTTGAGCTGGCGTCTGCGGGTTCCGGTGATTACGGCTTGGTCGACACCGGGCGCTGCGTTGCTGGTGTCGATGTTGCCCACGGTCTCCCTGCCCCAGGCCATCGGCGCCTATGTGGTGGCTTCGGTGATTATCGCGGTGATCGGCCTGTCCGGCGCGTTCGATAAACTGATGAGCCGCCTGCCCAAAGCCATCGCCGCCGCCATGCTCGCCGGCATCCTGTTTCGTTTCGGCGCCGAACTCTTCACCTCGATCAAGCTGCAGCCGGCGCTGGTGCTGTCGATGATCGCGGCGTACCTGATCTTCAAACGCTTTTCACCGCGCTACGCCATTCTGTCGGTATTGATTGTCGGCTGCGCCGTGGCGGCCTCGTTCGGTGAACTCAACAGCGGATCAATCAGCATTGATGTCGCCCACCCGATTTTCATTGCCCCGCAGTGGAGTTGGCACGCGATCATCAATATCGGCCTGCCGCTGGCCCTGGTCACCCTGACCGGGCAATACGTGCCGGGCATGGCGGTGATGCGCACCTCAGGCTACAACACACCGGCGCGCTCGATTATTTCGGTCACGGCCATCGGTTCGATTTTGATGGCGCCATTCGGCTCCCATGGTCTCAATCTCGCGGCCATCACCGCCGCGATCTGCACCGGCCGCGAAGCCCATGAAGATCGCGACAAGCGTTACATCGCCGGGATCGCCTGCGGGGTGTTCTACATTCTGATGGGCACCTTCGGCGCGACCCTGGCGTCGGTGTTTTCTGCCTTGCCCAAAGAGCTGATTGCCTCCCTCGCCGGCCTGGCCCTGTTCGGGGCGATCAGCGCCGGGCTGACCGGCGCCATGGCTGACGAGAAGCAACGTGAAGCGGCGCTGATCACCTTCCTGGTCACCGCCTCGGGCATGAGTTTCCTGGGGCTGGCCGCTGCATTCTGGGGGCTGATCTTCGGACTCGTGGCGCATTTCGTACTGACCTGCACCAGGCAAAGCAAAGCCACCGCCGTCACCGAGGGCAGCCGACCATGATCGTTCGTTACGACTCCATTGTGGTCGACGGCGGACTGTCACACGCATCACCGCATCTCGCGCCAGCCTCCGTGGCCGAAGCACTTATCCAAGGAATGATTCCATGAGCCTGCACAATTTCGACCCTGTCATCGCCCGCCTGATCAGCCGTGAACGCAACCGTCAGGAAACCCACCTGGAGCTGATCGCTTCGGAAAACTACGTCAGCGAAGAAGTGCTGGAAGCCCAGGGTTCGGTTCTGACCAACAAGTACGCCGAAGGCTACCCGGGCAAGCGCTATTACGGTGGCTGTAAAGTGGTCGACGAAATTGAAAGCCTCGCCATCGAACGCGCCTGCAAACTGTTTGGATGCGACTACGCCAACGTCCAGCCGCACTCTGGCTCGCAAGCCAATCAGGCGGTGTTTCTTGCGGTGCTCAACCCCGGTGACACCCTCTTGGGCATGTCCCTGGCCCATGGCGGGCACCTGACCCATGGCGCCTCGGTGAACTTCTCCGGCAAGTTCTACACCGCGCACACTTACGGTCTGGAAAAATCCAGCGAAACCCTCGACTACGCCCAGATGGAAGCCCTGGCCCGGGAACACCGACCGAAGATGATCATTGCGGGTGCCTCGGCGTATTCCAGGACCATCGACTTCCAGCGTTTTCGCAACATCTGCGATGAAATCGGGGCCTACCTGATGGTCGACATGGCGCACTACGCCGGGCTGGTCGCAGCCGGCCTGTACCCCTCGCCGGTTGGCATCGCCGACTTCGTCACGTCGACCACGCACAAAACCCTGCGCGGCCCTCGGGGTGGCCTGATTTTGGCCAAACGCGAATACGCGGCGCTGCTCGACAAGACGATATTCCCGGTTTATCAGGGCGGGCCTCTGATGCACGTCATCGCCGCCAAGGCCGTGGCGTTCAACGAAGCCCTCGGTGATGAGTTCAAGCACTATCAGCAACGCGTCATCGACAACGCCAGGACCATGGCGGACATCCTTACGCGGCGAGGCCTGCGGGTGGTGTCAGGGGGCACCGACTGCCACATGTTCCTGCTCGATCTGCGCGCGATGAACATCACCGGCAAAGAGGCCGAGGCGTTGCTTGAAAGTGCCCACATCACCTTGAACAAGAACGCGATTCCCGACGATCCGCAAAAACCTGCGATCACCAGCGGCATTCGCATTGGCACACCTGCCCTGACCACACGGGGCTTCGGTGAAGCCGAATGCGCCGAAGTGGCCAACCTGATTGCCGATCTGCTTGAGCAACCGACCAATGCGGTACTGCTGGAAAAAGTCCGCCGACGGGTGATGCATTTGTGTGAATGCTTTCCGGTCTATCTATTGACTTGATGGCACTGAAACATGCGGGGCGGACGCTTTAGTCCGCCCTTTTTTTGCACGGCCAGATGCTGCGGCGACAGGTCGCAGCCGACTGTTACCAAATTCGAAATGATCCATGTCAATAAAAGCCCTTTCTCTATGTGTTACAGGACATTATCCTTACGCCCGTCCTGCTGAAACGCTTCTCCCCTGCTTCATCCCGCTGCGTTCAGTCCCCCCTTTAGAAAAAAGACCAAGAATTTCTTCTCTATGCCTGATTTTCATACTCCGCGAGACAGCGCTGTCTTGCCCCCCGTGGCCAGTCGAAAAGCCCTGAACCTGATCGGTGGGTTCACCGCATTGAGCCTCGCCACCTGTACCCAGGCTGCACCGGCCTTCGATAGCGATTCGCCGTGGATGCTCGGCGACTGGAACGGCACTCGTACCGAACTTTCGGAAAAGGGCTACGACTTCAAGGTCGATTACACCGGTGAAATGGGCAGCAATCTGCACGGTGGCTACGATCACGACCGCACCGCGCGCTATAGCGATCAGTTCGGCTTTGGCACCCATCTGGACTTGCAGAAGATTCTTGGCTGGGACGACGCTGAATTTCAGTTGACCATCACCGAACGCAACGGCAATAACATCAGCAACGACCGGATCAACGATCCGCGGGTCGGCGGTTTCACCTCGGCTCAGGAAGTCTGGGGCCGTGGCCAGACCTGGCGTCTGACGCAGATGTGGTATCAGCAGAAATTCTTCGATCAGAAGCTCGACATCAAAGTCGGCCGCTTCGGCGAGGGCGAAGACTTCAACAGCTTCCCCTGCGACTTCCAGAACCTGGCGTTTTGCGGCTCCCAGGTCGGCAACTGGGTGGGCGACATCTGGTACAACTGGCCGGTCAGCCAGTGGGCGATGCGCGTCAAATATCACCTGACGCCGGAGCTGTACGCGCAAATCGGGGCTTACGAGCAAAACCCGTCCAACCTGGATCGCGACAACGGCTTCAAGCTCAGCGGCAGCGGCACGCAGGGTGCGATCCTGCCGGTGGAACTGGTCTGGAGTCCAAAATTCAATGGCCTGCCAGGTGAATACCGTGCCGGTTATTACTACAGCAATGCCAAGGCCACCGACGTCTACAAGGACAGCAACGGCCAGCCGGCCGCGCTGAGTGGCGAGGCTTACCGCAGCGCATCGAGCAAGCACGGCGTGTGGCTCGGTATTCAGCAGCAGCTGACCAGCCGCGCCAGTGATAACTCTCGGGGCCTGAGCGTGTTCGCCAACGGCACGATGCACGACAAGAAGACCAACGCCATCGACAACTACGTCCAGGCCGGCGTCGTCTACAAAGGCTTGTTCGATGCCCGCGCCAGGGACGACATCGGTTTTGCCCTGGCCCGTGTCCACGTCAACCCGGCCTATCGCAAGAACGCCGAGGCCACCAATCAGGCCCGCGCCGTCTTCGACTACGACGACCCATCGTTCCTGCCGCCGCAAGACACCGAATACAGCGCCGAACTCTATTACGGCGTGCACGTCACGAACTGGCTGACCGTGCGCCCGAACCTGCAATACATCCGCCACCCCGGTGGCGTGGACAAGGTCGATGACGCGCTGATTGGCGGGATCAAGATCCAGTCGTCGTTCTGATTAAAACCACAATTCCGGTGGGAGCTGGCTTGCCTGCGATGGCGGTGGGTCAGCCGACACTTTTGCCAACTGACACACCGTCATCGCAGGCAAGCCAGCTCCCACAGGGATTGAATCAACCGTACACCTTTCTTAACTGAACCATGCCCGCACAAGATCCTCATCTACAGTGAACTTGCGTGGGACTACTTAAAACGTCACGGAGAACCACACTATGAGCGCTGATGGTGCTTTGAGTCGAAGCCGTCTGCTGCCGAGCCTGCTCGGTATCGTGCTTCTACTAATGGGCCTGGCCTTGCTGGCCGGGGGGATCAAGCTGAGCATGCTCGGCGGCTCGCTGTATTACCTGCTGGCCGGTATCGGCCTGATGCTGACCGGCGGCCTGCTGCTGGCCGACCGTTATGCGGCGCTGAGCCTGTACGCGGTGGTGCTGTTCGCCAGTACCGTCTGGGCACTGTGGGAAGTTGGCCTGGACTGGTGGCAACTGGTGCCACGTCTGGCGCTGCTCTTCACCCTCGGCATTGTCATGCTGCTGCCATGGTTTCGTCGCCCATTGCGTACCGGCGAATTCAACCCGATCGGCACCGGTGTGCTGAGCGCTGCCGTGGTCATCGCCGGTATCGCCGCGCTGGCCAGCCTGTTCACCAACCCCGGTGAAATCAAAGGCGAACTGGATCGCGACACCGTGCCTGGCATGACCAACACCGCCCCGGCCATGCCCGATGGCGACTGGAACTCCTACGGCCGCAGCGCCCATGGCGATCGTTACTCGCCACTGGCGCAAATCACGCCGCAGAACGTCAGCAAACTGGTGCCCGCCTGGACCTACCGCACCGGCGACCTGCCTGGCCCGAACGACCCGGGCGAAACCACAGCCGAAAACACCCCGCTCAAAGCCAACGGCATGCTCTATGTCTGCACGCCGCACAGCCAAGTGATCGCGCTGGACCCGGACACCGGCAAGGAACTCTGGCGTTTCGATCCGAAGCTCTCCACGCAAAACGCGGCGAACTTCAAGGGTTGGGCGCACATGACCTGCCGTGGCGTGACCTATCACGATGACGCCGCCTACGCCTCCGAGCAAAGCCCGACCGGCACTGCCAATGCGCCAGTGACCAGCGTCTGCCCGCGCCGGATCTTCCTGCCGACCGCCGACACCCGTCTGATCGCCCTGAACGCCGACACCGGCAAAATGTGCGAAGACTTCGGCAACGGTGGCCAGGTTGACCTGACCGCCAACATCGGCGGCTTCACCGCTGGCGGCTACTATTCCACTTCGCCACCGGCAGTCACCAAAGACCTGGTGGTGATTGGCGGCCACGTCACCGACAACGTTTCCATTGACGAGCCAAGCGGCGTGATCCGCGCGTTCGACGTGCACACCGGAAAATTGGTGTGGAACTGGGACAGCGGCAACCCGGACGACACCACGCCGATTGCCGAAGGCAAAACCTACACCCGCAACTCGCCGAACATGTGGTCCATCTTCAGCGTCGACGAAAAACTCGGCATGATTTACCTGCCGATGGGCAACCAGACCCCGGATCAATTCGGTGGCGCGCGTACCCCTGAATCGGAACTGCACGCCGCCGGCCTGACTGCGCTGGACATCGCCACCGGCAAAGTGCGCTGGCACTTCCAGTTCACTCACCATGACCTGTGGGACATGGACGTGGGTGGCCAGCCAACCCTGATGGACCTGAAAACCGCAGACGGTGTGAAACCGGCGGTGCTCGCGTCCACCAAGCAAGGCAGCATCTACGTGCTGGACCGCAGCAATGGTCAGCCGATCGTGCCGATCAAGGAAATCCCGGTGCCGCAAGGCGCGGTGGAAGGCGACCATACTTCGCCGACTCAACCGATGTCCGACCTGAACTTCGTGCCGCCGACCCTCAAGGAACGCGACATGTGGGGCGTGACCCCGTTCGATCAGATGCTGTGCCGGATCGACTTCAAATCCCTGCGCTACGACGGCATGTTCACCCCGCCGTCGCTGCAAGGCTCGCTCGTTTATCCCGGTAACTTCGGGGTATTCGACTGGGGCGGCATGTCGGTTGACCCGGTGCGTCAGATTGCGTTCGTGAACCCGAGCTACATGGCGTTCAAATCGAAACTGATCCCGGCCGCCGAAATCGCCAAACAAGGCCCTCGCGTCAGCGAAACCGAAGGCGTGCAGCCCAACAAAGGCGCGCCATACGGCGTGATCCTCGAAGCCCTGCTGTCGCCAATGGGCCTGCCGTGCCAGGCACCAGCCTGGGGCTACGTGGCGGCGGTCGATTTGACCACCAACAAAACCATCTGGATGCACAAGAACGGCACCGTGCGCGACAGCGCGCCGGTCCCGATCCCTCTGAGCATGGGCGTACCGAGCCTGGGCGGCACCTTCACCACCGCTGGTGGCGTAGCCTTCCTGAGCGGCACCCTCGACCAGTACCTGCGCGCCTACGACGTGAAAAACGGCAAGCAACTGTGGGAAGGCCGCCTGCCAGCCGGCGCGCAAACCACACCGATGACCTACACCGGCAAAGACGGCAAGCAATACGTGCTCGTTGTTGCTGGCGGTCACGGATCGCTGGGCACCAAACAGGGTGACTATGTGATTGCGTACAAACTGTCGGAATAAGCGGTAGCGGCAGTTAAAGCAAAGGCGACTCCTGTGAGGGGGTCGCCTTTTTTTGTGCTCGATTGTTTCAGGTCACCCTTCCCCTGTAGGAGCTGCCGAAGGCTGCGATCTTTTGATCTTGTGTTCTTGAAGACGCCGGAAGATCAAAAGATCGCAGCCTTCGGCAGCTCCTACAGACGTGGTGAATTTTTGAGAACTTTCCGACATGTTTTGACGGTTGTCGCTCGGAAGAGCGGTGGATAGGCTTTGGGGGTCACTGCAAATCAGCGACCGGGCGTCGCGGCCTGAATTTTACTTGGTGCTTTTCCATTCCCTATTTGGAGCATCGCCATGCCTACACCAGAAACCGACAACGTTTCGCCCTACGAATCCACCGATTCAAAAAAGCTCCACGACGCCGCTAACCGCGCGCTCGATCACTACCTCAACCCCTCCGCCCTCAAATCACCCGTGGCCCGCAAGCCGAGCACGATGTATATGATTGCGCCGGATATCAAAGACGAAGACCTGCTGGCCCACACCTGTGAATCGTTGGCCCAGGCCAGTGTGATGGCGAGTGATTTTGCGGGGTATCTGGAAGGGCCGCACCGGCACACGGCGATGGCAATTCAACAGATCGTCATGCTGGCCGAACTGGCGGTGAACCGGATGCTGGATAACGTTGCCATACCAAAAGCTGCGCCACACAGCTAATCCCCTGTAGGAGCGAGGCTTGCCCGCGAAGGCTTTCTCACATTCGACATGGAGGTAGCCTGACACGCCGCCATCGCGGGCAAGCCTCGCTCCCACATTGAATCGTGTATATCTGCGAGAGACTGGTCGGCTGTCAGGCCGCCTTCGCGGGCAAGCCTCGCTCCTACAGTTGAATCGTGTCCATCTGCGAGAAATTGGTCGGCTGTCAGGCCGCCTTCGCGAGCAAGCCCGCTCCCACAGTGAAGCGGCGTACACCCGCCCCTTCACCACTCAACAGGCCGAGCGTTAGCTCGCCTGCAGCTTTTGATCTGGCTTTTGATTTTGATCCACCCGCCCCTTCGGGAGGCTGAGCGCAGGTGTTCATCTGGGGATTGGCGCGCAGCGCCGTTCGACGCAGTCGAACCCATCGCATGTAGGTTGAAGCGAAGCCAACCGTAGGGCGATGCCCCCAGATGGATACCGGAGCGAAGGAACGCCGAGCCTCAGCGAGGGGCCGGACGCTTGGGGCGAAGACCTTTGCTTCCTTTGGGGCGTTTGCCAAAGGGAGTCGCCGTAAGGGCGAAACCATAAGCCGCCGTTACCGCAGAATTGGATATGTACTCAATCAACAAGAACCTGGCCGGCTATAAGGCCGCCAAGACCTGTCAAAACCCTGAACACACACGCTGAAATATCCACGCCCATTGAAACCACCAAAAGCCTGCCCCATCTAAGACCCATACCCTATTGCGCAGGTGCCCCATGACCGACCAGCAAGAATTCCCCGAAGACCCGAGCGAATACGCAGAAACAGACAACGCCGAACACCACTCTACCGGCAAAGGCCTCGCCCTGCCTGGCCAGAACCTGCCGGACAAGGTCTACATCATCCCGATCCACAACCGGCCCTTCTTCCCGGCGCAAGTACTGCCGGTAATCGTCAACGAAGAGCCGTGGGCCGAAACCCTCGAACTGGTCAGCCAATCCGATCACCACTCCCTGGCCCTGTTCTTCATGGACGCCCCCCAGGAAGACCCGCGCCACTTCGACACCAAAGCCCTGCCGGAATACGGCACCCTGGTCAAAGTCCACCACGCCAGTCGCGAAAACGGCAAACTGCAATTCGTTGCCCAGGGCCTGACCCGGGTGCGCATCAAAAACTGGCTCAAACACCATCGCCCACCGTATCTGGTGGAAGTCGAATACCCGCACCAGCCAACCGAGCCGACCGACGAGGTCAAGGCCTACGGCATGGCGCTGATCAACGCGATCAAGGAACTGCTGCCGCTCAACCCCCTGTACAGCGAAGAGCTGAAGAACTATCTCAACCGCTTCAGCCCCAACGACCCATCGCCGCTGACCGACTTCGCCGCCGCGCTGACCTCGGCCACGGGCAGCGAGCTGCAAGAAGTGCTCGACTGCGTGCCGATGCTCAAGCGCATGGAAAAAGTCCTGCCGATGCTGCGCAAGGAAGTCGAAGTCGCGCGCCTGCAGAAAGAAATCTCCGCCGAAGTTAACCGCAAGATCGGCGAGCATCAGCGCGAGTTCTTCCTCAAGGAACAACTCAAGGTCATCCAGCAAGAGCTGGGGCTGACCAAAGACGACCGCAGCGCCGACATCGAGCAGTTCGAGCAACGTCTGACGGGCAAGGTGTTGCCGCCCCAGGCGCAGAAGCGCATTGAAGAGGAAATGAACAAGCTGTCGATCCTCGAGACCGGTTCACCGGAATACGCAGTGACCCGCAACTACCTCGACTGGGCGACCTCAGTGCCTTGGGGCGTGTACGGCGAGGACAAACTCGACCTCAAACATGCGCGCAAGGTGCTGGACAAACACCACGCCGGCCTCGATGACATCAAGGACCGCATCCTCGAATTCCTCGCGGTCGGTGCCTATAAGGGCGAGATCAGCGGCTCTATCGTGTTGCTGGTGGGCCCGCCGGGCGTGGGCAAGACCAGCGTCGGCAAGTCCATCGCCGAATCCCTCGGCCGGCCGTTCTATCGCTTCAGCGTCGGCGGCATGCGTGACGAAGCCGAGATCAAGGGCCACCGCCGCACTTACATCGGTGCGCAACCGGGCAAACTCGTCCACGCATTGAAAGACGTCGAAGTGATGAACCCGGTGATCATGCTCGACGAGATCGACAAAATGGGCCAGAGCTACCAGGGCGACCCCGCCTCGGCGCTGCTGGAAACCCTCGATCCGGAACAGAACGTCGAATTCCTCGACCACTACCTGGATTTGCGCCTGGACCTGTCGAAAGTGCTGTTCGTCTGCACCGCCAACACCCTGGACTCAATTCCCGGCCCGTTGCTGGACCGAATGGAAGTAATTCGTCTGTCGGGTTACATCACCGAAGAGAAAGTCGCGATCGCCAAGCGTCACCTGTGGCCGAAACAGCTTGAGAAAGCTGGCGTGTCCAAGGGTAGCCTGAGCATCAGCGACAACGCATTGAAAGCCCTGATCGACGGCTACGCCCGTGAAGCCGGGGTGCGGCAGCTGGAAAAAAACCTCGGCAAACTGGTGCGCAAAGCCGTGATGAAGCTGCTCGACGAACCAAAAGCAGTGATCAAGCTCGGTCCGAAAGACCTGGAAGCCTCACTCGGCCGGCCGGTGTTCCGTAATGAGCAAGTACTGTCCGGCATTGGCGTGATCACCGGGCTGGCCTGGACCAGCATGGGCGGCGCGACGCTGCCGATCGAGGCCACGCGCATTCACACCCTCAACCGTGGCTTCAAACTCACCGGGCAACTGGGGGAAGTGATGAAGGAGTCGGCAGAAATTGCCTACAGCTACGTCAGCTCCAATCTGAAGCAATTTGGCGGTGATCCGACGTTCTTCGACGAAGCCTTCGTTCACCTTCACGTACCGGAAGGCGCCACGCCGAAAGACGGCCCGAGCGCCGGTGTGACCATGGCCAGCGCCCTGCTCTCGCTCGCCCGCAACCAGTCGCCGAAAAAAGGCGTGGCCATGACCGGTGAACTGACGCTGACCGGGCATGTACTGCCGATTGGCGGGGTGCGCGAGAAAGTCATCGCGGCGCGTCGGCAGAAGATTTTCGAGTTGATCCTGCCGGAGCCAAACCGTGGAAGCTTTGAAGAACTGCCGGATTATTTGAAGGAAGGGATTACCGTGCACTTTGCCAAGCGCTTTGTGGATGTGGCGAAGATATTGTTCTAACTTTTCCTAAAACGCTGCCAACCTCGACTGGCAGCGTTTCGCTTTATACTTTAAATAATGCACACCTATAGAGAAACGATATTAAACGCTATTACATATGACAGTAGACGCTACGGCTGACATTTTCATAGATTACCCGGACTAGATCTTTACAAATCTAAATCTGGAGCAGTCAATGGAAACCTCACCAGCTCAACAAGCGATAGCTACTGGCCTCTGGTACGTCGGCATTAAAAACGAACATTTTTTCGCTAATAAACTATATGGAACTATCTACAGCAATGTTGTCATCCTTCAAGGCTCTCATTGGCAGGACGGTACCGGCTTTGATTTTACGATAGAGATTATGGACAGTATCCCAGGTAATGAACAACAGGATTTGCCTCCGAACGGAAACTACAACTATCCATTAGAAAAAGAGAGCATCAAAGTCAGCTATCATGGCAGGACAAACAATCAATACTTTGATGGCATCCCGCAGGAGGGAAAAATAACTTTATGCCTCGATCCGATAAAAAAACTTTACCACGGCCACCTAAATATTAGGTTTTTGATCAATAAGGAATCGTTCAATATCAATAGCCTTTTCGGCATCCAGATCCCCTGATAAGTTAAAGAATCACTGATCTGTCGACGACTTCGGCAAGTCGTCGATGGGATTCTTGATACCACGCCAATAGCATCCGGAGCTACTCGAGTTATGCTCGCCGTTCGTCGTGAAAGTATCTGAAAGAAGGGATTACCGTGCACTTTTCCGCGCTTTGCGGATGTGGCGAAGATATTGTTCTGATAGTTGTGTAGCGCCTGCACCGCCGCCATCGCGGGCAAGCCCGCTCCCACAGTGGTCCGGGGTGTTCACAAATCTTGTGTTCACCACAAAACCTTGTGGGAGCGGGCTTGCCCGCGATGGCGTCGGCACTGACGACACCATCCCTCACGGCCATCCCGGTCCGACTGTCACACTTTGTCTCATCTTCAGTTATGCTCGCCGTTCGTCGTGAATGCCGGAGCCACTGATCTTATGTCCCCCACCCGCCTGTTGATCCCCATCGCCCTCGCCCTGCTGAGCGCTTGCGCCACGCAATCGAAACAGAACGTGACCGTGGAAAAACAAAGCGAATGCCCGGCGAAACTGCACAACGGGCAAAACCTGATCCTGACCCTGCCAAGCAACCCGACCACGGGTTACCGCTGGACGATTCAGGATTCGGCCGGTGGCGTGTTGCGCGCACTCAGCCCCGAGGTCTACAGCAACCCGGAAGACGCCGGGATTGTCGGCAGCGCCGGCCTTTCGACCTGGCGCTTCCAGGCTTTTGCCACCGGCACTGGCCGTTTGCGCCTGACCTATTCACAGCCGTGGGCTCCAGAAGTACCGGCCGTGGAAACCTTCGACTGCGCCATCGCGGTTAACTGATCGTGGGCTGGCTGATTCTGGCGCTGATGGGCGCGGTGACCTTTCTGTATGGCCTGAGCGTGCATGCCGCGTTGCTGTGCCTGCTGGTCAAACCGTTGCCGGTGCTGGCCCTGCTCGGCTGGTTGCACGATGCACCGCCCAGTGACTATCGGCGCTGGATCAGCCTGGGTTTGATTTTCTCTCTGGTCGGCGACGTGTTGCTGGCATGGCCGGGGGATTTGTTCGTGTTTGGCCTTGGGGCGTTTTTGGTCGCGCATTTGGCGTATCTGAAGGCTTATTTGGGCGATTGTCGGCGTCTGGCGTTGTTGCCGTTGATCATGGCGTTGAGCGTCGGCGCGGTGCTGCTGGGGATTTTGATTTCCCACGGACTGGGCCCGTTGTTGATTCCGGTGATTGTTTATGGTCTGGCCATCAGTGCGATGCTTTGGCGTGCATTGGCCCGACTCGGCACCGACGTACCCAAACGCTCGGCGCTGCTGGCGGCGGCGGGCGCGGTGGCGTTTGTGTTTTCTGACAGTGTGATTGGCATTAACCGGTTTGTGATGCCATTCCATGCCGCGCCTTACGTGATCATCCTCAGCTACTGGCTGGGGCAATGGGGGATTGCGGCGTCGGCGTTCACCCAGAAACCGCGCTGAATCCTGTGGCGAGGGAGCTTGCTCCCGCTGGGCTGCGAAGCGGCCCCAAACCCATTCAACGAGTTTTATCAGACTCACCCGATCAGCCGGTATTACGACTGCTATGCAGCCGAGCGGGAGCAAGCTCCCTCGCCACAACAGCATGTCACTCCATTTACCGAGGTTAGCCCGGCGGTTTATCAGACAACCCGCGCATCCCCCCGTCAATTTGGCTAAAATGCCGGCCTTTTCCACCTACGCCGCTGGAACCGCCGTGAGCAAAGAATCCGATCGCCTTTTCGCCCAGCCTTTGACCCAGGTGCCTGACTTCGCCTTTAACGAGGACGTGGTTCGGGTGTTCCCGGACATGATCAAGCGCTCGGTGCCGGGTTATCCGACCATCGTGGAAAACCTCGGCGTGCTCGCCGCGCAGTTCGCCCAGCCCAACAGCGTGCTCTACGACCTGGGCTCGTCCCTCGGCGCGGTGACTCAGGCCCTGCGCCGTCACGTGCGCACCGACGGCTGCCGCGTCATCGCTGTGGATAACTCCGCCGCCATGGTCGAGCGTTGCCGCGAATACCTCAACGGCCAGGACTCGATGTTCCAGGAGTTGCTGCCGGTGGAAGTGATCGAAGGCGACATCCTCGCCCTGCCATTTCAGCCAGCCTCGGTGGTGGCGCTGAACTTCACCCTGCAATTCATCGCTCCGGACCAACGCACCGCGCTGCTCTCGCGCATCCGCCAATCGTTGTTGCCCGGCGGCGCGCTGATCCTCTCGGAGAAGCTGCGCTTCAACGACCCCGAAGAACACGCACTGCTCACCGACCTGCACGTGGCCTTCAAACGCGCCAACGGCTACAGCGAACTGGAAATCGCCCAGAAGCGCAGCGCCATCGAAAACGTCATGAAGCCCGACAGCCTCGAAGAACACCGCGAGCGCCTTCTGGCCGCCGGGTTCTCGAAAGTCGTGCCGTGGTTCCAGTGTCTTAACTTTGCCTCGTTGATTGCCTTGCCATGATTGATCTGTCCCCCCTCGCCCGCCGTCTGGCCGGTACACCGCTGGCCGAATGGGCCAACACCCTGCAGCGTCAACTCGACCAGAAGATGGAAAAGGGTCACGGCGATCTGGAACGCTGGCAGAGCGCGCTGGACGCGTTGCCGAAGATTCAGCCAAGCGAAGTCGATTTGTTGAATGGCTTGAAACTGGACACCGATTGCGACTTTGAGACCCGCGCGCAAATGCGCACCGCACTGATGGGTTTGTCGCCTTGGCGCAAAGGCCCGTTCGACCTGTTCGGCGTGCATGTCGACACGGAATGGCGTTCGGACTGGAAGTGGTCCCGGGTAGCTCCGCACTTGGACCTGAAAGGCAAACGCATTCTCGATGTCGGTTGCGGTAACGGTTATTACATGTGGCGCATGCTCGGCGCCGGTGCTGACAGTGTGATCGGCGTCGACCCCAACTGGCTGTTCTTCTGCCAATTCCAGGCCGTGCAGCGTTACCTGTCCGAACCCAATGCCTGGCACTTGCCGTTTCCCTTTGAGGATCTTCCTCCCAATCTGGAAGGCTTCGACACAGTGTTTTCCATGGGCGTGTTCTATCACCGCCGCTCGCCGATCGAGCATTTGCTGGCGCTGAAGGATTGCCTGGTCAAGGGCGGTGAACTTGTGCTGGAGACGCTGGTGATCGAAGGCGATCAGCAGCAGGTATTGGTGCCCGAAGACCGTTACGCGCAGATGCGTAACGTGTGGTTCCTGCCATCGGTGCCCGCGCTGGAACTGTGGCTGCGCCGCGCCGGGTTCAGCGATGTGCGTTGCGTGGATGTGAGCGTGACCACAGTCGAGGAACAACGCGGGACCGAGTGGATGAAGTATCAGTCGTTGAGCGACTTCCTTGACCCGCAAGATCACAGCAAAACAGTTGAAGGGCTGCCGGCGCCGATGCGCGCTGTCATCGTCGCCCGCAAGTAGCCTCAATCTCCCAGACACCAGATAACCCTGTGGGAGCGGGCTTGCCCGCGATAGCGGTGGTTCAGTCAACATCAATGTTTGATGTGCCGACGCCATCGCGGGCAAGCCCGCTCCCACAGGTATCGGTGTTTACTCTGAAGGTTTTGCTCTGCGGGCCTTAAAGAACTCGCTCAACACCGCGCCACACTCCTCCGCCAACACCCCGCCCTCATACAACACCCGGTGATTCAAAAAGCCCTGGGTGAAGAACTGCCCCTGGCTCTGCACAATCCCGGCCTTGGGCTCCAGCGCGCCATACACCACCCGCGCGATCCGCGAGTGCACGATCAGCCCGGCGCACATGCTGCACGGCTCAAGCGTCACATAGAGCGTACTGCCCGGCAGGCGATAGTTGCTGGCGGCCTGGGCCGCGGCGCGGATCGCGACCATCTCGGCGTGGGCGCTGGGGTCGTTGCCGCTGATCGGGCAGTTGAAACCGCGCCCGATGATTTCACCGTCCTGCACCAGCACCGCGCCCACCGGCACTTCACCCAGCGCCGCGCCTTGAGCGGCAAGGGCCAGGGCTTCGCGCATGAAGTCGCGATCACGGCTACGGTCGATAATCGCTGCGGGGCGAATCTGACGCATCACGCCACCTCGATGGCGGCCATCAGGCCGGTTTCCATGTGGTCGATCACATGGCAGTGGAACATCCAGACCCCAGGGTTATCCGCCACCAGCGCCACTTGCGCACGCTCGTTCTTGCCCAACAGGTACGTGTCGGTGAAGTACGGGATGACCTTGTGCCGGTTCGAGGCAATGACCTTGAAGCTCATGCCATGCAGGTGGATCGGGTGTTGATACTGAGTCATGTTCTTCAATTCGAAAATATAGCTTTTGCCCTTTTCGAGCTTGGCAATCGGTCGGTCGGCGCAGGTCTTGTCGGTGATGTCCCAGGCCTTGCCGTTGATCTGCCACAGACTTGGCTGCTTGCCGTTTTCGACATTGACCGACACCGAGCCTACCCATTCAAAATTGAAGTTGAGTTTCTGGGCATTGGCCAGGTCCGGCTCGGCCACCGGGTTGGCGGGCAGCGCCGGCGGCCACTCGGTCGGCGCATCAGTGTTCGCCACTGAGCGGAAGGTGCCCAGGCGTACCGGGCCATTGCGCAGGGATAACTCTTCGCCGGTCGGCGGTGCCTTGATCGCCAAGCAAATGCGCATACCCGGGCCCAGCCAGTATTCCTTGCCCAGTGGGCGCGGTTCAATCGGATTGCCGTCCAACGCATAGATCTGCGCTTCGACGCCAGGAATGTTCAGGCGGTACGTCAGCGTGTTGTCGAGGTTGAGCAGGCGTACACGAGTGATCTGCCCGGCAGGCAAGTCGATCACCGCTTGTGAGACGCCGTTGATGGTCGACAAGCCCCCCGCCGTGCCGCCACGGGCCGCTTCGCGAGGAATGCTGAACGCTACGAAAGCGCCCTCTTCATCGACGTGCCAGCTCTTGAGGCTCAAGGTCTTTTCGTATTTGAAACCGGTGGGCTCGCGCTCTTCGATAATCAGCGGGCCGACAAGCCCGCGACCGAGCTCTTCGCTGCTGTTCACGTGCGGGTGATACCAGTAGCTGCCGGCGTCAGGCACGCGGAATTTATAGTCAAAGTACTCGCCCGGCAGCACCGGCAATTGCGAGACGTATGGCACGCCATCCATTTCCAGCGGCAGGCGGATGCCGTGCCAGTGAATGGTGGTCGCTACCGGCAGGTGATTGATGAAGCGCACCCGCAGCCATTCACCCTGACGCACGCGCAACTCAGTACCCGGCGCCGACGGGCCGAACGCCCAGGCAGGCGTCTTGTGCCCGGCCACCAGTTCGACGTCCAGCGGTGCGGCGATCAACTCATAGTCGTGGCCGGCGTCAGCGTCGGCCATTTTGCCCAGCCAGTAACGCGACGCGCCACCGGCCCCCACGCCAACCACCACAAGACCGGCCAGGCCACCGAGTATTTGTCGACGGGTAAAGGACATGAACTCAACTACCTCACGTATCAGCCACAGGCACGGGGCCTGCAAAAGGCGAATACGATACACCTGCGGTTGAGAAACAGTAAGAAATCCTGAATGAAAAAACGTGTGGGGGTTGTCCACCGTGTGTTCGAAAAAGAGGACAGGTCGAGCAGTCAGTGCGCGCTTTCACCGCACGGCGTAAAAAACGCCAATACCGCCGCGACAATAAACAACGCAGGCACTTCGCCGACCGCAGGGCACACTTGGCCAATCATGCCGCCACTCGTCTGGTCGGTGGACCAGCGACTTGTCGTTCATCAGCCCCCTATTCTTCCGGTGAAGCAGCTTGTTACCGTTGGGATGCGCAGCAACCTGACAAACAGGGAAAACCTTCCGTAGAATGCCTTCGTGGCTATGGAACACCTTCCTTCTAAACCTCCTATGACCTAGGGGTTCCGCTCTCCACACCGCGCCTGCTTCTTGCAGGCGTTTTTATATCGGCTGTAGACACGATGCTGCAGCTCGTTCACGACGGCGGCCAAGGGAGAAAATCAAGCATGAATCAGGAGCTGTTCCTGCGTCGCCGTAGCAAAGTTCACGTCCCGATGGGCACTGGCGGTGCCTCGCGCGCTCAGGTCGCGTCGGCTGTCCGGGAAGTCGCGGCGTTCCGATGCGTGCTATCAGAGCCTCTGATTGAGCAAATCGGCATGTTGTCAGCGACAGAGCTCAAGCTGTGGTTGCGCGACATTGTCGGAGTCCTTCGGCGGAAGACTGGCGCTCATGTGCACCACCGGCCGTTTTATCCTGACTTTCCAGAGCAGGTTCTGACGGCCTCAGAGGCGGAGTTGTACCTTAACGCCGTCATGCATTACCTCACACTTTGGCGTTTATCACCGAATGAAGACTCTCGACCTTCGCTGCTCGAAGGCAACTTCATATCCTGGGTTATCGAACCGGGAAGCATCAATGAGTTCGAGTCACTGCTCGAACCGCTGGTTTCATCGCGCACCTCGCTCTCCGAAGAGGAAACTGCCGATGTCGTCTGGTTTGTCCGAGAGTACAAAAGCGATGTATTCCGTCTGCTGCCTGAGGTCGTCCCGTTCCGGGAGATCCGTGCACAGCTTGGCGGCGCACTTATCCTGCATGTCGCCAGCGATGCAGGGGTGGACGCATTCCTGGAGCGAAACGTCGAAACGGCGACTGACGTGCTACGACTCACGGTTGCGCTGAATGGAGGAGACGTGTCGCTGGCGACAGCTTCGACACGTTTCACAGCGATGAAGCGCTCCATGCGCCGTCTGCTGTTGCGCCTGCTCGACCACATACCCAACGCTACAGAAGACGTGATGCGACATGTTGAGCGCTGGAAGCGCCTGGCTGAAGTACTGCATCCGGGCGACTACGCCGACAAGTACCCACGAGCGCTCGCCGCCATCACGGCAGCGCGTCGCAACGAAGCGCCAGCTTCATTTGGATCACGTGTCGAAACATTGCTCGCCCAGCGTCACTTCGCAACGCTTACGCCCATACTACAGAGCCGTCCTGGTGAGTTCGCACGACGGCTGGACGCGACCCTGCGGTGCACGACGGAACCAGAGTCGGTTCTCGACGCGTTCGAGGCTGTTGCGACACAAGTGTCGTCACCTGTCCTGCTGCAGTTGCTGGCCCAAGTACGCGCTCCGCGCCCCCTGCCCCTGCGGGCCTTCACACCGAAAGGTTCATTCGCCAAAATCTATGGCATCAAGGATCGACGCGAACCGCTCACACCCGACGTGTTGGCTCGTGCAGCCCGAATCTGCGAAGACGCTCTCGTAAAGCGTTTTGCGTCGCTGCCGCCACTAGGCCGCTGTTTCATCGATCCAGAATTACGCGAATACAGGGTGCCGCTGGCGCAGCGTGCCTCATCGAAATCGCTACGTACGCTGGTGCGGGGCAGTCGGTTGCCTATACCTGACACACGTTTTATTCGCCTGTTCCTATGGTGGAAAAACGGTCGTGAACGCACTGACATTGACCTGTCGGCCGCTTTTTTCGACGCCAACTTCGTGTTCACACAAACGGTCGCGTACTACAACCTGAAGGATTTCGGCGGCTACCACAGCGGCGACATCGTCGACGCGCCCAACGGGGCTTCGGAGTTCATCGACCTCGACCTTGATGTCCTCGTCGAAAGGGGTATCCGCTATATCGTCACGTCTATCAACTCATTCACCGAGCAACCGTACTGCGATCTTCCAGAATGCTTCGCTGGCTGGATGGCCCGCACCGACACGGCGTCGGGTGAAGTGTTCGAGCCGCGATCCGTGTTCGACCGCATCGATATCGCATCCGACACAGTTATCTGCCTGCCATTCGTAATGGACTTGCAGGAACGACGTATGATCTGGGCCGATCTGGGGCTCACTTCATCTCCACGATGGAACAACGTCGGGAACAACCTCAGTGGGATATCGTTGATGCTGCGGGCTTTGGTGCATACACCACGGCCTGATTTGGAGACTCTGTTCGATTTACATGTACGCGCACGGGGGGAACGAGTGGCTTCGCCCCAGCAAGCACAGGCGGTGTTTGCGCCTGATCAAGGGACAACGCCGTTCGATACGGATTTGATTCGATCGCAGTTTCTCTAATACCTACGCCAGCCTTTACCGCTTGAAAACGACAGCTCTTACTTCGGAGCTTTCCACCCAAAAAAATGCCAGTCAGCATAACTGACTGGCATTGGCTAAACCCCTTCCTGCGCTCCTCCGACTCTAGCGCTGCATTCTAGTCAGTGCCGGGCGTCCCATCATTCCCATTCCGTTACGGGATGGGTGTGATGTGCTGGATGTGATTGGGCGGCGGTTGCGGGCTCGGCCTTCGGACTAACGTCGAGCGTTTTTTTGTGGCGAGGGAGCTTGCTCCCGCTGGGCTGCGGAGCGGCCCTAAAGTCAGCAGCCTGGTTTTGCCAGGCATACCGCGGTGTTTGGTTTGGCGACTGCTGCGCAGTCGAACGGGGCGATGCGGCGTTCCGACAAGCCCCCTCACCACAGGGTTTTGTGGTGGTCTCAGGTTTCTTGGGGCTGCTGCGCAGCCCAGCGGGAGCAAGCTCCCTCGCCACAAGGGCAAGATCAAAAGATCGCAGCCTTCGGCAGCTCCTAAGGGGGCGGCAAGCGCCCCCTCACCACAAAGGTCCGGTTATGGCTGAAGACCGGTGATCAGATGAACAACCCCATCCTCCAGCATCATCACTCCCGGCACCCCTGCCACCGTCAACGCCTGTCGATCCATTCGCGTCATATCCCGCAATTCCACCCGCACCCGGGTCAGCGCCACCGGTTGTTGCGACTTGAGGTTATCCACTCCGCCAAGCGCGGCCACGACATTCGCGGCCAAACCGAAAACAGGCTGAGCCTCCAGTTTCGGCTCATCCACCACCAAATCCGGCGTCAACGCTTTCCAGAACGCTCGCTGCATTTTCTCGAACATGCTCAGTTCTCCAGAATCAATGAAGTATCGACCGTCGCCTCGTGGTGCAGCCGCAGTGCATCGCGCACCTGCTCGGCACTATCCAGCCCCAGCACCTGCTGGGCGATGGCTTGGCAGTCCAGCAGATCCATTTCACGAACCGTCGCTTTGATCGCCGGAATCAACGGCACGCTCACCGACAGTTCATCCACGCCAAGCCCCAACAACAGCGGCACCGCCAGTTTTTCCGAAGCCATGGCGCCGCACACGCCGACCCATTTGCCATGGGCATGAGCGGCTTTCACAGTGTTGGCGATCAGCCGCAGTACCGATGGATGAAAGCTGTCGGCTTGACTGGCCAGCCGGGGATGATCGCGATCCATGGCCAGGGTGTATTGGGTCAGGTCGTTGGTGCCGATGGAGAAGAAATCCACCTCGGGCGCAAACAGATCAGCCATCAGCGCCGCCGCCGGCACTTCGATCATGATCCCCAGCTTCGGCAGTTCGGTAAGCCCTAATGCCAGCGCCTCTTCTTCAAGCAGCTGACGGGCCAGCCGCAACTCCGACAGCTGCGTGACCATCGGCAGCATGATGTGCAGGCGCGCTAGCCCGGCGCTGCTCAGAATCGCCTTGAACTGATCGCGCAACAGCTGCGGACGCTCCAGGCATAAGCGAATTCCGCGCATGCCCAGGAACGGGTTGGTTTCGCGCTCCATCGGCACATACGCCAAGGGTTTGTCACCGCCGACATCCAGGGTTCGCACCACCAGATTGCGCGCCGGCCCCAGAGCGCGGGCGATGGCGCTGTAGGTGGAGGCCTGCTCGTCATGGCTCGGCGCGTGATTGCGATCCAGATAAAGAAACTCCGAACGCAACAAACCAACGCCCTCGCCGCCCAGCGCCATGGCCTGTTCGGCTTCGGCCAGCGACGCGATATTGGCGGTGATTTCAAAGTGATGCCCATCGCGGGTACAGGCAGCAAACCCTGCATTTTCCAGCTCGTATTGCTGGCGTTTCTTTTGTTGCTGACGATTGGCTTGCAACTGCTCAATGGTGGCCAGCTCGGGATCCAGCTGCAACTCGCCCTTGTCGGCATCGAGCAAAACCCGGGTGCCATTGATCAGTGCCAGCACCTGAACCGGCAAGCCGCAGATCGCCGGCAAACCGGAGGCCCGCGCCAGAATTGCCACGTGGCTGGTGGCGCCACCGCCGACCGTGGCGAACCCCAGCACCTTGCGCGTGTCCAGGCCAGCCGTTTGGGAGGGCGTCAGTTGCTCGGCAATCAGAATCGCCCCGTCGGGCAACTCCATCGCACGATCCTCAACGCCGAGAATCAGCTTGAGTACCCGTTGACCGACGTCGGCCAAATCCGCCGCCCGTTCCGCCAGCAAGGCATTGCCCAGGCTTTTGAACAAGACTGCCGTCGACTCGGTGGCCGCTCGCCAGGCGAAAGCGGCGCTTTTGCCGGCGTCGATCAGTGCCAGGGCCTGATCCAGCAGGCCAGGGTCTTCGAGCAGTTCCTGATGAGCCTTGAAGATGTCTGCCTGGGCGTCACCCGTGGCCTTGTCTCGCAACTGCTGCAAGGCCAGAGCCGCCTCAGCCAACGCCCGGGACAGGTGTTCGCGCTCAACTTGAGGACTCACACCGAACTCACTCACCTCGAGAGTCTGCTCGGCAATTTGCACCACCTGGCCAAACGCCGACCCCGGCGATGCACAGACGCCGCGCAGCACCTTCAGCGATGAGGCCTCAGCAGCAACTGTCTCGACCTCTGCCATCACCGTCACGGCTTCCCCGCAACCGGCGGCCAGCAACTCGGCCAGCGTATTGATCGCCATTTCGGCATCCACGCCCGCCGCGCTGACCTGCAGGACGTCACCATGGGCGGACTGCAAGGCCATGATCGCCACCAGGGATTTGGCGTTCGCGCTGTCCTGCTGTTTATGCAGGCAAATGCTCGCCAAAAAACCTTTCGCCGCCTGGGCAAACACTGCCGCAGGGCGAGCGTGCAAGCCGTTGGCATTGGGCAGCGTCACCGGTTTGGAGAACAGCGCCTCCCCCTTCTGCGCAATGTCCTCATCGGCCGCCACTTCGGATGGATTCAAACTCAGCAGCGGCTGACCGCTTTCCACCACACCCGTTGCGGGCGTCAACCAAGTGAACGGCTCGCCGCTGACCACCAGCATCAAGGTCAACAAACTGCGGGCGTTCAAGGCAATGTAATCGGCATCGAACTCGATCAGCGCCTGCCCCACCACCACTCGCTGACCCTCCTCCACCAACCGGGTGAAACCCTTTCCGGCCAGGTTCACGGTATCGAGGCCGATGTGCATCAGCACCTGCACGCCATTGTCGTCGGTGATGCTGACGGCATGCCCACTGACCTGCACATTGCTGATCACCCCGGCCAGCGGTGCGCACAAGGTTTGCGAAGTCGGATCGATGCACAGACCGTCGCCGATCACGCGACTGGAAAACACCTGATCGGGCACTTGGTCCAGCGGCATCAGCACGCCGGACAAGGGTGCCAGCAGTTGCAATTGTTGGGGTGTGGCCATGACGTCACCTGCTGTTTTGTTCTTTATAAAAGACGCTTGCGATCTCGCGGTACCCGGTAGGAGCTGCCGAAGGCTGCGATCTTTTCTCTTGGGCTCACTTGAATCTCAAGCGGTAGATCAAAAGATCGCAGCCTTTGGCAGCTCCTACCGGGTTATGCGGCGTTTATTTCCACCAATACTCGACCTGCAATCCGACGTTCGAACCGTGTCGCGCCGTGCCGAAGGCGCCGGTGTCGGACAACGCCGAACCCGCCGCCAATTCATTGGCCGCCCGTTTGGCCGCCTCGTTCCAACTGGCATAGGTGTAATACAGACGCACCTCGGGACGCGCCCAGAATTCCGCGCCCTTGGGTGACCAAGTCGGGGCGAAGGTGAACTTGTTCAGCTTGCGCGTCCCACCCGTGGCGTCGACCTGATCGTGCCCCAGTTCAGTCACCAGTTTGAACTGCTCGGTGATCGCATAGGCAGGGCGAATCCCAAGGGAAATCCAGTTCTGGTCGGCGCCGTCCGGACGAATGTCTTTCTGGTAGACCGCTTCGACTTGCCCGCCGAAACGCGGCGTCACTTGCCAGTCAAAGAACTCCACCACCCGGTAGCTTTTGCTGTTGTCGTCCAGCTTCACGTTACCGGTATAGCCCAACCCGGTGCCCGGACCTTCGCCATACTGAAAGGCCAGTTTGTTCTTGCCGCCCAGAAAACCCTTCTGCACATGCTGGGTGGTGATCGCCCAACCGCGATGCGCGTCGCGGCTGTCGGGTTTGTCGATGTAGCTCAGGCCGAATTCCAGCTCACCGCCAGGGTTGGTATTGAAGCCGGCGACGTTGAAATCGTGACGGTTGATGTAGTCCTTCTGGTACAGGTTGTCCTTGCGCGAGAAGGCGTAGCTGTACTTCAGATCACCGATCAGCACATCTTCGATACCGCCACCGGTGGCGCTCTGGTTCCAGTAGTAGAAGTCGGAAATGTGGATATCGTTCCGTTTGTAGTAACGCCGACCGGCCCACAGCGAACCGCCGTTGAGGCTGGGCATGTTCGACCACTGCGCGTAAAGCTGCGGCAGGCGCACCGAGCCGTTGTCGCCATTAAATGTCAGGTCTTTGTCGTACTGGTTATACAGCGATGCCATGCCGTCGACACTGAGCACCGAACCATCGTCCAGGGTGTACAGATCCTGGCGCAATTCAAGTTCGGCGTATTGCTCGCATTCGTTACCCAAGCGGTATTTGGTCTGCGCTCCCGGCAGCTGGAAACACTGCTGTTTACCGCTGTTAACCGAGGTGCCGACGCCGCTGCGCAAGTAACCGGCGAATTCCAGCGCCTGGGCCGACAGTGGTAACGCCAGGCACACACCCGCCGCTACAAGGCTGCGATTTATTGTTGTTTTCAAGAACCACCTCATTATTTTTATTGTGTGATGCAGCAAAATCGGCGCGCAAAACTCCCCCGCGCAGCGTTCTGCGTGTTTTTAAAACGGTGTATTTATTGGTTAAGCGTTAGTGGTCGCTCAGGTGCAGAACGAACGACTCATAAGGTCGTAAAAAGACCTGTCGGCTCCGATCCGGACAGTCCGGGTAGTTGCTGATCAGCAGACGTTGAGCCATCGCTTCATTGATCACGTCAGGCGGTAGTTCGACTTCGCACGGCGAGCCATAGAAGTTGTTCAACACCAGCAAACGCTCACCATCGCCTTCACGCACGTACGCCCAGATTCTCGTGTGCTCAGGCAATAACTGCCGATACACGCCGTCGGACATCAGCGCTTCACTGCGGCGTAGGGCAATCAGCTGACGGTAGTGATGCAGCACGGAATCCGGATCGTCGAGTTGATACGCGACGTTGATCTGGGCCGCGTTGGCCGGCACCCCGATCCATGGTTCGGCAGCGCTGAAACCGGCGTTCGGCTCGGCGTTCCAGTGCATCGGCGTGCGACCGTTGTCCCGGGACTTCTGCATGATCGCCGCCATGTTGTCGACGTCGCTGCTACCGGCTTCGCGCTTGAGCCGGAAGATGTTCAGGGTTTCGACATCGCGGTACTGATCGATGTGATCGAACCCCGGATTGGTCATGCCCAGCTCTTCACCCTGGTACACGAACGGCGTGCCCTGCAGGAAATGCAGCGCCGTGCCGAGCATCTTCGCCGACACCACCCGATGCTCGCCGTCGTGACCAAAACGCGAGACCACACGCGGCTGGTCGTGGTTACACCAGAACAACGCGTTCCATCCGCCGCCGGCCTGCATCCCGGTTTGCCAATCGGACAGGATGCGCTTGAGTGCGAGGAAGTCGAAATCGGCGCGAACCCACTTTTGCAGGTTCGGGTAATCCACCTTCAGGTGATGAAAGTTGAAGGTCATCGACAGCTCTTTCGACTCTGGTCGCGAGTAGCGAATGCAGTGTTCCAGGCTGGTGGATGACATCTCGCCGACGTTGATCAGGTCATGGCCTTCGAACACTTCGCGGTGCATTTGCTGCAAGTAGTCGTGGACGTTCGGGCCGTCGGTGTAGAAGCGCCGACCGTCGCTGTTGTCCTCAGGGAAGTCCGCCGGTTTGGAAATCAGGTTGATCACGTCCAGACGGAAACCGCCCACACCTTTATCGCGCCAGAAACGCATCATCTTGAAGACTTCGGCACGCACCTGGGGGTTGTCCCAGTTCAGGTCGGCCTGCGTGTGGTCGAACAAGTGCAGGTAATACTGACCGGTCTGGGCCTCGTATTCCCAGGCCGAACCGCCGAACTTGGATTCCCAGTTGTTCGGCTGATCGCGCCAGATGTAGAAATCGCGGTAAGGGTTATCGAGGCTGCTGCGGGCCTGCTGGAACCAGGTGTGCTCGATCGAGGTGTGATTGACCACGATGTCGAGCATCAACTTGATCTCGCGCTTACCGGCTTCGGCGATCAGCAACTCGCAGTCAGCCATGGTCCCGTAGCTTGGATCAATGGCGTAGTAATCGCTGATGTCGTAACCGTTGTCGCGCTGGGGTGAACGCAGGAACGGCGTGATCCACAGACAATCGACACCCAGCCAGTGCAGGTAATCGAGCTTGGCCACGACGCCGAGCAAATCCCCCGTGGGGTTGCCGGCGTGGCTGTGAAAACTCTTCGGGTAGATCTGGTAGATCACCGAACGTTGCCAGTCTTGCATGGCGGGATTCCTTCGATAAGTTTTGTACTGGCTATTTCTTTTGTGGCGAGGGGGCTTGCCCCCGTTCGGCTGCGCAGCAGTCGTAGAACCTGCAAATGCGGTGTGCCTGAAGCAATGACGTTGCAGATTTCAGGGCCGCTGCGCGACCCAACGGGGCAAGCCCCCTCGCCACAGGATCTGTCAGGCAACACGATACCCAGGCCGAACAATCCTCATGCTCAACCCGCAGGTCAGAACAAACGGCACGACCATGGCAATCACCATCCCGACCACGAACATCGGAATGAATTGAGGAATGATCGAGATGAAACCGGGCAAGCCGCCGACACCGATCGCCGAAGCCTGGACCTTGTTCAGCGACAGGAAGATGCAGCCCAGCGCTGAGCCGATCAGGGCCGCATAGAACGGAAATTTGTAGCGTAGATTGACCCCGAACATGGCCGGTTCGGTGATGCCGAAGTAGGCAGAAATCGCCGAGGTCGAGGCCATGCTTTTGTCCCGCACACTACGGGTCATGTAGAACACCGCCAGTGCCGCGCTGCCCTGCGCAAGGTTGGACATGACGATCATCGGCCAGATGAAAGTGCCGCCCTGGGTGGAGATCAGTTGCAGGTCGACCGCAAGAAACATGTGGTGCATGCCGGTGATCACCAGCGGTGCGTAGAGCAGGCCGAAAATCGCGCCGCCGACCATGGGCGCCAGGTCGAACAGAGTGACCACGCCTTCGGTGATGAGAATCCCCAGATGGCGGGTCACCGGACCAATCACCGCCAGCGCCAGCACACCGGTGACGACGATCGTGGTGATCGGTACCACCAGCAATTGCACCGCGTTAGGCACCCTCGCCCGCAGCCACTTTTCGATGACGCTCATCACATAGGCCGCCATCAGGATCGGCAGGATTTGACCCTGATAACCGACCTTCTCGATTTGAAACAGACCGAGGATGTCGAAGTACGGCAGGCTCTGCCCCTCCAGCCCGGCCACCGCTTTGCCGTAGTTCCAGGCGTTGAGAAGATCCGGGTGCACCAGCATCAAGCCGAGCACGATGCCGAGGATTTCGCTGCCGCCAAAGCGCTTGGCCGCCGACCAGCCCACCAGTGCAGGAAGAAACACGAACGAGGTGTTGGCCATCAGGTTGATCAGGCTCCAGAGCCCGTCAAGCTTGGGGTAGGCGTCCAGCAGGGTCTTGCCCTCGATGAACATGCCCTTGGCGCCGATCAGGTTGTTGATGCCCATCAACAGGCCGGCAATGATCAGCGCCGGGAGGATCGGCATGAACACGTCGGAAAACACCCGCACCAATCGCTGCATCGGGTTGATCTTGTCGGCGCTTTTCTGTTTGACGTCGGCGATGGTCGAGGCGGTGAGACCGGTTTGCCGGCGCAGCTCGGCGTAGACCTTTTCCACTTCACCGGGACCGATGACCACCTGGAACAGGCCACCGGTAAAGAACGAACCCTTGACCAGATCGATCTGGTTCAACGTGGCGCTATCGACCAGTTTCGGGTCCTTGAGAGCCAGGCGCAGCCGTGTGACGCAATGCGCAGCCTGCTCGAGGTTGTCGCTGCCACCGAGGCTGTGCAGCAGCTCAGTGACGATGTTCGGATAGTCATGGCTCATGCTTGTTCGTCCGCTGTAGTTTTTTGTTATTGGCAGCATGCCGAAGCGAAAAGTACTCGTCTGTACGAGTTATTGCAACAACTCGTACAGACGAGTTTGATTTTGTTTACCATGAACCCGACAGGCGGCGACATTTCCTACCTCCGAAGTCAAAGAAACCTAAAGCCACATGGACAAACCCCTACCCTGCCCTTAAGGTTCAAAACCTTGAGCACAGCGCGGCATAGAGCCATCCCCATGAGTAAATACAACCAGATCTACAGCGATCTGCTTGCCAGCATCACGACCGAACGTCTGGAACGCGGCGCACGTCTGCCTTCCGAAACCGAACTGATGGACAGCTATCAGGCCAGCCGCGGCACCGTGCGCAAAGCCATCGAGCAATTGCAGGAGCGCGGTTTCGCCCAGAAAGTCCACGGTAAAGGCACCTTCGTGCTGTCGACCAACCCGATCGAATTTCAGCTCGGCGGCATCGTCAGCTTCCAGGAAACCTACCCGCGACTGGGTAACGACGTCAGCACCGAGGTGGTCGAATTCACTCAGATCCCCCTTGAAGGCCCGCTGCTCGAACATATCAAGGCAGAAGAAGGCAGCCTGATCACGCGGATCAAGCGCGTGCGGCGAATCGACGGCAAACGGGTGATCCTCGACATCAACCATTTCGTCAGCGACGTGATTCCCGGCCTGTCCCGCGATATCGCCGAACAATCGATCTACGCCTTCATCGAGCAAACCCTGCAACTGCAAATCGCCTACGCCCAACGCACCATCGAAGCGGTGCCCCGCAGCAAGGACGACCAGCAACACCTGGACCTCGACGGGCAAAGCCATGTGATCGTGGTTAGTAACCAGACGTTTTTGCAGGATGGCAGGCAGTTCGAGTACACCGAATCGCGACATACCCTGGACAAGTTTTACTTTTCGGATGTAGCCCGGCGCTGAAACGCAAAAGGCCCCGTGAACTCGCGTTCACGGGGCCTTTCATTTGTTACGGACGATCAGCTAAAGCCGGGATTATTCCCACTCAATCGTCGCTGGCGGCTTGCTCGACACGTCGTAAGTAACGCGGGAGATGCCTTCGATTTCATTGATGATGCGGCCGCTGACGGTTTCCAGCAGTTCGTAAGGCAGGTGAGCCCAACGCGCGGTCATGAAGTCGATGGTTTCCACGGCACGCAGGGCAACGACCCAGGCGTAACGACGGCCATCGCCCACCACGCCCACCGATTTCACCGGCTGGAACACCACGAATGCCTGGCTGACCTTGTGGTACCAGTCGGCCTTGCGCAGCTCTTCGATGAAGATGTGGTCGGCGCGACGCAGCAGGTCGGCGTATTCCTTCTTCACTTCACCGAGGATCCGCACACCCAGGCCCGGGCCCGGGAACGGGTGACGGTAGACCATGTCGTACGGCAGGCCGAGCTCCAGGCCCAGTCGACGAACTTCGTCCTTGAACAGCTCGCGCAGGGGTTCAACCAGCTTGAGGTTCATTTCTTCCGGCAGGCCACCCACGTTGTGGTGCGACTTGATCACGTGAGCCTTGCCGCTTTTGGCGCCAGCCGACTCGATCACGTCCGGGTAAATGGTGCCTTGGGCGAGGTACTTGATGTTATCCAGTTTGTTGGACTGGGCATCGAAAACGTCGATGAAGGTACGGCCGATGATTTTGCGCTTCTTCTCTGGGTCGCTTTCGCCTGCCAGATTGTCGAGGAACTGGTCCTCGGCGTTGGCGCGAATCACTTTGACGCCCATGTTCTCGGCGAACATGGCCATCACTTGCTCGCCTTCGTGCAGGCGCAGCAGGCCGTTGTCGACGAAGACGCAGGTCAACTGGTCGCCGATAGCCTTGTGCAGCAGCGCGGCAACCACCGAGGAGTCAACGCCGCCGGACAAGCCGAGCAATACGTTGTCGGTGCCGACCTGAGCGCGGACCTGAGCGATGGCGTCTTCAGCAATCTTCGAAGGCGTCCACAGGGCTTCGCAGCCGCAGATGTCGAGGATGAAGCGCGAGAGGATGCGACCGCCCTGCTTGGTGTGGGTCACTTCCGGGTGGAACTGCACGCCGTAGTAGCCGCGAGCATCGTTGAACATGCCGGCAATCGGGCAGCTCGGGGTGCTGGCCAGGATGTGGAAGTCTTCCGGCATCTTGGTGACCTTGTCACCGTGGCTCATCCACACGTCGAGGCCGAACAGGCCGTCAGCGTCGATGTGGTCTTCGATGCCATCGAGCAGGCGGCTCTTGCCGACCACGTCAACGCGGGCATAACCGAACTCACGCAGCTCGGAACCTTCGACCTTGCCACCCAGCTGTTCAGCCATGGTCTGCATGCCGTAGCAGATACCGAAGACCGGTACGCCCAGGTCAAACACCGCTTGCGGGCAGCGCGGGCTGTCCGCTACGTGCACGGACTCGGGGCCGCCGGCGAGAATGACGCCTTTTGGAGCGAATTCGCGAATCGCTTCGTCGTCCATGTCGAACGGATGCAGTTCGCAGTACACGCCGATTTCACGCACGCGGCGGGCAATCAGCTGGGTGTACTGGGAACCGAAGTCGAGGATCAGGATGCGGTGGGCGTGAATGTCGAGGGCCATGTGGTCAGTCTCGTCTATGCAGTTCGGTGAAGAAAATCAGAAACAACTCGGGGCTGAAAACAGCCCCGGTTACTTAACTTATTGCTGGAAGCCTCAACCTACGCGGTAGTTTGGCGCTTCTTTGGTGATTTGCACGTCGTGAACGTGGGACTCGGCCATGCCAGCGCCGGTGATCCGCACGAACTCAGGCTTGGTGCGCATTTCTTCGATATCGGCGCTACCGGTGTAGCCCATGGAAGAACGCAGGCCGCCCATCAGTTGATGGATGATGGCGCTCAGGGTGCCCTTGTACGGAACACGCCCTTCGATGCCTTCCGGAACCAGTTTCTCGGCGCCTGCCGAGGAGTCCTGGAAGTAACGGTCGGAGGAACCTTGAGCCTGGGACATTGCACCCAGAGAACCCATGCCGCGGTAAGCCTTGTACGAACGGCCCTGGAACAGTTCGATCTCGCCCGGCGCTTCTTCAGTACCGGCGAACATCGAGCCCATCATCACGCAGGAAGCACCGGCAACGATGGCCTTGGACAGGTCACCGGAGAAACGGATGCCGCCGTCGGCGATCAACGGAACGCCTGTGCCTTCAAGGGCAGCGGCGACGTTGGCGATGGCACTGATTTGCGGGACGCCGACACCGGCGACGATGCGGGTGGTGCAGATCGAGCCAGGGCCGATACCGACCTTGACTGCGTCAGCGCCCGCTTCGGCCAGGGCCTTGGCGGCAGCGCCGGTGGCGATGTTGCCGCCGATGACCTGCACTTCAGGGAAGTTCTGCTTGACCCAGCGAACGCGGTCGATCACACCTTTGGAGTGACCGTGAGCAGTGTCGACCACCACCACGTCAACACCGGCATTGACCAGGGCAGCTACGCGGTCACCGGTGTCTTTACCGGTACCGACTGCAGCGCCAACGCGCAGACGACCTTGATCGTCCTTGCTGGCCAGCGGGTAAGCCTTGGCTTTTTCGATGTCGTTGACGGTCATCATGCCTTTGAGGGCGAATTTGTCGTCGACGATCAGCACGCGTTCTATACGGTGCTTGTGCAACAGCTCACGGACGTCGTTCTTGTCGGCGCCTTCCTTGACCGTGACCAGACGCTCTTTAGGCGTCATCACTTCACGGACACTGACGTCCAGACGGTTTTCGAAACGCACGTCACGGGAAGTGACGATGCCGACCAGGTCGCCATCGTGCAGTACCGGAACGCCGGAGATGTTGTGCAGGCGGGTGAGTTCGAACAGTTCACGAACCGTGGCGTCAGCCTCGATGGTGATCGGGTCCTTGACCACGCCGGCCTCGTACCGCTTGACCTTACGCACTTCGGCAGCTTGCTGCTCGATGGTCATGTTCTTGTGGATGATGCCGATGCCACCTTCCTGAGCCATGGCAATTGCCAAACGGGCTTCAGTAACGGTGTCCATGGCAGCAGAAACCAGTGGAATATTCAGCTCGATGCCACGGGTAAGGCGGGTCTTGAGACTGACTTCGTTAGGAAGAACCTCGGAATAACCGGGCACTAGGAGAATGTCGTCGAATGTCAGAGCTTCTTGGCTGATACGCAGCATCGCGGGGGCTCCCGAGCGGGAAAATGGAAGCGCGCCATTATAGTCAGACACCCCCTCGGGTTCAATGTAAAACTCTGTCTATTATTGGCATTACTGACATACGGAAAAACGACGCCTCTGTAGGAGCTGCCGAAGGCTGCGATCTTTTGACTTTGATTTTCAAAAACAAGATCAAAAGATCGCAGCCTGCGGCAGCTCCTACAAAGGCGTCCGCGATCAGAGTTCGACCTTGACCCAGCTCACAGGTTGATCCAGCCAATCGGCAAATTCGTCGATGAAGCTCTGCTTGAACCCGGCCTCGAGCCAGTTGTTGAAAATGAAACCCAGGTTGGAAAAGCCGCATTCCTGCAAAAACAGGAACCCGTTGATGTCGTCTTCATGCCCGCATTCAGGGCACGTGAAGTTATCGGTGCGCCCCGGCATCCACTCTTCCAGGCTTTCGAACAGCGCTTCGCCGATTTCCTTGCGGCACTCGGCACAGCCGGCTTCTTCGAGAAACCCCTTGGCCGGTGTATAGATGCAGCGCTTGGTGATGATTTCCAGGCCATTGATCGACTCGCCGAACGGCAGCGCATCAGGGTACAGGACCACGGCGCGGGCACCGTCGGCGATGGCGTGGGCCATGCGATTGCCGGTGCGGCCACAGGTGGTCAGTTCTTCTTTAATGATGTTCTTGCGCACCAGCCAACGCACGACCGCCCGGGCCCGGGGTTCGTGTACCGGCAGGGTGGAGATTTTCGGGACGATGATGCTTTGGGAATTCATGGTGCAAGCCTACTGCGTCAAATGGATGTTCTGCGGTGTTCGTCCTGACGCCATCGCGGGCAAGCCCGCTCCCACACGATCTCGGTCGTAAACACCTTTGTGCTCACCTGAGATCCTTGTGGGAGCGGGCTTGCCCGCGATAGCGCCAGGGCGGCCGGCAGCTTAATCCCTGACGAAATCCGGTCAAGTACTCAAATAGCGCCCGATCAAGGCAATCCCGCTGGCCAGTACCAACCAGGTCACCAGCCGCACGAATGCCTCGCGGGACAGTTTCATGGTCAACCGCCGGCCGATCCACAATCCCAGCGCCATCGCTGGCAACAAACACAGCGCCAATACCAACAAGGGTAGCTCGGCATACACACCGGCGATGGCAAACAGGCTCAAACGCACCACGGTGCTGCAACTGATCAGCGCACTCTGGGTTGCCCGGGCCGCATCCTTGGGCAATCGACTATTCAAATAGATCGCATATAAAAAGCCGCCACTGCCAAACAGCGCCCCGAACATCCCACCCACCGTGCCCATCGGCACTGCCCACCCGGCAGACAATTGCGCCGGACGGGTTTTAATCCACAGGCTGTAAATCGCATAGGCGCTGATAAACAGCCCCATCAACAGCAGCAACACATCGGATTTGAGGTTCAGCAAAAATATCACTCCCAACGTGCAGCCCACCGCCATGCACGGCAACAGTCGCAGTAATTCGGGCCTCGCCACATCCCGTCGCGAGGGCAGCAGATTGCCGAACGCCGCGACGAAATCCAGCAACACCAGCAGCGGCACGATTTTCGACAGCGGCATGAACAGGATCAGAATCGGCCCCGCCACCAGCGCGGTGCCAAAACCGGCGATACCGAACACGATGTAGGCCAGGGCAACGCCCAACCCGATCACCAGCCAATCCACCGCACCCCACGGCCATTGGTTTAACAGCTCCAGCACACTCATCGTCACGGCTTCCTTTAATTCCTGTGATGACTTTAGCCAGCGCCGAGCGTTGCGACTAATATCTTCAATGTCGACCACCCATCTCGAAAAGGCATGCCTCGTGCTTTCAATCCGTCAATTGCGCTACTTCGTGGAAATCGCCGAGAGCGGCAGCTTCAGCGCTGCAGCCGAACGACTGTTTATTGCTCAATCAGCCTTGAGCCGACAGATCAAGGACATGGAAACCCGGCTGCAAACGCCGCTGTTCGAACGCACCGCGCGCCAGCCCCGACTGACAGCGGCGGGTGAGGCCTTTTTGCCTCGGGCGAGAAACCTGCTGAACGAACTGACCAAGGCCAGCGAGATGGCCACTCAGGTGGGCACCGGTCAACTCGGCGTGTTGCGCCTGAGTCATTCCAGCACCGTGCCCATGAGCGGTCGGCTGCTGCGAGGCATCAGCGTCTATCTGGATCGGCACGCCGGTGTGTTGATGGACATCGTCAAGCTGTCCTCCGAGGCGCAACTGGAAGAATTGGCCGAAGGTCGCCTCGATGTGGGCCTGTTGCGCCTGCCAGTATTGCGTCAGCGTGAAGGGGTGCAGATTGTTCCGCTGTACAGCGAGCGTCTGTTGCTGGCGGTGCCGCCGAATCATCGGCTGGCTGTGGATAAGTCCGCGCAAGGCATCGATCTGTCGCAGTTGAAGAATGAAGCGTTTATTTCCATCCCTCATCCACAGCGTGGCGGCCTGAGCTATTTGTCCGCCGAGTTGTGCATGCGCCAGGGGTTCTTTCCGAGGGCGGCTCGGGTGGTGTCACGCAAAACCACGCAACTGCAATTGATCCAGGCCGGGTTCGGCATCGCGCTGTTACCGGAATCAATGCAGGACATCGCGCCACCGGATATCCACTTTCTCCCGTTGGCCGACCCCGATTGCCACAGCACCGTCGCCCTCGCCTATCGGCAAAATCCCACGATGCTGGTTCAACACTTCATCAAAACCTGCACAACCCACTGTGGGAGCGAACTGTGGCGAGGGGGCTAGCCCCCGTTGGGCTGCGAAGCGGCCCCAAAATCTCTGATGTACCAAAGATCTTGTGAGTGCTACGCACTCAAACGGGGGCTAGCTGATCTGGTCAAGTAATCCCGGACACCAGTTACGGTGTTTATGCCGCTTTTAGCTCCATAGCTATTGGCGACAGGTAGTTGTTGTAGCTGTGGAGCCTGGTGCGGTTGTAGTACATGAAGAAACGCACCATATCGGTTTGTGCTTCCTCGCTCGTGCTGTAGCCGTTGCGAGGGACCCATTCTGACTTCAGGGTGCCGAAAAAGCGTTCCGTTGGAGCATTGTCCCAACACTGCCCGCGATGACTCATGCTCTGCAAAATGCCATGGCGCATCAGCTCTTCTTGAAACTTGCGACTGGTGTACTGACAGCCCTGATCCGAATGGAACATCAACCCAGGTGGGCAGGTTCGAAGCTCTGTCGCCATGCGTAGCGCTTTACTCACCAAGTTGGCGTCATTGACCAGCGAAAATGCCCAACCAATGACCCGACGAGCAAACAAATCGATCACGATGGCCAGATGAACCCAGCGCTTGCCTACCATCAAGCTTGTAACGTCGCCACACCAGACTTGATTGACCGCGGTCGGCTTGAAATTGCGCTTGAGCAGGTTGGGCGCGACAAATGCTTCAACTCCTTTGGATCTGAATGGATGAGGCTGGCGTTGTTTGCTGACAATGTTGGCTTCCCTCATCAGGGCTTTAACAAGGCTTCTTCCGACCGCTATGTTTTGGGCCTGCAGATGCTTGCTGATCGTTCTGGACCCCATGGCTTCCCGGCTTTCGCTGTGCAGTTCGACCACCTTCCCCTTGAGCTCTTCGCGCTCGATCTTAGGCCGCGAGAGACGCTGTAGCCATTCGTAAAAGCTGCTGCGCTTCACATCGAAAACGCGACACAGGATGGCGGTCGGGAATGACTCTCTTAGCTCCGCGATCATCGAAAACGATCGGGATCCGACATCAAGAGAGCGGTAGCCTTTTTTAAGATTTCGGCTTCCATTTCCATGCGTTTGATCTTGGCTTTCAAATCCTGAATCTGGCGCTGATCCTCAGTAATGGCCTTGGTGCCTTGAACCGGTTGCCCCTTGTGTTCCTTGCGAACCTGATCCACCCAGCGCCGCAACGCGGTGGCGCTAATGTCCAGCGACGCGCAGACTTCCTGTACCGAACAACCGTCATCAATCACCATGCTGGCTGCACGATGTTTGAACTCGCGGGAAAAGACTCTTCTTTCTTTCATGGAACCTCCAAATTGGCGAAATCATATCGCCCTTAAGAGGCGTCCGGAATTATTAGGCCAGATCAAGCCCCCTCGCCACAGGTCGCTCCCACAGGGGATTTGTGTTGATTCATGGAGATCGATGGACGAATGCCTTTATCATGCGCCCCATGATTAAAGATCCTTTTGCAAGACTCGGTCTGGACCGGGAAGTCCTGACTGTCAGCCAGCTCAACGGCCGCGCGCGGGTGTTGCTCGAAGACGTGTTCAGCAACATCTGGGTCGAAGGCGAAATCTCCAACCTCGCCCGCCCGGCGTCCGGCCATGTGTATTTCACCCTCAAGGACAGCGGCGCCCAAGTGCGTTGCGCGCTGTTCCGGCAGAACGCCGCGCGGGTTCGCCAGGCGCTGAAGGACGGCTTGGCGGTCAAGGTTCGCGGCAAGGTTTCGCTGTTTGAAGGCCGTGGCGATTACCAACTGATTCTCGACACCGTGGAACCGGCCGGTGACGGCGCCCTGCGTCTGGCCTTCGATGCGTTGAAGGAAAAGCTCAGCGCCGAAGGCCTGTTCAGTGCCGAGCGCAAAGTGCCGCTACCGGCGCATCCGCAACGCATCGGCATCATCAGCTCGCCCACCGGCGCAGTGATCCGCGACATCATCAGTGTGTTCCGTCGCCGCGCGCCGCAGATCCAACTGACGCTGATCCCCACCGCCGTGCAAGGCCGCGAAGCCACCGCGCAGATTGTCCGCGCACTGAAACTGGCGGACGCCCGTGGTTTCGACGCGTTGATCCTGGCCCGTGGTGGCGGCTCGCTGGAAGACCTCTGGTGTTTCAACGAAGAAGCCGTGGCTCGCGCCGTGGATGCCTGCGTAACGCCGATTGTCAGCGCCGTCGGCCACGAAACCGATGTGTCGATCAGTGATTTCATCGCCGACGTCCGCGCCCCGACACCGTCCGCCGCGGCCGAACTGCTCGCGCCGGATTCCAGTGATCTGGTGCGTCGCGTCGAAAGTCTGCACCGGCGCCTGGTGATGCGCATCCGCGACCGTTTGATGCGCGATCGGCTGCGTCTGGAAGGCATGGCCCGGCGCCTGCGTCATCCCGGCGAACGACTGCGTCAGCAAGCACAACGTCTGGATGATCTGGACATGCGTATGCGCCGCGCCTTCGAACGCAGCCTCAATACCCGTCGCGAACGTTTGATCCGTCTGGAAACCCGCCTCGCCGGGCAACATCCGGGGCGACAACTGGCGATGCTTCGCCAGCGCCTCGACAGCCTCGCCGAACGCCTGCCCCGGGCCATGCGCGAAGGTCTTAAATCCCGCCGGCTGCAACTGCAAAGTCAGATGCAGACGCTGCATGTGGTCAGCCCGTTGGCGACCCTCGCGCGTGGCTACAGCATTCTGCTGGACGAGCGCGGCAACGCGATTCGTAGCGCCGCACAGACCCATACCGGCCAGCGCCTGAAAGCCAAACTGGGCGAAGGCGAGCTGCAAGTGCGCGTCGAAGACAATCACCTGACGCCTGTAACCCTTTCTCTACTGGATTGATCCATGCCGCGTTTTTTAGCTCCGCTGCTGTTGCTGTGCCTGACCTTCAACGCCCACGCCGACAGTTACATCACCCGCCTGTTGAACAAACCGGTGCCGGGTGGCGTGGCGGTGGTGGATCTGGGCAGCGCCGCCCAGGCCCCCAAAGCCAGATATCAAGGCAAACCGGTATTGGTGGTCAAGGAACAGAACAACTGGCTGGCCATCGTCGGCGTGCCGCTGACTGTCAAACCGGGCAGCCAGTCGCTTAGCAGCGGTGGTCGCAACCTGAACTTCACCGTCGGCGGCAAGAAATACCCGGAACAGCACATCACCCTGAAAAATACCCAGCAGGTCAATCCGAACCCGGAGAATCTCAAGCGTATCGAGGGTGAGCTGGCGGAGCAGATCCAGGCCTACCGCAGCTTCAGCCCGAACACCCCGAGCAATCTGCTGCTGGACAAACCGGTCAACGGGCCGCTGTCGAGCAAGTTCGGCGTGCGCCGCTTTTTCAATGGCGAAGAGCGCAATCCCCACGCGGGCCTCGACTTCGCGGTGCCTGCCGGCACGCCGATCAAAACCCCGGCCGCCGGCAAGGTGATTCTGATCGGTAACTACTTCTTCAACGGCAATACGGTGTTTGTCGACCACGGCCAGGGCTTTATCAGCATGTTCTGCCACATGTCGAAGATCGATGTGAAAGTTGGGCAGCAATTGACGCGTGGTGGCGTGGTCGGGAAAGTAGGCTCCACCGGGCGCGCGACCGGGCCGCATATGCACTGGAACATCAGCCTGAACGATGCGCGGGTGGATCCGGCGATTTTTATTGGGGCGTTTCAGCCTTAAATAGCCGGTGAGGCTGATGGCCTCTTCGCGGGCAAGCCTCGCTCCCACAGTATCTGTGTCGTACACAAAATCTGTGAACGACACAGATACTGTGGGAGCGAGGCTTGCCCGCGAAGGCAATGTCACAGGCGCCGCTTATTCCGCCTCAAGATCCTCAATCCCGTGGACCTCCCTGTGCGCCAGACGCTCTTTGATCCAGGTCTGGGTTTCCTCCGAAAAACCAGCCAATTCTTCAGATGTGATCAGCTCATGAGTACACAGCCCCAGCAAATGAGCAGGCGCCTCATTGCGTGAGTGACTGAAAACGCCAAACGCCCAATACAGCTCCTGCTGACCGGCCTTCAGCCTTTCTTCACTGGCTTCAATACGTTCATAAGGCGTCAGGCTTTTATCCAGCACCACACGCTCGACCTCCTCCATGATCCGGATACACATCCGCTCATGGGCTACCGGACGCAATGCGCTATAGAGCTTCCAATCCGACTCGTTCATTGCCAACTCCTGCTTTCTGGTCGCCTGGTTGAGGCTTTAAGAATAGCTGCGTCGACCGAACTGCAATCGCCAACCTTCAATTGCGCATCGCTCAAACCTCGCGCAAACATCAATACAATCTCCGTCATTCACCGCAACAAAATCTCAATAAACTCGACTTTTCGAGTATTCCTCTCAATTTTTTTCGACTGCTTGCCATCCTTCACCCCCGCGGTTAGGGTTGAAGGCATGAAAACCTCTCACACCCTCATTCAGCTTCGCCAGCACCGCAGCCTGTGCCTCGTCAGTGCACGACTGCCAGGCTGAATCGCGGTGCCTCGTCTTACGCTTTATCCCCAGAACATTTGATCCACCGGCAGGCCGCCTTTTTTCGGCCCACACAACAAGGATTTCCCGATGAGCATGCTCAAAGACCCGTCTTCGAAATACCGCGCGTTCCCGACCATCGACATCCCGGACCGCACCTGGCCATCGAAGACCATCACCGCAGCGCCGATCTGGTGCAGCTCGGACCTTCGTGACGGCAACCAGTCGCTGATCGAGCCCATGGACGCGGTCAAGAAGCTGCGTTTCTGGAAAACCCTGGTGCAAGTCGGCGTGAAAGAAATCGAAGCCTCGTTCCCGGCCGCTTCGCAAACCGACTTCGACTTCGTGCGTACCCTGATCGAAGACGGCCACATCCCGGACGACACCACCATTCAGGTGCTGACCCAGGGCCGTGAAGACTTGATCGCACGTACCTTCGAATCCCTGCGCGGTGCCAAGAAAGCCATCGTTCACTTGTACAACGCGACCTCCCCTTCCTTCCGCCGCATTGTTTTCAACCAGGACAAGGACGGGATCAAGGCCATCGCCGTGAACGCCGCCAAGCTGTTCGTCAAATACGCCGCCCAGCAGCCGGAAACCGAGTGGACTTTCGAGTACTCGCCAGAAACCTTCAGCGCCACCGAACTGGAGTTCGCCAAGGAAGTCTGCGACGCGGTCATCGACGTGTGGAACCCGACGCCTGAGCACAAGGTGATCCTCAACCTGCCTGCCACCGTCGAATGCGCCACCCCGAACATCTATGCCGACCAGATCGAATGGTTCGGCCGCCACATCAACCGTCGTGACAGCGTGATCATCAGCCTGCACACCCACAACGACCGTGGCACTGGCGTAGCCGCCACCGAATTGGGCCTGATGGCCGGCGCCGACCGTGTCGAAGGCTGCCTGTTCGGCAACGGCGAACGCACCGGCAACGTCGACCTGGTGACCGTGGCATTGAACCTCTACACCCAGGGCATCCACCCTGAACTGGACTTTTCCGATATCGACGGCGTGCGCAAAGTCGTCGAAGAATGCAACCAGATCCAGGTTCACCCACGTCACCCGTATGTCGGCGACCTGGTTCACACCGCGTTCTCCGGTTCCCACCAGGATGCGATCCGCAAGGGCTTCTCCCAGCAGAAACCGGACGCCCTGTGGGAAGTGCCGTACCTGCCGATCGACCCGGCCGACATCGGCCGCAGCTACGAGGCGGTGATTCGCGTCAACAGCCAGTCGGGCAAGGGCGGTATCGCTTACCTGCTGGAACAGGAATACGGCATCAACTTGCCGCGCCGCATGCAGATCGAGTTCAGCCAGGTCGTGCAGCGTGAAACCGATCGTCTGGGCCTGGAGATGACGGCCCAGCAGATCCACGCATTGCTGCACAGCGAGTACTTGCAGGCCAACACCCCGTATGCGCTGGTCAGCCATCGCTTGCAGGAAGAAAACGGTCACAGCGCCGTGGAAGTGGAAGTCTCCAGCAAAGGTCAGGGCGAAACCAACCTGCACTGGCGTGGCAAGGGCAACGGCGCTCTGGAAGCGCTGGTGGCCGGCCTGCCGATTCCGGTGGAAATCATGGACTACAACGAGCACGCCATCGGCGCGGGCACCAATGCCAAGGCTGCGGCCTACATTGAACTGCGGGTGAATGGTGAGCGTGCGGTGCACGGCGTCGGTATCGATGAAAACATCACCACCGCCAGCTTCAAGGCCCTGTTCAGCGCGCTGAACCGCTCCCTGAGCCAGCCGGAAGCGAAAGCGGCGTAAGCCTTCGCTGCAATGCAAAAGGCCCCAAGGTGCGAACCTTGGGGCCTTTTTGTTTGCCTGCTGTTTTTGTGTTGTCTGTTATGGCCTCATCGCGGGCAAGCCCGCTCCCACAGTGAAGGGGGTGAACACAATTTATGTGTACATCCGATCCCTGTGGGAGCGGGCTTGCCCGCGATGAGGCCCTGTCAGGCAGCGAAAATCTCAGGTGAACTCGAAGGTATCCGCATCCAGATTCGCCGGAAACCGTGCGCGATAGGCCGCCAGTTCCGCCGCGTCCAAGACAACCTTGAAGACCCCATCGGCATCGCCTGCGCTGAGCAACGTCTCACCCTGAAAATCCAGGACCTGACTGTCACCGGTATACGCAAAGCCTTTGCCATCGGTACCGATGCGGTTCACCGCCGCCACATAGCAGAGGTTTTCGATCCCCCGTGCCGGCAGCAAACGGTTCCAGTGCTGACGCCGGGCGCCCGGCCAATTGGCGGTGTACAACAGCAAATCGGTATCTTGCGGATCGCGGCTCCAGACCGGGAAACGCAGGTCGTAGCAAATCAGCGGCCGTACTCGCCAGCCCTTCAATTCGAACTGCACTTGACGCTCGCCCGGGGTGAAATGGTTGTGCTCGCCCGCCATGCGAAACAGGTGGCGCTTGTCGTAGTGCCACACCTCCCCGTCCGGCCGCGCCCACAACAGACGATTGCGATGACTGCCGTCAGCCACCTGGACGATGATGCTGCCGGTGATCACCGCATCCAGTTTCGCCGCCTGAACCCGCAACCACTTACTGGTGGGGCCATTTTCCGGCTCGGCGAGGGTTTCCGACTCCATGGAGAAACCGGTGGTGAACATCTCCGGCAGGATGATCAGGTCTGCGCCGCGAGCCTGTTCCAGCAAGGGCTCGAAATGCTGCAGATTGGCCTGACGATCATGCCAGGCCAGGGTGGTCTGGATCAGCGCAACATTCAGATTGGGCAGAGCACTCAGATCACGCATAGTTTTGCCGCTGCTTCGCGCAGGGTCTCCTCGCGCTTGGCAAAGCACAGGCGCACCAGGCGCTGGCCTTCGGGTGGCGTCTGGTAGAACACCGAGATCGGGATGCTCGCGACGCCATGTTCGCGGGTCATCCATAGCGCCATCTCGACGTCATTGAGGTCCGGGCGAATCTGCGAGTAATCGACCAGCTGGAAGTAAGTACCGGCCACGCGGGTGAAACTGAAGCGCGACGGTGTCAGCAGATCGCAGAACAGATCGCGCTTGGCCTGATAGAAGTCCGGCAACTCTTCGACGTGTTCCGGGTGTTCGGCCATGTAATCGGCCAAGGCATATTGCAACGGCGTCACGCCGCAGAAACTGACGTACTGGTGAACCTTGCGCAGTTCCGCGGTAAGGGCCGGAGGAGCCACCACGTAACCGGTTTTCCAACCAGTGACGTGGTAAGTCTTGCCGAATGAACTGACCACAAATGCGCGCTGATAGAGTTCTTCGTGGGCCAATACGCTGACGTGAGGCACACCGTCGAACACCAGGTGTTCGTAGACCTCGTCGCTGATCACGTAGATATCGCGGTCGCGGATCAACGCCGCCAGTTGATCCAGCTCGGCACGGCTGATCAGTGCGCCGCTGGGGTTGTGCGGGGTGTTAAGAATGATCATCCGCGTACGCGGGCTCAGCGCATCGGCAAGCTTCTGGAAGTCGACGCTGAAATCGTTGAGGCCCAGTTGCACATGCACGCAACGGCCACCGGCCAGCTCCACCGAAGGTTCATAACTGTCATAGGCCGGATCAAACACGATGACTTCGTCACCGCTGCGGATAACCGCCTGAATGGCATAGAAGATTGCTTGGGTCGCACCCGGCGTGACTGTCACTTCATGGTCGGCATCGACGTGGGCGCCGTAGCTGCGAGCAATCTTCGCCGCAATCTGCTGACGCAACACTGGCAGGCCAGTCATCGGCGAATACTGGTTGTGGCCACTGGCGATATGCCGACCGACTGCATCGCGCAGGGCCTGCGGGCCGTCGAAATCGGGAAACCCCTGAGACAGATTGATCGCCCCGGTTTGCGCCGCGAGCTGAGACATCTGCGTGAAGATGGTGATGCCGACATTCGGCAGCTTACTGGTGATCATCGGTGATTCCCTGCGCTACACCCGGCTCTAACGGCGGCACGGGAGAGCCCGAGGATAGCCCAAACGGCGCCCATAAAAAAAGGGCGCCAACCGGCGCCCTTCTTCTAATACATTCACCGCAATACCTGTGGCGAGGGAGCTTGCTCCCGCTGGACCGCGAAGCGGCCCCAATATCTGCAACCGAAGTCGTTCAGGCAGAACGCATCGGCTGACTTGCGACTGCTGCGCAGCCGAGCGGGAGCAAGCTCCCTCGCCACGACAAGCCCCTCACAAAAAAGAGTGAGGTAGTGAATCAGCGCTTGTCGCGGCGCTTCTTGTCGGCCTTTTTGTGGTGCGACATCATGCGACGCTTCTTGTTGACCTGACGGTCGGTGAGCGAGTTCTTGTTGCCTTCGTACGGGTTCTCACCGCCCTTGAACTCGATGCGGATCGGCGTACCGACCAGCTTCAGAACACGACGGTAAGTGTTTTCCAGGTAACGAACGTAAGACTTCGGCACCTTCTCGATCTGGTTACCGTGGATCACGATGATCGGCGGGTTCGCACCACCCAAGTGGGCGTAACGCAGCTTGATCCGGCGGTTGTTGACCATCGGTGGCGCGTGCTCGCCGACCGCATCTTCCAGGATCTGGGTCAGGCGATTGGTCGGCCAGCGGGTCACGGCGGACTTGAACGAGTTCTGCACCGACGCGTAGAGGTTGCCTACGCCAGTGCCGTGCAGGGCCGAGATGAAGTGGATATCGGCGTAGTCAACGAAGAACAGCCGACGTTGCAGCTCGACCTTCACGAAGTCGCGCTCGCTCGGCGTCATGCCGTCCCACTTGTTGATCGCGATCACCAGCGCACGACCCGACTCAATGGCGAAGCCCAGCAGGTTGAGATCGTGATCGACCACGCCTTCGCGGGCGTCCATCACGAAGATCACCACGTTGGCGTCTTTGATCGCTTGCAGGGTTTTGACCACGGAGAATTTTTCGACTTCTTCGTGGATCTTGCCGCGCTTGCGCACACCAGCGGTGTCGATCAGCGTGTACTTCTCGTCGTTACGCTCGAACGGGATGTAGATGCTGTCGCGGGTGGTGCCGGGCTGGTCATAAACGATGACTCGGTCTTCACCAAGCATGCGGTTGACCAGGGTCGACTTGCCGACGTTCGGGCGGCCGATGATGGCGATCTTGATACCGTCTTTTTCGCTTGGGCCAGGAATGCGCTTGGCTTCCTCGCCTTCGGCAACGATCTCTTCTTCGCCTTCTTCCGGTTCTTCTTCGTCTTTTGGGAAGTCGCTCAGGGCGATTTCCAGCATCTGGGTGATGCCACGACCATGCGCACCGGCGATCGGGATCGCGTGGCCCATGCCCAACGGGGCGAATTCGGCGCGGGCCATTTCAGGATCGATGTTGTCGACCTTGTTGGCAACCACGTAAGAACGCTTGTTACGCTTGCGCAAGTGCTCGGCGATCATCTGGTCGGCCGCGGTGAAACCGGCCTTGGCATCTACCAGGAATAGAACGACATCCGCTTCTTCAATGGCCAGCAGCGACTGCTCGGCCATTTTTTCGTCCATACCGTGCTCGTCACCGGAGATACCGCCAGTGTCGACCAGAATGTAGGAACGCCCTTGCCACTTGGCCTCACCGTACTGGCGATCACGGGTCAGACCGGACAAGTCGCCGACGATGGCGTCGCGAGTCCTAGTCAGGCGGTTGAACAAGGTGGACTTGCCGACGTTCGGTCGGCCCACCAGGGCGATTACGGGAACCATGCGGCTCTCCACTTCGTTATTTCAGAAAATACAAAAGCCGCTGCGAGGCAGCGGCTGGTGCTCGGGGCAGCGCCTGTAAGCACTGCGAGCCCCGCAGAACGGGGCCGCTTGGGGGTTAAACCCCAAGCATAGTCTTTACTTAATGGTCAGGGCTTCCAGTTTGCCACTGTTGCCATACAGATAAATCGTGTCACCCACCACCAGCGGACGGGCACGCAGGCCGTCGCTATCGATGCGCTCGCGGCCGACGAAACGACCGTCCACCTGACTCAGCAGGTGCAGGTAACCTTCCATATCACCGACTGCAACATAGCTGGAGAACACTTCCGGAGCCGACAGTTGACGGCGGGCCAGCGAATCGTTGCTCCACAACGCAGTGGTAGAACGTTCGTCGACGCCTTCAACGGTGCCTGCGGACAGGCTCACGTAGACGCTGCCAAAACCCTGGGCAACGCCGGCATAGCTGGAAGCATCACGCTGCCAGAGTTGACGACCGCTTTCCAGGTCCAGTGCCGCAACGCGACCCTGATAGCTGGCGACATACAGTGTACCGCCGGACAGCAGCAAGCCACCGTCGATATCGACCACACGCTCCAGTTCCGAACGACCTTGTGGAATCGCTACGCGTTGTTCCCATACCGGCACGCCGTTGGAAACATCCAGAGCGACCACTTTACCGGTCGACAGGCCAGCCACCGCGAGGCGGTTGGTGACGATCGGTGCGCTGGTGCCGCGCAGGGTCAGAACCGCTGGCGTGCTGTCGTACAACCAGCGCTGGTTGCCGGTAGCGGCATCCAGACCGATCAGACGGTCATCCTGGGTCTGAACCACAACAACGTCACCGTTGGTGGCCGGCGGCGCGAGCACTTCACTGGTCACGCGAGCGCGCCATTTCTCTTCACCGCTGCTGGCGTCCAGGGCAACGATTTCGCCCTTGAGCGTGCCGATCATGACCAGACCGTAACCCACGCCAACGGCGCCGGAAACAGGCAGTTCGAGATCTTTCTTCCATTTGACGTCGCCATTGCTGCGATCCATCGCCATCACCACACCGGTGACGTCGGCGGCATAGATGGTATCGCCATCGATCGCCGGAACCAGCATGTTGTAGGTTTCGCCCTGACCGTCACCGATCGAACGACTCCACTGCTTTTGCAGAACCACTTCTTCTTTGAAGTCGGTCAACTCGGCCGGTGGCAATTCTTTTTTGCTGTTGCTGCTGCAACCCGCGGCCAATATGGCCAGAGCCAGCAATGCTGCATGTTTCCAACGGATCACGTCACGCATCCCCTTTGGCCAGGTCATCCAGCTTGATTTGTAGGCCACCGACCGCCGCTTCATCCGACAGTGCCGCCTTGGCTTTTTGATACGCCGTGTTCGCTTCGTCGGTACGACCCAACTGCACCAGCAGGTCGCCTTTGAGTTCTTCGCGAGTAGCCAGGAAAGCCTTGTCGGCATCGCCTTCGAGCAGTTTCAGGGCTTCATCGACCTTGTTCTGCGCGGCCAGTACCTGCGCCAGACGCTGACGAGCAATTTCGCCGAGTGCCGGGTTGGCCGGTTTGGCGACAATGGCTTTCAACTCGCTGGCTGCGTCGTCGAGCTTGGCACTGTCGACCGCAACTTTCGCCACGAACAGGCTGCCATATTGCGCGTAAGCGGTGCCGCCGAACTCGCTGTTGAGTTTGCCAGCCAGATCCGAAACACGTGCAGCATCAGGCTTGCCATCAGGCGTCAGCGTGGTTTCGAGCAATTGCTGATAGAGAATCGAGGCGCCTTGCGACTGATTGCTCTGATACTTCTGAAAGGCCTGCCAGCCGAACACGATGACCAGCGCCAACAGGCCGCCAGTGACCAGGGGCTTGCCGTTGCGTGTCCACCAGTCCTTCAACTCCGCCAGATGTTCGTCTTCGGTACTCGACACCCCAATACTCCTTAATCGCTAAATCGGCTGTTTGACAGCTTCAACCCTGCACGACGCAGGTGGCCAGGTGTGCAGCAAGCGCATCCCAGGCAATGCTTTGTTGTTCGCCCTGGCCACGCAGGGGTTTGAAACCTACCACTTGCTGGGCCATTTCGTCGTCACCGAGGATCAATGCGTACAGCGCACCGCTCTTGTCGGCTTTCTTGAATTGGCTTTTGAAGCTGCCGGCGCCAGCATTGACTTGCAGGCGCAGGTTGGGCAATTGATCACGAACACGCTCGCTCAGGGCCAGACCGGCCAACTCGGCGGCTTCACCGAAGGCACAGAGGTAAACATCGACCTGACGGGAGATTTCTTCGGGAATCTGCTCCAGGGTTTCAAGCAGCAGCACCAGACGCTCGATGCCCATGGCGAAGCCAACGCCCGTGGTCGGCTTGCCGCCCATCTGCTCCACCAGACCGTCGTAACGACCACCGGCACACACGGTGCCCTGGGCGCCCAGCTTGTCGGTGACCCATTCGAAAACGGTCTTGCTGTAGTAATCGAGCCCGCGAACCAGCTTCGGGTTGATTACATAAGGAATGCCGGCGGCGTCCAGACGAGTCTTGAGGCCCTCGAAGTGCACGCGGGATTCTTCGTCGAGGTAGTCGGCCATCTTTGGCGCGTCGGCCAACGCCGCTTGAGTGTCGGGGTTCTTGGTATCCAGAACCCGCAGCGGGTTGGTCTTCAGACGGCGCTGGCTGTCTTCGTCCAGTTGATCCAGGCGAGCGGACAGGTATTCGACCAGTGCTTCACGATAACGACCACGGGACTCGCTGGTGCCCAGGCTGTTGAGTTCGAGCTTGACCGCATCGCGGATACCCAGCTCGCCCCACAGGCGCCAGGTCAGCACGATCAGCTCGGCGTCGATGTCCGGACCGTCGAGGTTGAAGACTTCGCAACCGATCTGGTGGAACTGGCGATAACGACCTTTCTGTGGACGTTCGTGACGGAACATCGGGCCGATGTACCAGAGTTTCTGCACTTGGCCGCCGCCGGTGATGCCGTGCTCGAGCACCGCACGCACGCAGGCCGCTGTGCCTTCAGGGCGCAGGGTCAGGGAATCGCCGTTGCGGTCTTCGAAGGTGTACATCTCTTTTTCGACGATGTCGGTCACTTCACCGATGGAGCGTTTGAACAGCTCGGTGAACTCGACGATCGGCATGCGGATCTGCTTGTAACCGTAGTTATCCAGCAAACGCGAGACGGTGCCCTCGAAATGACGCCACAGGGGAGTCTGTTCGGGCAGGATGTCGTTCATGCCACGAATGGCTTGCAGAGACTTGCTCACTTTAAATCCTTAAATTCGTTCGACTTAGCCGCGCGCAATGACTGCTGCGTCAGCTTCGACCTTTTCGGCCGCTTTCTGGCGGATCAAGCGTTCAAGCTCATCCACCAGATTGTCATTAGTCAGTTTCTGCGCCGGCTTGCCGTCGATGTAAATCAGGTTTGGCGTACCGCCGGTCAAGCCGATATGGGCTTCCTTGGCTTCGCCCGGCCCGTTGACCACGCAACCGATCACCGCGACATCCAGCGGCACCAGCAGGTCTTCGAGGCGCCCTTCCAGCTCGTTCATGGTTTTGACCACATCGAAGTTCTGCCGCGAGCAGCTCGGGCAGGCGATGAAATTGATGCCACGGGAACGCAGGTGCAGGGATTTGAGAATGTCGTAGCCGACTTTCACTTCCTCGACCGGGTCGGCCGCCAACGAGATGCGAATAGTATCGCCAATCCCTTCGGCGAGCAGCATACCGAGGCCCACGGCGGATTTCACCGTGCCTGAGCGCAAACCACCGGCTTCAGTGATGCCCAAGTGCAACGGCTGGACGATTTCCTTGGCCAGCAAACGGTAGGCTTCAACGGCCATGAACACGTCGGAGGCTTTCACGCTGACCTTGAAGTCCTGGAAATTCAGGCGCTCGAGGTGTTCAACGTGACGCAAGGCGGACTCGACCAGCGCAGCGGGAGTCGGCTCGCCATATTTCTTTTGCAGGTCTTTTTCCAGGGAACCGGCGTTGACGCCGATGCGGATCGGAATCCCGCGATCACGGGCGGCATCGACCACCGCGCGCACGCGGTCTTCACGACCGATGTTGCCCGGGTTGATCCGCAGGCAATCGACGCCCAGTTCGGCTACGCGCAAAGCGATCTTGTAGTCGAAGTGGATATCGGCCACCAACGGCACTTTGACCAACTGCTTGATCTTGCCGAAGGCTTCGGCGGCATCCATATCGGGCACGGAAATCCGCACGATATCGACGCCAGCGGCTTCCAGACGATTGATCTGGGCCACGGTGGCGGCCACGTCATTAGTGTCGCTGTTGGTCATGCTCTGCACAGCGATAGGCGCATCGCCGCCCACGGGCACGTTGCCGACCCAGATCTTGCGGGATTCGCGACGTTTGATTGGAGATTCGCCGTGCATGACTTATTGACCCAACTTCAGGCGAGCAGTCTCGCCACTGGTGAACGGAGCGACATCAACCACCTGCCCGTTGTAGCTGACCTGCGCGCCACGGGCGAAGCCCAGACGTACGGAAAAAGGTGGCTTGCCGCTGACAGTAACATTTTCGCCTTTACGCTTGAGACCACTCAACAGCACCTTGCCGGTGCCATCAGTCACTTGCGTCCAGCAATCAGCGGTGAATTGCAGTTGAACCTGGCCTTGGCCGGCCACTGGAGTTGCTGGAGCCGGGGCGGTCGGAGCAATCGGAGCAGTGACAACCGGGGCCGGAACAGCTGGAACAACCGGTGCAGGCGTCGCTGGTGTCGCCGGTGCCGCAACAACCGGAGCAGTGCTGTGGGTCGCAGCCGCAGGCGTTACTGCTGGAGCCGCTGGCGCTGGAACCGCTGCGCTCGTTTCGGCGCTGACTGGCTCCTCGATCGAAGTCTCGGCCTGAGGCAGCGCAAGAGGCGTTTCACCTTCAGCCTGACCTTGTGCAACGGCCTGATCTTCCGGCTCGTCCAGTGGATGGATCTGAGTGGTGCCGTCGGCGCCTTCGACTTCAACGTGTTCGGGGGCCAGGCCAACCAGGTCCTTGGTGCGCAATGAGGTTTGATCCTGCCACCAGACAAAACCACCGCCAATCACCGCGAGCAGCAACAGCAGGCTGACAATTCGCAAAATGGTGTGGGAAACCCGAACCGGCTCTTCGATACGACCCAGGCTGTGGACGTTGCTGCCCTGGGAGTCGGTACCGGTGGATTGGTCGAACTGCTGGACCAGAACGGCTTGGTCCATGCCGAGCAATTTGGCATACGCGCGAATATAGCCGCGAGCAAAGGTATGCCCAGGCAGCTTGTCGAAAGCGCCGGCTTCCAGATTACTCAGGGAATTGACGGTGAGGTTGAGCTTGAGGGCCACTTCGGCCAGCGACCAGCCATTGCTTTCGCGGGCCTGGCGCAAAGTCTCACCGGGGTTAACGCGATTCGCTGCTACAACTTCGGGATGCGCCGCTTTCATCATTGCTCCGACAGGTATTGCTGATATTCCGGCGTACCGGGATAGAGTCGTTTTAATTGCAGGCCAAAACTGGCGGCCTTGTCGCGATCTTCGAACACTTTTGCCAGCCGAACGCCGAGCAACAGACTACGTGCATTTTGTTCGGTGAGCAGGCTAAAACGGTCGTAATAGTCACGCGCGGGCACATAATGCCTGTCTTCGTAAGACAACTCAGCCATTTCCAGCAATGCACGTGGCTGTTGGCGATTCAAACGCAGGGCTTTTTCCAGTTGCTGGCGGGCCAGATCACGCTGGCCAAGCTTTGAAGCGGTCATGCCCAGGTTTTCGAAAACCCGTGAACGCTCAGGATACAGGGTATCGGCGGCGGCCTGTTCGAAGCGTTCGTACGCCTCTTTGTAACGTTTCTCTTCGAAAAGAAAACTGCCGTAGTTATTCAGGATTCGCGCATCGGCGGGACGAGAAGACAGCGCTTTGCGAAAATGCTGATCGGCCAGTTCCGGCTCCATCTCGGCCTGGAACACCAGCCCCAGAGCCGCGTTGGCGTCAGGATCCGAGCTATCCAGGTCCAAAGCCTTCTTCAACGGGACTTTGGCACGCTCGGTCATGCCCTGCTGAAGATACCCCAGGCCCAGCTGCACGTAGGCGGCACGCGCTTCATCACGGCCCTTGCTGGTCTTCATCGGATTGAAGTCGCCCGACAGGACACAACCAGCACAGAGGCTGGCCAACAGCACAAGCAGCGCGAAGCGCAGGGACATAGAGATCCTCTCTTAATTATTGTTCGCGGCGTTTGTTGCGATATCGTTTTCCGCGCTCAACTCGCGCACGGCGATATAACGTTCGCTGCGACGGGTGCGGTCCAGCACCTGCCCTACCAATTGGCCACACGCGGCATCGATGTCTTCACCGCGGGTGGTGCGCACGGTGACATTGAAGCCTGCATGGTGAAGCTGATCCTGGAAACGGCGAATCGCGTTGTTGCTCGGACGCTCGTAACCGGAATGCGGGAACGGGTTGAACGGAATCAGGTTGATCTTGCACGGAATGTTCTTGAGCAACTCGATCATCTCAACGGCATGTTCAACCTTGTCGTTGATGTCCTTGAGCAAGGTGTACTCGATGGTCAGCACGCGCTTTTCGCCCAGGGACGACATATAGCGCTGGCACGACTCGAGCAGCATCTTAAGCGGATATTTCTTGTTGATCGGCACCAATTGGTTACGCAATGCGTCGTTTGGTGCGTGCAGCGACAACGCCAGGGACACGTCGATGTGCTTGGACAGCTCATCGATCATCGGCACCACGCCCGAAGTGGACAGGGTCACGCGGCGCTTGGAGATCCCGTAGCCCAGGTCATCCATCATCAGATGCATGGCGGCCACGACGTTATCGAAGTTCAGCAGCGGCTCGCCCATGCCCATCATCACCACGTTGGTGATGGCACGGTCAGCGGTCGCCGGGATGCTGCCGAACGATTTATTGGCAATCCACACCTGACCGATCACTTCGGCGGCGGTGAGGTTGCTGTTGAAACCTTGCTTGCCGGTGGAGCAAAAACTGCAATCCAGGGCACAGCCTGCCTGGGACGAAACGCACAGAGTGCCGCGTTTGCCCTGGGGAATGTACACGGTCTCGACGCAGCTACCGGACGCCACGCGTACCACCCACTTACGGGTGCCATCGGTGGAAATATCCTCGCTGACCACTTCGGGGCCGCGGACTTCAGCAATGACCTTGAGCTTGTCGCGCAAAGCCTTGCTGACGTTCGTCATGGCGTCGAAATCATCAACGCCAAGGTGGTGAATCCATTTCATTACCTGACCGGCACGGAAACGCTTCTCCCCGATTGAGTCGAAGAATTTTTCCATTTCCTGTTGAGTCAGACCCAGCAGGTTGGTTTTTACAGTCGATGTAGTCATGGATTCACCTTCACTCTTAAGCCAATGCTTAGCGAGTGGTTACTTCAGTAGCTGCGAAGAAGTACGAGATTTCGCGAGCAGCAGCGGCTTCGGAGTCCGAACCGTGTACAGCGTTGGCGTCGATGGAATCAGCGAAGTCAGCGCGGATGGTGCCGGCAGCAGCTTCTTTAGGGTTGGTAGCGCCCATCAGCTCACGGTTCAGAGCGATAGCGTTTTCGCCTTCCAGAACCTGAACGACAACCGGACCGGAGATCATGAAAGCAACCAGGTCGCCGAAGAAACCACGAGCGCTGTGCTCAGCGTAGAAGCCTTCAGCTTCAGCTTTGGACAGTTGCTTCAGTTTCGAAGCTACAACGCGCAGGCCAGCTTTTTCGAAACGAGTGGTGATCTCGCCGATAACGTTTTTTGCAACAGCGTCAGGCTTGATGATGGAGAAAGTACGTTGAACAGCCATGGTGTAACTCCAGAAACGGTAATTTGCGAAAAATTAAACCCGCGAATTATACGCGGGTTCTTTGGTATTGCCTAACTGCGTACGGTGCAGACTCAGTCTGCTTCTTCGATCCAGGCGGCCTGAATGGCTTCAAGCACCTTCTCGCCACCGCGGGTCGGATCATCACTGAACTCCGGCAACGCCAGCACCCATTTGTGCAGATCGACGAAGTTCACGTAACGCGGGTCCACATCTGGCTTGGTTTCAGCCAGCTGGATCGCGATTTCAAGCACATCAACCCATTTCAGACTCATGTCGGTTCCTTGAATCAGTGCGGCGCTTCGGCTGCATGGTTGAGCGAGTATTTCGGAATTTCGACGGTCAGGTCTTCATTTCCGACGATCGCCTGACAGCCTAGACGCGATTGCGCTTCCAGACCCCAGGCCCGATCAAGAAAGTCTTCTTCCAGCTCATCCGCTTCTTCCAGCGAATCAAAACCTTCGCGGATGATGCAATGGCAGGTAGTGCAGGCGCAGACGCCGCCACAGGCGCTTTCCATCTCGATATGGTGTTCGTGGGCCAGTTCGAGAATGGATATACCGGGCTCAGCCTCTACAACCATGCCTTCCGGGCAGAACTTCTCGTGTGGCAGAAAAATGACCTGCGGCATCAGTTATCCTCGATTTCATTCAGGTTGCGCCCCGCCAGAGCGGCTTTCACCGTCGAGTCCAGGCGGCGGGCAGCAAAGGCATCGGTCACTTGCGACAGACGCTTGGTCTGCTGCTCGATAGCGTAACCATCGGTGCCTTTCATCAATTCGGTCAGTTCCTGCATCTGCAATTCGATGACCATGCGCTCTTCGGCGTCGAGCAAGCGTTCGCCGTCAACCTCCAGAGCGCCCTGCACTGCCTCAATCAGGCGCTGGGCATCGACCTGCTGCTCACGCAATACGCGGGCGACTTTGTCGTCGTTGGCGTGCTGGAACGAATCCTTGAGCATTTTGGCGATTTCGCCGTCGGTCAGGCCGTAGGACGGTTTGACCTGGATGCTGGCTTCGACGCCCGAACCCAATTCGCGGGCCGAGACACTGAGCAGACCGTCGGCGTCGACCTGGAAAGTCACGCGAATCTTCGCCGCACCGGCCACCATCGCCGGAATACCGCGCAATTCGAAGCGTGCCAGGGAGCGGCAGTCGCTAATCAACTCACGCTCGCCCTGCAAGACGTGGATCGCCATGGCCGACTGGCCATCTTTATAAGTGGTGAAGTCCTGGGCCCGGGCGACGGGGATGGTGGTGTTGCGCGGAATCACCTTCTCCATCAGGCCGCCCATGGTTTCCAGCCCCAGGGACAATGGAATCACGTCGAGCAACAGCAGTTCGCCGCCATCACGCTTGTTGCCGGCCAGGGTATCGGCCTGGATCGCAGCACCGATGGCGACGACTTGATCCGGATCGATTTCAGTCAGCGGTTCGCGACCAAAGGCGTGCGCAACGGCTTCGCGGACGCGAGGCACGCGCGTCGAGCCGCCGACCATGACCACAGCGTGAACGTCTTCCAGCTCGATGCCGGAATCACGCACAGCACGGCGGCAGGCTTTCAGGCTGCGAGCAACCATCGGCTCGATCAGCGCATTGAAGGCTTCACGGGTCAACTCGGCCTTCCAGTCGCCATAAGCGACTTCGATGGACGAGCAATTGGTCAGGGCTTCTTTGGCCGCACATGCGGTTTGCAGCAGATTGCGCTGCGTACCCGGATCGAGATCGGCCGACAGACCAGCGCTCTCGATGATCCAGCCAGCAATGGCGTGATCGAAGTCATCGCCACCCAGGGCGCTGTCGCCGCCGGTGGCCAGCACTTCGAACACACCGCCGGTCAGGCGCAGAATCGAAATATCGAAAGTACCGCCGCCCAGGTCATAAATCGCGACCAGGCCTTCGGCGTGCTGATCCAGACCGTAAGCGACCGCGGCGGCGGTTGGCTCATTGAGCAAACGCAGCACGTTCAGACCGGCCAGCTTGGCTGCATCCTTGGTGGCTTGACGCTGAGCATCATCGAAATACGCCGGAACGGTAATCACCGCGCCAACCAATTCGCCACCCAAGGTCGCTTCAGCGCGCTGACGCAGTACCTTGAGGATATCGGCGGAGACTTCGACCGGGCTTTTCGGGCCTTGCACCGTGTCGATGAACGGCATGTGCGACTCGCCGTCGACAAAACGGTACGGCAGCTGATCGCCCAATTGCTTGACGTCGGACAGACCACGACCCATCAAGCGCTTGACCGACAGCACCGTGTTCAAGGGATCGGACGCGGCGGCCAGTTTGGCCGATTCGCCGACTTCGACGCGATCGGCGTGATAGCGCACGGCAGACGGCAGGATGACCTGCCCTTGCGCGTCGGCCAGAGGCTCGGAAAGACCACTGCGCAATGCAGCGACCAGCGAATTGGTAGTGCCCAAGTCGATCCCCACAGCCAGACGACGCTGGTGCGGTTGAGGACTTTGGCCGGGTTCGGCGATCTGCAGTAGGGCCATCGTTATCAGGACTTATCTGTATATCAGGCGTGCGACCGGAGCGGCACTGGGTTAATCGTCGAGGCGCTCTTCTAACTGGCGCACTTCGTAGGTGAGCTTGTCGAGGAACTGCATGCGCCGCATCAGGCGTTCGGCCTGTTCACGTTGCGCTGCATCATCCCAACAGGCTGCGAAGCTTTCGTTCAGCTCATCCTGCGCGGTCTTCAGGCGACGCTTGAACACTGCAACACCCGCCAGATCGGCGCTGTCTTGCAGGTCTTCGAGCTCTTCACGCAACTCCATCTGCTGCAGAAGAAACTCCGGATCATGCACCGTGACCTCCAGCGGCAGCTCGCGACCGCCCATGGCGAGCAAATATCGCGCGCGTTTGGGGGGGCTTTTGAGCGTCTGGTAGGCCTCGTTGAGGCTCGCGGATTGCTCGAGCGCCAGCCGCTGCTCACGCTCGGAAGCGTCGGCAAAGCGGTCCGGATGAACACCGCGCGCCAACTCACGGTAGCGCGTGGCCAACTGCTCGAGATCCAGACGGAAGCTCGGCTGCAGTTCAAATAAAGCGAAATGACAAGGAGTTCCCACAAGCAGCCTCAGATGTTGAAGCTTTCGCCGCAGCCACATTCACCGCGCACGTTGGGGTTGTTGAACTTGAAGCCTTCGTTCAACCCTTCCTTGACGAAATCGAGTTCGGTGCCGTCCAGGTAGGCAAGGCTTTTCGGGTCGATGATCACTTTCTCGCCGTGACTTTCGAACACTTGATCCTCTGCCACCACCTCGTCGACAAACTCCAGCACGTAGGCAAGGCCGGAACAGCCTGTGGTGCGAACACCCAGACGAATCCCTTCACCTTTGCCGCGCCCGTTGAGGGAGCGTCGCACGTGTTGAGCAGCCGCTTCTGTCATGCTGATAGCCATCGGTGACTCCTTACTCGTCGCCAAATCTTGAAAGTCAGATCAAGCCTTTCTTCTGCTTGTAGTCGCGAACGGCCGCTTTGATAGCGTCTTCAGCAAGTACGGAGCAGTGAATTTTTACTGGCGGCAGAGCCAGTTCTTCGGCCAGCTGAGTGTTCTTGATGGTCTCTGCTTCATCCAGAGTCTTGCCTTTCATCCACTCGGTCGCCAGGGAGCTGGAGGCGATCGCCGAACCGCAACCGTAAGTCTTGAACTTGGCGTCTTCGATGATGCCTTGTTCGTTGACCTTGATCTGCAGGCGCATCACGTCGCCGCACGCCGGAGCGCCGACCATGCCGGTGCCGACATCAGGATCTTCCGCGTCCATCTTGCCGACGTTGCGCGGGTTCTCGTAGTGGTCGATGACCTTTTCGCTGTAAGCCATGATTCTTAATCCTCACTCATCAGGAGTCGCTCTTGAAGCCCTGCCAATCGTGGATTCGCAAGGCCCGGTTGCGGCGACTTGAATATCAGTGCGCCGCCCACTCGATTTTCGAAATGTCGACGCCATCTTTGTACATGTCCCACAGCGGCGAGAGAGTACGCAGCTTGGTAACGGCCTCGCAGACTTTCTGCGCGGCGTAGTCGATTTCTTCTTCGGTGGTGAAACGGCCGAAGGTGAAGCGAATCGAGCTGTGTGCCAGTTCGTCGTTGCGGCCCAGGGCGCGCAATACGTACGAAGGCTCAAGCGATGCCGAGGTGCAGGCCGAACCGGACGAAACCGCCAGATCCTTGAGCGCCATGATCAGCGACTCGCCTTCAACGTAGTTGAAGCTCAGGTTCAGGTTGTGCGGTACGCGGGCGGTCATGCTGCCATTGACGTACAGCTCTTCCAGACCTTCGACCTGCTTGAAGAAACGGTCGCTCAAGGCTTTGATGCGTACGTTCTCGGCAGCCATGTCTTCCTTGGCTACGCGGAAAGCTTCACCCATGCCCACGATCTGGTGGGTCGCCAGGGTACCGGAGCGCATGCCACGTTCATGACCGCCGCCATGCATGGTCGCTTCGATGCGAACACGCGGCTTGCGGCTGACGTACAGCGCGCCGATGCCTTTAGGGCCATAGGTTTTGTGGGCAGAGAACGACATCATATCGACTTTCAGTTTCGACAGGTCGATCTCGACCTTGCCGGTGGACTGAGCGGCGTCGACGTGGAACAGGATCCCCTTGGAGCGGGTCAGTTCGCCGATGGCTGCGATGTCGTTGACGGTGCCGATTTCGTTGTTCACGTGCATGATCGACACAAGGATGGTGTCGTCACGCAGGGCAGCTTCGACCATCTCTGGCGTGACCAGACCATCTTCGCGAGGGTCGAGGTAGGTCACTTCGAAACCTTCACGCTCCAGTTGGCGCATGGTGTCGAGGACAGCCTTGTGCTCAATCTTGGTGGTGATCAGGTGCTTGCCCTTGGTGGAGTAGAAATGCGCCGCACCCTTGATTGCCAGGTTGTCGGACTCGGTGGCACCGGAGGTCCAGACGATTTCACGCGGGTCGGCGTTAACCAGGTCAGCGACCTGACGACGAGCGTTCTCGACGGACTCTTCAGCTTTCCAGCCGAACACGTGGGAACGGGACGCCGGGTTACCGAAGTTTCCGTCGACCAGCAGGCATTCACTCATCTTTTGCGCGACACGTGGATCAACCGGGGTCGTCGCAGAGTAATCAAGGTAAATCGGCAATTTCATGGACTATCTCCTAAATCAGGCTGGCTGGCGTGCCGCTAGCTCTTTGGCTGTCATTCGACGGCGGACGCTTCAATCTTGTCCAGGCGTGGCGCCTTGCTGTTGCAACGACGCTGGTCCTGACGCTGGGCTACTTCCTGCACCTCACGGCGAGTTACAAGGTCAGCCAAGCTGATACCGCTCAGAAATTCGTGAATCTGCAGGCTCAGATCGCACCACAAGTGGTGGGTCAAGCAGGTGTCGCCTTGATGGCAATCACCTTGGCCCTGGCATTTGGTTGCATCGACCGATTCGTTGACCGCATCGATCACCTGGGCGACCTGAATGCCCTGCATGTCGCGGGACAGCTGGTAACCACCGCCTGGACCGCGAACACTGGAAACCAGATTGCTGCGGCGCAATTTGGCAAAAAGCTGCTCGAGGTAGGACAGGGAGATGCCTTGGCGCTCGGAGATATCGGCCAGGGACACCGGCCCGTGCTGCGCGTGCAACGCCAGGTCAAGCATGGCGGTCACGGCGTATCGGCCTTTTGTAGTCAGTCGCATGGACAATTACCACGGAGTTCGGAATGGGGCGAGTATGCAATTCCCGAGTATTTAAGTCAACTATAAGACCTAGTACTTTAGTCAGGTTTACCCGCAAAAGAGCGCGCGCATCATAACAAAGGCTGGCCCTTAACAGCCAGCAGTACCGAGTTATCGTTCATCGCGGGCAAGCCCGCTCCCACATGGATTTACGCCATGCACACCATCAAGGGCATACACAAACCCTGTGGGAGCGGGCTTGCCCGCGATGAAGCCAACTTGGTCTAGCTGGCCTGGCTCTGATCCTTGTCCTTCACACATGCAAAGTCTTCTTCGCGCAGTTCAGGCAGGTCTTTCGCACAGTAATTGCTACCCAGGTCCTTCAGCGCCCCGCACATTCCTTCAAGTCGACCATCGACTGCCTGCAAATGATCAAGCAACTGGTTAATGGCTCGAGCCACCGGGTCCGGCATGTCTTCACCAACACCGTAGGCATCGAAACCAATCTTCTCGGCCATGGCCTTGCGCTTGGCATCCTGCTCGTCGTCGGACTTGACGATGATCCGACCCGGAATCCCCACCACTGTCGCCCCAGGCGGAACCGCCTTGGTGACCACGGCATTGGAACCCACCTTGGCCCCGGCACCAACAGTGAACGGGCCGAGCACCTTGGCGCCCGCCCCGACCACCACGCCGTCTTCCAGAGTCGGGTGACGCTTGCCCTTGTTCCAGCTGGTGCCGCCGAGGGTCACTCCTTGATACAAAGTGACGTCGTTGCCGATCTCGGCAGTCTCACCGATAACGATGCCCATGCCATGGTCGATAAAGAAGCGACGACCGACCTTGGCGCCCGGATGGATCTCAATCCCGGTCAACCAGCGACCGAAGTTCGACACCAGGCGCGCCAGCCATTTCCAGCCCATACCCCACAACGCTGACGACAAACGATGGATCCAGATGGCATGCATGCCCGGGTAGCACGTCAGAACCTCAAAAGCATTACGCGCCGCCGGGTCACGATGGAAAACACTTTGGATATCTTCACGCAAACGCTCGAACATCATTAATCCTTCCGCTTTAGAAGCTCGCCACGGGCCGCTTTCTGGGTTTCCGTGAGGATGCCACGCAATATATTCATTTCCGCCCGGCTGACCGAGCTGCGTCCGTATAACCGACGCAGACGCGCCATCAAGTGCCGTGGTTTTTCCGGGTCGAGGAATTCGATGGCCACCAGCGTTTGCTCCAGGTGCTCATAGAATCGCTCCAGCTCATCCATGGTCGCCAGCTCACCACTTTTGGTGGACGCCACTTCATCCTTCTCGACCTTGCTCGGCTGACCCGCTGCCGCCAACCAGGACATACGCACTTCATAGCTCAACACCTGCACCGCCGCCCCAAGGTTCAGCGAACTGAACTCAGGGTCTGATGGGATGTGCACGTGATAATGACATCGCTGCAACTCTTCATTGGTCAGGCCGGAATCTTCACGACCAAACACCAATGCGATCTCGGCACCCTGCCCCGCCTCCTCGACCACCTTCACACCGCATTCGCGGGGATCGAGCAACGGCCACGGAATGCGACGATCGCGAGCACTGGTACCCAGTACCAGATTGCAGCCGACCAAGGCATCTTCCAGAGTGGCGACGACCTGAGCATTTTCAAGGATGTCACCGGCGCCGGACGCACGCGCATCGGCCTCGTGATGCGGGAACAGCCGCGGTTCGACCAGCACCAGCCGCGACAGGCCCATGTTCTTCATGGCACGCGCAGCCCCGCCGATATTTCCGGGGTGACTGGTATTGACCAGGACGACACGAATGTTTTGCAGCAAGGGAGGCGCTCTCGAACACTTTAATAGGGAGCAGAATCTTACAGTTCATCAGGGTGTCCTGCCTCAAAAATAACTGCTCACTTTTGATGGCACTCAATGTTGGCATGCTGCGTTGCCACCTCCGCCCACAACAAGCTATGAGTCAGCGCGGCGCCTTGCCCGCCAACATAGACCACTCGTCAAAATATGAACGTATTTACGAGGCGGGACACACCGTTAAGCCATGAAAGCGAACACCGACCTTCACCTGTAGAAACTTTCTGATAGAATGCCCGGCTTTCTTTAACAACCTTAGGTGACACATCCATGCAGCCCATGCTGAATATCGCGCTGCGCGCCGCCCGCAGCGCCAGTGAATTGATTTTCCGCTCCATCGAGCGCCTGGATACCATCAAGGTCGACGAAAAAGACGCCAAGGATTACGTATCCGAGGTGGATCGCGCCGCCGAACAGAAAATCATCGATGCGCTGCGCAAGGCTTACCCTAATCACTCGATCATGGGTGAAGAAACCGGCATGCACGCCGGTAACGGCATCGAAGGCGAAGAGTACCTGTGGATCATCGATCCGCTGGACGGCACCACCAACTTCCTGCGCGGCATTCCTCACTTCGCTGTCAGCATTGCCTGCAAATACCGCGGTCGCCTGGAGCACGCTGTTGTTCTGGACCCGGTTCGCCAGGAAGAATTCACCGCCAGCCGTGGTCGCGGCACCCAACTGAACGGTCGTCGCCTGCGCGTCAGCGGCCGCACCAGCCTGGACGGCGCCCTGCTGGGTACCGGCTTCCCGTTCCGCGACGAGCAGATGGACAACCTCGACAACTACCTGGGCATGTTCCGCGCCCTGGTTGGCCAGACCGCCGGCATCCGCCGCGCTGGTGCAGCGAGCCTGGACCTGGCCTACGTGGCTGCCGGCCGTTTCGATGCATTCTGGGAATCGGGCCTGTCCGAGTGGGACATGGCTGCAGGCGCCCTGCTGATCCAGGAAGCTGGCGGCTTGGTGAGCGACTTCACCGGCGGTCACGATTTCCTTGAGAAAGGCCACATCGTCGCCGGCAACACCAAGTGCTTCAAGGCAGTACTGACGGCGATCCAGCCGCACCTGCCAGCTTCGCTGAAGCGCTAAACCCAAAAGCACCTCAAGAAAACGCCCCGACTTGTTCGGGGCGTTTTTTTTTGCGCAGAAAATATCCCCCAACGTCGCACAATCCACGCGGGATCGGGCCTGCTCCCACATGGATTGCGCCTGGCCGGCCGGCATTGAGCGACCGCCTTTTATATGCATCCATAACGAAAAATGCCCCGCATCTTTCGATACGAGGCATTTTCTTGAATCGCCAACCTGAACAGGCTGGCGATTCGGCATCGGAAGCTGGACTTAAGCCAGTTTTTCCTTGATGCGAGCTGCTTTACCGGACAGGTCACGCAGGTAGTACAGCTTGGCTTTACGTACGTCACCGCGACGCTTAACGGCCATGCTGTCGATTTGCGGGCTGTAGGTCTGGAAAGTACGCTCTACGCCAACACCGTTGGAGATTTTACGAACGGTGAAAGCACTGTTTACGCCGCGGTTACGCTTGGCGATAACTACGCCTTCGAACGCTTGCAGACGCGAACGATCGCCTTCCTTCACTTTCACCTGAACGACAATGGTGTCGCCCGGGGCAAAGGTAGGGATCTCTTTGGTCATCTGCTCTGCTTCGAGTGCAAGGATGATTTTGTTAGTCATGCTGTGCTCCTAAGGTAAATCGTCGGATCTACCATCGATACGTTGTTAACTATCGTCCCGCTCGCGGATGTATTCCTCGAGCAGCTTCTTCTCTTCTCCAGAAAGCGAGCGGCTTTCCAGAAGATCGGCGCGTCGTTCAAAGGTCCTACCAAGGGACTGCTGTAAACGCCAACGCCGGATGTGCGCGTGATTGCCACTTAGCAATACGTCGGGAACACGCTGATCCGCATACACCTCCGGTCGGGTGTAGTGCGGGCAATCCAGCAAACCATCCGTAAAGGAATCTTCCTCGGCGGAGTCCGCATGCCCTAAAGCTCCAGGCAGCAGTCGTGTAACCGCATCGATCAGGACCATCGCCGGCAGCTCGCCACCAGACAGTACATAGTCGCCAATCGACCACTCTTCATCGACATGAGCATCAATAAAACGCTCGTCAATGCCTTCATAGCGGCCGGCAATCAGGATCAATGCATCCAGATTCGCCAACTCGCGTACCGCCGACTGAGTCAGTTGACGGCCTTGGGGGGACAGGTAAATTACCTTCGCCGCCTCCCCGGCTGCTGCCTTGGCCTGAACCAGAGCATCTTCCAGGGGCTTGATCTTCATCACCATGCCCGGACCACCGCCAAATGGGCGATCATCCACAGTGTGATGTCGATCCGTCGTGTAGTCTCGCGGATTCCAACAGGTGAGCTGTAGCAACCCCTGTTTCACCGCCCGACTGGTGATGCCGTACTCGCTGATGGCGGAGAACATCTCGGGAAACAAACTGATCACTTCTACGCGCAGGTTAGCCACGTTTAGAAGTCCGCATCCCATTCCACCTTCATCTCGCCTGCGGCAAGGTCGACAGCCAACACGCATTGCTCCGTATAGGGCAACAGGCGCTCGCGATCATCCAGGCTGCCAGCGCAAGGCTTGACCACCATTACATCATTGGCGCCGGTTTCCAGAAGATGATCGATTTTCCCGAGCAATTGCCCGAGTTGATCAATAACCTTCAAACCTTCCAGCTGGTACCAGTAGTACTCGCCGTCGTTCAATTCAGGGAACAGGTTGCGCGGCACGCAGATCTCATAACCAGCCAGAAGACGTGCTTCTTCACGATCATCAAGACCCTTGAGCTTTGCGACCAGGAACTTGTCGTTCCCACGTCCGCTGACCAGCTCGACCTGCTTCACATTGCCTTCGCGCTTGAGCGTCCAGGTTTTGTACTGCAACAGGTTTTCAGTCGGATCAGTAAAGGAATACACCTTCACTTCGCCGCGAACGCCATGAACAGAATAAATTTTGCCAATAACGATCAAATCATCGGCAACAGCTGGCGTCGCGTTCATATTGCTCAGGCCGCAGCCTTAGCAGATTCCTTCAACAACTGAGCAACGCGCTCAGAAGGTTGTGCACCAACGCTCAGCCAGTAGGCTACGCGCTCTTGGTTCACGGACAGACGAACTTCTTGACCACGAGCAACAGGGTTGAAGAAACCAACCTGTTCCTTGTGCGAACCGTCGCGCGGGTTGCGGCTGTCGGTTACGGTCAAGTGGTAAAACGGGCGCTTTTTGGAGCCGCCAAGGGCAAGACGGATTGTTAGCATGTGAACATCGTTCCTGTAGTCGGTGCTGCAAATCTAAAGGCACAGCGGGCATAGGTGCCCGAAAGGCCGCATATTCTAAGGAATATCCGGACTTTTGCAAATGTCTTTTTCCGGCGGCCTATCGGTCGCCATGCAGATTTGCTATAGAGCCGTCGTTGAAAACGGCCAGTCAGCTCCCGCCAAGTGCGGGTTTGCTGGAGATCCCACTTCCTTGTGGGAGATGCAAGGGCAAGCCCTTGCGTGAATTCTTTACATTTTCGGCATGCCGCCGCCGGGCAACATACCGCCCATGCCGCGCATCATTTTGGCCATTCCGCCTTTCGCGGAGAACTTCTTCATCATCTTCTGCATCTGCTTGTGCTGCTTGATCAAGCGACCGATGTCCTGCACCTGAGTGCCGGAACCCATGGCGATCCGGCGCTTGCGCGAACCGCTGATCAGCTCAGGGTCGCGGCGCTCGGCCGGGGTCATGGAGTTGATGATGGCTTCCATCTGCTTGAACTGCTTTTCTGCCGCGCCCTGGGCGTTGCCCATTTGCGCCAGATTCACACCGCCGATGTTCGGCAGTTTGTCCATGAGGCCGCCGAGGCCGCCCATGTTCTTCATCTGTTGCAGCTGATCGCGGAAGTCTTCGAGATCGAAGCCCTTGCCCTTCTTCAGCTTCTTGGCCAGTTTATCGGCCTTGTCTTTGTCGAGGGTCTGTTCGGCCTGCTCGATCAGGCTGAGCACGTCGCCCATGCCGAGGATGCGCGAAGCAATACGCTCAGGGTGGAACGGCTCGAGCGCTTCGCTCTTCTCGCCCATACCGATGAACTTGATCGGCTTGCCAGTGATGGCACGTACCGACAGCGCGGCACCGCCACGGGCATCGCCGTCGACCTTGGTCAGGATCACACCGGTCAGCGGCAGCGCATCGCCGAAGGCCTTGGCCGTGTTGGCCGCGTCCTGGCCGGTCATGGCATCGACCACGAACAGGGTTTCAACCGGATTGATCGCGGCGTGCAGCGCCTTGATCTCGCCCATCATCTCTTCGTCGATGTGCAGACGACCGGCGGTATCGACGATGACCACGTCGATGAATTTCAGTTTTGCTTCTTTAATAGCTGCTTGCGCGATGTCGACCGGCTTCTGGCTCAGGTCGGACGGGAAGAAGGTAACGCCAACTTCACCCGCGAGCATTTCAAGCTGCTTGATCGCCGCCGGACGGTAAACGTCCGCGGACACGACCATGACCGACTTCTTCTTGCGCTCTTTAAGGAAGCGCGCGAGTTTGCCGGCGGTGGTGGTTTTACCCGCCCCCTGCAAACCTGCCATCAACACGACGGCAGGAGGAACGGCGCTCAGGTTCAAGTCTTCGTTGGCCGCGCCCATCAGGCTTTCGAGTTCGGCCTGGACGATTTTCACGAAGGCCTGGCCCGGCGTCAGGCTGCGCGACACCTCGGTGCCAACAGCGCGTTCCTTGACCGAGTTGACGAAGTCTTTGACCACCGGCAAGGCGACGTCGGCTTCGAGCAACGCCATGCGCACTTCGCGCAGGGTGTCTTTGATGTTGTCTTCGGTCAGCTTGGCCTTGCCGGTGACATGGCGCAGCGTCTGCGAGAGACGGTCGGTTAAGTTTTCAAACATTGCGCGATCCTTTCAGGCCCTGTGTAGACCGGGATAATGGCGGCCCAGACCGGAATAAACATGTGCTCGGCGAGCCTGCGGCGTGGGCAGGTCGCGGATTATAGCGAAGACTGCGTCTGGCGGACACCTCGCCGTCAGGTTGCATGGTCTTTCGTGCTGTGGGGGTTCTATGCCAAACTCAGCGCCTTTCGGGCTTGCCTAACAGGATTTATGCTCCCCTTGTCACCCAGTTTGCTTACCTCCCTCGCCGCCGCCTGCTTGTATGCCGCTGCGACCCTCTATCAGGGCACTCGTCTGGCCACCGGCGCCAAGGCGAACAAGCGCCTGCTGGTCACGCTCGGTGTGCTGGCCGTGCTGGCCCACAGCGTCAGCCTGATCACCTATCTGCTGACACCGATCGGCCTGGCCCTGGACTTTTTCAGCGCCGCCAGCCTGATCGCCGCGGCGGTCATCGCCCTGACCCTGCTGGCCTGCTCGCGGATTCCGGTGGAAAACCTGCTGCTATTGCTGTTCCCGCTGGGCGCCGCCACCGTGCTGCTGGCACAGTTCGCCCCTGCCGGTACGGTGCAGATCATTGACGAAGAACCAGGCATCCTCGCCCACATCCTCTTGTCGATCCTCGCATACGGCATGTTCACCATCGCGGTGTTCCAGGCGTTGCTGCTGCTGGTTCAGGACCATCAGCTCAAACACAAGCATCCGTCCGGGCTGATCAAGAACTTCCCGCCACTGCAAACCATGGAAAGCCTGCTGTTTGGTTTCCTCTGGGCCGGCTGGAGCCTGCTGTCGTTGTCGTTGATCTCCGGCTGGCTGTTCGTCGAGAACTTGTTCGCCCAGCACCTGGTGCATAAAACCCTGCTGGCGTGCCTGGCCTGGATCGTGTTCAGCGTGCTGCTTTGGGGGCGCAACCGCCTCGGCTGGCGCGGACACAAAGCCATCCGCTGGACCCTTGCCGGTTTCTGCCTGCTGATGCTGGCGTATTTCGGCAGCAAGCTGGTCCGCGAATACATTCTGCATATCTGACGGGCGGCATTAATGGACGACTTGCCCATAGGGCCGATGCTCGCGGTGCTGGCCCTGCTGATTTTATGGTCGGGGCTGTTTACCGCCATCGAAGTTGCACACCATCACTTGCTGGCCCAGCGAACAGCCTCGCGCTCGAGCGACAAACCCGTGGCCAAGCTGAGTTTCCCGCTCAGCAGCCTGATCCTCTGCAACACCCTGTGCCGCGCGCTTGTGGTGGTCATCAGCACCTTGCTGGCGATTTTCACCTGGGCACAAAACGGTCCATGGATTGCCTGCCTCGGTGCCAGCGCGGTGTTGTTGGTGTTCGCCGACTACCTGCCGCGCACCCTTGCCGTGCGCTATCCGGATGCCGTCCTGACCCTGGGCAACACACTGCTCGGCATACCCTTGAAGATCGTCTACCCAGCGGCCTGGTTACTTAATGCCATCAGCCAACTGCTGATGCGACCATTCGCCCGCAAAATCAACGTGGTGCAGCAAAGCGAAGACGAGGCACCGGCAAATCGGCACGACGATCACGAACACGCAGCCAGTCGCCCGCATTTGCTGTCAGGTATCCACGCGCTGGATAACATCACGGTCAACGATATTCTGGTACCGCGCAGTGACGTCGACGGAATCAATCTGGACGATTCCCTCGAAGAAATCATCGAGCAATTGCGCCATAACAGACGCACCCGCCTGCCGGTATTCCACAGCGACATCAACCAGGTCGAAGCGGTGCTCAACACCCGGCAGATCCGGCATTTGCTGCCGGATTCAAGTCTGACTCTGGAAGCGCTGCTGGCAGCCAGTCACGAACCGTACTTCGTACCGGAAAGCACGCCGTTACAGCTGCAATTGCTGAACTTCCACAAGCAGCAGCGGCGTTTGGGCATGGTGGTCGATGAGTACGGCGAAGTGCTGGGCATCGTGACCCTGGAAGACATTCTCGAAGAAATCGTCGGTGAGTTCGAAAGCCAGCACAGCCTGGATAACCCGCACATCCACCCGCTGGCCGATGGTCGCCTGGTGATCGAGGGTGCGGCATCGATTCGCGAGCTGAACAAAAGCCTTGGCTGGCACCTGCCCAGCGATGGCCCCAAAACCCTCAACGGGTTAGTGACCGAGGCGCTGGAAACGATTCCGGACAGTGCGGTTTGCCTGAAGATCGGGCGTTATCGGCTGGAGATTCTGGAGACGGAAGACAACCGCGTCACGCGCGTGCTGGTCTGGCATACCAGCTCAGTGCCTGCCCTTTCCAAAATCTGACAGCCCCCTGTAGCCAGGGGCTTTTGTGGCGAGGGAGCTTGCTCCCGCTGGACTGCGAAGCAGGCCCGATCACAGACAGCTCAATTATCCTGAAAGAATGCATTCAGCCGTTTGCGGCCGCTATGCACCCGAGCGCGAGCAAGCTCCCTCGCCACAAAAGCCATCGCATCCTCCAAGCCGCTTGTTGAATCATTAGCCGCCTTCCTATAATCAAGCCGCTTACCCAAGCCCCCGCCGAACCACGTGCTTACCCCGCGCGCAGCAGGTTCCGGTCAGATCATCGACAATATCCGCACCACCGCGACGACTGTTCCTACCTTGAACAGCGACCGTGCCTCCACCCACATCCCTGGGTATTCGACCATAATAATTCGCTCCATCGGGGCACATGACTGTCAGGGATTACCGCATGACGACCAGCACGACATATAGCGAAACCACGCCTGCACAACCCACCAACTCCGCCACCCGAGTAGCCACCGCGAGTTTCATCGGCACGGCCATCGAATTCTACGACTTCTACGTCTATGCCACGGCAGCGGCGCTGGTGATCGGTCCGGTGTTTTTTCCGCAGACCTCCGGCACCGCCCAAATGCTGTCGGCATTCCTCACCTTCGGTATCGCCTTCCTTGCGCGACCACTGGGTTCGGCGCTGTTCGGCCACTTCGGTGACCGCATCGGGCGTAAATCGACACTGGTCGCGTCCCTGCTGCTGATGGGCGTGTGTACCACGCTGATTGGCGTGCTGCCGGGTTACGACAGCATTGGCGCCTGGGCGCCGATTCTGCTTTGCGTGCTGCGCTTCGGCCAAGGCCTGGGGCTGGGCGGTGAATGGGGCGGCGCCGCGTTGCTGGCCACGGAGAACGCGCCCAAAGGCAAGCGCGCCTGGTACGGCATGTTCCCGCAACTCGGTCCATCGATCGGGTTTCTGGCGGCCAACGGCCTGTTCCTGACCCTGGCCATGAGCCTGAACGACGAGCAGTTCCGTTCGTGGGGCTGGCGGATTCCGTTCCTGCTCAGTGCCGCGCTGGTGATGGTCGGCCTGTATGTGCGCCTCAAGCTCCACGAAACCCCGGTGTTCGCCAATGCCATGGCTCGTCAGGAACGGGTGAAGATCCCGTTGGTCGAGCTGTTCAGCCAATACTGGGCGCCGATGCTGCTGGGTGCCGGCTCGATGGTGGTGTGTTACGCGTTGTTCTACATCTCGACAGTGTTTTCGCTGAGCTACGGTGTGTCGACTCTTGGCTACACCCGAGAAACCTTCCTCGCTCTGCTGTGTTTCGCGGTGCTGTTCATGGCGGCCGCGACACCGCTGTCGGCTTGGGCGAGTGATCGTTACGGGCGCAAACCGGTGCTGATCATCGGCGGCGTGCTGGCGATTCTGTCCGGGTTCCTGATGGAACCGCTGCTGACCCAAGGCTCGACCTGGGGCGTGGCACTGTTCCTGTGCATCGAATTGTTTCTGATGGGCGTGACGTTTGCGCCAATGGGCGCGCTGCTGCCAGAGCTGTTTCCGACCCACGTACGCTATACCGGCGCATCGGCAGCCTACAATCTGGGCGGGATTGTCGGAGCTTCGGCGGCGCCGTTCTTTGCGCAGAAACTGGTGGCGATGGGCGGTTTGAGTTATGTCGGCGGGTATGTGTCGGGGGCGGCGGTGCTGAGTTTGATTGCGGTGCTGTGCCTGAAGGAGACGCGGCATAACGATTTGAATCGGGTGGTCTGATAGACCGCCATCGCGGGCAAGCCCGCTCCCACAGGATTTAGGTTGTTCGCAGATTTGTGTACACCCAAAACCATGTGGGAGCGGGCTTGCCCGCGATAGCCGCGACTCGATTACAGCTCTACAACAACAGCCTGGGAAGCACGGGTCGCTTTAGCCCGTGCGGCCTCGATCGACTCATCACGCGCCAACGCCACACCCATCCGACGCTGGCCATTGACCTCAGGCTTGCCGAACAGACGCAACGCAGTATCTGGCTCGCTCAGCGCAGCGCCCAAATTGGCGAATGCGGTTTGAGTCGATTGCCCTTCCACCAGAATCACCGCCGAAGCCGAAGGCCCGAACTGACGGATCAATGGAATCGGCAGGCCCAAGATCGCCCGTGCGTGCAGCGCGAACTGCGACAGGTCCTGGGAAATCAGGGTCACCAGACCGGTGTCATGTGGGCGCGGCGAGACTTCGCTGAACCAGACCTGATCACCCTTGATGAACAACTCGACGCCAAACAGACCACGGCCACCCAAGGCTTCGGTCACCGCTTTGGCAACACGCTCGGATTCAGCCAGGGCAACCTGGCTCATGGCTTGTGGCTGCCAGGATTCCTGATAGTCGCCCTTCTCCTGACGGTGGCCAACCGGCGCACAGAACGTAGTGCCGCCAACGTGACGCACAGTCAGCAGGGTAATTTCGTAGTCGAAATCGATGAAGCCTTCGATGATCACGCGACCTTTACCGGCGCGGCCACCCTCTTGAGCGTAATCCCAGGCTTTCTGCACGTCATCGACGCTGCGCAGCAGGCTCTGGCCTTTGCCCGAGGAACTCATGACCGGTTTGACCACGCATGGGAAACCCAGATCTTCGACAGCCTTGCTGTAGTCCTCGAAGGTGTCGGCGAAGTAGTACGGCGACGTCGGCAGGCCCAGTTCTTCGGCGGCCAGGCGACGGATGCCTTCGCGGTTCATGGTCAGCTGTGCGGCGCGAGCGGTCGGGATTACGGTGAAGCCTTCGGCTTCCAGCTCCACCAGGGTCGCGGTGGCGATGGCTTCGATTTCCGGCACGATGAAGTGCGGCTTCTCGGCTTCGATCACTGCACGCAAGGCGGCGCCGTCGAGCATGTTGATCACATGGCTGCGATGGGCGACTTGCATGGCTGGCGCATTGGCGTAGCGATCGACGGCAATCACTTCAACGCCCAGGCGTTGCAGCTCGATCACCACTTCCTTGCCCAACTCGCCACAGCCACACAGCAATACGCGGGTCGCGGTTGGCGACAATGGAGTTCCGATACGGGTCATCTCAGGTCCTCAAGAAGCGGATCATCGAGGGAAGCGCGCTTCCCATGGGGAGAAAGCGCGGCATTTTACATGAACCTGAGGGTTTGGCTTCAGCTGGCGACGGCCTGATTGCGCAAGCGCCAGGCCATGATCAGCCATACGACCGTCACACCGGCGAACTTCGAGCCCATGGCGGTGAAGATCACGGCCGGAGTGAAGGCATCGATCATGCCGAAGAAGATGAAGGTGTCGAGCGGGATGCTCAGGGCCGAACTTATCCACAGGCGATCATGCAATGGCCGCTTGGTAATGCTGAACACCAGCCAGTCGATGCCCTCGGACACGGCGAACGCGATGGCGCTGGCCAGGGCAATGGACGGGTCGGAAGTGACGTAGGACAGTACCAGCGCCACCAGCATCGCCGCGATCGCGCCGTGACCGAAGCGGGTTTGCACCATGTCGCGCAGCACGAACACCAGCCCACCCCAGGCCGACCAGATGATGTCCAGGTGCGGGGCGCTGGAAAAGGCGTAATTGATCAACACGACGCTGCTGATGTAAGCGATCAGGAAGAGCATGGAGGTGGGGGATACCTGTCAATTTGGTGCACAGGGTACTTCATCTTCAGCGCACAGATCACCTGTGGCGAGGGGGCTTGCTCCTGCTGGGTTGCGAAGCGACCCTGAAATCAGCGGATGCGGCGTATCAGATAGAACGTGGTCGGTTTGGGGGCTGCTTCGCAGCCCAGCGGGAGCAAGCTCCCTCGCCACAAAAGCGCCAAACGACTCAGGATTTGGATTTGGAAGGCAACATCCAGATCAACCCACTCGACTTCGCCCGCTCATGACACAACTCCAACACCTTGCGCCGCTCTGCGTTGTCCATCCGGCTCCAGCGGGTGATTTCTTCAACCGTGCGCTGACACCCGGTGCAAATGTCATCCTCATCCAGCGCACAAATGTTCACGCACGGCGACGGGACCGGTCGTTCAGTGGTGCTCATTCTTCCTGCTCGACCAGATCGCGGGCATAACGCTGCGAGTTATGCACATAGTGGGCGGCGCTGGCTTCGAGCATCTTCTTTTGCGGCTCGGTCAATTCGCGTACGACCTTGCCCGGTGAGCCCATGACCAGTGAACCATCTGGAATTTCCTTGCCCTCTCCGATCAGCGAGTTGGCGCCGATGATGCAGTTCTTGCCGATTTTCGCGCCGTTGAGGATCACCGCGTTGATGCCGATCAGGCTGTAATCGCCCACCGTGCAGCCATGGAGCATGGCGTTGTGGCCGATGGTCACACCGGTGCCAATGGTCAGCGGGTAGCCCATGTCGGTGTGCATAACGGTGCCGTCCTGCACATTGCTGTTCTTGCCGATCAGGATCAATTCGTTGTCGCCACGCAACACGGCGTTGAACCAGACGTTGGCGCCCTCTTCCAGTTTGACCTTGCCCACCAGCACGGCATTGGGGGCGACCCAGCTCTGTGGATGGGTATCGACGCGGGCGTCGCCCAGGCGGTATTTCATCTTATTGCCCTCAAGGCCAGGCAGGCTCACTAGCGAAAAGAAAGACTCACGCCAAACGCGCGATGGCGTCAGGTTTTGATAAAACTCTTGGGTGGTTGATGCAGGCTGATTTTCGCGTCATAGAGCAGGTTTATCAACTCGACGATCATGATCGCCGTCAGCCCCCAGATCTTGTACTCACCATAGCGATAGCTCGGCACGTACCAGCTATGGCCCTGATAATCGATGCGGTGGGTATGCTCGCGCGGGTCTTTGCGGAAGAACTCCAGCGGTACGCTGAACACCGCGGCGATCTCGGCATCGTTGGCAAGGTATTCGACGAAATCCGGAATCACACCGACATAGGGCGTGACCTTGATGCCGTGCAGGGAGATCAGAGGGCTCAGCGGGCCGATCACTTCGACCAGCCCCGGCGGCAGGCCGATTTCTTCTTCGGCTTCGCGCAGGGCGGTAAAAATCAGGTCGGGGTCTTCGGGGTCGCGTCGACCGCCGGGGAAAGCGACTTCGCCGCCATGGGTCGAGAGCCCGCTGGCGCGAAGGGTCAGGACCAGTTCCGGTTCGTCACTGCGCGTGATAGGCACCAATACCGCGGCTTCGGGGAAACGTCGGTCGGTTTCCAGCGTACGCGGCGTGTGATTGCTTACCCGGTGCAGTAGCTCGTCCAGCATGAGTCTTCTCGATCTGTGCCTTACCCTGCATCATGCACCAATCGCACCGGCCGCCCAAGCCCCGAACAGCCTCATGTCGCGAAACGACAACTTGCCGACCGACACCGCTGCACGCCAAGATAGGCGCAGCATTCAGGAACCCAAGCATGAAATTTTGCAGCCAATGCGGTAACCCGGTAACCCAGCGCATTCCCGAAGGCGATTCGCGCCTGCGTTTTGTCTGCGACAGCTGTCATACCATCCATTACCAGAACCCCAATATCGTCGCCGGTTGCGTGCCGACCTGGGGTTCGAAGGTGTTGCTGTGTCGTCGCGCCATCGAGCCACGGCTCGGTTACTGGACCCTGCCCGCCGGTTTCATGGAAAATGGCGAGACCATCGAACAGGCCGCCATTCGCGAGACCGCCGAAGAAGCCTGTGCCCGGGTGCGCAACCTGAGTATCTATACGCTGATCGACGTGCCACACATCAGCCAGGTGCATGTATTCTTTCGCGCCGAGCTGGTGGACCTTGATTTTTCCGCGGGTCCCGAGAGCCTGGAAGTGCAACTGTTCGAAGAAGCCGACATCCCTTGGGGCGAACTGGCTTTCCGCACGGTGGGGCGTACCTTAGAATGCTTCTTCGCTGACCGGCGGACCGAGGTCTACCCCGTGCGGTCCGAATCGATCCCGCCGCTGGTCCAGCCTGCCATCATTTAAAGCTTCCTACCCATAAAAGCACCTATAAAATAAATAGTCGCGACACCTCTCAGGGATATCGTTTCAATGCGCTGGTTGCTTGCTGTTTTTTGCTTGTCGTTCGTCGCTGTCACCCAGGCTTCCTCCGTGGAAACGCTGGACGGCAGAGTCATCGAAAAAGTTCTGGTTCTCAAATCAGCCCATCAATTGCAATTGATCAATGATGGCAAGCCGATCAAGACCTATCGCATTTCCCTGGGTAAACGCCCCAAAGGGCCGAAGCTGATGGAGGGCGACAAACGCACCCCCGAAGGCTTTTATTGGGTGGACTGGCGCAAGATCAGCGACCGTTTCAACCTGGCGATGCACATTTCCTACCCCAATATCAGCGACGCCGCCCGTGCCCGGCGCGAAGGCGTCGAGCCTGGCGGCATGATCATGATCCACGGCACCCCGGATACCGAAGACAACCCCGAAGACCTGTTCCACACCCTGGACTGGACCGATGGCTGCATCGCCATGCGCAACATGGACATGCGCGAAGTCTGGGGTCTGGTGCCGGACGGCACGATGATCGAGATTCGCCCTTAACGGCTACCTTCAATTCAAGGCTGGCTAGAAGCTTCTGTGGCGAGGGAGCTTGCTCCCGCTGGGCTGCGAAGCGGCCCCATAGTTCTATCTGAAACCGCATTCGCTAATCGAGGGCCGCTTCGCGCCCCAGCGGGAGCAAGCTCCCTCGCCACAGAAGCATCGCCTTACTTTCCATCCATGCTCTAGCCGCTTCCTTCGGCTGGCATCGAAAAATAAATTCAAAAATCGCAGCCTTCGGCAGTGCCTACAACAGAATCAGCATCAATCCAGAAAGGTCCAAACTGACAGCGCCGTCAGTTACCGGTCACCTTCCTGACGGGCTAACAGGTTTATAAAGGAAGGTATAAACCTGACAAAACTCCGACCACTCTGCCCGGCGCCCCACTCGCATGCGAACCCAGAATAAAAACGCCCTGTTCGCCGCCCTTCTGATCGTCCTGGCAGCGCTGGGCGTGTGGTACGTCGCCAAACCCGCAACGACCAAACTGGCCACCTCCACCGCCATTCCCGTGCGAGTGGTCAGCGTCGCCGAAAAAGACGTACCCCGCTACGTCAGCGGCATCGGCTCGGTGCTGTCGCTGCACAGTGTGGTCATACGTCCGCAGATCGACGGCATCCTCACCCAATTGCTGGTCAAGGAAGGCCAACGGGTGAACAAAGGTGACCTGCTGGCCACCCTCGACGACCGCTCGATCCGCGCCAGCCTCGATCAGGCCCGGGCGCAACTGGGCGAAAGTCAGGCGCAACTGCAAGTGGCTCAGGTCAACCTCAAACGCTACAAACTGCTGAGCGTCGACGACGGCGTGTCCAAGCAGACCTACGACCAGCAACAAGCGCTGGTCAACCAACTCAAAGCCACCGCCCAAGGCAATCAGGCCTCGATCGATGCCGCTCTGGTACAGCTTTCCTACACACAGATTCGCTCCCCGGTCACCGGTCGTGTCGGTATTCGCACAGTGGATGAAGGCAACTTCCTGCGCATGACCGACACTCAAGGGTTGTTCACGGTGACCCAGATCGACCCGATCGCCGTGGAGTTTTCCCTGCCACAACAAATGCTGCCGACCTTGCAGGGCCTGATCGACGATCCACAGCACACGTCGGTCAAGGCTTACATTGGTGCCGACACCGACGGCGAGACTGGCAACCTGCTGGGCGAAGGCCACCTGACTCTGATCGACAACCAGATCAACGCCAACACCGGGACCATCCGCGCCAAGGCCGAATTCGCCAACCCCGCACAGAAACTCTGGCCGGGCCTGCTGGTTACGGTAAAGATTCAGACAGCGCTGGATAAAAATGCGCTGGTGGTGCCGCCCACCGTCGTACAACGTGGCCTCGATCAACATTTCGTCTACCGGGTCAATGGCGACAAGGTCGAAGCCGTTCCGGTGCAGATGGTTTACCAAGGCAGCGGCCAGGACATCATCAAAGGCGTGAAACCGGGCGATGTGCTGGTCAGCGACGGCCAGTCGCGGCTCAAACCTGGCTCGACCGTGCAGGTAGTGACCGACCCACCGCAAGTGGTGCAATCGGAGCCGAAACCATGAAGGGCCATGGCTCGATTTCCGCGTGGTGCATCGATCATCCTGTGGCGACGGTCCTGCTGACTTTTGCCTTGGTGCTGCTCGGGGTCATCGCCTTCCCGCGACTGCCGATTGCGCCACTGCCCGAAGCGGAATTCCCGACCATCCAGGTCGCTGCGCAACTGCCCGGCGCCAACCCCGAAACCATGGCCTCGTCGGTGGCCACGCCGCTTGAAGTGCAATTCAGCGCCATCCCCGGCGTGACCCAGATGACCTCGAGCAGCGCCCTGGGCTCGACCATCCTGACCCTGCAATTCACCCTCGACAAAAGCATCGACACCGCCGCGCAGGAAGTCCAGGCCGCGATCAACACCGCCGCCGGCAAACTGCCCAAAGACATGCCGAACCTGCCGAACTGGAGGAAGGTCAACCCGGCCGACAGCCCGGTGCTGATCCTCAGCATCAACTCGCCGCAAATGCCCGGCACCGAAGTCAGTGACCTGGTGGAAACCTTGCTCGCCCGTCAGATCAGCCAGATCGACGGCGTAGGCAATATCAACATCACCGGTCAGCAACGTCCGGCGATCCGCGTGCAGGCCTCGGCGGACAAACTCGCCGCCATTGGCCTGACACTGGCGGACATTCGCCTGGCGATCCAGCAGACCAGCCTCAACCTGGCCAAGGGTGCGTTGTACGGCGAGTCGAGCATTTCGACCTTGTCCACCAACGACCAATTGTTCCACCCCCAGGAATACGGTCAGCTGATTGTTTCCTACAAGGACGGCGCACCGGTTCATCTCAAAGATGTGGCCAAAGTCGTCAACGGTTCGGAAGACGCCTACATCCAGGCTTGGGCTGACGGTCAGCCGGGGGTGAACCTGGTGATTTTCCGGCAACCGGGGGCCAACATCGTCGAGACCGTCGACCGTATTCAAGCGGCCCTGCCGACGCTGGAGGCCATGCTGCCGGCCTCGGTGCAGGTCAAGGTGTTGATCGACCGCACCCAGACCATCCGCGCCTCGTTGCATGAAGTGGAAGTCACCCTGCTGATCGCGATCCTGCTGGTGGTGGCGGTGATGGCGCTGTTCCTGCGGCAGTTGTCGGCGACCCTGATCGTAGCGTCGGTGCTCGGTGTGTCGCTGATCGCCAGTTTTGCCCTGATGTACATCATGGGCTTCAGCCTGAATAACCTGACGCTGGTGGCGATCGTGGTGTCCGTCGGGTTTGTGGTGGACGATGCGATTGTGGTGGTGGAAAACATTCACCGCCATCTGGAGGCCGGCGACGGCATGCGCGAAGCCGCGATCAAGGGTGCCGGCGAGATCGGTTTTACCGTGGTCTCGATCAGTTTCTCGCTGGTAGCGGCGTTCATTCCGCTGCTGTTCATGGGCGGTGTGGTCGGGCGGCTGTTCAAGGAATTCGCCCTGACCGCCACCTCGACCATCATGATTTCCGTGGTGGTGTCCCTGACGCTGGCGCCGACCCTGGCCGCGCTATTCATGCGCGCGCCGGTGCATCACGCCCACGACAAACCGGGTTTCGGCGAACGCTTGCTGGCGCTGTACGAGAAAGGCCTGCGCCGCTCCCTCGCCCATCAGAAATTGATGCTCGGTGTGTTTGGCGTGTCCCTCGGCTTGGCGGTCGCCGGGTACATTTTCATTCCGAAGGGTTTCTTCCCGGTGCAGGACACCGGCTTCGTCCTCGGCACCACCGAAGCGGCGGCGGACATTTCCTACGGCGACATGGTGAAAAAACACCTGGCGATGGCCGAAATCGTCGCCGCCGATCCTGCCGTCGAGACGTTCTCACACTCGGTCGGCGTTTCGGGCAGCAACCAGACTATCGCCAACGGGCGGTTCTGGATTTCGCTGAAAAAACGTGGCGACCGTGACGTATCAGCCAGTCAGTTCATCGACCGGATTCGCCCACAGCTGATGAAAGTCCCGGGCATCGTGCTGTACCTGCGCGCCGGGCAAGACATCAACCTCAGTTCCGGCCCGAGCCGTGCGCAGTACCAATACGTGCTCAAGAGCAACGACGGTGCACTATTGAGCACCTGGACCCAGCGCCTGACGGAAAAACTGCGCGGCAACCCGGCGTTCCGTGACATTTCCAACGACCTGCAACTGGGCGGCAGCATCACCCACATCAGCATCGACCGTAGCGCGGCGGCGCGTTTCGGCCTGACCGCCAGCGATGTCGATGAAGCGCTGTACGACGCCTTCGGCCAGCGGCAGATCAATGAGTTCCAGACCCAGACCAACCAATACAACGTGATTCTGGAGCTGGACGCCAAGCAGCGTGGCAAGGCCGAAAGCCTCAACTATTTCTACCTGCGCTCGCCGCTGAGCGGGGAAATGGTGCCGCTGTCGGCCCTGGCGAAATTCGATGCGCCAACTATCGGTCCGTTGTCCATCGCTCACGACGGGATGTTCCCGGCGGCCAACCTGTCGTTCAACCTGGCGCCCGGCGTCGCGTTGGGTGATGCGGTGATCATGCTCAATCAGGCCAAGACCGACATCGGTATGCCGACGGCCATCAGCAGTAATTTCCAGGGCGCGGCCCAGGCCTTCCAGAGTTCGCTGGCCAGCCAGCCATGGCTGATTCTGGCGGCGCTGGTGGCGGTGTACATCATTCTTGGCGTTCTGTACGAAAGCTTCGTGCACCCGCTGACGATTATCTCGACCCTGCCCTCGGCGGGGCTCGGGGCGGTGATCATGCTGTGGATCTGCGGCCAGGATTTTTCGATCATGGCGCTGATCGGGCTGGTGTTGCTGATCGGCATCGTCAAGAAGAACGGCATTCTGATGATCGACTTCGCGCTGGACGCCCAGCGCAACCGTGGCTTGCCGCCGGAAGAGGCGATCTATGAGGCGTGTATGACGCGGTTCCGGCCGATCATCATGACCACCCTCGCCGCCCTGCTCGGCGCCCTGCCGCTGATGCTCGGCTACGGCACCGGCGCCGAACTGCGCCAGCCATTGGGCATCGCGGTGGTCGGCGGTTTGCTGGTGAGCCAGGCGCTGACGCTGTTCACCACGCCGGTCATATACTTGTGGCTTGAGCGGCTATTCCATCGACACGTTCTCCCACCAGCGTCAGCACCGATGTCGGCGCTGACGACCACAGACTGAGGCGGGGTCATGCGCGTTCTGATTATCGAAGACGAAGAAAAAACCGCGGACTATCTGCACCGCGGCCTGACGGAACAGGGTTACACCGTGGACGTGGCTGGCGATGGTGTCGAAGGCTTGCACCTGGCGCTGGAAAGCGACTACGCGGTGATTGTCCTCGACGTCATGTTGCCGGGCCTCGACGGCTTCGGCGTATTGCGTGCACTGCGGGCACGCAAGCAAACCCCGGTGATCATGCTCACCGCCCGCGAGCGGGTGGAAGACCGCATCAAGGGCCTGCGCGATGGTGCCGACGATTACCTCGGCAAACCGTTCTCCTTCCTCGAACTGGTGGCGCGTCTGCAAGCGCTGACCCGTCGCAGCGGTGGCCACGAACCGGTACAGGTAAGCATCGCCGACCTGTGGATAGATTTGATCAGCCGCAAGGCCACCCGCGCCGGCACTCGCCTGGACCTGACCGCCAAGGAGTTTTCGCTGCTCAGCGTGCTGGCGCGGCGACAAGGGGAAATCCTCTCGAAAACCGCCATCGCCGAGATGGTCTGGGACATCAATTTCGACAGCGACGCCAACGTGGTCGAAGTCGCGATCAAACGCCTGCGGGCCAAACTCGACGGGCCGTTCGAAGAGAAATTGCTGCACACCATTCGCGGCATGGGTTATGTGCTGGAGAGCCGTGGTGTCCAGTAATTCAATTGCCCTGCGTTTGAGCGGGATGTTCACGCTGGTGGCGCTGCTGGTGTTCCTGCTGATCGGCGGTGCGCTGTATCAACAGGTCGACAAGGGTCTGGGCCTGCTGCCCGAAGCCGAGCTGGATGCGCGTTACAGCGTGCTCGAATCGGCGCTCAACCGTTACGGCACACCCGAGCATTGGGTGAAGATCAACGCCAAGCTCAAGCTGCTGAGCGAAGAAGACAAGCGCATTCGCTTTTGGGTGGTCAGCGGCAATCCCGGTTATGAATACGGCCAACCCGATGCGCCGATCCGCGCTTTCGCCCAAGGCCCGTTAGGCATGCGCGACATGCAATTGCCCGACCATCCGTACCCGCTGAAAGTGTTGGTCACTGAGCTGCCGGCCAAGGATCAGCGCCCGCCGCTGCGCTTCATGATCGGCATCGACACCGAAACCTTTTACGAGACGCAGCACCACTTGCTGATCGCCCTGATCAGCCTGGCGATCGTGGGTGTATTGCTGGCCTCGCTACTCGGTTATTGGGTGGCCCGGATCGGCCTCAAGCCGCTGATCAAGTTGTCGCAGGAGGCCCAGCGCCTGGCACCACCGAGGTTGTCCGGGCGCCTGCAACTGTCGCCATTGCCACCGGAATTGGATCAGTTCGTCAGCTCGTTCAACGCCACGCTGGAGCGGGTCGAACAGGCCTACTCTCGGCTGGAATCGTTCAATGCCGACGTGGCCCATGAACTGCGCTCGCCGCTGACCAACCTGATCGGCCAGACCCAGGTTGCGCTGACACGCGGGCGTTCGGCCGAACACTATTTTGAAGTGCTGCAATCGAACCTCGAAGAGCTCGAACGGTTGCGCTCGATCATCAACGACATGCTGTTCCTCGCCAGCGCAGACCAGGGCAGCAAGGCCACCAAATTGACGTCCACCTCACTGGCCGATGAAGTGGCGACGACACTGGAGTATCTGGATTTCATACTTGAGGATGCGCAGGTTCAGGTCGAGGTCAGTGGCGATGCGCAGGTACGAATCGAGATCGCCCATCTGCGCCGGGCGTTGATCAACTTGCTGAGCAACGCGGTGCAGCACACCGAGCCCGGGCAAGTGATTCAGGTACGGATCGAAGTCGAAGAGCATCAGGTCAGCATCGGCGTAGCCAACCCGGGATCGCCGATTGCCAATGAGCATCTGCCGCGATTGTTCGAGCGTTTCTACCGGGTCGATGCATCGCGCAGCAACAGCGGCAATAACCATGGACTGGGGCTGGCAATCGTCAAGGCGATTGCGTTGATGCATGGCGGTGATGTGTTTGTGCGCAGTGATCATGGGGTGAATACGTTCGGCATTCACCTCCCGGTTTAATCCCCCTCCCCGATCCCTGTGGCGAGCGAGCTTGCTCGCGTTGGGCTGCGAAGCGGCCCTAAAACATGCGACTGCATTCAATCAGATACACCACACATTCCGATTACGACTGCTGCGCAGCCGAGCGGGAGCAAGCTCCCTCGCCACAAAAAAAGCCAAACCACCCATACCGGGTAATTATCGACTATCCGTCGAATGTCTTCTAAGCTTCCATTAGCAAAAGGCCAGCATGTTTTGCTGGCCTTTTTTTTATCCGGCATTTATACAGGCGCTCTGGACGCGACCGGTTTCTGGGACTCTGCCCGATTCTTGTAAAAGCACTTTCATAACGCCTTATTTGCAGAAGTCAGAACCATGAGTGTGAACAGTGCGAATTCTCAACATCCGATCCGTTCGACACGATCGGAGCGGCTTTTGGTTCTCAGCAGTTTGTTGTTGGTGATTGCGATACTGAGCATCGTGACCTTCCTGCTGATCCGTGAACGCGCCAACGCCGAATTGTCCGCCGCTCGCGCCGCCAACAATATCGTGCAATTGATCGATGCCGACGTGCTGCGCAATGTCGAACTCTATGATGTGTCCCTATTGGGCTTGATCGCCGCCTCCCAGCGAGAAGACCTCAAGAGCGTTTCTCCAGCCATTCGTCATTTGGCCTATTTCGATCGCGCCACTGCCGCGCCGTACAAGGGCAACATTTTGTTGCTCGACAACAAGGGCGACGTGATCGCCGACTCGGCCTCGGTGGAGCCCAGGCAGGGCAACTATGCCGATCGCGAGTACTTCCAGTCCCACGTGAATAACCCGGACCCGGGCATGTTCATCAGTCCCCCCTTCAGAGCCAGGTCGCCCGAGCAGGATTGGCGGATCAGTTTCAGCCGCCGGGTGAACGGCTCCCAGGGTGAGTTCCTGGGCGTGGCCGAAGCCGCCATGCGCTTGAGTTACTTCGATCAGTTGTTCAACAGTTTGAGCATCGGCCACGACAGCACAGTCAATCTGATCAGCAAGGACGGGATTCTTCTGGCTCAGCAACCACGTCTGGCCGAAGAGCTTATTGGCAAGGACTTCAGTAGTCGCCCCAATTTCCAGCGCATCGTCAAGGAAGGCAACGGCAGCTTCACCGGCATGTCCAGTCGATACAAAGACAAGCGCTTGTACACCTTCTCCAAGGTCGGAAACTTGCCGTTGATCGTCATCGTTGCGCTGTCCAGCGATGAAGTCTTTGCGGCCTGGAAGCGCACCGCGGTGGTGGTCAGCTTTGCGACCATTGCCCTGTGCGTGAGCCTGCTGTGGCTGACCTGGTTGCTCTGCCGGGAATTGCGTCGGCGCCAAAGTGCCGAGCAGGAACTGGCGCAACTGGCCGCTACCGACCCATTGACCGGCCTGGCTAACCGCCGAAGCCTGGATCAGGCCCTGCGCCATGAATGGTTTCGCGCCCAACGTTCCGGTCTGCCATTGTCATTGCTGATGATCGATGTCGATCACTTCAAGGCGTTCAACGATCGCCATGGCCATCAGGGCGGCGACGATGCCTTGCGCTGGGTGGCCAAGGTGATCAGCACTCATGTTCGACGGCCCGCGGATCTGGTCGCTCGTTACGGTGGCGAAGAGTTTTCGGTGATCCTGGCTGAAACCGACAGCGCCGGCGCGCAACAGATTGCTGGCAACGTCCGCGCAGCGGTGGAGCAGTTGCCGTTGATGGGGGGCGATGAATCGCCGATTACTGTCAGTATCGGCATCAGTACCTGGACGACGGCAACCGACATCAGCCTGGAGCAGTTGCTGTTTGCGGCGGACAAGGCGCTGTATCAGGCCAAGGAAAGTGGGCGGAATCGGGTGGTTGCTACGTAGTGAAATCTGCGTTGTGACGGCCGGCCTCATCGCGGGCAAGCCCGGCTCCCACAGGTGGTGCGGTTGACGCGGATTCGAACACGACGCATGACCTGTGGGAGCGGGCTTGCCCGCGATGGGGCCAGAACAGGCACCCTCAATACTTTCCCGCCCCCATAAAAAAAGGCCACCCGAAGGTAGCCTTTAAAAAACTAGAGAGGTTTTTTGCTTACACGGCCGCAACAGGACGCATGTAAGAGATCGGTGCAGTGCTGGCGTCTTCGAAAGTCACGACTTCCCAAGCATCTGTCTGCTCAATCAACTTGCGCAGCAGCTGGTTGTTCAATGCATGTCCGGACTTGAAGCCCTTGAACTCACCAATCAGGCTATTGCCCAGCAGGTAGAGGTCACCAATTGCATCGAGGATCTTGTGCTTCACGAATTCGTCTTCATAGCGAAGGCCATCTTCGTTCAGTACACCATCCGCGTCGACCACAATAGCGTTTTCAACGCTGCCGCCGAGTGCGAGGTTGTGCTTGCGCAGGTACTCGATGTCACTCATGAAACCAAAGGTACGGGCGCGGCTGACTTCTTTTACGAACGAAGTGCTGGAAAAATCCACGCTTGCACTTTGTGTGCGGTCACGGAAAACCGGGTGATCGAAATCGATCTCGAAGCTCACTTTGAAACCTTCGAAAGGGACGAAAGTGGCGCGCTTGTCGCCGTCTTCCACTGTCACTTCCCGCAGGATCCGGATGAACTTCTTGGCAGCGTCCTGTTCTTCCAGGCCAGCCGATTGAATCAGGAATACGAAGGGTCCAGCGCTACCATCCATGATCGGGACTTCGGACGCGGAGAGCTCGACGTAGGCGTTATCGATGCCCAGGCCAGCCATGGCCGAGAGCAGGTGCTCCACCGTGTCCACTTTGACGTCACCGTTAACAAGCGTGGTCGACATAGTGGTTTCGCCAACGTTTTCCGCGCGGGCAGGAATCTGCACCACAGGGTCGAGGTCAGCACGACAAAACACAATGCCGGTGTCGACGGGCGCTGGCTTGAGGGTCAGGTAGACCTTCTCCCCGGAGTGCAGGCCGACACCTGTGGCACGGATAATATTCTTCAGGGTGCGTTGTTTTATCATGGCATGGGCCGCTTCAGCGCAAATTGCGAACTGGTATCAACAAAGGCTGGCGATGATAGCAGACCAGACCTTTGCTGAACACCAATCACCCTAATACCCCTGATACATTTCATCAATCGGCCTGACGACGCAGGAAAGCCGGGATGTCCAGGTAGTCCAGGTCATCTTGCGGGTTCATCTTCGCGGCAGTCGCAGCACCGGCCTGAGCCTGGTTGCGCATGACGGTCGGACGATCCAGGTCACGGTAGTTCACCGCAGGCTGTTCTTGACGAACAGGGGCTTGTTGTTGTGGCTGGGAGGCCATCGAGGTGTGAACGGTATTGTCGATGACCTTCACAGGCTTCTCGATTTTAGCGCCTAAACCAGTGGCAACAACAGTCACATGTAGCTCGTCGCGCATGTCCGGATCGATAACGGTACCGACCTTGACCATTGCGTGCTCGGAAGCGAAGGCTTCGATGATGCTACCTACGTCGGAGTACTCACCCAGGGACAGGTCAGGACCGGCGGTGATGTTCACCAGGATGCCGCGTGCGCCTTGCAGGTTCACGTCTTCGAGCAACGGGTTGCGAATGGCCGCTTCGGTGGCCTCACGTGCACGGTTCGGACCGCTGGCGCAGCCAGTGCCCATCATCGCCATGCCCATTTCGCTCATCACGGTACGCACGTCGGCAAAGTCGACGTTGATCATGCCCGGACGCTTGATGATGTCGGAGATACCGCGAACGGCACCGGCCAGTACATCGTCGGCCTTGGCGAAAGCCGACAGCAGGCTGGCGTCTTTACCGAGGATGGTCAGCAGCTTCTCGTTGGGAATGGTGATCAACGAGTCGACGCTTTCAGACAGCAGACGAATACCTTCGTCGGCGATCTGCATACGCTTGCGACCTTCGAACGGGAACGGACGGGTCACCACCGCAACGGTGAGGATCCCCATTTCCTTGGCCACTTCGGCAATGATCGGCGCAGCACCGGTACCGGTACCACCGCCCATGCCGGTGGTGATGAACACCATATTGGTGCCCTGCAGGACTTCGGCAATGCGCTCACGGTCTTCGAGAGCGGCCTGACGACCTACTTCAGGGTTGGCGCCGGCGCCCAGGCCTTTGGTCACGCCGGTGCCCAGTTGCAGAATGGTCCGCGCGCCGATGCTTTTCAGCGCTTGGGCATCAGTGTTGGCGCAGATGAATTCAACGCCTTCAATGTTGCTCTTGACCATGTGATTGACAGCGTTGCCGCCGCCACCGCCAACACCGATAACTTTAATTACCGGGCTTGCGGGGATGTTGTCTACGAGTTCGAACATTTTCCCTCTCCTTACATTCTCTAGTTTTTTCGCCTACTGCTGTTTGAAGCGGTGTTGCGGTAAAGCTTTAGAAATTGCCTTGTACCCAGCTCTTGAAGCGATCGAGCAAGGCGACTTTCGGTTCGTCATTGCTGTAGCTGTCGCGGCTGCCGATGCCCGAGAACGAAATCCCGTCGGACTGCTTCTGCAGGCCGTACATCAACAAGCCAACGCCGGTGGAATAAATCGGGTTGCGGACCACGTCGTCCAGGCCCTTGACGCCATGCGGCACGCCCAGGCGAACCGGCATGTGGAAGATCTCTTCGGCAAGTTCCACCGCGCCTTCCATCTTCGACGTACCGCCGGTCAGCACGATGCCGGCCGGGATCAGGTCTTCGTAGCCACTGCGACGCAGTTCAGCCTGGATCAGGGTGAACAGCTCGTCGTAACGCGGCTCGACCACTTCGGCCAGGGCCTGACGGGACAGCTCGCGCGGTGGACGGTCGCCGACGCTCGGCACCTTGATGGTTTCACCGGCACCGGCCAGTTTGGCCAGGGCACAGGCGTAGCGAATCTTGATTTCTTCGGCGTACTGGGTCGGGGTGCGCAACGCCATGGCGATGTCGTTGGTCACCTGATCGCCCGCAATCGGGATCACCGCGGTGTGACGGATCGCGCCTTCGGTGAAGATCGCAATGTCGGTGGTGCCGCCGCCGATGTCCACCAGGCACACGCCCAGCTCTTTCTCGTCGTCGGTCAGGACCGAATACGCGGAAGCCAACTGCTCGAGAATGATGTCGTCGATTTCCAGGCCGCAGCGACGCACGCATTTTTCAATGTTCTGTGCGGCGTTGACGGCGCAGGTGACCACGTGAACCTTGGCTTCCAGACGCACGCCGGACATGCCCAGCGGCTCGCGAACGCCTTCCTGGTTATCGATCACGTAATCCTGCGGCAGGGTGTGCAGCACACGCTGGTCAGCCGGAATCGCCACAGCCTGGGCAGCGTCGAGAACGCGCTCAAGGTCGGCGGAGCTGACTTCGCGATCACGAATCGCCACGATGCCGTGGGAGTTCAGGCTGCGGATGTGATTGCCGGCCACGCCGACAAACGCCGAGTGGATCCGGCAACCGGCCATCAGCTGCGCTTCTTCGATCGCGCGCTGGATCGACTGGACGGTGGACTCGATGTTCACCACCACGCCTTTTTTCAGGCCGCGGGACGGATGAGTACCGATCCCGACGATTTCGAGCGTGCCGTCGTCCGAGACCTCGCCGACCAGCGCCACCACCTTGGAGGTGCCGATATCGAGACCGACGATCATTTTGCCGCTTTGCACGTTTGCCATGGGTCCTGCCTCTTCTTAATTCTTCGCGACAGCGGGTTGGGCTGTCGTGGGCGCTACAGGTTCCCGCCAGCCAACAGCGAGGCCGTTGGCGTAGCGCAGATCGATGCGCGCAATGTTCGTAATCTGCTCTTTGAGCGTCTTGTCATAGATGGCAATGAAGCGGCGCATCTTTTCCAGCAGGTTGCCGCGTCCCAGCAGCAGTTCGATTCCCGGACCCGCGCTGCCGGCGCCGGTGGTCAGGAACCAGCTGCCTCGTTCACGCAACTCCAGGCGTGCAATCGAGAAGCCCAGTGGCCTGAGCATCTGGCTCAGTACCTGGTATTGCTGCATCACTTGCTGCTGGGCCCGCTGCGGGCCGAACAGCTGTGGCAAGTGTTCGTAGTTCGCCAGCTCACGCGGGGTGAACGCCTGCCCCTGGTTGTTCAACAGCGATTCGTCGCCCCAACGGGCCACCGGCAGTTGTTCTTCCAGGCGAATCACTACTTGATCCGGCCATACCCTGCGCACTTCGGCGTGGGCAATCCATGGCATCTGTTCAAGCTCGGTACGCATGCTCTCCAGGTCGATGGTGAAGAAGCTCGACGCCACGTAGGGGGCGATCCGCTGCTGCACCGCTTGCTGGCTGATGTAACTCAAGTCGCCCTGCACCGCGATCTTGGTGATCGGCCGGTCGGCGTACGGCAGCAAACGCTGTGCGCCTTCATAAGTGCCGAACCCCAACGCAACCAGCAGCACGGGCCAGAACAGGCTTTTCAGAAAACCAAAGTTGGCTTTCGGCAGGCGCGCGGACATCGGCTCTTTGGCAACCATTCGGCTGGCACCCCGCGGTACCGGCTTGCGGCCGGGTGCGGAGGGCTGATGACGTAGCTGAGCGCCTTGCATGGTCTTAACCTCGCGGCTCGTTGTTGCTGGCAGTATTACCGGCAACGCTAGCGGCCAAAATCGCCAGAACCAGTTGCTGGAAATCCAGACCGGCAGCACGGGCTGCCATCGGCACCAGGCTGTGATCGGTCATGCCCGGTGCGGTGTTGACTTCCAGGAACCAGAACTGCCCGTCGGCGTCCTGCATCACGTCTGCCCTGCCCCAACCGGCGATACCCAGCGCCTCACAGGCTTTGGCCGTGAGGTCCATGAGTTCTTTTTCTTTATTGCTGTCCAGGCCACACGGAATCCGGTACTGGGTATCGGAAGCCACGTACTTGGCGTCGTAGTCGTAGAAACTGTGCGTCGTGCCCAGGGCAATTGGTGGCAACACCTGGTCACGCAGGGTGGCGATGGTGAACTCCGGACCTTGAATCCATTGCTCGACCAACACTTGCGAATCGTAGGTACTGGCCGCTTTCCACGCGTCGATCAATTCAGACGCGCAAGTCACTTTGGCCATCCCGATACTGGAACCTTCATGGGCCGGTTTGACGATCAAAGGGAAGCCCAGTTCCGTGGCCGCCGAAATACAATCGGCCTCAGAGCTCAGTACCGCATGGCGTGGCGTCGGAATACCGAGGCTATGCCAGACCTGCTTGGTGCGCAGTTTGTCCATGGCCAGTGCCGAGGCCAGAATGCCGCTGCCGGTGTACGGAATGCCCAGGCATTCGAGCAGGCCCTGCATGCTGCCGTCTTCACCGCCACGACCGTGGAGGATGATGAAAGCGCGATCGATTTTTTCGTTCAGCAGACGCTGCAGCAGGTCATCGCCCACATCAAGACCGAAGGCGTCCACACCGGCGCTTTGCAATGCGTCGAGCACCGCGTTACCCGACTTCAGGGAGACTTCACGCTCGGCGCTCTTGCCGCCGAACAGCACGGCGACGCGGCCGAAGTCTTTCGGCGCGATAGTGGAGACGAGGTTGGCGTAAGCAGCAGTCATTTCAACTTCCCCACGCTTGGCGCGGCAACCGCGCCAGCGAACAACGGACTGTTCAATAGTTTCGGTGCGAGACCGCCGATATCACCGGCGCCCTGGCACAACAGAATGTCGCCGGCACGCAGCAGCGGCTTGACGATCGGTGCGAGGTCGACGCCGCGCTCGATGTAGATCGGGTCGAGCTGGCCACGCTGGCGAATGCTGTTGCACAGCTTGCGGCTGTCGGCGCCCGGGATCGGCTCTTCGCCGGCCGGATAAACTTCCATCAGCAACAGCACGTTGGCGTCGGCCAGTACATTGACGAAATCGTCGTACAGATCGCGGGTGCGGCTGTAACGGTGCGGCTGGTAAACCATCACCAGACGGCGCTCCGGCCAGCCACCGCGCACGGCCTTGATCACGGCCGCGACTTCGGTCGGGTGGTGACCGTAGTCGTCCACCAGCATCACGTTGCCGCCTTCAACCGGCAGTTCGCCGTACACCTGGAAACGACGACCGACACCCTGGAACCCGGACAGGCCCTGGACGATGGCTTCATCGCTGACGCCTTCGTCGGTGGCGATGCAAATGGTCGCCAGCGCGTTCAGCACGTTGTGGTTGCCCGGCATGTTCACCGAGACATCCAGCGGCTCGCGATCAGGGCGCAGCACGGTAAAGAAAGTCTGCATGCCCTGCTGACGCACATTGATCGCACGCACGTCGGCATCGTCGCCAAAGCCATAAGTGACCGTCGGACGTTTCACCTGCGGGAGGATTTCACGCACCACCGGATCGTCCAGGCACACCACCGCCAGACCGTAGAACGGCAGGTTGTGCAGGAACTCGACGAAGGTTTTCTTCAGTTTATTGAAGTCACCGTCGTAGGTCGCCATGTGGTCGGCGTCGATGTTGGTGACCACGGCCACCAACGGCTGCAAGTGCAGGAAGCTGGCATCGCTCTCGTCGGCTTCGGCGATCAGGTAACGGCTGGTGCCGAGCTGGGCATTGGTGCCCGCGGCATTCAAACGACCACCGATCACGAATGTCGGGTCCAGGCCACCAGCTGCGAACACCGAAGCGATCAGGCTGGTGGTGGTGGTTTTGCCGTGGGTACCGGCGACGGCGATGCCGTGGCGATAGCGCATCAATTCGGCCAGCATCTCGGCACGCGGCACTACCGGAATCCGGCGTTCCAGAGCGGTGGCCACTTCCGGGTTGGAAGTGTTCACGGCGCTGGAGGTGACCAGCACATCGGCGTTCGCGGTGTTCTCGGCACGGTGGCCGATATAGATGTGGGCACCGAAGGATTCCAGGCGCTCGGTCACCGGCGATGCTTTCAGGTCGGAACCGGACACTTCATAGCCCAGGTTCAGCAACACTTCGGCAATGCCGCACATGCCCACGCCGCCGATACCGACGAAGTGGATGCGACGGATGCGGCGCATTTCCGGGTGCGGCATGGCTTTCTTGTTCTCAACCATGGGCCACCTCCAGGCAGGTATCGACCACGTTACGAGTGGCATCGGGTTTGGCCAGGCGGCGTGCCGCGGTGGCCATGTCGTTGAGTCGTTGCGGTTGCATCAAGACCTCTGTCAGGCGAGCGGCAAGATCCGCTGCGCCGGTCGTTCTTTGCGGCATCAGGAAGGCAGCGCCTTCACGGGCCAAATAATCAGCGTTGCGGGTCTGGTGATCGTCGATCGCGTGGGGCAAAGGCACCAGCATCGAGGGCAGACCGGCAGCCGCCAGTTCACTGATGGTCAACGCGCCTGCGCGGCACACAACCAGGTCGGCCCAGCCATAGGCTTGGGCCATGTCTTTGATGAAAGGCTGCACTTGCGCCTCGACGCCAGCTGCGCGATAGCGCTCTGTAGTCACTTCATCGTGATTTTTGCCGGCCTGATGAAACACGTCCGGGCGCAGGTCGGGGGCGACTTGCGACAGGGCTTCAGGCAGCAACTTGTTCAACGGCTCTGCACCCAGGCTTCCGCCCAGGATCAGCAAACGCGCCTTGCGACCGGCCAGGGCAGGTCGCGGTGTCTCGAGGAACAGCTCGGTGCGCACCGGGTTACCGGTGGTGCGACGGCTGTTCGACAGGGTAAAGGTGTCGGGGAACGCTTCACAGACTCGGGCGGCCAACGGCACCAGCAACCGATTGGCGGTACCCGCCACGGCGTTCTGCTCGTGAACGATCACCGGTACGCCAGCCAGTTTGGCTGCAACGCCGCCGGGGCCGGTCACGTAACCACCGAAGCCGACCACACACACCGGCCGCAACTGACGAATGATCGCCCGCGCCTGCCAGATCGACTTGAGCAACATGAACGGTGCCTTGAGCAGGGACAATTTGCCCTTGCCGCGCAAACCGCTGGCGTTGATCCGATGCAATTCAAGACCGGCTGCCGGCACCAGATCGTTTTCGATCCCGCGCGGCGTGCCGAGCCAGTGCACGGTGTAACCGCGGGCCTGAAACTCCCGAGCGCACGCCAGCGCCGGGAACACGTGGCCCCCGGTGCCGCCAGCCATGATCAATACGTTAGCGCCCATGGGTCGGCTCCTCGGCAAAGTCGCTCTCATGGAACTCCATCTCTTCACTGCCCAAGTGGGTTCGACTCTCCCACTCGATGCGCAGCAACAAGCCAAGACAGGCACAGCAGATCACCAACGAACTGCCGCCATAACTGAGGAATGGCAGGGTCAGACCCTTGGTTGGCAGCAGGCCGACGTTCACCCCGATGTTGATCAGGAACTGACCAATCCACAGGAACGACAGGCCGTACGCGATATAGGCGGCGAAAAATTGCTTGGCCTTCTCGGCCCAGTAACCGATGTACATGCCACGAATACAGACAAAGACGAACAGCGCTACGGTGCACAAAGAACCCACGGCACCCAGCTCTTCGGCCAGGACCGAGAACACGAAGTCAGTGTGGGCTTCCGGCAGATAGAACTGTTTCTGCACGCTGTTGCCCAGGCCAACGCCCAGCCATTCGCCGCGACCGAAAGCGATCAAGGCTTGAGACAACTGATAGCCAGCACCGAACTGGTCGGCCCACGGATCCGCAAAGTTGGTCAGTCGCGCCATTCGATACGGCTGCATTTGAATCAACAACACCACCGCACCGACAGCCAGGACAACCATCAAGGAGAAACGGAACAGCCCGACCCCGCCGAGGAACAGCATCGCCGCCGCAGCCCCCATCATCACGACGGTGGCACCGAAGTCCGGTTCCATCAGCAACAGGCCCGCCATCGGCAGCAGAACGATGAACGGCTTGAAGAAGCCCATCCAGCTTTCACGCACTTCTTTCTGGCGACGCACCAGATAGCCGGCGAGGTAGATCACCACGAACACCTTGGCGATCTCGGAAGGCTGGACGTTGAAGAAACTGAAGCCGATCCAGCGCATCGAACCGTTCACTTCACGGCCGATCCCGGGGACGATCACCATCACCAGCAAACCGAACGCACCAATCAGCATCAGCCAACCCAGGCGTTGCCAGGTCGCGATTGGAATCATCATGGTGACGATGCAGGCACCAAGGCCCAGCACCACGTAGATCAGGTGGCGAATCATGTAATACAAGGCACTGCCCGACTGCACCGCTGCCACTTCGGTCGATGCCGATGCAATCATGACCAGCCCCAGGCCCAGCAGCGCCAGGCAGCCGGCGAGCATCGGGAAATCGAGGTCGATGCCGCGCCCGGTGATGATCGGCGACGGGTACGGCTTGATGATATTCAGGAGGCTCATGCCAAGCCCTCCACGACGCGGACAAACTGGTGACCGCGATCTTCGTAGTTCTTGAACATGTCAAAACTGGCGCAGGCCGGCGACAACAGCACCACGTCGCCCGGTTGGGCAGCGGCGCGGCATTGCTCCACGGCTTCGACCAGCGAGCCGACGCGAATCTGTGGAACGGTATCGCCGATGGCCTCACCGATCTTGTCGCAGTCACGGCCCATCAATATGACGGCGCGGCAGTTGGCCGCCACCGGATCGCGCAGATCCTTGAACTCGGCACCCTTGCCATCGCCACCGGCGATCAACACGATCTTGCCGTCGATGTCCGCGCCCAAACCTTCGATGGCGGCCAGCGCGGCACCGACATTGGTGGCTTTGGAGTCGTTGTAATAACCCACGCCATCCAGGTCACGCACCCACTGGCAGCGGTGCTCGAGCCCGGCGAAAGTGCGCAGGGCCGAAAGCATGGCATCGAACGGCAGTCCCACGGCGTGGCCCAGCGCCAAGGCCGCCAGGGCGTTGGACTGGTTATGCGCGCCACGAATCTTCAACTCGCGCACTGGCATCAGGTTCTGGAATTCGAAGGCCAGGTATTTCTCGCCATTCTCTTCCCGGATACCAAAGGCCTTGAAGTCAGGTTTGTTCAGACCGAAGGTCCAGCACGGTTGGCCTTCGCCCATCAGCGGACGGCTCAGGGCGTCCTGACGGTTGACCACAAATTGCCTGGCGCCCCGGAAGATCCGGTGCTTGGCCAAGTGATAAGCCGGCAGACCGCTGTAGCGGTCCATGTGGTCTTCGCTGATGTTGAGCACGGTCGCCACTTCGGCGTTGAGTTGATCGGTGGTTTCGAGCTGGAAGCTCGACAATTCCATCACGTACAACTCGATATCGTCGCTGAGCAAGTCCAGCGCCGGCGTACCGAGGTTGCCGCCGACGGCCACACGCTTGCCGGCCGCAGCGGCCATCTCGCCGACCAGGGTGGTGACGGTGCTTTTGGCGTTGGAACCGCTGATGGCGACAATTGGCGCCTTCGCGTTACGCGCGAACAGCTCGATGTCGCCGGACAACTTCACGCCACGGGCGGCGGCAGCCTGCAGGGCCGGGGTCGCCAGCGCCAGGCCGGGGCTCACGTAGAGCTCGTCGGCACGGCACAGGAATTCGACGTCCAGCTCGCCACAACGCACTTCCACGTGCGGATAGTCACGCTTGAGCGTGGCCAGTTCCGGTGGATTTTCCCGCGTATCGGCGACAGCAAACGACACGCCCCGATTCGCCAGGAAGCGAACCAGGGACATGCCGCTCTTGCCGAGGCCGACAACGATGCGGAAGTGGTCAGAAGCGATCAGAGACACTCGTTCTACCTCAGCTTCAGGGTGGCAAGGCCGACCAGTACCAGAATCACGGTGATGATCCAGAAACGGACGATCACACGCGGCTCGGGCCAGCCCTTGAGTTCAAAGTGGTGGTGTATCGGTGCCATGCGGAACACACGGCGACCGGTCAACTTAAAGGAGGCAACCTGGATGACAACCGACAGGGTCTCCATCACGAACACGCCGCCCATGATGAACAGAACGATTTCCTGACGGACGATCACCGCGATGGTGCCCAGGGCCGCGCCCAGCGCCAGTGCGCCGACGTCGCCCATGAACACTTGGGCCGGATAGGTGTTGAACCAGAGGAAACCCAGGCCCGCACCGATCAGTGCGCCGCAAAACACGATCAACTCACCCGCGCCCGGTACGTAAGGAATCAGCAGGTATTCGGCGAATTTCACGTTACCCGACAGGTAGCAAAAGATCCCCAAGCCACCGCCGACCATCACGGTAGGCATGATCGCCAGACCGTCGAGGCCGTCAGTCAAGTTGACCGCGTTGCTCGAGCCGACAATCACGAAATAGGTCAGGACGATGAAACCCGCACCCAATGGAATGCTGTAGTCCTTGAGCATCGGCAGGATCAGGGTGGTTTCTACCGGTGTCGAGGCGGTCATATAAAGGAAGATCGCCGCGCCGAGGCCGAACACCGATTGCCAGAAATACTTCCAGCGGCTCGGAAGGCCTTTAGAATTTTTCTCGATCACTTTGCGGTAGTCATCGACCCAGCCGATGGCGCCGAACAGCAACGTCACCAGCAACACGGTCCAGACATAACGGTTGCTCAGGTCAGCCCAAAGCAACGTACTGACGCCGATGGACGAAAGAATCAGCGCGCCGCCCATGGTCGGGGTGCCGGATTTGGACAGGTGCGATTGCGGGCCGTCGTTGCGAACGGATTGACCGATCTGACGGTTCTGCAGAGTGCGGATCATCCACGGGCCATAGCACAGCGACAAGACCAGCGCGGTCAGCACACCGAGGATCCCGCGCAGGGTCAGGTACTGAAAGACCGCGAAGCCTTTGTAGAACTGTTGCAGATACTCCGCTAGCAGCAGCAGCATTAATGTTTCTCCAGACGGGTCCCGCACAAAGCGGCGACGATGTTTTCCATCGCGGCGCTGCGCGAGCCCTTGATCAAAATAGTGGTGTTTGTGTCCTGCTCGGCTTCCAGGGCCTTGATCAGTTCAGCCTGAGTGCTGAAATGAAAGGCCTGCTCACCGAACGCGTTCACGGCGTGCGCCATCATTGGCCCCACGGCGTAAAGCGCGCAAACCTTGCCTCGGGCGTACTCGCCCACATCACGATGCCCCTGCTCCGCCCACGCGCCCAACTCGCCGATATCCCCGAGCACCAAAACGGTGCGACCGGAAAAGCCGGCGAGTATATCAACGGCGGCGCACATGGAGGTGGGGTTTGCGTTGTATGTGTCATCGATCACGCGCATGCCGTTAGTCGCCAGTTGCGCGACGGTGCGGCCCTTGACCGGTTGCACGGCGCCCAGACCAGTGGCGATGCCGGGCTGCGACACGCCCAAGGCATGGGCGGCGGCGGCGGCGGCCATCGCATTGGCGACGTTATGGGTGCCGAGCAGGTTCAGTTGAACCCGTTCCACACCGTCAGGGCTGTGCAGGTTGAACGCCGGGCAACCGCGGGCATCGCGGTCCAGATCGCTGGCGTAGAAGTCGGCGCTGATGTTGCTCAGGGCAAACGTCAGCACTTTGCGACCGGCGGCTCGGGTTTTCCAGATTTCAAAAGCCTTATCGTCGAGATTCAGCACGGCGACGCCATCGGCATCCAGCCCTTCGAGAATCTCGCCCTTGGCTTCAACGATTTTTTCCGGCCCGCCGAACTCGCCGACGTGGGCGGTCCCGGCGTTGTTGATGACAGCCACGTGCGGCTTGGTCATGCCGACGGTGTAGGCAATCTCGCCGAGCCGCGAAGCGCCGAGTTCGATCACCGCAGCGGTGTGTTCCGGCGCCAATTCGAGCAGGGTCAGCGGAGCGCCCAGGTCATTGTTCAGGTTGCCACGGGTCGCCAACACCGGACCGCGCGTGCGCAGGATGCTCGCGAGCATTTCCTTGACCGTGGTCTTGCCGCTGGAACCGGTGATGGCCACGACCGGCTGAGTGAACGCCGCACGGTTCATCGCGCCCAATTGGCCGAGGGCCTGGCGGGTGTCCTTGACCAGCAGTTGTGGCAGCGCGCTGTCGGCAACTTCGCGCTCGACCAAGGCACCCACGGCGCCTTTGGCGGCGACGTCATTGAGGTAGTCATGGCCATCAAAACGCGGGCCGGCCAGAGCAATAAACAGCTGGCCGGGCGTGATCGCGCGGCTGTCGATGCTAACGCCGTCGAAACTGGCGTCGCTGGCAATCAGACGGCCATTCAATGCGCCGGTCAGTTCGCTCAGTTTCAAGGCTTTAAGCATGGGCCACCTCCCACGCGGTCAAGGCGTGATCGGCCTCGACCAGATCGGAGAAGGCGTGGCGCTCGCCGTTGATTTCCTGATAGTCCTCATGACCTTTACCGGCCAGGACAATCACGTCATCCGCCGAAGCGCCGGCGATCAACTGGGCAATCGCCTGGCCACGGCCAGCGACGAAGGCAACTTTATCCACAGCAGTGAAACCGGCGCGGATATCGTCGAAAATCACGGTCGGGTCTTCAGTGCGCGGGTTGTCATCGGTGACCAGTACGCCATCGGCCAGACGCTCGACCACTTCCGCCATCAGCGGACGCTTGCCACGATCGCGATCACCGCCGCAACCGAACAGGCACAGCAACCGGCCTTTGGCGTGAGGACGCAGGGCCATCAAGACTTTTTCCAGCGCGTCCGGCGTGTGGGCGTAATCGACTACCACCAATGGCTGGGTACCGCCGCCCAGGCGTTGCATGCGACCGGCCGGGCCTTCGAGTTTTGGCAGCACTTTGAGGATTTCGTCCAGCGCGTAGTCCAGCCCGAGCAAGGCGCCAACTGCGGCCAACACATTGCTCAGGTTGAAACGGCCGAGCAAGGTGCTGCGCAAATGGTGCTCGCCTTGCGGCGTGACCAGCGTGGCGCGCACGCCTTCGTCGTCGAACTGCGCTTGGCGGCAATAAAGGTAGGCGCTGGAATCTTCCAGGCTGTAAGTGATCAGTCGCGACTCGCCTTTATCGGCAGCCAGTTGCCGACCGAAATCGTCGTCCAGGTTGACCACCCGGCATTTCAGATCATTCCAGGCAAACAATTTGGCCTTGGTTTCGCCATAGGCCTGCATGGTGCCGTGGTAATCCAGATGATCGCGCGACAGGTTGGTCATCACCGCCACATCGAACGCCAACGCAGTCACGCGGCCCTGATCCAGGCCATGGGAAGAGACTTCCATGGCCACGGCTTTGGCGCCGGCCTTTTTCAGGTCGGCGAGGGTCGCTTGTACCGCAATCGGGTTCGGCGTGGTGTGCAAACCGCTTTCCAGCGCGCCGTAGAAACCGGAGCCCAGAGTGCCGACGATGCCGCAGTGTTGACCGAGCAGGTCAAGTGCCTGGGCGACCAATTGGGTCACGCTGGTCTTGCCGTTGGTACCGGTCACGCCAATCAGATTCAAGTGACGGCTCGGCTCACCATAAAAACGCCCGGCGATGTCCGACAGCTGCGCCGCCAGGCCTTTGACCGGAATCAGTGGCACGTCGGTAATCGGCAGCACGGTCGCGCCTTCGACTTCATAAGCGACGGCAGCCGCGCCGCGCTGCAAGGCGTCGGCGATGTGCGCACGCCCGTCGAACTTGCCACCAGGGACCGCGAGAAACAGATCGCCTGCCCGTACGTTGCGACTGTCCAGCGCCAATTCGCGGATCAACAGATCGCGACCGGCGTGGGCGAAAATCTTGTTCAGGCTCAGCGACATCAGCCGCGCCCTCCATTAGCTTTCAGCGGAACGACCGGTGCGGCGTTCGCTTGTTGAGTGGCTGGCAGGTTGTCCGGGGTGATGTTCATCAGGCGCAGGGTCCCGGACATCACTTTGCTGAACACCGGCGCCGATACCAAGCCACCGAAGTAGCCAGCTTTGGTCGGTTCATCGATCACCACCACGATTGCGTAACGCGGATCGCTCATCGGGCCGAAACCGGCGAACAGCGAGCGGTAGGAATTCTCGGCGTAGCCCTTGGTGCCGACCGACGTTTTGCGCGCGGTACCCGACTTGCCGCCCACGTGATACGCCGGCACCTGCGCCCGGAATACACCGCGCGGGGCCTCGATCACTTGTTGCAGCATGGTTTGCATGGTTTTCGCGACGGCTTCCGGCAATACCTGTGTGGTTTGCGGCGCCTTGTCGGTTTTGATCAGGGTCAGCGGCGCGAGACGACCATTGTTGGCCAGGGCCGAGAAGGCGTGGACCAACTGGATAGCAGTCACCGAAATACCGTAGCCGTAGGACAGCGTGGCGGTCTCTGCCTTGCGCCATTCGCGGTAGTTCGGCAGGTTGCCGACGCGCTCACCCGGGAAACCGAGGCCGGTGTCCTGGCCGAGGCCGACTTTCTGCGCGAGACGGAAAATCGTTTCGCCGCCAATATCGAAGGCGACCTTACTCATGCCGACGTTACTGGAGTTGATCAGGATACCGGTCAGGTCGAGTACCGGGCCTTCGCTCTTGGATACGTCCTTGATGGTGTACTTACCAATCTGCAAGGTGCCTGGATAAACCTCGACGGTATCGGTCGGCTTCCAACGCCCGGTTTCAATCGCGGCGCTCATGGAGATCGCCTTCATGGTCGACCCCGGCTCGAACACGTCGATCATCGCGCGGTTACGCATCATCGCCGGCTGCAGGTTGCGACGGTTGTTCGGGTTGTAGGTCGGCTGGTTGACCATGGCCAGGATCTCGCCGGTCTTCACGTCCATGATCACCAGGCTGCCGGCCTTGGCGCCGTTCTCGATGATCGCGTTGCGCAGTTCACGGTTGGCCAGGTATTGCAGACGCAGGTCAATGGACAACGCCAAGGGCTTGCCGGCCTTGGCGTTTTTGGTGACCTGGACATCTTTGATCAGCCGGCCGCGCCGGTCCTTGATCACCTGCCGCTTGCCGGGGACACCGGCTAGCCATTCGTCGTAGGCCAACTCGACGCCTTCGCGTCCGTGATCGTCGATGTCGGTAAAGCCGACCATATGGGCGGTGACTTCACCGGCCGGGTAGAAACGCCGGAACTCTTCGATGCCATAAACGCCCGGCACTTTCAGGTCGAGCACAGCCTGGCCTTGCTCGGGGGTCAGCCCGCGCACCAGATAAATGAATTCTTTATTGGCCTGGGCCTCGAGACGCTCGGCCAGGGCTTTCGGGTCCTGCCCCAGGGCAGCCGCCAGTGCCGGCCACTTCTCTTTGGCCGTTTGCATTTCCTTGGCGTTGGCCCACAGGGTCGTGACCGGCGTACTCACGGCCAAAGGCTCGCCGTTACGGTCGGTGATCAGACCACGGTGAGCCGGAATTGGAATATGACGAACGCTGCGCGCATCGCCCTGACCTTTAAGGAAGGCACGGTCGACCACTTGCAAATCGATGATGCGCCAAGAGATCGCCGCCACCATGATGCCGAGTAAACCCACCACCAAACGGAACCGCCATGGGAAGAGCGCGCCTTCGAGTTTCATCATGGCGCCACCATCTGCACTTCAGCGGCGCCGGGAATGCGCATCTTCAGTTGTTCGCTGGCCAGGACTTCGATACGGCTGTGGGCAGTCCAGGTGCTCTGTTCGAGAATCAACCGGCCCCACTCCGCCTGCGCCTTGTCTCGCACACTCAATTCGTTGTACAGCGAATTCAACAGCTGACGGTTCCAGTGCGCGCTATAGGACACGCCGATGGCCGACACGAGCACGCCGACAAACAGCAGCAGCATGAAAAAGCTTCCGCCGGGAAGTGGCTTGGCGAAAAGCTTGCTCACCGCAACTTCTCCGCGACACGCATGATGGCGCTACGGGAACGTGGGTTGGCTTTGAGTTCGGCCTCGGAGGCGGACTGCGCTTTGCCATGAATTTTGATTTTCGGTTCGAAAGCGACATGACGCACCGGCAGGTTGCGCGGCAGGTTGTCGGCTTCGCCTTTCACCAGTTTGCGCATGAACAGTTTGACGATGCGGTCTTCCAGCGAGTGGAAGCTGATGACGACCAGACGGCCGCCCACTTCCAGGCATTCCAGCGCGGCTTCGAGGCCGGCTTCCAGATCGCCCAGTTCGTTGTTGACGTGAATACGCAGGCCCTGGAATGCACGGGTGGCCGGGTTCTTGCCCTTTTCCCATGCCGGGTTGGCGACTTTCAGCACTTCAGCCAAATCGCCAGTGCGCTCGAACGGCTTGATGTCGCGACGTTCGGCCACGGCACGCGCCATGCGACCGGAGAAACGCTCTTCGCCGTATTGCTTGAACACCCGGGCGATTTCTTCCACCGGCGCGGTGTTGACGAACTCGGCTGCACTGATCCCGCGGGACGGGTCCATGCGCATGTCCAACGGACCGTCGTTGAGAAAACTGAAACCGCGTTCAGGGTCATCGAGCTGCGGCGAAGACACGCCGAGGTCGAGCAGAACGCCGCTGACCTTACCGGCCAGACCACGTTCGGCGACTTCCGAACCGAGCTCGGCAAAGCTGCGCTGCACAATGACAAAGCGGCCGTCTTCGGCCGCTAGCGTTTGCCCGGTGGCAATCGCTTGAGGATCTTTGTCGAATCCGAGCAACCGACCATCAGGCCCGAGCTGGCTGAGAATCAACCGACTGTGGCCGCCACGTCCGAACGTACCGTCCAGATAGCAGCCATCAGGACGTACGGCGAGAGCCTCGACGGCTTCGTCAAGCAGTACGGTGATGTGGTTAAAGCCGCTATCAATAGTCACAGGATTAAATCACGCAGTTCATCAGGCATGGCGCCCGGTTGTTGAATAGCAGCCAGGTCAGCGGCAGAAACCGCATTCCAGGCATCCTCGTCCCACAATTGGAACTTGTTCAGTTGGCCTACCAACATTGCGCGCTTATCCAACTTGGCATATTCGCGAAGACGTGGCGGAACCAGAAAACGACCACTGCCATCGAGCTCGAGGTCGACGGCATTACCAATCAGTAAACGTTGCAAGCGGCGGTTCTCTTCGCGAAGCGAAGGCAGTGCGCGCAGTTTGGTTTCAATAATTTCCCACTCATCGAGGGGATAAACACACAAACACGGATCAACGGCATCGATGGTGACGATTAATTGACCGGAACTTCGCGAAACCAGCTCGTCACGGTACCGGCTCGGCATAGCGAGACGGCCCTTTGCATCGAGACTGATAGCGTTAGCTCCGCGAAACACGTCAGCGCTTCTCCAAATATTAGCGTTTTACGCTCAAAAAACCCACTTCATGCCACTTTCCGCCACTTGCGCACACTATAGGAATGCGCCCACCACACCGTCAAGGCGCGGATTAAAGGAAAAGCCTTACAGAACGGAGATTTAGGAGCGCAAAAGGAGGGTTAACGAGAATCTGACGGATGAATTCGCTCAATAACTTGAATCAGCACAGAAGGCTGCGTTCAGAAGTTAAAGTAGTTTGTTAAGAGTAAGATTTTTTCGGTATTACAAAAGCGCTTCTGCTATTGATTCAGCAGGGAGGGAAATTGCCATTACGCACATCGCTGCCAATGACTCGGCAGAGAGGAAAAAAAGGTGGAGAGTCGATCTGTAAGCCGGGTTCTGTCTTGAACAGTCATTCGTCTACGATGGCCATCACTGGACATCTTTAGCAACCTACCCGGTCCCAGCGCGGGCCACGCCTTGGGACCCTATTTGGTCTTGCTCCAAGTGGGGTTTACCTAGCCACGAACTGTTGCCAGACGTGCGGTGCGCTCTTACCGCACCTTTTCACCCTTACCGGCGCCGAAGCGCTTAGGCGGTTATTTTCTGTGGCACTTTCCGTAGGCTCACGCCTCCCAGGCATTACCTGGCACTTCGCCCTATGGAGCCCGGACTTTCCTCCCCCCCCTAATTTTCATAGAGGGCAGCGACTGTCCGATCGACTCTCCGCCGCGAAGATTAACGGCAGAGCGGCCGAAGAACAAGCGCTAAAAGCCTCTGGCCAGCGCTGCATGTCGGTTTACTCGCCCTTCTGTTTATCCAGCGCGACCTGATAGAGCACGTTCTTGCGTTCGCCGGTAATTTGCGCGGCCAATGCCGCCGCACGCTTGAGCGGCATCTCTTCAAGTAACAGGTTGAGAATACGCATGGCTTCACTGCTGACAGCGTCTTCGGTTTCGGGGGCAGACCAGCCCGCCACCAACACCACACACTCGCCACGCTGTTGATTGCTGTCCGATTCGACGAACTCGCGCAACTCGGCCAACGGCAGGCCTTTGAGTGTTTCGAAAGTCTTGGTCAGTTCCCGCGCCAGTAACGCCGGACGCTCGCCACCAAATACCAGTTCCATGTCTTGCAGGCACTCGAGGATACGGTGCGGGGCCTCATAGAAAATCAGCGTGCGCGGTTCTTCTTTAACAAGTTCCAGACGAGCGCGTCGGCCGACAGCCTTGGCCGGCAAAAACCCTTCGAAGATGAAACGGTCGGACGGCAGCCCAGCCGCCGACAACGCCGCAATCAATGCACACGCCCCCGGAACCGGCACCACATTGATTCCCGCGGCACGGGCCTGACGCACCAGGTGATAACCCGGATCGGAAATCAGGGGTGTCCCGGCGTCGGAAATCAGCGCCACATCGTCGCCGGCCAGCAGACGCGTGATAAAGCGGTTACCCTCTTCTCGCTCGTTGTGTTCATGGCAGGCCGCCAGCGGCGTTGGAATACCGAAATGCTGCATCAATCGCTGGGAATGACGAGTATCTTCGGCCGCGATCAAAGCGACGTCGCGCAGAATTTTCAGCGCCCGCGCACTGATATCGTCCAGGTTGCCGATGGGCGTCGCCACCACATAAAGCGAGCCAGCAGCGGAATTCAAAGCACCTGGAGCAGTCAAAGCGCACACCTCATGATCGGTAAAAAGCGGCATTGTAGCGCGTAGCGGCGCTTGCGATACGTCTCACCCTCCCCGGGTTTTCCAGCCTTTTGTGCAGTACTGCAACATTTGCACGAGCTAAATTGATCGATTCACGCCAGTAACATCGCGCCCCGGCCAGTGCTTGGGTACAATTCCACGCTAATTTGATCGAGTATCAGGAACACTTACATGATCGCTTGCCTGCGGCTGTTCACTGCCCTCTGCCTCGCTGCCTTGCTGGCGGCTTGCGCCAGCTCGCCCTCCTCCAGCCTTGGCGAACTTCCACGGACCCCGGACGCCAGTATCGAGCAACTGCTCGAACAGGCCACTAAAAGCAAAGATCCGGAAAAAGCCGCTCTGTTGCGCTTGAGCGCAGCAGACCTGGCTTATCGTCAGGGCAATGCCGGCCAGTCCGCGCAAATCCTGCAACAGGTCCCGGTGGAACAACTCAAGCCTGGCCAACAAGTTTTCGCCAGCACCCTGGCGGCTGAACTGGCCATGACCCGCAATCAGCCCAAAGCGGCGCTGACGGCCCTGAGCCATCCGAGCCTGCAACGCCTGAGCGAACTGCCCGTCGAACAACAGGTTCGCACCGGCACCGTTCATGCTCGCGCCCTTGAGGCCGACGGCCAGACCCTGGCCGCCGCACGGGAGCGCATCTTTATTGCCCCGATGCTTGAAGGTGAAGCAGCCAGCAAAAACCACGAAGCGATCTGGACCCTGATCGCTTCGCTGCCGACCGATCAATTGCAGCCGACCACCGACGACGACCTCGGCGGCTGGATACGTCTGGCGCTGGCAGTGAAAACAGCCGGCACCCTGGAACAGCAGCAAGCCGCGATCGACACCTGGCGCGAACAGAATCCAAAGCACCCGGCTGCCATCCAGCTGCCGTTGCCACTGACCAAACTCAAGGAACTGGCCAGCCAGCCCCTGAGCAAGATCGCCCTGCTGCTGCCGCAAGACGGCCCACTGGGGACGGTTGGCAAAGCACTGCGCGAAGGCTTCATGGCCGCTCACTACCAGGCGCAACAAGCCGGGCAGAAGCCGCCAGCCATCGAGTTCTATGACAGCTCGCGTCTGACCTCCCTCGACGAGTTCTATCGCAAGGCCCAGGCTGATGGCGTGCAACTGGTGGTCGGCCCGCTGGAGAAGCCGCTGGTCAAACAGCTCAGCGCGCGCCCGCAACTGCCGATCACTACCCTGGCGCTGAACTACAGCGAAGGCGAACAAGGTCCGGCCCAACTGTTCCAGTTCGGCCTTGCCGCTGAAGACGAAGCCCGCGAAGTGTCCCGTCGTGCGCGCGCCGATGGCCTGCACCGCGCCGCCATCATGGTGCCGAAAGGCGAATGGGGTGATCGCGTACTCAGGGCATTCAGCCAGGATTGGCAAGCCAACGGTGGCAGCATCGTCGCTACCGAACGCGTCGACCAGCCAGTGCAACTGGCCCAGCAGATTGCCGACATGTTCCAGTTGCGCCAGAGCGAAGGCCGCGCCAAGAGCCTGCAAAGCACCGTTGGCTCGCAGGTTGCCGCCCAACCTTCGCGTCGTCAGGACATCGAGTTCATCTTCCTGGCCGCGACGCCGCAACAGGCTCAACAGATCAAACCGACCCTGAACTTCCAGTACGCGGGGGACGTGCCGGTTTACGCCACCTCCCACGTGTTCAGCGCCAGTGGCGACCAGAACCAGTACAACGACATGAACGGTATTCGCTTCTGCGAAACCCCATGGCTGCTGGATGCCAACGACCCGCTGCGCAAACAAGTCACTGCACAATGGCCACAAGCCGGCGGCAGCCTGGGCCGTCTGTATGCGATGGGCGTTGACGCCTATCGTCTGGCACCGCGCCTGGGGCAACTCAAGGCCTTGCCGGACAGCCGCATCCAGGGTCAATCGGGCAGCCTGGGCATGACTCAGAATCAACGGGTCGAGCGTCAGTTGCCATGGGCAGAATTCACCAACGGTCAGGTTCAACGCCTGCCGGACACCTCGCGCTGATGCCTGACAGGTCACGCCAGCAAAGCGGTAAAGATGCCGAGCGTCATGCGCTCGAGCATCTTCAGCAACAAGGTCTGCGCCTGCTGGCGCAGAACTGGTTGTGTAAACGCGGCGAGCTTGATCTGGTCATGCTTGATGGCGATACAGTAGTATTCGTCGAAGTCCGCTACAGAAAAAACACCCAATGGGGTGGCGCGCTCGATAGCATCGATGGGCGCAAACGGCAGAAACTGATTTTTGCCGCGCAGTATTTTCTTCAGCGCGAGTCGCGTTGGGCCAATTCCCCCTGCCGCTTCGACGTGGTTGCCATCGACAGCAACCTTGATCAGTTGAACTGGTTGCAGAATGCCTTCGACAGCTGATCGCTTGCACCTCGAACCGGACACCTTCACCCAACACTTTTGCTCTTTGCTTTGCGGGCTGCACATTCATGTGCCAAGTAGCCGCGCTAATTAAGGTCACACAGATGGACATGCAATCCCGAATTCGCCAGCTTTTTCAGGCCAGTATCGACACCAAGCAAATGGCGATGGACGTACTTGCACCGCACATCGAGCAAGCCAGCCAAGTGATGGTCAACGCCCTGCTCAACGAAGGCAAAATGCTCTCCTGCGGCAACGGCGGCTCTGCCGGTGATGCCCAGCACTTTTCGTCCGAGCTGCTCAATCGCTTCGAGCGCGAGCGCCCGAGCCTGCCAGCCATCGCGCTGACCACCGACAGCTCGACAATCACCTCGATTGCCAACGATTACAGCTACAACGAAATCTTCTCCAAACAGATTCGCGCCCTCGGCCAGCCGGGTGATGTTTTGCTGGCGATTTCCACCAGCGGCAACTCGGCGAACATAATTCAAGCGATCCAGGCCGCACATGATCGCGAAATGATTGTCGTAGCATTGACCGGTCGTGATGGCGGCGGCATGGCGTCACTGCTTTTGCCTGAGGACGTCGAGATTCGCGTACCGGCCAACGTCACCGCACGTATTCAGGAAGTCCACCTGCTGGCGATCCATTGCCTTTGCGATTTGATCGACAGCCAACTGTTCGGGAGTGAAGAATGACCCCTAATCGCCTAGGCCTTCTGGCCTTGACCCTTTGCCTTGGCATCAGCGGCTGCACCTCGGTGGTTAACGCTAGCCGTGAAGCGCCGATCGATGATGACCGTGGCACCCGTACCTTCGGCAGCAAGATCGACGACTCCCTGATCGACACCAAGGTCGGCGTGAACATCGCCAAGGCTGATCCAGCCCTGGACAACGACTCGCACATCGTCATCACCAGCTTCAACGGCGTGGTGTTGCTCGCCGGGCAAACCCCTCGCGCCGACCTCAAGGCCAAGGCCGAACAGGTTGCCGCCTCTGTTCAGCGGGTAAAGAAGGTACACAACGAACTGCAAGTACTGGCGCCCTCCTCGCTGCTGGCGCGTCAGAACGACACCTGGCTGACCACCAAGATCAAGACCCAGATGCTCACCGACGCCTCCATCCCGGGTTCGCGCATCAAAGTCGTGACCGAAAATGGCATCGTCTACTTGCTGGGTCTGCTGACCAAGCAGGAAGCAGCCCAGGCGACCAATCTGGTACAAGGCGTTTCCGGCGTGCAGAAGATCGTGAAGTTGTTTGAGTACATCGACTGATCGGCTTGTTGCAGATGGCGCCCATGCTGGGCGCACCATAAAAAAACCCGCTGAAATCACTTCAGCGGGTTTTTCATTTCAACGGCCAGGAAGATCAGAAATCTTCCAACCGCCACACCTCGTAAGCCGGCGTCTCATAGGGGTGACTCTCTTTCAGAGCCAACACCACCGCCCGAATCAACTCATCGCTGACCACAAGCTCAACCTTCCATTCCTCAACCTGCTCGACCTGCCCCGCCTCACCAATAAACGGCTGACTGCCATCCAGTGGACGAAACTGACCCAACCCGAACACCTGCCACGCACAGTGGTCATAAGCCCCGATCCGCCCGCCACCGGCAGCGAACACAGCACTCTTGACCACCTCGACATGACTGGCCGGAACAAAAAAGACAAGCTTATGCATGGCGCTTAGTTAACCCACACGCGAGCATTACGGAACATACGCATCCAAGGTGCGTCTTCGTTCCAGTCTTCCGAACGCCACGAGTTCTGCACCGCGCGGAATACACGCTCCGGGTGCGGCATCATGATGGTCACGCGACCGTCACGGCTGGTCAAACCGGTGATCCCGCGCGGCGAGCCGTTCGGGTTGGCCGGGTAGTTTTCGGTGACCTTGCCGTGGTTGTCGACGAAACGCATCGCCACGCAACCCGACAGATCAGCTTCCAGCAACGCTTCTTCACTGGCGAACTCGGCATGGCCTTCACCGTGCGCGATGGCGATCGGCATGCGCGAACCGGCCATGCCCTGCAAGAAGATCGAGTTCGATTCCTGGATCTGTACCATCGCCACGCGAGCTTCAAACTGCTCGGAACGGTTACGCACGAAGTGCGGCCAGAACTCGCTGCCCGGGATCAGCTCGTGCAGGTTGGACATCATCTGGCAACCGTTGCACACGCCGAGGGTGAAGCTGTCGTTACGTTCGAAGAAGCCCTGGAAGGCATCGCGAGCGCGGCTGTTGAACAGCGCGGACTTGGCCCAGCCTTCGCCGGCACCCAGTACGTCACCGTAGGAGAAACCGCCGCAAGCCACCAGACCTTTGAACTCGTTCAGGTCGACACGGCCGGCCAGAATGTCGCTCATGTGTACGTCGATCGCGTTGAAACCGGCGCGGTCGAACGCAGCCGCCATTTCCACCTGACCGTTGACGCCCTGCTCACGCAGCACGGCAACCTGTGGGCGGATGCCTTTCTTGATGTAAGGCGCGGCAACGTCCTGGTTGACGTCGTAGCTGAGCTTGACGCTCAGGCCCGGGTTGTCTTCTTCCAGCAGCACGTCGAATTCTTGTTCGGCGCAGTCGGCGTTATCACGCAGACGCTGGATCTGGTAGCTGGTTTCAGCCCACTGACGTTGCAGCAGACGACGCTGACCTTCGAACACGGTGTCGCCGTTGAACGTGATGCTGATCTCGCCGTTGTTCATCGGCTGACCGATCACCGACACGCAGTCACCCAGGCCCGCTGCGCTGAACTGCGCGAGGATGTCTGGAGTGGCGTCCTGGCGAACCTGGATCACAGCGCCCAGTTCTTCGTTGAACAGGATCGCGGCGATGTCGGCGGAGGTTTCTGCCAGACCGTCGAGGTTCAGGCTCAGACCGCAATGACCGGCGAAGGCCATTTCTACGACGCTGGTCAGCAAACCGCCGTCGGAACGGTCGTGGTAGGCCAGCAAATGACCGTCGGCGTTGAGGCCCTGGATCACGGCGAAGAAGGCTTTCAGGTCTTCGGCGTCATCGACGTCCGGAGCCTGCTTGCCGAGTTTGCCGTGAACCTGAGCGAGAATCGAAGCGCCCATGCGATTCTGACCGCGACCGAGGTCGATCAGGATCAGGTCGGTGGTGCCCTTGTCCATGCGCAGTTGCGGGGTCATGGTCTGACGGATGTCAGCCACGGGCGCGAAACCGGTCACGATCAGCGACATCGGCGAAGTCACAGTCTTGTCGACGCCTTCGTCGTTCCAGCGGGTGGCCATGGACATCGAGTCCTTGCCCACCGGAATGGTGATGCCGAGGTCCGGGCACAATTCCATGCCGACTGCTTTCACGGTGTCGTACAGACGCGCGTCTTCACCCGGGTGGCCGGCGGCGGACATCCAGTTCGCCGACAGTTTGATGTCGGAAATTTTGGCGATGCGCGACGCCGCGATGTTGGTCAGGGTTTCGCCGATGGCCATGCGGCCCGACGCCGGAGCGTCCAGCAGCGCCAGCGGAGTACGCTCGCCCATGGCCATGGCTTCACCGGTGTAGACGTCGAAGCTGGTGGCGGTGACAGCAACGTCGGCCACCGGAACCTGCCACGGGCCGACCATCTGATCACGGGCCACGAGGCCGGTGATGGTGCGGTCGCCGATGGTGATCAAGAAGCTTTTGCTGGCCACGGCCGGGTGATGCAGAACACGCTCGACGCAGTCGGCGATCTCGAGAGTCGACGGATCGAAATCGTCGCCCAGCTCGTTTTCGCGAACGGCCGAACGGTGCATGCGCGGGGCTTTGCCCAGCAGCACTTCGAGCGGCATGTCCACCGGGCTGTTGCCGAAGTGGCTATCCGTGACAGTAAGCTGCGGTTCGGCAGTGGCTTCGCCGACCACGGCAAACGGGCAACGCTCGCGTTCGCAGATCGCCTGGAAGCGTTCGAAGTCCGCAGGGCCGACCGCCAGAACGTAGCGTTCCTGGGATTCGTTACTCCAGATTTCGTGCGGGGCCATGCCCGGCTCGTCGTTTGGAATATTGCGCAGTTCGAAGCGACCGCCACGGTTGCCGTCGTTGACCAGTTCCGGGAAGGCGTTGGACAGACCGCCGGCACCCACGTCGTGGATGAAGCTGATCGGGTTCTTGTCACCCAACTGCCAGCAACGGTCGATGACTTCCTGGCAGCGACGTTCCATTTCCGGGTTTTCGCGCTGTACGGAGGCGAAGTCCAGATCCGCCGAGCTGGTGCCGGTGGCCATGGAAGAGGCAGCACCGCCGCCCAGGCCGATGAGCATCGCCGGGCCGCCGAGCACGATCAGCTTGGAGCCGACGGTGATCTCGCCTTTCTGTACGTGTTCGGCACGGATGTTACCCATGCCGCCGGCCAGCATGATCGGCTTGTGGTAACCGCGAACTTCGTCGCCACGCGGGGTGGTGATCGATTGTTCGAAGGTACGGAAGTAGCCAGTCAGGGCTGGACGACCGAATTCGTTGTTGAACGCGGCGCCACCCAGTGGGCCTTCGATCATGATGTCCAGCGCGGTAACGATGCGCTCAGGCTTGCCGTACGGCACTTCCCACGGCTGTTCGAAGCCCGGGATCTGCAGGTTGGACACGGTGAAACCGGTCAGGCCAGCCTTTGGCTTGGCGCCGCGACCGGTTGCACCTTCGTCGCGAATCTCACCGCCGCTACCGGTGGATGCGCCCGGGAACGGGGCAATCGCGGTCGGGTGGTTGTGAGTTTCGACTTTCATCAGGATATGCACCGGCTCCTGCACCGCGCCGTACTGGCGGGTTTCAGGGTCCGGGAAGAAACGGCCGGCGACGGAGCCGACGATTACCGAGGCGTTGTCCTTATAAGCAGACAGAACACCTTCGCTGTGCATCTGATAGGTGTTCTTGATCATGCCGAACAGGCTTTTTTCCTGGCTCTGACCGTCGATGTCCCAACTGGCGTTGAAGATCTTGTGACGGCAGTGCTCGGAGTTCGCCTGGGCAAACATCATCAGTTCGATGTCGTGCGGGTTGCGTTTCAAGCCGACGAAGGCTGCGACCAGATAGTCGATTTCGTCTTCGGCCAGGGCCAGGCCCAGCTCGGTGTTGGCTTTTTCCAGCGCGGCGCGGCCGCCACCCAACACGTCGATCGCGGTCAGGGGCTTGGGCTCGGCGTGGCTGAACAGGCCGGCGGCTTGTTCAAGGTTGTCCAATACGATCTGGGTCATGCGGTCATGCAAGGCGCCTGCAATCAGCTGCGCTTCGGCGTCGCTGAATTGGCCGGCGACGTAGAACGCGATGCCACGCTCCAGGCGCTGGATCTTGGTCAGGCCACAGTTGCGAGCGATGTCGCTGGCTTTACTGGACCACGGTGAGATGGTGCCGAAACGTGGCAACACCAGAAACAGACGACCGGTTGGCTCTTGTACTGGAACGCTTGGGCCGTACTTCAGAAGGCGCGCGAGCACCTGCTGTTCGTCGCCGGTCAGGACGCCGGTAACTTCGGCGAAGTGAGCGAATTCAGCATACAAGCCGCTGACAGCCGGAACCTTCTGGCTCAGTTGCTCAAGGAGTTTGCTGTGGCGAAAGGCAGAAAGGGCAGGAGCGCCGCGCAGGATCAACATCTTCGGGACAGCCTCGGGAAGGGGTGTGCTTTGAGGCCGTGCATTCTAGCCTAAACCGCCCGCGACAGCACCCGAAACGGTACGCACGGCTGCACCCGAACGTCGGGCCGGGTATTCGGGCCCGAAACAGGTGCGTGTCGAGGGTTATTTTTTCTGCCACAAAATGCTGTTCAGGCCCATTCCTGCGGGCTCCAAGCGGGTTTTGGACGCTCTAGCAGACAAGCCCTTCGCTGTCGAGATATGGCGCTCGTGGTCCTTTGCGTATACTGCGCAGATGTTTTCCCCAACGGCTTTGCGTCCGCGGTATGCCAAATGGCTGATCGCAACCGGACTCTTCCTGGTGCTCAGCGGCTGTGTTGATAAACCCAACACGCTGGAGCGCGTAAAGGAGGATGGCGTGCTGCGGGTGGTTACCCGCAACAGTCCCGCCACCTACTTTCAGGATCGCAACGGTGAAACCGGCTTCGAATACGAGCTGGTGAAGCGCTTCGCCGACGATCTGGGGGTGGAACTCAAGATCGAAACCGCCGACAACCTCGATGACCTGTTCAGTCAGGTGGGCAAGCCCAATGGCCCGGTGCTGGCTGCTGCCGGCCTGGTCAGTAGCGAGCAACGTAAAAAACAGGTGCGGTTTTCCCACTCCTACCTCGAAGTCACCCCACAGATCATCTACCGCAACGGCCAGTCACGACCGACCGACGCAGGCGATCTGGTCGGCAAGAAGATCATGGTGCTCAAGGGCAGCACTCACGCCGAGCAATTGGCAGAGCTGAAAAAGAAATATCCCGGCATTGAATACGAAGAGTCCGACGCGGTTGAAGTGGTCGACTTGCTGCGCATGGTCGACGAAGCCCAGGTCGATCTGACCTTGGTCGATTCCAACGAAGTCGCGATGAACCAGGTCTACTTCCCCAACGTGCGGGTCGCCTTCGATCTTGGTGACGCCAGTAATCAGAGCTGGGCCGTGGCCGCTGGCGAAGACAACAGCCTGCTCAACGAGATCAACACCTACCTCGACAAGGTGAAGAAAAACGGCACCCTGCAACGTCTGAAAGATCGTTACTACGGCCACGTCGATGTACTCGGTTACATGGGCGCCACCACCTTCGCCCAGCACTTGCAGCAACGGCTGCCAAAATACGAACAGCACTTCAAGGCGTACGCCAAGAAAGAAAAAGTCGACTGGCGCCTGCTGGCGGCGATCGGTTATCAGGAATCACTGTGGCAAGCGGCCGTCACGTCCAAGACCGGCGTACGCGGATTGATGATGCTGACCCAGAACACGGCGCAAGCGATGGGCGTATCCAATCGCCTTGACCCCAAGCAAAGCATCATGGGTGGCGCGAAGTACCTGGCCTACATGAAGGATCAACTGGACGAGTCGATCCAGGAGCCGGATCGTACGTGGTTCGCACTGGCAGCCTACAACGTTGGCAGCGGCCACCTGGATGACGCACGCAAACTGGCGGCCAAGGAAGGACTGAACCCGGACAAGTGGCTGGACGTGAAGAAAATCCTGCCGCGTCTTTCCGAGAAGAAGTGGTTCAGCAAAACCCGTTACGGCTACGCCCGAGGCGGCGAACCGGTGCACTTCGTGGCGAACATTCGTCGTTACTACGACATCCTGACGTGGGTCACGCAGCCGCAACTGGAAGGCAATCAGATCGCTGAGGGCAATCTGCATGTGCCGGGGGTCGACAAGACCAAGCCGAGCCAGGAAACCCCACCGCTTTAAATCTTCGCTGCCTTCAAGGACGCCATCGCGGGCAAGCCACGCTCCCACAGGTCCGCGTCGAGTACATAGTTGTCGTTCAACTCGGACCTGTGGGAGCGTGGCTTGCCCGCGATGGCAGCGCCGCCGATCTAACCTTTCAACGCAGCTGCCAGAATCAGCGCTTTCATCTCCGACACCGCCGACTTGAACCCGACGAACAATGCATGGGCCACCAATGCATGGCCGATGTTCAGTTCGTTGATGCCCTTGATCGCCGCAACCGCTTCGACGTTGTGATAGTGCAGGCCATGACCGGCGTTGACGATCAGGCCCTGGGCCAGGCCGAATGCCACGCCATCGGCCACGCGCTTGAGCTCTTCAGCCACTTCGGTTGGCGTCTCGGCATCCGCATAACGCCCGGTGTGCAATTCAATGGCTGGCGCACCAATACGACGGGACGCTTCGATCTGCCGCTCGTCCGCGTCGATGAACAGCGACACTTCACAGCCGATCTTCGCCAGGCGATCCACCGCTGCCTTGATTCGCGCCTCCTGCCCTGCCACGTCCAGACCGCCTTCGGTGGTCAGCTCCTGACGGGTTTCCGGGACCAGGCAAATATGTGCCGGGCGAATGCGTTCAGCGAACGCCATCATTTCTTCGGTGACGCCCATTTCGAAGTTCATGCGGGTTTGCAGCACGTCCTTGAGCAGCAGCACGTCGCGCTCCTGAATGTGCCGGCGGTCCTCACGCAGGTGCACGGTGATGCCGTCAGCGCCCGCCTCTTCCGCGTCCAGCGCTGCCTTGACCGGATCCGGGTAGCGAGTACCCCGGGCCTGACGCAGGGTGGCAACGTGGTCGATGTTCACGCCAAGAAGAATGCGATTGCTGGTGGTCACGGAAGCGCTCCTGAAAATAAGGGAAAGTTCGGCGCACAGCATACACGGGGAGATAGGGTCTGTTGATGTTTGGCAGCGGCCGCGACGGATGACCACTTGGTGCAGGGCAAGGCGCGAGGAACGTAGTTTGGTTGTTCCAAATAAGTTCCGAGCAACGCAGCCCTGCGCCAAGTGGGTGCCCGGCGCGGCCGCTGCCAAGCATCAACAGACCCTATGGCTTGCGAAATAGCTCGCGACTGACCAGTGGACGACCGCCCAAATGAACAGCCAATGCTTGACGCATCAGACGCTTGGCCGCGGACAGTGCGCCAGGGGCTGACCAATCTGCATCGGCCATGGCCAGCAGTTCGGTGCCGTTGAACAGACCGGGTTGCAGCAGGTAGACACGTTCGAGCCCCGCATCCACTTGCAGACGGTAGAGACCATCCAGCGCGATGGGCTCGCCATGGATGTCGGTGATCAGGGCGAAGCCATAACCCAAGTCATCCAGCAGCCGCCATTCGAAGGATCGCAACAAAGGCTCCAGCGGGCGGCCTTCGGCAAGTGCGAGCAGGGTCGCGGCGTAGTGATCGAAGACGGCGGGATGCGGATCTTCGGACGGCAACAGCCGAATCAACAGCTCATTGAGGTAGAGGCCGCTGAATAGCGCCTCGCCGTTGAGCCAGGTAGAAACACCGGCGCTTTCCATGCGGCCGACGTTTTTCAGTTCGCCCCGCCCCCGAAACTCGACTTCCAGCGGCACGAACGGCCGCGCCAACGTCCCGGCCTTGCCCCGCGCGCTACGCAACACCGCGCGCAGCCGACCTTGCGGCGTAAGGAAATCCACCAGCGCGCTGCTTTCGCGGTAGGCGCGGGAGTGGAGGACGTAGGCGGGTTGGCCGGTTGGCGCGGTGGTCGACATGGAAATCGCAGTTCTCAATGAAGGAGCGCAGTTCTACAAACAACCAAAACCAATGTGGGAGCGGGCTTGCCCGCGATGGCAGACTTACATTCAACATCTCTGCTGAATGTTACATCCTCATCGCGGGCAAGCCCGCTCCCACAGGGTTCTTCGGTGCAGCGCAGACCGGATTTACAGGTCGCCGTAACCCAGCGAACGCAACGCGCGCTCGTCATCGGACCAGCCGCCCTTAACCTTGACCCACAGGTTGAGCATGATCTTGGAGTCGAACAGCAGCTCCATGTCCTTGCGCGCCTCGGTGCCGATGCGCTTGATGCGCTCGCCCTTGTCACCAATGATGATTTTCTTCTGGCCGTCACGTTCGACGAGGATCAAGGCATGGATGTGCAGGGTCTTGCCCTGCTGCTTGAACTCTTCGATTTCCACGGTGATCTGGTACGGCAGCTCGGCGCCCAACTGGCGCATGATTTTCTCGCGCACCAGTTCGGCGGCGAGGAAACGGCTGCTGCGGTCAGTGATCTGATCTTCCGGGAAGAAGTGATCGTTTTCCGGCAGGTGCTCGGCGATCACTCGCTCCAGCGCGTCCAGGTTGTGCCCGTGCTGGGCCGAGATCGGCATGATCTGCGCGTTCGGCAGCTGCTCCTGCAACCAGCTCAGGTGCGGCATCAGCTCGGATTTGTCTTCGATGCGGTCGGTCTTGTTCAGCGCCACGATCAGCGGGCCGGTCACGTACTGTACGCGTTCGAGGACCATCTGGTCTTCGTCGGTCCACTTGGTGCGGTCAACCACGAAGATCACCACGTCGACGTCTTTCAACGCCGCCGAAGCGGTCTTGTTCATGTAACGGTTCAGGGCCTTTTCGCCGCCCTTGTGCATGCCCGGGGTGTCGACGTAGATCGCCTGAACGGCGCCTTCGGTCTTGATGCCGAGCATGTTGTGACGGGTGGTCTGCGGCTTGCGCGAGGTGATCGCTAGCTTCTGACCCAGAATGTGGTTCAGCAGCGTGGACTTGCCCACGTTGGGACGGCCGACGATGGCAACATAGCCACAGCGAGTTGCGGTTGTATCAGTCATTGCCATTCTCCACACCCAGGGCAATCAGTGCTGCGGCGGCCGCTACCTGTTCGGCAATACGACGACTCACACCCTGACCTCGGCTTTTTTCATTCAGTAAGATGATTTCGCATTCGACGAAGAACGTCCGGCAATGAGGCTCACCCTGGATATCCACCACTTCGTAACGCGGCAGCTCACAACCACGGGACTGCAGGAACTCCTGCAGGCGGGTTTTCGGATCTTTGTTGGTGTCGACCAGCGTCAGGCCTTCGAACTCTCCGGCCAGCCAGGCCAGCACGCGCTCGCGCGCCATGTCCATGCCGGCGTCCAGATAGATCGCACCGATCAACGCTTCCAGGGCATCGGCCAGAATCGACTCGCGACGGAAACCGCCGCTTTTCAATTCGCCGGAGCCCAGGCGAAGGTATTCGCCCAAGTCGAAACCACGGGCCAGTACGGCCAGGGTCTCACCTTTCACCAAGCGGGCGCGCAAACGCGACAATTGGCCTTCGCGGGCCAACGGGAAGCGATCGAACAGCGCCTCGCCAGCGACGAAGTTGAGGATGGCATCACCGAGGAACTCCAGGCGTTCGTTGTTGCGCCCGGCAAAGCTGCGGTGAGTCAGGGCCAGGACCATCAGTTCCTGGTCTTTGAAGGTGTAGCCGAGCTGACGCTCTAGACGGCTTAAGGAGACGCTCACGGTTTACCCACGCTGAGTTCGTGGCTGGATTCCACCGCCATCGCCGTGGTACGGCGCAGGCTTGGGACAATTAACGCTGTGTTCAAAAATAACGTCCTGAATATCGTTGTTTTCATGCTTCTGTGGCCGGTTATGCCGACTCCAGAAATGCATTCGGCGCTGTGTTCAACAGCGCCGTGTGTGATTACTTGATCAGGCCAACCCGCGAGAAATTCGGCAGGTGACTGAGTTTGGGTTCCGGCCAGCTCATCCAGACTGCGAAGGCCTTGCCGACGATATTCTTGTCGGGAACCATGCCCAGCAGATCCTTGGGAATGCTCGGATCATCCCAGTAGCGACTGTCGTTCGAGTTGTCGCGGTTGTCGCCCATCATGAAGTAGTGCCCGGCAGGCACGGTCCACGAATGGTCCGGCGTTGCGCGGTAACGACTCATTTCCTTGCGGATCAGGTGCTCGGCGACACCGAGTTTTTCCTTGTAGAGCTCGGCGCTGCCCAACGTGCCCGGCTCGGAGCCGACCAGTTGTTCGGCGATCGACTCACCATTGACGAACAGACGCTTGTCCGCGGTGTAGCGAATCTGGTCACCCGGCAGGCCCACCACACGCTTGATGTAATTGACGTTCGGGTCGCTCGGGTAGCGGAACACCATCACATCGCCGCGCTGCGGATCACCGACTTCGATGACTTTCTTGTCGAGTACCGGCAGGCGGATCCCGTAAGAAAACTTGTTCACCAGAATGAAGTCGCCGACGTCCAGGGTCGGTTTCATCGAGCCGGAAGGAATCTGGAACGGTTCCACCAGGAACGAACGCAGCACCAGCACGATGAACAACACCGGGAAGAACGACTTGCCGTATTCGACCAGCAGCGGCTCTTTGTTCAGTTTCTCGACCACCACCATGTCAGCCTGGCTGACGCTACCCTGGTAAGAGTTAATGGCAGCCCGGCGCCGTGGCGCCAGGAACAGCAGATCGAGCAACGCCAACAGGCCGCAGACGAACACGGCGATGACCAGCAACAGCGGGAAATTTAGTGACATAGGACCTAACTATCCAACCTGAGCACTGCAAGGAAGGCTTCTTGTGGAATCTCCACGTTACCGACCTGCTTCATGCGTTTTTTACCGGCCTTTTGCTTTTCCAACAGCTTGCGCTTACGGCTAACGTCACCGCCGTAGCATTTGGCCAATACGTTCTTTCTGAGTGCCTTGACGGAGGTTCGCGCAATGATCTGCCCGCCGATGGCGGCCTGGATCGCGACGTCGAACATCTGGCGCGGAATCAGTTCTTTCATCTTCTCGGTCAACTGGCGACCTTTGTAGTGCGCATTGTCGCGGTGCACGATCAGCGCCAGGGCGTCGACCTTGTCACCGTTAATCAGCACATCCAGTTTCACCAGATTAGCTGATTGATAACGGTCGAAATGGTAATCCAGCGAAGCATAGCCGCGGCTGGTGGATTTCAGACGGTCGAAGAAGTCGAGGACCACTTCGTTCATCGGCAAATCGTAGGTCACTTGTACCTGGGTACCGAGGAACAGCATGTCGTGCTGCACGCCACGCTTTTCGATACACAGGGTAATGACGTTACCCAGGTGCTCTTGCGGCACAAGGATATTGGCCCGCACGATCGGTTCACGCATGTCTTCGATCGACGACAGGTCCGGGAGCTTCGACGGGTTATCGACGTAAATCGTTTCGCCGGTTTTCAGCAACAGCTCGAAAATCACCGTCGGCGCCGTGGTGATCAGGTCCAGGTCGTACTCGCGCTCCAGGCGCTCCTGGATGATTTCCATGTGCAGCATGCCGAGGAACCCGCAACGGAAGCCGAAGCCCAGCGCGTCGGAGCTTTCCGGGGTGTACTGCAGGGACGAGTCGTTGAGGGTGAGCTTTTGCAGCGCTTCACGGAAATCTTCGAAGTCGTCGGAGCTGACCGGGAACAGACCGGCGTACACCTGCGGCTGAATGCGTTTGAAGCCTGGCAGCACGTCAACGTCTGGCGTGGAGCTCAAGGTCAGGGTGTCACCGACCGGTGCACCGTGAATGTCCTTGATACCGGCAATGATGAAGCCCACTTCGCCGGCCTTCAGGTCAACGGTGGCGGTGTGTTTCGGGTTGAAGACACCGACGCTGTCCACCAGGTGGATCTTGCCGGTGGACTTGACGAGGATCTTGTCGCCCTTCTTCACACGACCGTGGCGCACGCGAACCAGGGAAACAACGCCCAGGTAATTGTCGAACCAGGAATCGATGATCAACGCTTGCAGCGGATCTTCGTAGTTGCCGGTCGGCGCAGGGATGGTGTGAACCAGGCGCTCGAGGACTTCGTCGACGCCCAGGCCGGTCTTGGCAGAGCACTCGACCGCATCGGTGGCATCGATGCCGATGATTTTTTCGATTTCTTCTTTGACGCGGTCCGGATCGGCCTGTGGCAGGTCGATCTTGTTCAGGACTGGCATGACTTCCAGGCCCTGCTCGATCGCCGTGTAGCAGTTGGCAACCGACTGCGCCTCAACGCCCTGACCGGCATCGACCACCAGCAATGCACCTTCACAGGCCGCCAGCGACCGGCTGACTTCGTAGGTAAAGTCAACGTGGCCGGGGGTGTCAATGAAGTTCAGCTGGTACTTGATGCCATCGCGGGCGGTGTAATAAAGGGTGACGCTGTGGGCCTTGATGGTGATCCCGCGTTCACGCTCCAGGTCCATGGAGTCCAGTACCTGGGCTTCCATTTCGCGCTCGGCAAGGCCGCCGCACATCTGGATGAAGCGATCGGCCAGCGTCGACTTGCCATGGTCAATGTGGGCGATGATGGAGAAATTGCGGATATGACTCAAATCACTCACGGATCAACACTCAAAAAGGCTGCAGGCATAGCCCGCCGAAAAATAGCCGGGAATTGTACCTGATCCACGGCGCAAGCGTCACGTTCGCAGGTCAGACGGCGCGTACAAAAACGCCCCGGTCTTGCGACAGGGGCGTTTTGAGTGACAAGCAATGTCGGGAATAACCCCCGATCAACCGGCCCGGCGCAACAACCAGACCCCGGCCAGGGCACAGACACCGGCCGGTACCAGCACCGCAAACAGCGGCGAGAAACCGAATACCAGGCTCGAAGGCCCCAGCAAATCCTGGACGATGCGGAAGGTGAAGCCCACCAGCACACCGGTAAAGACCCGCTGACCGAGGGTCACCGAACGCAGCGGGCCGAAGATGAAGGAAATCGCCATCAACACCAATGCAGCGGTCACCAGTGGCTGCAACACCTTGACCCAAAACGCCAGCCAGTAACGACCGTTGCTCAGGCCCTGGTCAGCCAGGTAGTGGATGTAACTCCACAGACCGGTGATCGAGAGAGATTCAGGCGCCATCACCACAGTGCTCAGCAGTTGCGGGCTCAAGGCTACTTCCCAACGCTCCACCGGAGTTGTCACCACTTCGGTGTTCTTTTCATGGAACAACGTGGTCGTGACGTCGCTCAGCTGCCAGTGATCCGTGTCGAATTCCGCGCGCTTGGCGAAGCTCGAAGACAGCATGTGGCGTTGATCGTCGAAGCGATAACGGGTCACGCCATACAGCAGACCATTGGGTTGCACGGAGTTGACGTGAATGAACTCGTCACCCTGACGGTGCCACAGACCGTGCTTGGCGCTTTGCGCGTCGCCACTGCCCTGGGCCAGCGAGCGATTGGCCTGAGCGGTGACTTCCGTGGCCGGCGCGACGTATTCGCCAATCACCAGCCCCACCGCCATCAGAAGCAGCATCGGCTTCATGACGGCCCAGACGATCCGCCCGAGCGATACGCCCGCAGCGCGCATGATGGTCAGTTCGCTGTGGCTGGCCAGACTGCCGAGGCCGATCAGGCAACCGATCAGCGCCGCCATCGGCAACATGTCGTACAGACGGCGTGGAGCGGTCAGCAGCACGTAGCTCAGGACATCCATCAGCGTATAGGTATCGCTGACCTCACTCATTTCATCGATGAAGGCAAACAGCGTTGCCAGGCCGAGGATGATCCCCAGCACTGCCAGGATCGCGACGAACACGCTGCTACCGATGTAGCGATCGAGCTTATCCACGGGCCACCTCCAGCGCACTGCGGCGACTCGCCATTTTCAAGCGCAGCGGCTCCCAGTACAGCAAGCCCAGACCGATGGACAGGAAGATCGCATGCACCCACCACAAGCCCAATGCCGGCGCAATCTTGCCCTTTTCGAGGGCGCCGCGAGCGGCAATCAGGATGGTCAGGTAAGCCATATAAAGAAGAATCGCCGGCAGCAACTTGAGGAAACGGCCCTGGCGCGGGTTGACCCGCGACAGCGGCACCGCCATCAGGGTCACGATGAAGACCAGCAACGGCAGAGACAGACGCCATTGCAGTTCGGTGCGCGAGCGGATGTCATCACTGCCCAGCAAGGAGCGGGTGGTCATCGCGTCACGGTCGGTGACTTCGTCGCTGACGTCCGGCTTGGGCAGCAATACGCCGTACTCGTCGTATTTGATGGCGCGGTAGTCGGCCTGACCCGGATTACCGTCGTAACGGTAGCCGTTGTCGAGGATCAGATAACGGTTGCCGTCGGGGCGAATTTCCTGACGCCCCTTCTCGGCCACCAGTACGGAAATTCCGCGATCCTTTTTGTCGGAGTTTATATTTTTCTGCGAAATGAACACGCCGCCCAGATTGATGCGGTCATCCGACAGTTGTTCGGTGTAGGTCACCCGAGTACCGTCGCGCAAGGCCTGGAAGCGGCCGGGCTCAAGGGTATCGAATTCAGTCAGTGCGTCCTGTTTGTTCAGCAGCAACTGGAACTGATTGGCCCCTTGCGGCGCCAGGCTCAGGCTCAGCCATGCCACCACCAGCGCAACCAGGGTGGCCGGAAAAAGGGTCATGGCGAACAGACGCTGCTGACTCATGCCAGTGGCAGACAACACGGTCATTTCACTTTCAAGATATAGGCGACCGTAGGCCAGCAAAATCCCGAGAAACAGCCCCAAAGGCAGGATCAACTGCAGAAAACCCGGCAGACGGAAACCCATGATCAGGAACAGCGACCCCGGATCCAGAAGGCCAGAGGCCGCCTGGGCGAGGTACTTGATAAAGCGTCCGCTCATGATGATGACCAGCAGCACGGCGCTGACGGCGCTCAAGGTCAACAGGACTTCGCGGGATAGATAACGGAAGACAATCAAACCAGACACTCCAGGGTTGTCAGGCTAAGCGGCCAAACAAACAAACGTATCGGTCGGCCCGCAGGGCAGAGCCGCCGAAAAAGATGGCGCATTATCCTGTGATTGGGTGCGCCTGTCACTGCGCACGCTCAAGCAGACACCTGAACCACCGAAGTTCACATGACCGAGGGTTGTCAGGCGCCGGTAGCGAGGTTCAAACTGCGGCCTTTGTCGCTGGCACTGCACCGGCGTCTTTCTTATTAAGCAAGCCTCTGCGCGTCGCGCACTTTGACCATTAATTCAGGGACCCAGACATGGAACTGGTTGTAAAAAGCGTTAGCCCGGAAACGTTGAAGACCGCCACGCTGGTGGTCGCCGTCGGCGAAGGCCGCAAACTCGGCGCCGTAGCCAAACAACTTGACGAACTGAGCGGTGGCACCATCAGTGCCGTTCTCAAGCGCGGCGACCTGGCCGGAAAAGTCGGCCAGAGCCTGTTGCTGCACAGCCTGCCTAACCTCAAGGCCGAGCGCGTGTTGCTGGTAGGCGTGGGCAAGGATGAAGAGCTGGGCGATCGCCCGTTCCGCAAAATCATCGCCGGCATCCTCAACACCCTTAAAGGCCTGGGCGGCAGCGATGCCGTTCTGGCCCTGGACGAAGTCGTGGTCAAAGGCCGCGACAGCTATGGCAAGACCCGCCTGTTGGCCGAAACCCTGGTGGATGGCGAGTACACTTTCGACCAGTTCAAGAGCCAGAAAGCCGACCCGCTCTCCCTGAAGAAAATCACCCTGGTGACCATCAAGGCAGCACAGGCCGAAATCGAACGCGCCGTGGCCCACGCTACCGCGATCGCCAATGGCATGGCCTTCACCCGTAACCTGGGCAACCTGCCGCCAAACATCTGCCACCCGACGTTCCTGGGCGAACAAGCCAAGAACCTGGGCAAAGAATTCAAGAGCCTGAAAGTCGAAGTCCTTGATGAGAAGAAGATCAAGGACCTGGGCATGGGCTCGTTCTACGCCGTCGGCCAGGGCAGCGCCCAGCCGCCGCGCTTGATCGTCATGCAATACAACGGCGGCAAGAAATCCGAGAAGCCGTACGCACTGGTCGGCAAAGGCATCACCTTCGACACCGGCGGCATCAGCCTCAAGCCGGGCGCCGGCATGGATGAAATGAAGTACGACATGGGCGGCGCCGCCAGCGTGTTCGGTACCCTGCGTGCCGTGCTTGAGCTGAAACTGCCGATCAACCTGGTGTGCATCCTGGCCTGCGCCGAGAACATGCCGAGCGGCAATGCTTCGCGTCCGGGCGACATCGTCACCACCATGAGCGGCCAGACCGTGGAAATCCTCAACACCGACGCCGAAGGCCGTTTGGTGCTGTGCGATGCCCTGACCTACTCCGAACGCTTCAAACCGCAAGCGGTGATCGACATCGCCACCCTGACCGGCGCTTGTGTCGTCGCACTGGGTTCTCACACCTCGGGCCTGCTGGGCAACAACGACGAGCTGATCGGCCAACTGCTGAGCGCCGGCCAATCCGCCGACGACCGCGCCTGGCAACTGCCGCTGTTCGATGAATATCAAGAGCAGCTGGACAGCCCGTTCGCCGACATCGCCAACATTGGCGGCCCGAAAGCCGGCGCCATCACCGCCGCCTGCTTCCTGTCGCGCTTCACCAAGAACCTGAACTGGGCGCACCTGGACATCGCCGGCACGGCCTGGACCAGCGGCGGCAAGGACAAGGGCGCCACTGGCCGTCCGGTTCCCCTGCTGACCCAATACCTGCTGGACCGCGCCAAAGCCTGAAACCGATGACCTGGGGCGGCGTTGCTTTCGGGTGACGCCGCTCAAGGCTCAGGAACCGCAATGACCAAAGTCGACTTCTATATCCTGCCCAGCGCCGATCCTTCGGCACGGCTGGATTTCGCCTGCAAGCTCACCGAAAAAGCCTGGCGCATGGGCCACCGCATTTACCTGCACTGCAGCGATGCCGCCCAGCGTGATGATCTCGATGCGCGTTTGTGGGCCTTCAAGGGCGAAAGCTTCGTGCCCCACGGTCCCGCCGAAAGCGAGCCGGAGGGTTTGATTGTCCTGGGTCTTGGCGATGACTGCGGTCAGCATCAGGATCTGCTGGTCAATCTCGACCTGAAAGTCCCGGTATTTGCCAAACAGTTCGCCCGCGTGGCGGAAGTGGTGGTGGAAGATCCGACGATTCGTTCGGCTGCGCGGGAGAGTTTCCGTTTCTACCGCGAACAGGGCTATCCTCTGCAAGATCACCGTTTACAGCGACTCTGAGCATTCCGATGGACACTTCAAAACCGCAGCAAAATTCCGCGCATCTGCTGGATGACCTCGAGTCGATCCGCCAACTGCTCGGCGATGACAACCTGCAACCGCCCTTGCTGACCGACACGGTCATTGAAGGTGATCAGGAACAGATCCCCATGCTGTTCGACACGGTTGGCAATGCGCCGCAACCGGTCGAAACAACACCGCCACCCGCCCCAGCCGCGCAACCGTCGCCTGCCGCCAGCAAAGGCCCCGACGCCCTGCTGCACCTGGACAGCGAACTGCGCGCCGCCGCGCTATTGATCATGCAAGACGTGATCGACGACTTCGCTCCGCATATTGAAACCGAGATCAAGCGTCGGCTTGATGCGCGGATGGAACGGTTGTTGAGCCAGTACGAATAACACTGAGTCGAGCGGGCTTCTGTGGCGAGGGAGCTTGCTCCCGCTCGGTTGCGAAGCAGCCGCAAAGCCTGAACACGCGGAGTACCTGACACACCTGACTTGCTGATGTCGGGGCCGCTTCGCGCCCCAGCGGGAGCAAGCTCCCTCGCCACAGGTCCATTCCACACTTTGATCTGCGCCCTGTCCGCACCTGCTCGCCCTACGCCCCACGCCCCGCTATACTTGCCGGCTTTTCCTGAATAAATGCCAATAGGGTCCCGCCGCGCATGGATAAGACCTACCAGCCGCACGCCATTGAAACTTCCTGGTACAACACCTGGGAGTCTGAGAATTACTTCGCCCCGCAAGGCGCGGGCGAGTCCTACACCATCATGATCCCGCCGCCGAACGTCACCGGCAGCCTGCACATGGGTCACGGCTTCAACAACGCGATCATGGACGCCCTGATCCGTTTCCGCCGCATGCAGGGTCGCAACACCCTGTGGCAGCCGGGCACCGACCATGCCGGTATCGCCACGCAAATGCTGGTGGAGCGTCAACTCGAAGCCAAAGGCCAGAGCCGCCACGACCTGGGTCGCGAGAAATTTCTCGAGAAAATCTGGGAATGGAAAGATGAGTCCGGCGGCAACATCAGCCGTCAGATCCGTCGCCTCGGCTCGTCCGTAGACTGGAGCCGTGAGCGCTTCACCATGGATGATGGTCTCTCGGAATCCGTGAAAGAAGCGTTCGTGCGCCTGCACGAAGACGGCCTGATCTATCGCGGCAAGCGCCTGGTCAACTGGGACACCAAGCTGCACACAGCGATTTCCGACCTCGAAGTGGAAAACCACGACGAGAAAGGTTTCCTGTGGAACCTCAAATACCCGCTGGCCGACGGAATGAAAACCGCGGAAGGCAATGACTACCTGATCGTCGCGACCACTCGCCCGGAAACCATGCTCGGCGACTCCGCCGTGGCCGTTAACCCGAACGATGAACGCTACAAAGCCCTGATCGGCAAATTTGTCGAGCTGCCACTGGTTGGCCGCCGCATCCCGATCATCGCCGACGATTACTGCGATCCTGAATTCGGCACCGGTTGCGTGAAAATCACCCCGGCCCACGATTTCAACGACTACGAAGTCGGCAAGCGCCACAACCTGCCGCTGCTGAACATCTTCGACAAGAACGCGGCCGTATTGCCGGCCTGCCAAGTGTTCAACCTCGACGGCACGCTGAACGAAAGCATCGACGGCAAGATCCCGGCCGAATACGCCGGCCTGGATCGTTTCGAAGCGCGCAAACAGATCGTTGCTGCATTCGAAGCCGCCGGCCTGCTGGTCAGCGTCGACGATCACGCCCTGAAAGTTCCGAAAGGCGACCGTTCCGGCACCATCATCGAGCCGTGGCTGACCGACCAGTGGTACGTCTCCACCAAGCCATTGGCCGAGCCGGCCATCGCTGCGGTTGAAGACGGCCGCATTCAGTTCGTGCCCAAGCAATACGAAAACATGTATTTCTCGTGGATGCGCGATATCCAGGATTGGTGCATCAGCCGTCAGCTGTGGTGGGGTCACCGGATTCCGGCCTGGTACGACGAGTCGGGCAAGGTCTATGTCGGTCGCGACGAAGCCGAAGTGCGTGCCAAGAACAACCTTGGCCCGGACGTTGCGCTGCAACAGGACAACGACGTTCTGGATACCTGGTTCAGTTCGGGCCTGTGGACTTTCTCCACGCTCGGCTGGCCGGAGCAGACCGAATTCCTGAAGAAATTCCACTCCACCGATGTGCTGGTGACCGGTTTCGACATCATTTTCTTCTGGGTTGCCCGGATGATCATGCTCACCATGCACTTGGTGAAAAACGAAGACGGCACGCCACAGGTTCCGTTCAAGACCGTTTACGTGCACGGTCTGGTACGTGATGGCCAAGGCCAGAAGATGTCCAAGTCCAAGGGCAACGTCCTGGACCCGCTGGACATCATCGATGGTATCGAGCTGGAAGAGCTGGTGCAGAAACGCACCTCCGGCATGATGCAGCCGAAACTGGCGAAGAAGATCGAGAAGCAGACCCGCGACGAGTTCGCCGACGGCATCGCCAGCTATGGCACCGACGCCCTGCGCTTCACGTTCTGCTCGCTGGCATCGACCGGTCGCGACATCAAGTTCGACATGGGCCGCGTCGAAGGCTATCGCAACTTCTGCAACAAGATCTGGAACGCTGCGCGCTATGTGCTGGACAAAGGCGAAGACTGCGGCCAGAACGGCGAAGCCTACGAGCTGTCCCTGGCAGATCGCTGGATCATTTCGCAGCTGCAACGCACCGAAACCGAAGTGACTCGTCAGCTCGATCAGTTCCGCTTCGACCTGGCCGCACAAGCCTTGTACGAGTTCATCTGGAACCAGTATTGCGACTGGTACCTGGAACTGTCCAAGCCTGTGCTGTGGGACGAAAATGCACCGGTCGAACGTCAGCGCGGCACCCGTCGCACACTGGTTCGAGTGCTGGAAGTCGCACTGCGCCTGGCGCACCCGTTCATGCCGTTCATCACCGAAGAAATCTGGCAGCGCGTCGCGCCGCTGGCCGGTATCGAAGGCAAGACAATCATGCTGCAACCTTGGCCGGTGGCCAATGAAGCACGCATCGACCAGGGCGCCGAAGACGACATCGAATGGCTCAAGGGCCTGATGCTCGGCACGCGTAACATCCGTGGCGAAATGAACATCGGTCCAGGCAAGCCGCTGAACCTGTTCCTGAAAAACGTCAGTGCCGAAGATCAGCGTCGCCTCACCGAAAACGAAGCGCTGCTGAAGAAGCTGGCGCGTCTGGAGTCGATCACCGTTCTGAAGGCCGGCGAAGAAGCACCGCTGTCCGCCACCGCACTGGTCGGCGAGATGGAAGTGCTGGTGCCGATGGCCGGCCTGATCGACAAGGACGCCGAACTGGCTCGTCTGGACAAAGAAATCCTGCGTCTGCAGGGCGAGGTTCAGCGCGTCGGCGGCAAGCTGTCTAACGCCGGTTTCGTTGACAAGGCCCCGGCCGAAGTCATCGAGAAAGAACGCGCCAAACTGGCTGAAGCTGAACAGGCTTTGAGCAAGTTGGCCGAGCAGCATGCGCGGATTGCCAGCCTGTAACGGCAAGTCGCAATGAAAAAGGGAGGCCAGATGGCCTCCCTTTTTCATGCTCGCCCCTTCCCTCCAGACACCAAAAATCCCTGTGGGAGCGGGCTTGCCCGCGATGGCGTCCTTGCAGCCATATCAATGATGGATGTGATGTCCTCATCGCGGGCAAGCCCGCTCCCACAGGGAACAGCGGCGAACTTTACAATTGGGTTCACAACGGCTGGATGTGGGACAATACCCGCCACTTTTAGCCATACCCGAATCGACAACGCCCATGAACGCCCCCCGCACACCAAGACCTGCGCGCAAAAAGCCTGATTCCACGACCCCGGCCAAAGCCGTGGAGCCCCGTGAGAAGGCCAGTCTGCATCCGCGCAACCGCCACCAGGGTCGTTATGACTTCCCGGCGCTGATCAAAACCACGCCGGAACTGGCGAAGTTCGTGATCATCAATCCGTACGGCAAGGAAAGCATCGACTTCGCCAGCCCGGACGCGGTTCGGGTGTTCAACCGGGCGCTGCTCAAGTCGTTCTACGGCATCGCCCATTGGGACATCCCGGCCGATTACCTGTGCCCACCGGTGCCGGGGCGCGCTGACTATGTGCACTTCCTCGCTGACCTGCTGGCCAGCGTCAACGACGGCGAGATTCCTCGCGGTGCGCCGGTCAAGGTGCTCGATATCGGCATGGGCGCCAACTGCGTCTATCCGTTGATCGGCTACAGCGATTACCGCTGGCACTTCCTCGGCTCGGAAATCGACCCGACGGCCGTGGCCGCAGCCAAAGCCATCGTGCAGTCCAACGGGCTGAACAAGGCCATTCAGTTGCGCCAGCAAAGCAATCCCAAGCACATTCTGCTGGGCCTGCTCGAGCCCGGCGAACGCTTCGACCTGACCATGTGCAACCCGCCGTTCCACGCCTCGATGGATGAGGCCACCAAGGGCAGCGAGCGTAAATGGCGCGCATTGGGCCGCGCCGACCCAAAACGTAAACTGCCGGTGCTGAATTTTGGCGGTCAATCGGCCGAACTGTGGTGTGAAGGTGGCGAAGCACGGTTTGTGACGCAACTGATCGCCGAGAGCGCGCATTTTCAACACAAAGTGCTTTGGTTCAGCACCCTGGTGTCGAAAGCCTCAAACCTGCCTGCAATCCAGACGGCGCTGAAGAAGGCCGGTGTACTGGAAAGCCAGGTCGTGGAAATGTCTCAAGGGCAGAAGCAAAGCCGCTTCGTCGCCTGGACCTTCCAGACTAAAAGCGAGCAGCAGGTCTGGCGCGAACGTTGGGTTCGCAAGAGCTGATTAGCTGACCGATGTAGATCAACTGTGGAAGCGGGCTTGCCCGCGAAAGCAGTGTGTCAGGCGTCAAAGAAGGCGACTGACACGCCGCCATCGCGGGCAAGCCCGCTCCCACAAGGATCTGCGGTGTTTGAAGAATTTATGGCACAAAAAAACCGTGCCCGGATTGCTCCGGAGCACGGTTTTTTTTAACAAGTCTTACTTGTTAACAGCGTCGGTCAGGCCTTTGGCCACAACCAGCTTGATAACTTTCTTGGCAGCGATTTCGATGGCAGCGCCAGTCGAAGGGTTGCGGCCGGTACGGGCAGGACGCTCAGTCACTTTCAGCTTGCCGATACCTGGCAGGGTGATTTCGCCGCCGTTTTCCAGCTGATCAGCAACGATTTGGCCCAGTTGGTCCAGAGCGTTACGCGCGGTGGTTTTTGGCGCGTCGATAGCTTCAGCGATGTCGGCGATCAGTTGGTCTTTAGTAAGAGCCATGTAATGTTCCTTCCCTATCAAATTCATATGGATTGCAGAGTGCAGTGTCAGCCATCGAGCCCGATCTTCTGGATCTGGCACCCTCGGCCATAACCACGACGAGTCGGGGTTATAGATACCGAAATCAGGGTTTGGTTCGACCTGACAAATGCTGAATGCACGCTTAACGCAGTGACTTCGCGTAAGACCGGGCAAAACTAGCACAGAGACGGGGAAATATCCGCCTCTAGCTACCCATTTGGTCAGCTTTATTGCTCTAAATCGGCAAAAAACTGCATAAGGGCCGGCGGACGGCTGCAAATTGCCCTTGGCACCATGCCAAAACCAGTGGTTGCGGTACACTGGACGCTTTTTCGGGGGAGCACGCCCTCCTCTCTTCAACCAGCCGAGAAGCCCATGCCGATCCGTCATTGCATCGTCCACCTGATCGACAAAAAACCCGACGGCACACCCGCAGTTCTTCATGCCCGCGATTCCGAACTGGCCGAGTCCAGCGCCATCGAGTACATGCTTGCCGACCTCAACGAGAGCTACAACGCCAAACAAGGCAAGGCCTGGGGTTTGTTCCATGCCGAGTCCGGAGCGCATCCGTTCAGCGGCTGGCTGAAGGAATACCTCGACGGCGGTAAGGACTTCACAGCCTTCAGCCGTGTGGCGGTGGAGCATCTGCAAAAGCTGATGGAAGAGTCGAACCTCTCTGTGGGCGGCCACGTGCTGTTTGCTCATTACCAGCAGGGCATGACCGATTACCTCGCCATCGCCCTGCTGCACCACAGCGAAGGCGTGGCAGTGACCGATCAGCTGGACGTGACTCCTTCGCGACATCTGGACCTTGGCCAGTTGCACCTGGCAGCGCGGATCAACATCTCCGAGTGGCAGAACAACAAGCAGTCCAAGCAGTACATCTCGTTCATCAAAGGCAAGAATGGCAAGAAGGTTTCGGAGTACTTCCGCGACTTCATCGGCTGCCAGGAAGGCGTCGATGGCCCCGGCGAAACCCGCACCCTGCTCAAGGCTTTCAGTGACTTCGTCGAAAGCGAAGACCTGCCGGAAGAATCCGCACGCGAGAAGACCAAGACCCTGGTGGATTACGCCAGTAGCCAGGCCAAACTCGGCGAACCGATGGGCCTGGAAGAACTGTCCGAGCTGATCGATGAAGAACGCCCGAAAGCTTTCTACGATCACATCCGCAACAAGGACTACGGCCTGTCGCCTGAGATCCCTGCGGATAAGCGCACCCTGAACCAGTTCCGCCGTTTCACCGGCCGCGCCGAGGGCTTGTCCATCAGCTTCGAAGCGCACCTACTGGGCTCGAAGATCGAATACGACGAAGAGGCCGGCACGCTGATTATCAAAGGCCTGCCAACCCAATTGACCGACCAGCTCAAGCGACGCAACTGATGCTCGGCGGCGTATTGAAGAAATGCCTGCTGATCTTGCTGGTGGTCGTGGTTTACCAGAACTGGGGCAAGATCGAGCGGGTGTTTCATCCCTCGCAGGTGGTGTCCGAGCAGACCCAGGTCAAGGCCAACGTCGTGCTCTACGCCACCGATTGGTGCGGCTACTGCAAGCTGACCCGGCGCTTTCTCGAGCAGAAAGGCATTCCGTACAAAGAGTTCGATATCGAGAAAGATGCCCAGGCGCGTAAAGCCTATGAGGCGCTGGGCGGACGCGGGATTCCGCTGATCGATGTGAACGGGACGTTGATACGCGGGTATGACCCGGACAAGGTTCTTGCGGCGCTGGAATAACTCTTCAGACCGACGCCGTCCCTTGTGGGAGCTGGCTTGCCTGCGATAGCGGAGTGTCAGGCAACATCAATATTGCTGGGCTGACCTCATCGCAGGCAAGCCAGCTCCCACAGGTTAGTGCATGACCAGAAAATGAGTGGTTAGCACCTACTGCGCTTCGATGCGAAACCCGAACCGCGGAAAGTGCACATGCACCACGCCGGCCCGCTCGTCTTCGCGACGCACAATCAATTCTTCGCTACCCGCAAACAACAATTCACCCGCCACCGGATCAACGCCGTAATCAGTCGCGGCGATCACCACCTGCTGGCCAACCTCAAACCCGTTTGGCTCTTCAAACTGCTCATCCGGCAACGCGGCCGGCGTGGCGTTGCGCGCGACCTCAAGCGCTTCCCCAGAAGTCATCTCGCTGAACGCGCCATGACCAAAGCCCATCACCCGACCAAACCACGCCAAAACAGCCGGATAAGCATCCACCAACGGTGACGTCACGTGCGTCGCTTTGAGGAACCACAGTGAGTGGGCCAAGGCAAAGTCGGCAATCGACGGCTCGCCAAACAGGAAGTCGCCCTGTTCGCGCTGAAGCTGTTGCTCCAGACGCGCCATGATCGTTGGCCACTGATGCCGGGCCTGCTCGGCGGACAACCGTGTGGCGCTGCCACCGCTGAACAGACCGGCGCGATCGGCCAGGAAGGCCTTGATCGCTTCCGGCGACAACTTGCCAAAGCGCACCGCCACCGACGCCGGCTGGAACACCAGACTGACCGCATGCTGGAACACCACAGAATCGGCCCACGCCCCGAAGGTCGCGGTGATCATTTCCTGACCTTCCGGGAAGAACGCCGGCAAGGCTTTTTCCTGCTCCAGACGACGAGCCATCAACGCGGTGTCGCAATAGACATCAGCACCAATCTGCAACACCGGCGTCTTGCGATAGCCGCCGGTCAGCGCCGTCAGGTCGGGTTTAGGCATCACTGGCGAGATGCTCACCGAGCGCCAGGACAGCCCCTTGAAGCCCAGCAGCAAGCGGGCCTTTTCGGCGAAAGGGGACGTCGGGTAGTGATGAAGAATCAACTCGGACATGCTCGGCTCCGCCGCTCGGATAAGGAGCTCGCAGCTTAGCGCGCAATCCGCGAGCGGCCTACCCATCTGCCTGATGGGCGCTTATCAGTCAGATTGATAGACCCGCAGCCGCGCTCGCCACCAGACATTCCTTGGCGCTTTTCTTGAGTTTTTTGATCAATCGTTCCTGCCGCAGTGCTTCGCTTTTGTCGCGGCAGATTTCGGTGTAGACCAGTGCCACGGCCGGGCTCGATAGGAAGAAGCGCGCGCCTTTGCCACTTTGATGGGTGGCGAAACGGCGGACGGGATCGTCGCTGACCCCGCAGTAGAGCGAACCATTGGCCGCGCGAACGAGGTAGACGAACCAGGGTTTGCTGACGGGCAGCGGCGGTTCGGCGGCAATGACGGAAGATTCGCTCGAGGTGTTCACGTGACGATCAAGGCTTGTAGGAAACAAGCCGCGATCTTATCAGCGACTGGCCTGAAATGCCTTCAGCCCCTTCAAGGCCTGGGCACGAACGGCGTTGCTCACCACCGGCGTCCAGCCCAACAACAGCCCTTTGAAACCCAACGCCTGACGCGACCAGCGCCACAGATCAAAGCTGTCGTGATGCTCGCAGATCTTGCCGTCACGAAACACGAAACGCGCCTGGATGTCGTTGACCACGGTATTACCGGTCTGGCTGAACAGGTAGGTCGCCACCCAATGGGCACCGCCCGTGCCTTCATCGCTGCGCACGTTATCGAAGGTCAGGGAGAAGTCCTTGGCCCGGGTGGTGAGCATGCGCCACATGTCGCCGGCATCGCGCCCGCGCAGTTCGCCGAACGCCGGATCACTGAACACCACGTCGTCGGTGTAGCAGGCACTCATGGCCTCGGCGTCCAGCCGTTGGAAGGCTTGGTAGAACCGGGTGATCAGAGCGCTGTGGGCTTCACTCATGGGCAAACTCCAAGGAATGGACAGATTGCCAGCACAATAATCTGCAAACGGGCGAAACACTATCGGCATTCGTGTTCCGAATACCGACAGTAAGCCAAAGCCAGACACAAATCCTGTGGGAGCGGGCCTGCTCGCGATGACGGAGTGTCAGTCGACACCAATGTTGGATGTCAGGATGCAATCGCGAGCAGGCTCGCTCCCACATTTAGAATCACCGTTTTCAGATCTTTTCGCTTGTGACCTGGACGTACAGAGCACGCCCGGCACCGAGGCCGGCGATGATCGCGCCGAGGCCGATGACGCCGAAGATCCAGCCCAGGGCGCTCCAGCCGCCGGTCCAGTCATGCACCACGCCGACCGCGAATGGCCCCATAGACGCCAGGGTGTAACCGAAGCCTTGGGCCATGCTCGACAGATTGGCCGCGACATGAGCATCCCGCGAGCGCAGCACGATCAGGGTCAATGCCAGGCTGAACGTAGCGCCCTGCCCCAACCCCAGCAGGATTGCCCAACCCCACAGGCCATCGATCGGTGCATAAAGGCAACCGAACAAACCGCCGAGGGTCATTGCCATGACGATCACGATTGCCAGCCGCTGATCCTTGCCACGCGTCGCCAGCCAAGGCGCTGCCAGCGAGCTGATCAACTGGACAATCACCGAACCCGACAACACCAGACCGGCCTGGGTTGGTGTCAGACCACGGCCGATCAAAATCGACGGTAGCCAGCCAAACACGATGTAGGCCAAAGACGATTGCAGGCCCATGTACAAGGTCACTTGCCAGGCCAGCGGATCACGCAGCAGGCCTCGCACCCGATAGGCAACATGATGCGCGCCGTGCTTCTGACCGACTTGCGGCAGCCAGAAAACCGCCGCAACCAACGCTGGAACCACCCAGAAGCCGAGGCCCAAGGCCCAGCTTTTGTCGAAATGTTCGCTCAACGGCACGGTCGCGCCAGCCGCCATGGCCGCGCCCAGGCACAGGGCCATGGTGTAGACACCGGTCATTGTGCCGGCCTGTTTCGGGAAGTCGCGTTTGACAATGCCGGGCAGCAGCACGCCAATCACCCCGATGCTGGCGCCGGCCAGCACACTGCCGGCGAACAGGCCGACTTCGCCGAACGAACTGCGCAAAATGATCCCGCCGGCCAGCATCAGAAGAATCCCCAACACCACACGCTCGGCCCCAAAACGTCGCGCCAGCACCGGCGCCAATGGCGCGAACAGACCGAGGCAAAGTACTGGCAAGGTCGTCAGCAACCCGGCTTGGGCAGCCGATAGCCCCAACGCCTTCGAGATTTCGCTGAGCATCGGCGCCATGCTCGACAACGCCGGACGCAGGTTCAGCGCCACCAGAATCAGGCCAAGCAACAACAGCCACGGCCGCCGCAGGACCGGATGAGTTTGCTGAACCTGTTCGTCATCGGCCTCGGCGTCGATCAACAGCTCTTCGAGCTCCGCCGTACGCTTGAACTTAGTGATGCTGCTGTTGCTGGCCTGCCGGGTGGACATGGGGTTCTCGGTTTCAAGGTTCATTGATCAACTGCCTCGACAGGGCTTTGGCCCGTTCCGGGTCGCGTTGCTCGACGGCCTCGAGCAGTTCGACATGAAGGTCGAACACCGATTGGCGTCGGGGTGAGATGTTCAGGGTCTGGCGCAAGTGCGCGCCGACGATGCTGGAAAAGTAGCGATACAACTCGCTGAGGGTCGGGTTGTGTGCCGCATCCACCAGTCGACGGTGAAACACCAGATCGCAGGCAATGTAGGTATCGAGATCGCCGTGGTAGTGACTGCCGCTGACGCCTAGCGCCTCGCGCAATGCCACCAGGTCTTCCTCGGTGCGGCGTAACGCCGCGAGGCCGATGGCTTCGACTTCCAGAATGTGCCGGGTTTCTCTCGCCTGTTCCTGAGAGCAACGGGACAGCGCTTTCAGGGTATCCAGCGGATCGACCACCGCCCGCAGATAGCTGCCGTCGCCCTGACGAATCTCGATCAACCCGGAAAACGCCAACACGCGCATGGCTTCACGCACGGTATTGCGGCTGATGCCCAGCTCAGTTGCCAGTTCCGGCTCGGTGGGCAAGCGCTGGCCGACCGTCCAGACGCCTTGATTGATGCGCAGGCGTAACTGGTCCAGGGCCTGATCGACCAGGGATCGTTTAATTAATGGAGAAATGTCTGACATAGGATTCGCCCTTTCATCCAATCATAGGATGAATTTTCTGACATGTTAGTCAGCTTCGTGTAGGACAACAACCGCCTACGGTCAGAGAGAGGGAATGGAGCGGGATTTTCGATTAGTCAAAATTACCCTTTAAGGGTAATTTCTAGAACAGGTTCAAGGTTTCTTATGGAGAAGCACACACCCCATTACAACCTGGTGGTGATCAAGGAGGATGTCAGGCGGCTCGGGAAAAACGCGTTTACCAAGACGGCACGGAAAAACGGCAGAGACCTGGGCTTTAGCATCAGGGAAATGCAAGAAGTCATTTTCGAATTGCACAGCAAGATGTTGTACAAATCGATGACTACCTATGGCGATCATCGGATATGGCAAGACGTGTACCACATCACTTCGCACGATCTGGAGATTTACATCAAGGTCACTTATTGCTCAGGCAGTGAACCTCCGGTGATCTCCTTCAAGGAGAAAAACCCATGAATACAAAACAATGCTTCAGTTGCGGCGCGCGAGAGGGAATGAGGCACTTCGAAGGTCGCGGCGAAACCATGAGCGTCAAGGGTATGGAGCGCCGGGTCGATGATTTATCCGGATGGGAGTGCCAAGCATGCGGAGAAGTCATACTCGACCCCGGTTGCTCGGAGCGCTATTCCGATGCGTGCGACGAGCTGGTCATCGCCGGCAAACAAATGATCGGCAGCGAAATGAAACGAATCCGCCGCAAGCTTCATCTATCGCAAAAAGAAGCGGTGCTGCTGTTATCCGGTGGCGGACACAACGCGTTTTCCCGTTACGAGCGCGGCGAATTACTCCCGCCCAAGGCGCTGATGGTGCTGATGCGCTTGCTTGATCGCTATCCGCACTTGCTCGCGGATGCGAGAACCCTGGGTGAAGGGGCGGACTTGAGGGGTTTCAAGGATACGGTGCACAAGGAACATGAAACGCTCACCGTGTCCTGAGCACCAGAAATACAAAAAACAAACCCGGCGCGAGGCCGGGTTTGTTTTTTGCGCGTCAGTCTGGCATCAATGCAGAATCTGGCTCAGGAACAGCTTCGTACGCTCATTCTGCGGGTTATCGAAGAAGTCGTTCGGCGCAGCCTGTTCGACGATTTCACCCTTGTCCATGAAGATCACGCGGTTGGCCACGGTACGGGCGAAACCCATTTCGTGGGTCACGCAGAGCATGGTCATGCCGTCTTCGGCCAGGCCGATCATGGTGTCCAGAACCTCTTTCACCATCTCTGGGTCGAGTGCCGAAGTCGGTTCGTCGAACAGCATGATTTTCGGTTTCATGCACAGGGCGCGGGCAATCGCCACACGCTGTTGCTGACCGCCGGACAATTGCCCCGGGAATTTATGCGCCTGCTCCGGAATGCGTACGCGCTCCAGGTAATGCATGGCGATTTCTTCGGCCTTGCGCTTGGGCATCTTGCGTACCCACATCGGTGCCAGCGTGCAGTTCTGCAGGATGGTCAGGTGTGGGAACAGGTTGAAATGCTGGAATACCATGCCGACTTCACGGCGGATCGCTTCGATCTGCTTGAGGTCGTTGGTCAGTTCCACGCCATCGACCACGATGCGGCCTTGCTGGTGTTCTTCCAGACGATTGAGGCAACGGATGGTGGTGGATTTGCCGGAACCCGACGGGCCGCACAGAACGATACGCTCGCCCTGCTTGACGTTCAGGTTGATGTCTTTCAACACGTGGAACTGGCCGTACCACTTGTTCACGCCCTGCATCTGAATAATGCCTTCGGGGCTCACTGTCTTTTTAATTGCTTCGCTCATCAGAGAACTTCCTAAATTAGGTACTGCTTTAGCGCTTGTGGCCAGTGTCCAGCTTGCGTTCCAAATGCATGGAATAGCGGGACATACCAAAACAGAAAATCCAGAACACCAGGGCCGCGAACACATAGCCTTCAGTGGCCATGCCCAGCCATTTCGGGTCGGCGGCGGCTTGCTTGACGCTGTTGAGCAAGTCGAACAGGCCGATGATGATCACCAGGCTCGTGTCCTTGAACAGCGCAATGAAGGTGTTGACGATGCCAGGGATCACCAGCTTCAGGGCTTGCGGCAGAATCACCAGGCCCATGCTGCGCCAATAACCGAGGCCCATTGCTGCAGCCGCTTCGTATTGACCTTTGGGGATCGCTTGCAGACCGCCACGCACCACTTCAGCGATGTAGGCCGACTGGAACAGGATCACGCCGATCAGCGCCCGCAGCAGTTTGTCGAAGTTCATGCCTTCGGGCAGGAACAACGGCAACATCACCGAAGACATGAACAGCACCGTGATCAACGGCACACCACGCCAGAATTCAATGAAGGTCACGCAGACCACACGAATCGCGGGCATGTTCGACCGCCGACCCAAGGCCAGAACGATACCCAGCGGCAGTGCGCCGACGATACCGACGGTAGCGATCACCAGGGTCAGCATCAGGCCGCCCCACTGGCTGGTCGCCACGGTGCTCAGGCCGAACAGGCCACCGTGCAGCAGCAGGTAGGCAATGATCGGATAGAGCACCAGAAAGCTCAGGCCGTAGATTGCCTTGTGTGGAACGCGTGCGACGAACAACGGCGCCACGCCAATCACCGCCAGCCACACGGTCAGGTCTACGCGCCAGCGCAGGTCTGTCGGGTAGTAGCCATACATGAACTGGCCGAAGCGCTGCTGGATGAACACCCAGCAGGCGCCCTCCTTGGTGCAATCGGCGCGAGTGGTGCCGACCCAGTTGGCGTCGAGAATCGCCCAGCTCACGATAGGCGGAACTATCAGGTAAATCAGATAGAACGCGAACAGCGTCAGCAGGGTGTTGATCCAGCTGGAGAACATGTGCGCCCGCATCCACGCCACGACACCGATGCTGCTGCTCGGTGGGGGCATGTCGGGTTTGAAAGTATGAGTCGTCATGCGCTTTTCCTTACCGCTCGATCAGCGCAATGCGCTTGTTGTACCAGTTCATCAGCAGGGAAATGCTGATACTGATTGCCAGGTACACGCTCATGGTGATGGCAATGACTTCGATCGCCTGCCCGGTCTGGTTCAGCACCGTACCGGCAAACAACGACACCATCTCCGGATAACCGATACCGGCCGCCAGCGAGGAGTTCTTCGCCAGGTTCAGGTATTGGCTGGTCAGCGGTGGAATGATCACGCGCAGGGCTTGCGGGATAATCACCTTGCGCAGGGTCGGACCGTTGCGCAATCCCAACGAGTGCGCCGCTTCGGTCTGGCCATGGCTGACCGACTTGATGCCCGAACGCACGATCTCGGCGATAAACGCCGCAGTGTATACCGTCAAGGCCAGGGTCAGCGCCAGCAGTTCCGGGATCAGCACCCAGCCACCGACGAAGTTGAAGCCCTTGAGTTCCGGCATTTCCCAGTGCAGTGGCGCGCCGAAGATCAAGGCGCACAACGCAGGAATCACCAGAAACATCGCCAGGCCGACCCAGAACTTGTGGAACGGTACGCCGGTTGCTTCGAAACGCTTGTTGGCCCAGCGGCACATCAGCACGATGGCCACGATGGCCACGACGATGCTCACCACAAACGGCCAGAAACCGTCCGCTGCCAACGCTGCGGGCATGTTCAGGCCGCGGCTGCTGACGAAGAAGGTGTCGCCGAAGTTATGGCTGTTGCGTGGCCCCGGCATGGTCAGGAACACGGCAAAGTACCAGAACAGAATTTGCAGCAGGGGCGGAATGTTACGGAAGACCTCTACATAAACCGTCGCCAGCTTGGCAATGATCCAGTTCTTCGACAGCCGTGCCACACCGACGATGAACCCGAGGATCGTCGCCAGGATCACCCCGATAAAGGTGACCAGCAGGGTGTTGAGCAAGCCGATGACAAACACCCGGGCATAGCTGTCCGATTCGGTGTAGTCGATCAGGTGCTGAGCGATGCCGAAACCGGCGCTGCGCTCCAGAAAACTGAAACCGGAGGTAATGCCCCGATGTTGCAGGTTTGTTTGAGTGTTGTCGAACAGGTACCAACCCATCCCGACCACGGCGACAACCGTGATGATCTGAAACAGCCACGCACGCACTCGTGGATCGCTGAGGCTGAGCCTCTGCTTTGGTGCGCCGATTGAATTTTGCATGAAGTGCCCCGGAAATAATGGAACAGAACATCACCCGGTGGTTGGCCCACCGGGTGATAGAACCATCAGCGCACTGGTGGTGCGTATTGAATGCCGCCGTTGGTCCACAGGGCGTTCAAGCCACGGTCGATTTCCAGCGGAGTGCTCTTGCCGAGGTTTTTATCGAAAACTTCGCCGTAGTTACCGACTTGTTTGACGATTTTAACTACCCAGTCTTTCGGCAGTTTCAGATCCTTGCCGTATTCACCGTCGCCACCCAGCAGACGGGCAACGTCCGGGTTCTTGGTCGACTTGGCTTCAGCTTCGACGTTCTTCGAAGTGATGCCTGCTTCTTCAGCGTTGAGCATGGCGTAACCCGTCCAGCGCACGATGGCCAGCCACTCGTCGTCGCCATTACGCACGACCGGGCCCAGAGGTTCCTTGGAGATGGTTTCCGGCAGAACGACGTAGTCTTTAGGCGAGGCCAGTTTGCTGCGCTGTGCGTACAACTGGGACTTGTCGGAGGTCAGCACGTCGCAACGACCGGATTCCAGCGACTTGGCGCTTTCATCGGAGGTGTCGAAGGTGATCGGGGTGTACTTCAGGCCATTGGCGCGGAAGTAGTCGGACACGTTCAGCTCGGTGGTGGTACCGGCTTGAATACAGATGGTTGCGCCATCCAGTTCCTTGGCACTTTTCACGCCCAGCTTGCTGTTAGCCAGAAAGCCTACGCCGTCGTAATAGGTGATGAAGCCAGGAAACTTCAGGCCCATGCCCGCGTCACGGGAGCTGGTCATGGTGGAGTTGCGCGACAGCATGTCGATTTCGCCGGATTGCAAAGCAGTGAAACGCTCCTTGGCATTCAACTGGCTGAATTTGACCTTGGTTGCGTCGCCGAATACGGCAGCAGCTACAGCACGGCAGAAGTCAGCATCGATACCAACGATCTTGCCGGTAGAGTCTGGAACCGAGAAGCCCGGCAGACCGTCACTTACGCCGCACTGTACGAAACCTTTCTTCTGCACTGCATCCAGGGTTGCACCCGCCTGAGCGAACCCGCTGACACCAAGCACTGCAGCTGCAGTCACGATAGCCAGGGTGGATTTCAACATCTTCATTCAAACCTCCAAGTTTTTGCTCTTGTTGTGTCGGAGCTTAAGCCTTGCCGCACCCTTATGAGGCGCTGTTGACCCGTGCTGGTTTTTTTAGGGTCAACCGACGCAGGACCGTCGCTATGAGTCTAGTAGGAGAAAATCCACATCATGGATAACTCCCTTCTCACCAATCGGCCGAACGGGCTGTAGCCCTTTCACGTTCGCGAAGCTCGTAGCGGCCTTTGGCGAACATCCATCACCGGATTCTTTGCTATCCCATGACTAGCCGTACACTGATAGTGTTACCGCCAGGCATGAGAATGGTGTACAGGTTTCCCTATAGCAAAGCCCGTACCAGACCGCTCGCTAAAGCGATTCAGCGACAGGTCAATAGCAAAACTTTCAGCCTTGCGACATCTTATTAACTGATCAACCTGTTGCGCACTCCAACCTCGCACTTAAATGAGAGCGCATGCACAAATATGGAGCACCGATGACCGAGCCCTTGATTCTTCAACCCGTCAAGCCCGCAGACGCCTGCGTTATCTGGCTGCACGGGCTGGGCGCCGACCGCTACGACTTCCTGCCGGTGGCTGAAGCGCTGCAGGAAAGCTTGCTGACCACTCGCTTCGTCCTGCCCCAGGCACCGACTCGCGCCGTCACCATTAATGGTGGCTACGAAATGCCGAGCTGGTACGACATATTGGCCATGAGCCCGGCTCGCGCGATCAGTCGAGAGCAGCTGGAAGCGTCCGCGCAACGGGTCTTTGATTTGATCGAAGAGCAGAAGGTCAGCGGAATAGACGCCTCGCGCATCTTTCTCGCCGGTTTTTCCCAAGGTGGCGCCGTGGTATTGCACACGGCCTTTATGAAATGGCAGGGACCGCTGGGTGGCGTACTAGCCCTCTCTACTTACGCACCGACCTTCAGCGATGAACTGGAGCTTTCCGCCAGCCAGCAACGTATTCCGGTGCTGTCATTGCACGGCCAGTACGATGACGTGGTTCAAAACTCCATGGGCCGGACCGCCTACGAGTATTTAAAGCAACATGGTGTCACCGTGACATGGCAGGAATACCCAATGGGGCACGAAGTGTTACCCGAAGAAATTCGTGACATCGGCGTCTGGCTCGCCGAGCGTTTGCGCTAAAAGCTACCCATTGATCCATCCCACTACGCCGCGCCCGATTCTTGCATTACACTGGCCGGCGTATATTCCTTAACCAATTGATGAGATGACCGTGCTCAAAGCACTCAAGAAAATGTTCGGTAAAAGCGAGACTGAGCAGCTCGCGCCAGTCTCCAGCGCTCCTTCTCATACTCCCAGCCACCGCACCGACGGTAGTCAGCCTGGCCGGACCGCAACCGTAGCGGCACCGAAACACGAGCCGGTGACCACGCCGACCGCCCCCGCAGCCCCGGCCATCGCCTCTGAGCAGCCGCGCAGCGAAGCCCCGAAACCGGCAAAACCGCGTCGCGAACCAAAGCCAAAAGCGTCGGTTATTCCCTGGAAACTCGAAGACTTCGTCGTCGAACCCCAGGAAGGCAAAACCCGCTTCCACGATTTCAAACTCGCCCCCGAACTGATGCACGCCATTCAGGACCTGGGTTTTCCGTATTGCACGCCGATCCAGGCGCAGGTGCTTGGCTTCACCCTCGCGGGCAAAGACGCCATCGGTCGCGCCCAGACCGGCACCGGCAAAACCGCCGCCTTCCTGATTTCGATCATCACTCAGCTGCTGCAAACCCCGCCGCCCAAAGAGCGCTACATGGGTGAACCGCGGGCACTGATCATCGCCCCGACCCGGGAACTGGTGGTGCAGATCGCCAAGGACGCAGCCGACCTGACCAAGTACACCGGCCTCAACGTCATGACATTTGTCGGCGGCATGGACTTCGACAAGCAACTCAAGCACCTCGAAGCCCGCCACTGCGACATCCTCGTGGCCACTCCGGGCCGCTTGCTCGACTTCAACCAGCGCGGCGATGTGCATCTGGACATGGTCGAAGTGATGGTGCTGGACGAAGCCGACCGGATGCTCGACATGGGTTTCATCCCACAAGTGCGTCAGATCATTCGCCAGACTCCGCCGAAGAACGAGCGTCAGACGCTGCTGTTCTCCGCGACCTTCACCGAAGACGTGATGAACCTCGCCAAGCAATGGACCACCGACCCGTCGATCGTCGAGATCGAAGCGCAGAACGTGGCCAGCGAAAACGTCGAGCAACACATCTACGCGGTGGCCGGTGCCGACAAATACAAACTGCTCTACAACCTGGTCAACGATAACGGCTGGGAACGGGTAATGGTCTTCGCCAACCGCAAGGACGAAGTGCGGCGCATCGAAGAACGACTGGTACGCGATGGCGTCAACGCGGCGCAACTGTCTGGCGATGTGCCGCAGCACAAGCGCATCAAGACCCTTGAAGGTTTCCGCGAAGGCAAGATCCGCGTGCTGGTGGCCACCGATGTTGCCGGTCGCGGCATTCACATCGACGGCATCAGCCACGTGATCAACTTCACCCTGCCGGAAGTCCCGGACGACTACGTGCACCGCATCGGTCGTACCGGCCGTGCCGGCGCGGATGGCGTGTCCATCAGCTTTGCCGGTGAAGACGATTCCTACCAGCTACCGTCCATCGAGGCGCTGCTGGGTCGCAAGATCAGTTGTGAAACACCACCGACGCATCTGCTGCGGGCGGTTGAGCGCAAGCGCCCGTAACTCGGGGCTTTAAGAAAGAGGCGCAGCCGGAAACGGACTGCGCTTTTTTTTTCGTCCGGCTTTTGCAACAGGAGCTTGCTAGAGACAACTAAAAGTCCATAATGGACAAATTAGTTTACTTTCAGCGCCCGGAGCCGACCATGCCCAGCACGCCTTACGTGATCACCCAACCCCAGGCCCGCGAACTGCTGGCGCAAGTCGACGTACCGCAGATCCTGCGCAAGCTGTTCCGCGACCTGGCCGCCGGGCAAGCCGTGCAGCCGGCGCAACAACTGGTGGAATTTCCGAAGGGTGCCGGGGACTTCATCAACTACCTGGGTGTGCTGGCCGAAGACGGGGTGTATGGCGTCAAGACCTCGCCTTACATCGTGCGCGAGCAAGGCCCGCTGGTAACTGCCTGGACGCTACTGATGTCGATGCAAACTGGCCAGCCGCTGCTGCTCTGCGATGCCGGTGAACTGACCACGGCTCGCACCGCCGCGACGACGGCGGTGGCAGTCGATGCCCTCGCGCCATTGAACGCCCAACGCCTGGCGATCATCGGCAGCGGTAAAGTGGCCCAAGCGCACCTGCATTACGTCAAGGGTCTGCGAGACTGGCAAAGCATCAGCCTCTACTCGCCGAGCCTGAGCGGCAAGAACCCCGAAGCGCTGGCACAGCTCAAAAGCCTCGACCCACGACTGACCCTCGCCGACAGTTGCGAAGCCGCGATTCAGGAGGCCGACGTGATCATGCTCTGCACTTCGTCCGCCGGTCCGGTGATCGACCCGTCGAACTTAAGCAAGCCAGCGCTGATCACCTCCATCAGCACCAACGCCCCACGCGCCCACGAAGTGCCGCCGCAGAGCCTCAATGACATGCAGGTGTTCTGTGACTATCGTCAAACCACTCCGGGCTCGGCCGGTGAAATGCTGATCGCCGGAGAGCAGCATGGCTGGGACAAGCATTCGATTGTCGGCGATCTGCCCGACTTGCTCAGCGAAAAAGTGCAGCGCCCCGAATACGATCGCACGGTGTTCTTCCGATCCATCGGTCTGGGCCTGGAAGACATCGCACTGGCCAATGCCCTTTACCAACTACAGCGCTAACACCACGATCCTGTGGGAGCGGGCTTGCCCGCGATGCAGACGCCGCGGTCGGTCTGATAAACCGCAGTGATGCCATCGCGGGCAAGCCCGGCTCCCACAAGGTTCCTCTATATCAATGGCATCGCGCCCTTTCAGGAGACGTTCATGAGCCAGGCAGATTTCATCATCATCGGCGGCGGGATTGCTGGCGCTTCCACCGGTTTCTGGCTGTCGCAGCACGGGCGGGTGATTGTGCTCGAACGCGAATCCCATCCGGCCTATCACTCCACCGGACGCTCGGCGGCGCTGTACACCGCCGCCTACGGAACACCACAGGTTCGGGCATTGACCCAGGCCAGCCGCGACTTCTTCGATGCACCGCCGCCCGGCTTCTGCGAACACCCGCTGCTGACCCCGCGCGGCGAGATGACCGTCGACTTCACCGGCGATCCGGCCGAGCTGAGCAACCAATACCTGAGCGCCAAAGCCACGGTGCCAGAAATGCAATGGCTCAGCGCCGACGAAGCCTGCACGCGCCTACCAATCCTGCGTCGGGAAAAAGTCCATGGCGCGATCTACGACCCGACCGCCAGCGACATCGACACCGATGCTCTGCATCAGGGCTACCTGCGCGGCATCCGACGCAATAAAGGTGAGGTTCATACCGACAGCGAAGTATTGAGCCTGAGCCGCGATGTCGAAGGGCAATGGCAGGTTCAAACCAACACTCAGACCTTCAGCGCCCCGATCATCATCAACGCCGCCGGTGCCTGGGCCGACAAGATTGGCGAGCTGGCCGGCGCCCAACCGCTGGGCGTGCAACCCAAGCGCCGGGCAGCCTTTATCTTTGCCGGCCCCGAGGGTCTGGATATCCATGACTGGCCAATGCTGGTCAGCCTCGATGAATCCTTCTATATGAAGCCCGACGCCGGCATGTTCCTCGGTTCACCGGCCAACGCCGACCCGGTAGAACCGCACGACGTGCAGCCCGAAGAGCTGGACATCGCCATGGGCATTTACCAGATCGAAGAAGCCACCACCCTGACCATCCTCCGCCCGACCCGCACCTGGGCCGGCCTGCGCAGTTTCGTGCGCGACGGGGATTTGCTGTCCGGCTTCGATCAGCAGGTGCCGGGGCTGTTCTGGGTCGCGGCGCAAGGCGGCTACGGCATCCAGACGTCGCCGGCCATGGGCCAGGCCAGTGCTGCCCTGGTACGCGGTGAAGCCTTGCCCGAGCAGCTCACCCGTTTCGGCCTGGACGCCGGAATGCTCTCCCCCGCCCGCCTGAGCTGATCCTGATCCTGCCTCTCAGGTGACGTGTCCACACGATTGCGGCAAACTTCCAGCGTCCCTTTTTAACGGGGCGCTGACGCTGCCTGGAGTTCCACTGTATGAACGCACCTGAAAAAGACTCGGCCCTGGACGCTACGTCCATGGACAACTTCCGCGCGATTGCCGATGCGATCGCCACGTTGTTCTTCCCTCATGCCGAGGTGGTGCTGCATGACCTGCGCACGCAAAAGGTCGATTACATCGCCAACAACCTGTCCAAACGGGAAATCGGTGACGACTCGTCTCTGGAAGACATGCTCAGCGAAGAGGTCAGCGAACGAAACATCGGGCCGTACGAAAAGCTCAACTGGGACGGTCAGAAGATTCGCAGTCTCAGCAGCGTACTGCGCGACAGCGAGGGTCGTCCGCTGGCGGTGCTGTGCATCAACCTGAATATCTCGCTGTTCGAGAACGCGAAAGCGGCGCTGGATTTGTTCCTGTCGCCGACCAAGCTGATTCCGCAACCAGACTCACTGTTTCGCGATGACTGGCAGGAACGGATCAACACCTTTCTGCACGCCTGGTTGCGTGAGCGTCAGTTGAGCCTGAACGTGCTGACCCGCGACCACAAGCGCGAACTGGTGCTGGCGCTGCACGCCGAAGGCGCCTTCAAAGGCAAAAGCGCCTCCAACTATGTGGCCAATGTGCTGAATATGGGGCGGGCGACGGTGTACAAGCATTTGAAGGAATTGAAGGGCTAAAGATTTGCAGTGACTGTTCCGGCCTCATCGCGGGCAAGCCCGCTCCCACAGTGTCCGTGTCGTGCACAAAACATGAGTACACCGCAGAACCTGTGGGAGCGGGCTTGCCCGCGATGGCGATTAATCAATCGCCGTAAATATCCGACTTGAAGTACTTCTGCGAAATCTTCTGATACTCGCCATTGGCGCGAATGTCGTCGATCGCCTTGTTCAGATCCGCCACCAACTGCGTGTTGCCCTTGCGCACGGCAATCCCGGCGCCCTCGCCCACGTATTTCGGATCCTTGAGTTCCGGCCCGACAAAAGCGTAACCGGCGCCACGAGGCATCGCCAGGAAGTCACTCAACGGGATGGTGTCGGCAAAAATCGCATCGAGACGACCGGCTGCCAGATCCATGTAGATTTCTTCGTTGTTGCTGTAGCGCTTGACGTTGATGCCTTTGGGTTCAAAAACCTCGGTGGCGTAACGGTCGGTAGTGGTTGCGCGTTGCACGCCGATATTCTTGCCCTTGAGGCTGGCGTACTGGTCATCCACCACGGCGTCGTCCTTCATCACCAGACGCGATGAGGTGAAGTAATACTTGTGAGTGAAATCCACCGACTTCTTACGGTCTTCGTTAATGGTCATGGACGACAGCGCCATGTCGATTTTCTTCACCTTCAGGGAAGGAATCAGACCGTCGAACTCACCTTCGACCCACTCACACTTGACCTTCATCTGCGCGCACAGGGCATTGCCGATCTCGTAGTCAAAACCGACTATTTTGCCTTCCTGGGTTTTGGACGCGAACGGTGGATAAGCCGCTTCGATGCCGATGCGCAGGTTTTTCTCGGCGGCGAACAGGCTACTGCACGCCAACAGGCTCAAGGCCAGACCGGTGATGAGGGGGAATTTCTTCATATTCGTTCTCTCGCGGGTTGTTGTTGGTTTGGCAAGACAGAAGAAGCTGAAACGGGGAAACACTTTTTTGTACTTATAATTCCATACTGGACTTTTACGTATTATCCGTCAATCGGGCAGACAGCCTTATACCCGGCCTCTGGTCGGGTGCTAGCCAAATGCAAAAAAGGCCGGGTCGGTACTTCGCAAACAAGCGAAACACCGACCCGGCCCTCAGAAACCGCCCAGACAGTTATTCCAGCGCGGCAGCCGGCCCGAAGAACTCGTAACGGCTTTGCTTCTCCGGCACCCCCAAGGCCTTGAGGTGACGCTTGATCGCCGCCATGAAGCCTTTAGGCCCCAGGAAGTACGCATCCACATCGCGCTGTTCCGGCATCCACTCGCCGAGTTGTTCTTGGCTCAACAGGCCAACCTTGTCCGCCGCCGGGCTGACGCCATCGTCTTCGGCGTAGCAATAAAAACGCTTGAGCTGCGGATGACGGTCGGCCAGGCCATCGATCCAGTCGCGGAAGGCATGCACGCTACCGTTGCGCGCGCAGTGGATAAAGTGCACCGGCCGCTCGGTCGCCAGCGCCGCTTCGAGCATCGCCAGCGTCGGGGTGATACCGACGCCACCACTGATCAGCACCAGCGGTTTGTCGCTGGCGGTCAGGGTGAAATCGCCCGCTGGCGGGAACAGCATAATGCTCGCGCCCACATGCAGTTGATCGTGCAAATGGTTGGACGCGCGGCCGCCGGTTTCACGCTTGACGCTGATGCGGTACTGGCCCTTGTTGGCCAGCGCCGACAACGAATAGTTACGTCGAATTTCTTCGCCATCGAGGATCAGTTTCATGCCGATGTACTGGCCAGGCTCTGCCGCGAGAATCGGGCCCTTGTCCGCCGGTTCGAAGTAGAACGAGGTGATTTCTGCGCTCTCCTCGACCTTGGCCGCCACGATGAATTCCCGCGCGCCACGCCAGCCGCCCGGCGCCTGCTCTTTCTGGTCGTAGATGCTGGCTTCGGCGCCGATCAGGATCTCGGCCAATTGACCGTAGGCCGCCCCCCAGGCACTCATCACTTCAGGCGTGGCAATCTCTTCGCCCAGTACTTCGGAGATCGCTCGCAACAGGCAACTACCCACGATCGGGTAATGCTCCGGGAGGATTTGCAGCGCCACGTGCTTGTTGATGATCTTGGCCACCAGGTCGCCCAACTGATCGAGCTGGTCGATGTGCCGCGCATACATCAGTACACCGTTGGCCAGGGCGCGAGGCTGATCACCGCTGGTCTGGTGAGCCTGGTTGAACAGCGGGCGGACTTCCGGGTATTCAGAGAGCATCATGCGGTAGAAGTGAGTGATCAACGCTTCGCCGCCGCTTTCCAGCAACGGCACGGTGGACTTGACGATGGCACGGTCTTGAACGCTAAGCATAAGAGCAACCCCTGGCTTTATATGAATAACGTTTACGTATCAGTTTCCATGCCAACAATTAAATCCTTATAACTCATATAGTTAAAAACACAGTAGTCATATCGACACGCGACGCTTTATAGTCACACCGACTACACGGAGTCATTATGACTGCAAAATTACTGCTCACGACCCTGCTGCCCCTGGTCTCCGACCTGTCCCGCGAATTGCCCGAAGGCGAGCGCTACCGACGCTTGCTCGAAGCCATGCGCGCCCTGCTCCCTTGCGACGCCGCAGCCCTGCTGCGACTCGATGGCGAATGGCTGGTGCCGCTGGCGGTGGATGGATTGAGCACCGACACCCTCGGTCGACGGTTCAAGGTCAGCGAACACCCGCGCTTCGAAGTGCTGCTCAGCAGTCCCGGTCCGACTCGCTTCGCCGCCGACAGCGATTTGCCCGATCCTTATGACGGTTTGGTCGATGGTCTTCACGATCACCTGGAAGTCCACGACTGCATGGGCTGCCCGTTGTTTATCGACGAGCGTCCGTGGGGTTTGCTGACCCTCGACGCGCTCGACCCTGAACGTTTCGAACCGATCGAACTGGACGCCCTGCAAGCCTTCGCCAGCCTCGCCGCCGCCACGGTCAACGCCGCCGAGCGCATCGAACGGCTGGCCAATCGCGTCGAAGACGAACATCAGCGCGCCGAGGTTTACCGTCAGGCCAGCGGCCAGCAGAGCCGCGAAATGATCGGCCAGAGCAAGACTTACAAACGTCTGGTGGAAGAGATCAGCCTGGTGGGCGGCAGCGACCTGACGGTGCTGATCACCGGCGAAACCGGAGTCGGCAAAGAGCTGGTGGCCCAAGCCATCCACGCGGCGTCCCCACGGGCCGACAAACCGATCATCAGCCTCAATTGCGCCGCCCTGCCAGACACGCTGGTGGAGAGCGAATTGTTTGGCCATGTGCGCGGTGCTTTCACCGGCGCGACGAATGATCGGCGCGGCAAGTTCGAACTGGCCAACGGCGGCACATTATTTCTCGATGAAGTGGGCGAACTGTCGCTGACGGTACAGGCCAAATTATTGAGGGTGTTACAAAGCGGTCAACTGCAGCGCCTGGGGTCGGACAAGGAGCATCAGGTCGACGTGCGATTGATCGCGGCGACCAACCGCGACCTGGCCGAAGAAGTGCGCAGCGGTCGCTACCGTGCCGACTTTTATCATCGCCTGAGTGTTTACCCGCTGCTGGTGCCCGCACTGCGCGATCGCGGTCGGGATGTGCTATTGCTCAGCGGCTACTTCCTGGAACAAAACCGCTCACGCATGGGCCTCAACAGCTTGCGTCTGACCAGCGATGCGCAAGCGGCACTATTGGCGTATGACTGGCCGGGGAACGTGCGGGAGCTGGAGCATTTGATTGGTCGCAGTGCCTTGAAGGCGTTGGGCAACTGCAAACAACGGCCGAAGATTCTCAGCTTGAGCGCGGCGGATCTGGACTTGCCCAATGGCAGCGTTGAACCCGCGCCAGAACCGGTGGATGCTGCGCCGGCCGCTGTGTTGGTTTCAGGGGACTTGCGTGAAGCCACCGAGCATTATCAGCGCCAACTGATCAGCGCTTGCCTGGAACGGCACCAGAACAACTGGGCCAGCGCGGCGCGGGAGCTGGGTCTGGATCGGGCGAACCTTGGACGGATGGCCAAGCGCCTTGGAATGAAGTGACGGCCTCATCGTCGGAACGCCGCCCGGAGCCGGCTCGCTCCCACATTTGATCTTTATGAGACACACATATTGTGTTCGGCGAAAATCCATTGTGGGAGCGAGCCGGCTCCGGGCGGCGTTCCGACGATGGGGTCCTGCCATTCACCCAAATTGCTAAAGCCTGCCCCCGACAAGTCGATAACCCGGCATCGATAGTTGTTGGCGATCTTCTCAATCGCCCATCACCTTTTTCCACAGAAGGTTTTTATGTCTTCCAACAAAGCCCGCGCAGATTCACTTTCGCTTCTGCTGTTTACCTTGCGCAGCGGCAAGCTGATGGCGATCAACCTGCTGAAAGTCAGCGAAATCATTCCCTGCCCGCCGCTGACCAAGCTGCCGGAGTCGCACCCCCACGTCAAAGGCATCGCCACCCTGCGCGGCGCCTCGTTGTCAGTGATCGACCTGAGCCGCGCCATCGGCGAGCGCCCGCTGGAAGACCCGAACGGTGGCTGCCTGATCGTCACCGACGTCAGCCGCTCCAAGCAGGGCCTGCACGTTCAGGCGGTGAGCAAAATCGTCCATTGCCTGACCACTGACATCCGTCCACCCCCCTTCGGCTCCGGCGGTGTGCGTTCGTACATCACTGGCGTGACCTCGGTCGACGGCACGCTGGTGCAAGTGCTGGACATCGAAAAGGTCATCCACGGCATCGCTCCGGCGCAGATCGAAACGGCCCCGACCGAACTGAGCATGGAAGACGCCGAAGTACTCGGCAACGCGCGGATTCTGGTGGTCGATGACAGCCAGGTCGCCCTGCAACAATCGGTGCACACCCTGCGCAACCTCGGCCTGCAATGCCACACCGCTCGCAGCGCCAAGGAAGCCATCGACTGCCTGCTGGACCTGCAAGGCACCGCCCAGCAGATCAACCTGATCGTCTCCGATATCGAAATGTCGGAAATGGACGGCTATGCCCTCACCCGCACATTGCGCGAAACCCCCGACTTCTCGCACCTCTATGTGTTGCTGCACACCTCGCTGGACAGTGCGATGAACAGCGAGAAGGCTCGACTGGCCGGGGCCAACGCGGTGCTGACCAAATTCTCCTCGCCGGAACTGACCAAATGCCTGATCGTGGCGGCCAGGGCCATCGCCGAACAAGGTCACTGAGTTGTGGCTGAGGTTTTTTGTTTTCTGATGCGGCGCAACCTCGCTGAGGATGTGCCGCCTTTCACTTGGCCAAATGGCATTGAGTTGACCCAGTACCGCCCTGAACTTGCCGAAGACGTTCATCACTTGATGGAACTGGGCTATCTGGAAGGTAGCGGTCGCGTACCGGCGCTGGAAATCTGGCAGCAACGTTTCGAAACCGATCCTGAATACGATCCGACCCTGTGCTTCATCGCGCTCGACGCCGAAGGAGTCGTTGGCGTCGCCCAATGCTGGACCAGCGCTTACATCAAGAGCCTGGTAGTGCATCCGCGCGCTCAAGGCCTCGGACTTGGCCGTGCCCTGCTGCTAAATGCTTTCAACGTATTTCAGCAACGTCGCGAAGGTTTTGTGGATCTGAAGGTGCTGGAAAACAACCTTCGGGCCCAGCGTTTGTATGAAAGTGCCGGGATGTATGTGGTCCGCCGGGAGCCGGTTCCAACCTGACACCGCCTTCGCGGGCAAGCCTCGCTCCCACAGGATTCAGGTGATCCCTGTGGGAGCGGGGCTTGCCCGCGAAGAGGCCCGCCCCCCCCCCCAAAAACCATCAGGCATACTCCGACCTCGGCCACTACACGCTAAGGATGCCCAACCATGAAAGCCATCACCCTGACCTTCCTCTGCGTCACCACCCTCGCCACCCCAGCCCACGCCTCCAGCCCCAACGCCTGGGCCACCTACGACAAAGCCGTGCTCGCCAGTTGCACCAAAAACAGTGGCCTGAAAAACGTCAAACCCGTCGGCGACGCCGCACAGTTCGATGACCGGGTCGGTTATACCGCGCTCCTGCTGCAAGGCCAGTACCCGCAAAAACACATGAAAGGCCAGCAAGGCACCGAGCTGTGCCTCTACCACAAGAAAAGCAAAACCGCGTACGTGACCGAGTGGGACTCCATCCGCCCAACAGCAAAAGCACAGTGAGTGGCGCATAACTTGCTTCGGCACAGGCCTTTGCGGTGGCTTTTTGTCGCCATTTCATGCCCCCACAGGTGACTGGCCGTTCGATGAATACAACGTTTTCCTGCGTAGGTTGTGGCAAATGCTGCAACGACCACCACGTGCCCCTGACACTGGCCGAAGCCCGAATGTGGGCGGCCGATGGCGGTCAGGTGATCGTGCTGGTGGAGGCCTTTCTCGCCAATGGCCTGGGCCTGCCCGTGCAGCAACGCGAACATGCCGAACGCCGTTCGGTGGTAGTTCGAAGTGGCACCTGCGAGGCGCACGTGGCGATCACCTTCGCCGCCTACAACGTCGGTCCCTGCCGGAATCTTGACGAAGACAACCTCTGCCGCATCTACGAACGCCGACCGCTGGTGTGTCGCATCTACCCGATGGAAATCAATCCGCACATCCCGCTCAACCCGGCTATCAAAGAATGCCCGTCCGAGTCGTGGGAAACAGGGCCGGATTTGATCATCGGTGGTGAACTGGTGGATCAGGAACTGGCGGGATTAATTCAGCGCTCGCGTCAGGCGGATCGCGATGAGATTCAGACCAAGGATACGATTTGCGCGTTATTGGGGATTCGGACGACCGCGTTGAAGGGGGATGGATTTACAGCCTATTTGCCGGACATGACTGCGTTTGCCATGGTCATTGATCAGGTTTCAGCGCAATCGCAGATGGAGCCGGGTAGTGACTGGTGGTTTCACGTGTCGGGTGAGGATATTGCCGGGCAAGTGCAGGCGGCAGGTGCACAGGTGGCGACCGATACACCGGTTAACTATGCGTTTATTTCGTTGCGGGCAGCCTGAAACACCCAACCACTGCACAACTTTCGTTGCACAGTGGCTTTGTCTGACGGTGAGTCAGCGAGCTGCAACCGCAAGGCATTCGACTTCCACCCGTGCATTCGCCAGCAGTTTTTTAGCCGCGAATGTTGTCCGAGCAGGCAGGCGATCGGCCGGAAAAGTCCCGCGGTAAACCGCATTCATGGCATCGAAGTCTTTGATATCGGCAAGTATGACCGTGCATTTGGCCACATGAGCGAGGGACGAGCCTCTACGTTGCAGCTCGGTGCGCAGGTTCTCCATGACCTGGGTCATTTGCGGGCCAATCCCGCCCTTGACCAGTTGGCCATCAGCATCCAGACCGAGCATCCCGGACAGATAAAGGGTCTCACCGGCCTGTACTGCATCGGAAAATGGCAAGCCTTCTTCATTCGGAAAGTAACGTGGTGAATCGGGGGCTGCTGGCGGCAAGTAGCGCTCAGTAATTGCTTGGTAGTGGCCATTTAGCTTGAGACGCTCAAGGGCCGCATTCAGGTTATCGCGCAAGCGGGTGTCACTTTTGCGCACAGCCATCGCCACACCATTGCCCAGCATGGGATCGTTGAGGGCAGGACCGGCAAAGTCGAACGCCTGTCCTTGAGGTTGGCTTAGCAAGGCTTGAGTGATTTCGATGGAGTCTTGCAGGGTGGCATCGATCTCCCCCGCCAAAAGACTGGCAATCAACTGGTCGTTGAATTGAAAACTGCGCACCGTTACGCCCGCGTCCGCCCAACGCACCTTGGCGAACGCTTCACGGCTGGTGCCTGCCAAGACGCCGATACGCTTGCCTTTGAGCGATTGCACATCCGGTTGTAACGTCGCGCCTTTGCGCGCTACCAGACGGCTACTCAGGGGATAAAGATTGTCGGTGAAATCGACCCGCTCGCGCCGCGCCTGTGTAGCCGTCATCGGCATGATCACGTCGAAACGGCCGGCTTCAAGGGCATGGAGGTTGGTCGCGTAATCCTGATCGATCCAGACACAGCGGGTTTCGAGTTCAGCACACAGTGCGTTGCCCAACTCGATGTTCAATCCGACCAGCTCACCTTTGTCGTTACGGCTCTCAAACGGTGGAACCAGGGCTTCGACCCCGAAGCGGATCTGAGGATCGACCGCAGAGGACACGCAGCCGGTGGTCAGGGCCACCAGAGAGAGTAGAGACAGGGTTTTCAGCAGAGACATTGGGTGGCCTTCATCAAAAATTCACAGGGCGTGAATTCTTGATGAGTGACAGCCGTCTTTCCCAGAGGATTAATCGCGCATCCTTGTGGGAACTGTCTCAATGGCTGGAGGAATAGTTACCGGCCAAGAAAATGTCTGACTATCAGCGTTTACCCATCGAACGACGAGTGCCGGGAGGTGCGGCGCCGGGAGTCTTGGTATGGCCATTCTTGGCGCCGTTCTTGTACCAAGGCTGACTGGCGTTCTTCGCAGCGGCCAAATCACCCGGTTTAAACGGGAACTTGAACGCCGGGATCGCCGCTTTGGTTTCGCTGTCTGCGCTGGAGTCGACGCTGTCTGGCAGGTCTGCCTGGTCGTCGCTCAAAGCGTCGCCAACCGGCGGTTGTGTCGGGGAAGTCATGAAAGCTCCGGGTGATGCTCAAAGAGTCGGGCCCGGTAGGCGAGCCACGAAAGGCGGCAGTATACCTGTGTCGGGAGCCGCAAGCTGCAGTTGCTCCATTGGGTTTTACGTGGACTGACCTGCCGTCTTCGCCGGCAAGCCTCAATGCCAGTCAGTTAAGACATTGAACCCTATAGGAGCGAGCTTGCTCGCGAAGACGGCGGTGCAGTCAACATCGATGTCGCGTGATATACCGCTTTCGTCGGAACGATCCACCGGGCGCACATAAAAAAAGCGATCCATTCGGATCGCCTTTTTTATTACTTCACCACTTTCAAACTCGGTCGACCGCTGGGACGCGGCGGCTCGCTGTCGGGTGGCGGAACATCATCATCCGGCTCGATCTCTTCCTCGTCTTCCAGAGGCGATTCCATATCGAACACCATGCCCTGACCGTTCTCCCGAGCGTAAATGCCCAGGATCGATGCGATAGGCACGTACAGGGTGTGTGGCACGCCACCGAAGCGCCCCTCGAAACTGACCGCCTCGTTGTCCATGTGCAGATGACGCACGGCTGCCGGGGAAACGTTCAGGACAATCTGTCCGTCACTGGCAAAACCCTGAGGCACCTGCACCGACGGATACTCGGAATTGACCAGCATGTGCGGGGTGCAATCGTTGTCCACAATCCACTCGTAGAGCGCACGGACCAGATAAGGTCGACTGGAGTTCATAGCGGCTCCTTAAGCCTTAGCGCATATCGCGTTCGACACCAGACAGACTCGCCTGGAAAGCCTCACGTGCAAACGAGCGCTCCATATAATCAAGCAACGGCTTGGCAGGCCGCGGCAGTTCAATACCCAGAATCGGCAATCGCCAGAGTATTGGCAATAGGCAGCAATCCACCAGACTTTGTTCCTCACTGAGGAAAAACGGCTTGTCGGCAAACAACGGCGACACGCCTGTCAGGCTTTCGCGCAGCTCTTTACGAGCCACGACACGGGCGGCTTCCTTGGTCCGCGAATCCAGGATCAGATCCACCAGACCACACCAATCACGCTGAATGCGATGAATCAGCAGACGACTGTTGGCACGCGCCACAGGATAAACCGGCAGCAATGGCGGGTGTGGGTAACGCTCATCCAGATATTCCATCACCACGGTCGACTCCCACAACGCCAGGTCACGATCGACCAGGGTGGGCAGGCTTCCGTAAGGGTTCACCTCAATCAGTTTAGGCGGCTGGCGACCAGCCTCCACGTAAATGATCTCGGCGCTGACACCCTTCTCTGCAAGTACGATGCGCACTCGGTGGGAATAGTGGTCGGCGGGGTCGGAGTAACAGGCCAACCGATTGGTCACGCCCATGGCGGTCCTCCTCGCTTGTTGAAATTATCGGAAACGGAAAAACACGCGCGCCCAGAGGGCGCCTCCCGTAACGCCTGGGTCACCAGACTCGTTACACCTTCAGAGACGCCCCTGGGCGCGCGCGATTAACAGCAATGGCTTACAGCTTTATCAATGGACGTCTTTCCAGTATTCACGCTTGAGCAAGTAAGCGAATACGAAGAAGAACGCCAGGTACAGCAACACATAGGTACCGATGCGCTGATGCTGCAGCTTCACCGGGTTGGCCGAGTAGGCCAGGAAGGTCACCAGGTTCTTGACCTTCTCGTCGAACTGCTCTTCGTTCAGCGTGCCGGTTTTCGGCAATACCGTCAGCTGGTCGCAGGCTTCATGGGTCAAACCCGTACCGGTCAGCGGATCGTATTGCTTCTTGCCGTCTTCGACGATTTGAACTTGTTTACAGCCTACCACTTGACGACCCTGCAAGCCGACCAGAACGTTAGGCATGCCGACGTTCGGGAACACCTTGTTGTTCACGCCCCAAGGACGCGACGGGTCTTCATAGAAGGAACGCAGGTAGCCGTAGAGCCAGTCTGTGCCACGAACACGAGCCACCAGCGTCAGGTCGGGCGGCGCAGCACCGAACCAGGTCTTGGCGTCAGCCGGCTGCATGCCGATGTTCATGTGGTCACCGATCTTGGCGCCGGTGAACACCAGCTTCTCAAGCATCAGTTCATGAGGAATGCCCAGGTCATCGGCAACACGCTCGTAGCGCTGGAACTTGGCGCTGTGGCAGCCCATGCAATAGTTGGCGAACGTACGTGCGCCGTCCTGCATGGCAGCCTTGTCGGAAACGTCGATGTCGACCTTCTCAAGCTCAGGACCACCGTGTTCGGCCGCAAAGGACAATACAGGCATCGCCGCAAGAATCAGTACTGCAAATAGCTTTTTCATCAGCCAGTCACCCTTTCCGGAACCGGTTTGGTCTTCTCGAGCCTGGTGTAGAACGGCATCAGAATGAAGTAGGCGAAGTACAGGAAGGTACATACCTGCGACAGCAACGTACGGCCTGGAGTTGGAGCCAGAACACCCAACACGCCCAGGATCACGAACGAGATGCAGAACACCCAGAGCCAGATCTTGCTCAGCCAGCCCTTGTAGCGCATCGACTTGACCGGACTCCGATCAAGCCAGGGAAGGACAAACAACATTGCAATCGAAGCGCCCATGGCAATTACGCCCAGAAGCTTGTCCGGAATCGCCCGCAGAATCGCGTAGAACGGCGTGAAGTACCAGACCGGAGCGATGTGCTCAGGGGTCTTGAAGGCGTTCGCCACTTCAAAGTTCGGCTTCTCGAGGAAGTAGCCGCCCATTTCAGGGAAGAAGAACACGATCGAGCAGAAGATGAACAGGAACACCACCACGCCGACGATATCTTTCACGGTGTAGTACGGGTGGAAGGCAATGCCGTCCAGCGGTATACCGTTTTCGTCTTTGTGTTTCTTGATGTCGACGCCATCCGGGTTGTTCGAACCGACTTCGTGCAGCGCCAGAATGTGCACCACCACCAGACCGAGGATCACGATCGGCAGGGCAACCACATGCAAGGCGAAGAAGCGGTTCAGGGTAATACCGGAAATCAGGTAGTCACCACGAATCCACTGGGTCAGGTCGTTACCGATGACCGGGATCGCACCGAACAGCGAGATGATCACCTGCGCACCCCAGTAGGACATCTGGCCCCACGGCAGCAGATAACCCATGAAGGCTTCAGCCATCAGCGCCAGGTAGATCAGCATGCCGAACACCCACACCAGCTCGCGCGGCTTCTGATACGAACCGTAGAGCAGGCCACGGAACATGTGCAGATAGACCACGATGAAGAACGCCGAAGCGCCGGTGGAGTGCAGCAGACGCAGGATCGAGCCGTACTCGACGTCGCGCATGATGTATTCGACGGAAGCAAACGCCTCTTCCGCCGACGGGGTGTAGCTCATGGTCAGCCAGACACCGGTAACGATCTGGTTGACCAGAACGAGCAGTGCGAGGGAGCCAAAGAAATAGAAGAAGTTGAAGTTCTTCGGGGCGTAGTACTTGCTGAGATGGTCTTCCCACATTTTGGTCGCGGGGAAGCGCGCATCAACCCAATCCATGAACTTGCTCATCACGCTTTCTCCGTATCGACGCCAATGACAATGATGTCATCGGTCTCATAGGAATGCGGGGGAACTGGCAGGTTCAAAGGCGCAGGTTGCGACTTGTAGACGCGGCCAGCCAAATCGTAGTGAGAACCGTGGCAAGGGCAGAAATAACCACCTACCCAATCCTTGCCCAGGTCGGCAGGTGCCACTTCTGGACGGAAAGTTGGAGAGCAACCCAGGTGAGTGCAGATACCGATCAGCAGCAGAACTTCTGGCTTGATCGAACGCGTCTCCGGGTCGACATAGGTCGGTTGCGTAGAGTTCTTGGAGGCCGGGTCAGACAGCTGGCCCTCGATCTTTTTCAGATTCCCCAGGATTTCCTCGGTACGGCGGACAATGAACACCGGCTGACCGCGCCACTCAGCAATCATTTGCTGACCTGGCTCGATTTTGCTGACATTCACTTTCACCGGTGCACCTGCAGCTTTCGCCTTGGCACTGGGAAACCATGACCCCACGAACGGGACCGCAGCCCCCACCGCTCCTGCAGCACCCACCACGGATGTGGCTGCTACCAAGAAGCGACGCCGGCCTGCATTCACGCCGTCATTGCTCATTCAGTCCTCTCCCATCAGCTTTGTGGCCTGTTAAATCAGGCGTCTACTAAGTAAAAATCTGAACTTATAAAAATTTTGCCGAATGGTAATGAAAAGCCCCAATTCTGACAAGGTAATTACCGAGGGGCTCCACTGCCAAGCCTTGCAGTATAGGGCTTCTGCGGATGTGGCAAGTTGTCACAGCGCAATTCATTGATAAATCGCGCCCATAAAAAAACGCCCAGCTTCGCGAGGAAACTGGGCGTTCTTTTTGAACGCGAAAGCGAATTAACGCTTCGAGTACTGCGGACGCTTACGCGCTTTACGCAGACCAACTTTCTTACGTTCAACTTCACGAGCATCGCGAGTAACGAAGCCAGCTTTGCGCAGAGCGCCACGCAGGGTTTCGTCGTACTGCATCAGTGCGCGAGTGATACCGTGGCGGATTGCGCCAGCTTGACCACTTACACCACCGCCGATCACGGTGACGTAGATGTCGAACTTCTCGACAGTCTCAGTCAATTCCAGCGGCTGACGAACTACCATGCGGGCAGTTTCGCGGCCGAAGAAATTATCCAGCGAACGGTTGTTGATGGAGATGTTACCAGTACCCGGACGCAGGAAAACGCGTGCGGTTGCGGTCTTGCGACGGCCAGTGCCGTAATTTTGAGTCGCCGACATAATGAACTATTCCGTTAAAACTTCAGTTCTTGGGGCTGCTGAGCAGTATGAGGGTGTACAGCGCCCGCATAGACTTTCAGCTTACGATACATGTCGCGACCCAGCGGGTTCTTAGGCAGCATGCCTTTGACCGCAGTCTCGATCACGCGCTCAGGGGCTTTAGCGATCAGCTTTTCGAAGTTGATCGACTTGATGCCGCCCGGGAAACCGGAGTGGGAGTAGTAGATTTTGTCGGTGGTTTTAGCACCGGTTACACGAATCTGCTCGGCATTGATAACGACGATGTAATCGCCGGTGTCAACGTGAGGAGTGTACTCAGCTTTATGCTTGCCACGCAGACGGCTCGCGATTTCGGTGGCCAGACGACCCAGGGTCTGACCTGCAGCGTCGACGACAAACCAGTCGCGCTGTACTGTTTCCGGTTTAGCAGTAAAAGTTTTCATTCTTTATAGCCTCAGGGGCCGCCCTGTAAATTAGACGGCGGATCTTACTGAATAGTGCGTACTTTGACAAGTCAAAGGCAGCCGGATACAGACGCTTTCGGGGGCTCGGGTCGGCGCGTCCGTTCAACGGCAAGATTCTTCGGCGGCGGCGCATCACTTCCACTGCAGAAAGAGGTGCGCAATTATGCAGATTGCGAAAAATTTTTCAACCTGCTTTTATGATTGTTTTGCCAAGGAGCACCCGATGGACTATCGCCAGCTAGGCCGTACCGATCTGAACGTGAGTGCAATCTGCCTCGGCACCATGACCTGGGGCGAGCAAAACAGCGAAGCTGAAGCCTTCGCCCAGATCGAACGGGCCAAGAGCGCGGGCATCAATTTCATCGACACCGCCGAAATGTACCCGGTGCCGCCCAAGGCCGAAACCTACGCCACCACCGAGCGCTATATCGGCAATTACTTCAAAAGTCGCGGCGATCGCGCCGACTGGATTCTGGCGAGCAAGATCGCCGGCCCCGGCAACACCATCGACTACATCCGCGACAAAAACCTCAAGCACAACCGCGAGCACATCGTGCAGGCCGTGGATGCGAGCCTCAAGCGTTTGCAGACCGACTACATCGACCTCTATCAGTTGCACTGGCCGGAACGCAGCACCAATTTCTTCGGACAACTGGGCTACAAGCACACGAGCGAAGTCAACCTCACGCCATTGGAAGACACCCTCCAAGCACTGGACGAACAGGTCAAGGCCGGCAAGATCCGCCACATCGGCCTGTCCAACGAAACCCCGTGGGGCACCATGCGTTTCCTCGCCATCGCCGAAGCCCGGGGCTGGCCGCGCGCAGTGTCGATCCAAAACCCCTACAACCTGCTCAATCGCAGTTTCGAAATCGGTCTGGCGGAAATTGCCATCCGTGAACAGTGCGGTCTGCTCGCCTATTCACCACTGGCGTTCGGCTTCCTGTCGGGCAAATACGAAGGTGGCGCGCGTCCGCCCAAAGGTCGCCTGAGCCTCTACAGCCGCTTCAGCCGCTATTTCAATCCTCAGTCAGAGGCAGCGTGCAGCCGTTATGTGGCACTGGCTCGTGAACACGGTCTGGATCCGGCGCAGATGGCACTGGCATTCGTCACACAGCAACCGTTCGTCACCAGCAACATCATTGGCGCCACCACGCTTGAGCAACTGGACAGCAACATTGCCAGCTTCGAGCTGAAACTTTCCGACGAAGTGTTGGCGGGGATCGAGGCGATTCACCAGGATCATCCGAATCCTGCACCTTGATTGATCTTTAGATCCAATCGCGGGCAAGCCACGCTCCACAGGGAAATAACAAACCTGTGGGAGTGTGGCTTGCCCGCGATGGCGTCCGCTCAGTCACTGCAAATTACAGCGACCGCGCAATAATCTCCTTCATGATCTCATTGGTCCCGGCATAGATCCGCTGCACCCGCGCATCAGCCCACGCCCGGGCGATCGGGTATTCCCACATGAACCCGTAACCGCCATGCAACTGCACGCATTCATCGAGCACCTTGCATTGCAGGTCGGTGCCCCAGTACTTGGCCATTGCCGCCGTCGGCACGTCGAGTTTGCCTTGCAGATGCAGTTCCAGGCAGCGATCGACGAAAACCCGGCCGATCTGGATTTCGGTCGCCATTTCAGCGAGTTTGAAGCGAGTGTTCTGGAAGTCGGCGATGGCCTTGCCGAAAGCCTTGCGCTCACGGGTGTAATCCAGCGTCCATTGCAACGCCGCTTCGGCTGAGGCCAAACCACCCACCGCGACCGTCAGACGCTCCTGCGGCAATTCTTGCATCAGGTAAGCGAAGCCCATCCCGGCCTGGCCCAGCAGGTTTTCCTTTGGCACCCGAACGTCCTGGAAGAACAGCTCCGAGGTGTCCTGAGCCTTCATGCCGACCTTTTCCAGGCGCTTGCCCTTGGCGAAGCCCGGCGTATTGGCCTCCACCAGAAACAGACTGGTGCCCTTCGCCCCCGCCTTCGGATCGGTCTTGGCCACGACGATCACCAGGTCAGCCAGAAAGCCATTGGTGATGAAGGTCTTCGAACCGTTGATCACGTATTCGTCGCCATCCAGCACAGCGGTGGTTTTCACCCCTTGCAGATCGGAACCAGCACCCGGCTCGGTCATGGCAATCGCGGTGACCATCTCGCCAGACACCAGTTTGGGCAGGTATTTGTGTTTCAGCGCTTCACTGCCGTAATGCAGGATGTAAGGCGCGACAATGTCCGAATGAAGAGAAAAGCCGATGCCGGTCAGCCCCAGACGGCCGACCTCTTCGATCACCACCGCGCTGTAGAGAAAGTCCGCCCCCAGCCCGCCGTACTCTTCCGGCAGATGCGAACAAAGCATCCCCGCCTCCCCTGCCTTGTTCCAGAGTTGGCGGTCGATATAGCCTTGTTTTTCCCATTGCCCATGGAACGGCACGGCCTCTTTTTCGAGGAACGTTCGCACGCTGTCGCGAAAAAGTTCGTGCTCGGAGCTGAACAAGGTTCTGGGGATCATGCGGCACCTGTGGTTATTGTTAGCCGGAATTGACCTTTAGAGACTAAGCCTCACTTCCGATACAGGACACTGGACACATCCGACAAAAAATAAGACGATCCAGCCGTCTGGTGACCACTTTCCCCTATAAGAATAAAGTTGAATTATGTCTAACCAAGTCTCCACGCCCTTGCGGCGCGTCAGCATCCTGGCTATCGACCGGGTTTTCGCTTCCACCCTCATGCAAGCCAAGGATTTCTTCCATCTGGCCAGCCTGCGCTATGGCAAACAACTGGGTCACGGCCTGACACCGGCGTTTGAAACCCGGCTGGTCAGCCCCGACGGCAAACCGGTGAATAGCTTCAGCGACGTGATCATGCCGGTGGACGGCGGCCTGGAAAATGCCGACGTCATCATCCTTCCCGCCTTCTGGGACGATTTCGACACGCTCTGCAAACGTTATCCACAGGTCCTGCCGTGGCTACGTCAGCAGCACGCACGCGGTGCCGTGTTGTGTGGCGAAGCTACCGGGGTGTTCTGGCTGGCCGAGGCCGGGTTGCTCGATGGCAAGGAAGCGACGACCTACTGGCGTTTCTTCAATGCGTTTGCCGAGCGCTTCCCGCAGGTCCAGCTCAATCAGGACAAACACCTGACCGACGCCGACAACCTGTATTGCGCCGGCGGCACCACCTCGGCCTGCGATCTCTACATTTACCTGATCGAGCGTTTTTGCGGCGCCAACGTGGCCCAGGCCGTGGCCCGCGACATTCTTTACGAAGTGCAACGCAGCTATGCGCCGGGGCGGATCGGTTTCGGCGGGCAGAAGCTGCACCAGGACGTGATCATTCTGCAGATCCAGCATTGGCTCGAAGAACACTTCGCCGACAAGTTCCGCTTCGAAGACGTGGCCCGCGAACACGGCATGAGCATCCGCAACTTCATGCGCCGTTTCCAGACCGCCACCGGCGACAAACCGCTGCATTATCTGCAGCGACTACGCATCGAGACGGCCAAGGGCTTGTTGTCCGCCAGCCGCAAGAGCATCAAGACCATCAGCTATGAAGTCGGTTACGACGATGCGAGCTTCTTCGCCCGGTTGTTCCGCCAGCATACGGAGTTGTCGCCGAATCAGTATCGGCAGCAGTTTCAGCAAGCGGCGTAGCCCTAGAGAACAACACAAATCAACTAATGAAATGGCTACCCCCGCCGCCCCCTGCGATCGCCCACTAAGCTTTCGCAGGGGGCCTATCGGAGACCGTTGCCATGAAAGTAGCTATTGCTGCCATCGACCTGGGAAAACACGCACTCCGAGCATTCAGCTTGCCACTCACCGCTCTCACCCTCAGTCTAATTCCTGCGCAAGACACAAGCGGGCTTGCCCGCGATGGCGGTGCATCAGTCACAATAATGTTGGATGTGCCGCCGCTATCGCGGGCAAGCCCGCTCCCACAGGTTCTGCGATAAACGAAAAAGGGCCTGCATATGCAGGCCCTTTTATTTTCCGAAATATCCTACGGCTTATGCGCCCTGGACAGAAACTCGTGTGACTGCATTTCCAGCAAACGACTAAGCGTGCGCTGGAACTCGAAGTTCAGGCGACCGCCGGTGTAGAGGTCTTTGAGCTCGACCTCGGCAGAAATGATCAGTTTCACGTTGCGGTCGTAGAACTCGTCCACCATGTTGATAAAGCGTCGGGCGATGTCGTCGGTGGTGACGCTCATCTGCTCGACATTGCTGAGCAACACGGCGTGGAAGATTTTACCCAGTTCGATGTAATCGTTCTGGCTGCGTGGGCCGTCGCAGAGTTCGCGGAAGTCGAACCAGGCCACGTCATCGCAAGTGCGCACGGCACGGATTTCACGGTTCTCGATCACCAGCACGTCGTTCTCGATGGCTGCCGTGCATTCTGGTGTCAGGGCCCGGAAGCTCTTGCGCAGGCTTTCCTGGGCAGCGTCATCCAGCGGGAAATGGAACAGTTCCGCTTGCTCGAGGTGGCGCAGACGGTAATCGACGCCGCTGTCGACGTTGACGATCTCGGTGTTCTGCTTGATCAACGCAATGGCCGGCAGGAAACGCGCACGTTGCAGGCCGTCCTTGTACAAACCGTCCGGCACGATGTTCGACGTCGCGACCAGGGTCACGCCGTTCTTGAACAGCTCTTCCATCAACGTGCCAAGAATCATCGCGTCGGTGATGTCGGAGACGAAGAACTCATCGAAACAAATCACTCGCGACTCGTCGGAGAAGCGCTTGGCGATGATGGTCAGCGGGTTTTTCTCGCCGCCCAGGGTCTTCATCTCTTCATGCACACGCTTCATGAAGCGGTGGAAGTGAGTGCGGGTCTTTTCCTTGAACGGCAGCGCTTCGAAGAAGGTATCGACCAGGTAGGTCTTGCCGCGACCCACGCCACCCCAGAAGTACAGGCCCTTGACCGGCACCTGGTCTTTCTTGCCAAACAGTTTGCCGAGCAGGCCCGGTTTGTTCTGCGAGGCCGCGACCAGATCATCGTACAGGCGCTGCAAATGGCGCACGGCAGTTTCCTGAGCGGCGTCATGAAAGAATTCCGGGCGTTTCAGATCAGCTTGATATCGTTCTAGGGGCGTCATAATTCGTTAGCAAGGCAACAAAAACGGGCCGTCACTGTAGCGACGGCCCGTGGGAATGGCAATCGGCCCTTGGTCGGACCGAGCCGTTGATTATTCCTGAACCGGTGTCAGCGCAACGCGCAAAGCCCCGATGGCAGCATCGCGAGCAGCGCTGTCGGCGAAGGCCGGGCTGTCGGCAACGCACTCGCCTTCCAGCCAGACGCTGAAGCTCAGGTCTTCACTGCGCACGTCCAAGGCTTGACCGGATTGCAGTTGCTTGGTCACTTGCCCTGCGGTTTTACCGTCGGCGAAGTGGCGCGACAGCAGCAGTTGTTCGCCATCGGCCGCCAGCAGACGGAAGCGGAAACTGCCGTCGTCTTCACGGAAGCTGACGAAACGCGCGGCTTTGGCTGCTTTCTTCTTGGTGGTCGCTGCGACTTGGGTCTGAGCGACGAAAGAGCGCAGGCCGACCGCCTCGCGCAGTTCGTGGAGGAACGGCGTCGCCACCGAGCGGGCCTTTTTGGCGCCGATCTGCAGCATGTCTTCCAGATCCGCCGGGCGCTCGATCAACTGGTGATAACGCTCGCGGGATTCGCCCAATTCGTTGTCGAGCAACTGGAACAGACGATTCTTCGCCTCGCCCCAACCCAGGCCCTGGAGCAATTCGCTGCGGAACTCGTCGGATTGTGCCGGCGTAGCGAAGGCCTGGAACAAAGTGAACAGGTGCGAATTGTCCGGATCCTTGGCTTCGCCCGGGGCACGGGAGTCGGTGACGATCCGCGAAATCGCGTCTTTCATCTCTTTGGCGCTGCTGAACAACGGAATGGTGTTGTCGTAGCTCTTCGACATCTTGCGACCGTCGAGCCCCGGCAAGGTGGCGACGCTTTCCTCGATCAGCGCTTCGGGCATGGTGAAGAACTCTTTACCCTGGCCGAACAAGTGATTGAAGCGCTGGCCGATGTCACGGGCCATTTCCACGTGCTGGATCTGGTCACGACCGACCGGCACCTTGTGGGCGTTGAACATCAGAATGTCCGCAGCCATCAACACCGGGTAGCTGTACAAGCCCATGGTGATGCCGGCATCCGGGTCTTCGCCGGTTTCGACGTTCTTGTCCACCGAGGCCTTGTAGGCATGGGCGCGGTTGAGCAGGCCCTTGGCGGCCACGCAGGTCAGCAGCCAGGTCAGTTCAGGGATTTCCGGGATGTCGGACTGGCGATAGAACGTCACGCGGTCCACGTCCAGGCCACCGGCCAGCCAGGTCGCGGCGATTTCCAGACGCGAGCGCTGGATGCGCAGCGGGTCATCGCATTTGATCAGGGCGTGGTAGTCGGCCAGGAAGTAGAACGAATCGGCATTGCTGTCACGGCTGGCGACGATCGCCGGACGGATAGCGCCAGCGTAGTTGCCCAGGTGCGGCGTGCCGGTGGTGGTGATGCCGGTGAGGATACGGGTACGAGTCGTCATGGGTAATCGCTTGTCAGACTGCAATCAATTCGAAAGACGCGGCAGGATCAGATCCTTGAGATCGGTCAGCTTGCCATGAAAAAAGTGTCCGCATTCTGCCACTTTCAGCAGCTCATGGGGGCGATCGAGTGCGCCGGACCAGTCGTAAACGAGCTGTGGATCGATGACTTCATCGGTTTCTGGCTGGATCAGGGTCAATGTACCTTGTTGCGGCAGTTGATCCTGTTCGCCCAAGCGCATGACGGCGGGCGCGATCATGAACAAATGCTTGAGGTGTTCGCCCTTGGCTTCCAGGCGTCCGCCGAGACTTGCTGCAACAAATCCGCCGAAGGAGAAGCCGAACAGGGTCAGGGGCAAGTCAGGATGTTTGGCCCGCAGCCACTCGGCCGCCGCCTGGGCATCGTCGACTTCGCCAGTGCCCATGTCGTGCGAGCCTTCACTGGCGCCGACGCCACGGTAATTGAAACGCAAAGTAATCAAACCGGCATCGCGCGCGGTGCGCTGCAAGGTCGAGACGACTTTGTTGAGCATGGTGCCGCCCTGCACCGGGTTCGGGTGGCAGATCAGCGCCAGGCCGCGGGGCTGCTCGTTATCCGGCCCCTCGCTATTTAAGTACAGGGCTTCCAGTTGGCCGACCGGGCCATCAATCACTACAGGGGTTTCGCGCATAAGCAAGGAAGGAACTCCGTGACCTCGAATCGGGTCGACTCGTCTAGCCAATTGTCTGTGCCAATTCTATTGCGAGTGAATCGCGGTATACAGCGCAGGTTCGAGCCGTTAACGTAAAGCAAAGCCGTTTATAGAGGAAGGACTCGTGGAACACTCGCTCTTAGTTTGGTTGTTGCCGACTCTTGCCCTGGTTGTGGGTGTCGCCATTGGATTCCTGATCGCTCGCCTGGTGCCGAATGCCGCGCCTAACCGCACGCAACGTCAGCTGGACGACATTCAGGAACGTTTCGACAGTTATCAGAACGAAGTGGTCACCCACTTCAACAGCACTGCAACACTGGTCAAGAAACTGACTCAGAGCTATCAGGAAGTGCAGGACCATCTCGCCGAGGGCGCCAATCGTCTGGCCCTGGACGAGCAGACTCGCCAACGCTTGCTGGCGGCCCTGCACGCCGACGCGGCGCAGTCTCCACGGGAACGCCTGACGCCACCGCGCGATCAGGAACCGCCTCGCGACTACGCCCCTAAAATGCCGAACGCGCCGGGCATGCTCGATGAGCATTACGGCCTGAAGAAGTAATCAGGTTTCGCGCGACACAAAAAGCCCTCGGATGAGTGATCGTCCGAGGGCTTTTTTGTTTCTGATCCGATATCTGTGGTGTCTGTCAGGGCCTCTTCGCGGGCAAGCCCGCTCCCACAGGATTTGTGTTTGACCACTATCTTGTGATCGACAAAGAACACTGTGGGAGCGGGCTTGCCCGCGAAGAGGCCGTGTCAGTCGATATTAATGTCGCCTGGCACACCGCTTTCGCGAGCAAGCCCGCTCCCACAGTTTTTATGTGCAGGTGTTACTGATACTGCTGAACAGGCTGGCCCTGCTGCTGATACTCCTGACCCGGAATCGGCTTCAGGTTGACCTCGACGCGACGGTTCTGCGCCCGGCCATTCACATCACCGTTGCTGGCAATCGGATTATCCGGCCCGGCACCACGCGCCGACAGGTTGGTGCCGCTGACACCCTGAGAGGTCAGGTAAGTCGCCACACTCTGGGCACGACGCTGGGACAGGTCCATGTTGTGCTGACGGCTGCCGGTGCTGTCGGTGTAGCCGACGATCTCGATCTGGTTCTGGTTGAACTCCTTGAGCGAGCCCGCCAAATTGTTCAGCGGCTGGTAGAAGCCCGACGCGATGTTCGCCGAATCGGTGGCGAATGTGATGTTGCCCGGCATGATCAGCTTGATCTGATCGCCTTGGCGCTGCACTTCAACCCCAGTGTTGGCCATGCTGGCCCGCAATTTTTTCTCCTGCTGGTCGGCGTAGTAACCGTAACCGGCGGCAGAAGCCCCCACCACGGCGGCGCCAATCAGCGCGCCCTTGCCACGGTTATCGTGACTGATGGCAGCACCGGCCAGTGCACCGGCCAAGGCGCCGAGGCCACCGTATTTGGCTGTTTTGCTCATGCCCGTAGAACCGCTATCAGCCTGACCCTGGTTGTCATAAGGGTTCTGCGATGCGCAACCGGACAACAAAGCCACAGCAGTAGCGACAATAATCAAACGACGCGAGGTGAACATGGAGAGCTCCTACTTTTTTTTGCATTCTGTGGTGCAGCGGACTTAAGCAATGAACCTTTGCGGGCGTTGGATCATGGGCAACGCCAAAAATTCCTTCGTGCCTTTCACAACTGCAGCATCAGGCTCGCACAAAAGGGTTACCGCGCATTTCATCGCCCAGACACGTGTCCGGACCATGACCGGTCACCACCGTCGCCTCTTCGTCGAGGGTATACAACCGTTGTTTGATCGAACGCACGAGAGTCGCCTGATCGCCTCCCCATAAATCCGTGCGTCCTACCCCGCGCTTGAACAGCGTATCACCGGCAATCAGCAGCTTAGCCTCTGAAAACCAAAAGCTCATGGAACCGGGTGTATGACCCGGCGTGTGCAACGCCACGCCACACCCGCAAGCCAGCTCTTCATCGTCGGCCAACCAGCGATCCGGCGATGGCACCGGGACGTAAGGCACACCGAACATCTGGCACTGCATCTCCAGGTTGTCCCAGAGAAATTGATCTTCCTTATGCAGGTGCAGCGTCGCGCCGGTTTTCTCCTTGAGCTGCCCGGAAGCCAGGAAGTGATCAAGGTGCGCGTGGGTGTGGATGATGCTGACCACCTTCAGGCCCAAGGCGTCGAGGCGAGCGAGGATCAGTTCGTGGTTGCCGCCCGGGTCGACCACAATGGCTTTTTTGGTGATCGGGTCGCCGATGATTGTGCAGTTGCACTGCAACGGCCCGACAGGGAAGGTTTCGCGGATGAGCGCTGGGGTCGGCACGTTCATGGGAGGTCCTGATCAGTCAATTTCGAACAGGATACCAGCGCGTATTCCTCAAGACTCAATGGCATATGCCGACATAAACTTGCCAGCCAGTTTTCTGACGTCATTAATAAAAAAATAGTGGCTACATGATATCAATTGACGCTGACTCTGGTGCAAAATCGCTGTCTTGTAGCGGCCACATACAGGAAAGGTCGCAGCGTACTCAGGAACTTCGCATGCCTCGTCCCACTGGTAACACCGATAGCTTGTCCTCGTCGCTGACCGGCATAAAATCCGTCGACAGTCTTATTTCTGGCGCCCAATGGGAAAGCACCAAGTGGTGGATGCCGGGGGCCGTGACTGATCTGACCTATAGTTTTATTTCGCTGACGACCTCTTTTTTCGCGACCAGCTACAGCGCTGACAACGAGTACACCTCGGCGTATGCCCTGACAAGCGCGCAGCAAAACGCGGTTATCAGTGCGCTGGGCAGCTGGAGCGCGGTTGCCAATATCACGTTCACCCTCACCAGCGACACCATCACTAATGTCGGCGACTTGCGTTTTGGTGGTTACACGCTGATGGACGGCGAGACAGCTGCCTGGGCCTACACTCCCGGCAGTACACCGAAAGCGGGAGATGTCTGGATTGGTCCAGCGACGAACGAGGTCACGCCAGTCAAGGGTTCTTACGATTACCTGACCTTCGTGCATGAAATAGGCCATGCCATCGGCCTCAAGCACCCGTTCTCACCTAACGCATCGAATAACACGGTACTTGACGCATCGCTGGACGATGTCCGCTTCACGGTCATGAGCTACAACGACTCATACTCGTATCTGCCCACCACGCCGATGCTGCTCGACATCCTCGCGATCCAGAGCCTGTACGGCGCCAACACGCTATGGCAGGCCGGTAACAACACCTACAGCTGGGCGAATGACCAATCAGTGTTCGAGACCATCTGGGACGCCGGCGGTATCGACACGATCGACGCCAGCAACCAGTTGAATGCAGTGCGCATTGACCTGAACGAGGGTGCATTCAGCCAGATCGGCAAAGCGTTCCTCGACCTCACGACCCTGTCTGCGTTCAACGAAGGTCTGGCGATTGCTTATGGCGCAAAAATCGAAAACGCCGTGGGCTCCTCCAACAACGACAGCCTGATTGGCAACGGCCTGAATAATATCCTCAATGGTCTGGCGGGCGCCGACACCATGAACGGCGGCGTTGGCAACGACACTTATTTTGTCGACGATGTCGGTGATGTGATCATTGAAGGCCGCACCTCACCAACGGAAATCGATACCGCTCTGGCATGGATCAGTTACACCCTGGGCAGTAATGTCGAGGCCCTGACGTTACTGGGCAGCGGCAACCTCAACGGTACCGGCAATGCCCTTAACAACGTCATTACCGGTAACTGGGGTCAAAACATTCTGGACGGTGGTGCTGGTGCCGACACCTTGATCGGAGGAGGTGGCAACGACACCTATGTTGTCGACAATACCGGTGACGTCATTATTGAAAACAGTACGGTGGTCGGCGAAATCGATACCGTGAACGCTTCGGTCAACTACAACCTGGGCGCCAACGTGGAAAATGTCGTGCTGACCGGCACGGCCAACATCAATGCCAACGGCAATACCCTGAACAACGTGTTGACCGGCAACAGCGGCAACAACGTGCTCAACGGTAGCGCTGGCCTGGACACCATGATCGGTGGCGCGGGTGACGATACCTACTACCTCGATCAGGCCGGCGAACAGTCACTGGTGCAGGAAAACACCAGCGAAGGCAGCGACACCCTGCGCATCTACTACGCCTCGAGCGGGATAACCAACACCATCAATCTGGGCCTGAGCAATCTGGCCAACGTCGAAAACGTCTGGCTGATGGGTACCGGCGGTTACACGGTACAGGGCAACAGTCTCGACAACTCCCTGCTCGGCAGTGCCTCGGCGGACAATCTGCAAGGCGGTGCGGGCAATGACCGCCTGAACGGGGCGGCCGGGGCAGACACTCTGATGGGCGGGATCGGCGACGATACCTACGTGGTCGACCATGCGGGCGACGTCATCGTCGAAGGTAGCAACGAAGGTCGTGACCAGGTCATCACTTCGATCAGCTACACCCTGCAGGCCAACCTCGAGGACGCCCAGCTGTTGGGCGCCGGCGATCTGTACCTGATCGGCAACGCGCTGGACAACAGCCTGACCGGTAATGGCGGCAACAACATCATCAACGGTCAGGGCGGGGCTGACACCATGAGCGGTGGTGCCGGCAACGACACCTACTTCGTCGATAACGTCGGCGACACCATCATCGAGCTGGGCACTTCGCTGACCGAAATCGACAGTGTGCTGTCCACGCTGGCTGATTACACCCTGAGCGCCAACCTGGAAAACCTGACGCTACGTTTCAACGACAACCTCAACGGCACCGGCAACGCGCGGAATAACGTCATTACCGGGAATACTGGCGACAACACCCTGGACGGAGGCTTCGGTGCGGACACCCTGATCGGCGGCCTCGGCAACGACACTTATGTGGTCGACAATGCCGGTGACGTGATCACCGAGACCAGCACCCTGCCCTCCGAGATCGACACCGTTCGCTCCTCGATCAACTACAACCTGGGCGCCAACATGGAGAATGTCGTGCTGACCGGCACGGCCAACATCAATGCCAACGGCAATACCTTGAACAACGTGTTGACCGGCAACAGCGGCAACAACGTGCTCAACGGTAGCGCTGGCCTGGACACCATGATCGGTGGCGCGGGTGACGATACCTACTACCTTGATCAGGCTGGCGAGCAGTCACTGGTGCAGGAAAACACCAACGAAGGCAGCGACACCCTGCGCATCTACTACGCCTCGAGCGGGATAACCAACACCATCAATCTGGGCCTGAGCAATCTGGCCAACGTCGAAAACGTCTGGCTGATGGGTACCGGCGGTTACACGGTACAGGGCAACAGTCTCGACAACTCCCTGCTCGGCAGTGCCTCGGCGGACAATCTGCAAGGCGGTGCCGGCAATGACCGCCTGAACGGGGCGGCCGGGGCAGACACTCTGATGGGCGGGATCGGCGACGATACCTACGTGGTCGACAATGCGGGCGACGTCATCGTCGAAGGTAGCAACGAAGGTCGTGACCAGGTCATCACTTCGACCAGCTACACCCTGCAGGCCAACCTCGAGGACGCCCAGTTGTTGGGCGCCGGCGATCTGTACCTGATCGGCAACGCGCTGGACAACAGCCTGACCGGTAATGGCGGCAACAACATCATCAACGGTCAGGGCGGGGCTGACACCATGAGCGGTGGTGCCGGCAACGACACCTACTTCGTCGATAACGTCGGCGACACCATCATCGAGCTGGGCACTTCGCTGACCGAAATCGACAGCGTGCTGTCCACGCTGGCTGATTACACCCTGAGCGCCAACCTGGAAAACCTGACGCTGCGTTTCAACGACAACCTCAACGGCACCGGCAACGCGCGGAACAACGTCATTACAGGGAATGCCGGCAACAACGTCCTGGACGGCGACCTTGGTGCCGACACCCTGATCGGCGGCCTCGGCAACGACACTTATGTGGTCGACAATGCCGGTGACGTGATCACCGAGACCAGCACCCTGCCCGCCGAGATCGACACCGTTCGCTCCTCGATCAACTACAACCTGGGCGCCAACATGGAGAATGTCGTGCTGACCGGCACGGCCAACATCAATGCCAACGGCAATACCTTGAACAACGTGTTGACCGGCAACAGCGGCAACAACGTGCTCAACGGTAGCGCTGGCCTGGACACCATGATCGGTGGCGCGGGTGACGATACCTACTACCTCGATCAGGCCGGCGAACAGTCACTGGTGCAGGAAAACACCAGCGAAGGCAGCGACACCCTGCGCATCTACTACGCCTCGAGCGGGATAACCAACACCATCAATCTGGGCCTGAGCAATCTGGCCAACGTCGAAAACGTCTGGCTGATGGGTACCGGCGGTTACACGGTACAGGGCAACAGTCTCGACAACTCCCTGCTCGGCAGTGCCTCGGCGGACAATCTGCAAGGCGGTGCGGGCAATGACCGCCTGAACGGGGCGGCCGGGGCAGACACTCTGATGGGCGGGATCGGCGACGATACCTACGTGGTCGACCATGCGGGCGACGTCATCGTCGAAGGTAGCAACGAAGGTCGTGACCAGGTCATCACTTCGATCAGCTACACCCTGCAGGCCAACCTCGAGGACGCCCAGCTGTTGGGCGCCGGCGATCTGTACCTGATCGGCAACGCGCTGGACAACAGCCTGACCGGTAATGGCGGCAACAACATCATCAACGGTCAGGGCGGGGCTGACACCATGAGCGGTGGTGCCGGCAACGACACCTACTTCGTCGATAACGTCGGCGACACCATCATCGAGCTGGGCACTTCGCTGACCGAAATCGACAGTGTGCTGTCCACGCTGGCTGATTACACCCTGAGCGCCAACCTGGAAAACCTGACGCTACGTTTCAACGACAACCTCAACGGCACCGGCAACGCGCGGAACAACATCATCACCGGGAATGCCGGCAACAACGTCCTGGACGGCGACCTTGGTGCCGACACCATGATCGGCGGCCTCGGCAACGACACTTATGTGGTCGACAATGCCGGTGACGTGATCACCGAGACCAGCACCCTGCCCGCCGAGATCGACACCGTTCGCTCCTCGGTCAACTACAGTCTGGGCGTTAACCTGGAAAACCTGGTCCTCACCGGCAGCACCAACCTCGTCGGTTTCGGCAACGGTTTGAACAACTCCCTGTTCGGTAACGCCGGCAACAACATACTCAACGGCGGTGCGGGCAACGACACGCTGATCGGTGGCCTCGGGGCCGACACGCTCACCGGCGGTATCGGCGCGGACAGGTTTGCCTTCACCGACTTGAGTGAGGTGGGCAAAGGCGCATTGCGCGACGTCATCAATGATTTCAGCAGCCTGCAGGGCGACAAGATCGACCTGTCACTGTTTGATGCCAATCTCGCCAACAGCGGAGTCAACGCGTTCAGCTTTATCGGCTCGAATGAGTTCACCGGAGCAGGACAGTTGCGCTTCGTCGATCAGGTACTTTCGGGCAACGTCAGCGGCAACGCCGGTGCCGACTTCGAAATCCACCTGGTGGGCATCAATACCTTCAGCGCCCAGGACCTGGTGGCCTGACAATATCGATACATGAGGTCAGTCCGGTTTGTGAAAGCAAACCGGGCTGCAACACATTGAACGGCCCGACGGGTTCGGGGCGTTTTTTTGTCCGTGGTGAAATGACCGCAGACACGGCCTTATCCCAACACCCCCAACTCCTTCGCCCTTGCCACCGCTTGGGTCCTGCGTTCTACCCCAAGCTTACTGTTGATATGGCTGGCATGGGTCTTCACCGTGTGCAGCGAAATAAACAACTGATCGCTGATTTCCTGGTTCGAACACCCCTGCGCGATCAGCCGTAGAACGGCCATTTCACGGGTACTGAGTTGTTCCGTAGCAGAGGACGACTCCACCATTGGCCGAAAGACCACGGCTGGAAGTTTTTCCGAGAGGCTCTGCGAAATGGCCGTCGACGCACAGAGTTGAAGTTGCCCGCGCAGCCAGTCAGGGTGTTCGGTCAACAATGGGTCAAACGGTTGCAGGACACCGCCGGTGGCCGCTTCCAAAGCCTGGACCAGCGCCTTGCGCGCCTCGGATTCGCGCCCGCCCGCCAGCAACAGGGTGACTTTCTGACTCAGCGCCATCACGCTGAGCATCTGCCGGCCGCTGTGCTGACCGTGTTCATGCAACGCGTTCAAGCGTCCTTCGGCGAGCATGGGCTGGCCTTTCATCATGTCCAGCACCGCCTGTTGCAGTTCAATGTGCAACGGTAGTTGCGGATGGAATTCCGGCGGTGCCGCCGGATGCTCTCCGTTGTAGGTCTGGCCCAATCGCGCGAGCCAGGCTTCGGCCAGATCGGTGCGACCCTGGGCCAGCCAGAGTTCGCATTTGACCAGGGTGATCATCGCCAGGTAGTAAATCGGCGGAACATCCCAGATGTGCATCAGCCGCTCGGCCTCGGCGAGTTCGGCGAAGGCTTTGGCGAACTCGCTGCTGCTGCCCTCCAATCGGGCAATCACGCAGTGGCCGATCAACACGCTGATGTCACGACAGGCCCGGGCTTCGCTCAACCCCGCGAGCAAACGTAGCCGCGCGGCCTGGGGTTGCAAACGCAGCGCCAGCAAAAAACCCTCGTATAAAGTCAAGCGTGCGCGCACCGCATAAAGCCGTTGCGGGGATAGGCCTTGGAGGCGCTGCAACCCTTGGCGAACTTCGTCCAATGAACGAAGAATCTCCCCGCGCGCTTGCAGCACGCGGGCGCGATCGTAATGGGCCAGCGCCTCGAACAGCGGATTGCCGACCCGCTGTGCCAGCTCAAGGGACTCACGGTTCAACTCTCGTGCACGCCAGAGATCGCTGTCGGCAATGGCCAGATTGGACAATGTCGAGAGGCACATCAGGCGCTGCCCATAGCGTTTGGCCGGCAGGCTCTCCAGCGCTTCGGTGCAATAGAGCAAAGTCAGCTCGCGATTGCCTCGCCCGCGAGCAATGATGCCGCTCAGGGCCAGCCATTGCGCCAGCATGGATTTTTGCGCAGTGGCCGACGGCGCCGGCAGGAAGCGGCTCAAGTGGCTGGCCAGTTCCTCGGCGGCGTCCAGTTGGCAGGCCAGACCCAACGCCCAGCTATAGAGCACGATCAGCCGTGGCGTGCTGATCAGCAGGCTGTCGGGCAAGTCCATTTTCCAGCGCAGCAGCATGCCGACATTCTGCTCGGCCAGCAGTTGTTCTTCAGAGAGGTTTTGTACCAGATTCGCCGCAACATCCAGATGCCCGGCACGCAACGCCTGCTCTACCGCCTCATCGAGTAACCCTTGAGAATTGAACCAGCGGCAGGCACGCAGATGCAGGCTGGCCGTCGGCACCATCGCCTGGGCGGTGGGCCGACTACGCAGCAGGTCGGAAAACAGGTGGTGATAGCGATACCAGTGACCGTGTTCGTCCAGCGGCACCAGAAACACCTGATGCGCCAGCAAGAAACGCAGGATCTCGGCACTGTCATGGGCTTCGCGCACGGCGTCGCACAACTCGCTGCAAAAGCGCTCTTGAAGCGCGGTCTCGTACAGGAATGACTGCACCTCGGCGGGCAGGCAATCGATCACTTCTTCGAGCAGGTAATCGCGAATCAGCCCTTCCCCACCGTACAGCGATTGGGGCAATGCGCCCTCGCTGCCGGCTTCGGAGGCCGCCAGCAGCCAGAAGCGCAGCCCGGCCACCCAGCCTTCGCTGCGCAGGATCAAACTCTCCAGTGCCTCGCCACGCAATGAAATACTGTGTCTATCGAGTAGGGTCAGGGCTTCATCGTGGGTCAGTCGAAGATCCTGCTCATGCAACTCGAGCAGTTGCCGCGATAGCCGCAGGCGAGCCAGATGCCAGTCGGGACGTTGCCGGCTGGTGACCATGACCAGCAGACCATCGGGTAAATGATTGAGAAAAAACTGCAGGCAACGATCAAGCACCGGGCCCTGGGCCAGATGATAGTCATCGAGCACCAGCAACAGCGGCGTAACGGGTGAAAGGTGCACAGCCAGTTCATCGAGCAAACCGTCCAGCCATTCTTCGAAGGCGAACGGCTGATGACGTTGGCGCATTTTCAGCAACCCCAGCGCCTGACTACCCAGTTGCGGAAAATACTCCTGAAGCCCTTCGAGCAGCCGTTCAAGAAAACGACCGGGATCGCAGTCCCGAGGACTTAACCCCAGCCACAGGCTTTGCCAGTGATCCGGCAACCCCTGGCAAAACTCCACCGCCAATGAGCTCTTGCCGAACCCCGCCGGCGCGCTGACCAGCAGCAGCCTGCCACCGAGACCGGCGCTCAGGCGCTCGCACAAACGCGGCCGCAGCACATGGCCGTCGGGCAGCGGAGGCCGGAAAAAGCGCCCGTCCAATACGGCGACGGCAACACTTGCAGGGCCCGGAAATGGGGACAGATCAGTCATGGCCGGCTCTTGTTTGAAAGGCTGATGGCGGCGTTACAGATGTCCGCAGCCTAGCGGTAAACGAAGAGCTATTGAAGGTTGTTGCTACAAATGGCTACAAAAAGACTACGAGCAGAAGTTACCAAGCCTGAGGTGCAGTTTTCCGACAGACCGTGTCGCCCGCCTTCGCGAGCGAGCCCGCTCCCACACTGGATCTCCATTGCTCACAGATTGTATGTCCACCAAAGATCAAATGTGGGAGCGGCGGTGCGGCGATCCGACTTGCTCGCGAAAGGGCAATCACAGTCACCGACGTTTCGCGCCCCCCCGCGTGAACAAGTGCGCCCTGATACAAAATTCCAATAAAAAAACGCCCCGAACAAGTCGGGGCGCTTTTTTCGAGGATGCGGCCTCGGTTCACACCATATTAACGAACGCCTTCCTGACGCAAGGCTGCCGGAGTGAAATCGGCGGTGCCGGCAGTGAAGCCGAAGTTATACGCCGACTTCTCTTCGTTCTTCATGCCCAGGGCCAGGTAGCGGCCCGATTGCAGGTCGTACAGGGTTTCGAGGGCGTACCACGGCACTTGCTTGTCGTAGTAGTTCTCGGAGTGAGCCTCGGCGACACGCCACAGTTGCCCGCGACCGTCGTAGTGGTCGACCACAGCCGCCTGCCAGGTGTCTTCGTCGATGTAGAAATCACGCTTGGCGTAGATGTGACGCTGACCTTCCTTCAGGGTCGCGACCACATGCCAGACCCGACGCAGTTCATAGCGAGCCAGGTCCTGGTTGATGTGACCGGCCTTGATGATGTCGGCGTACTTCAGTTGTGGCGAATCGAGCTTGTAGCTGTCGGAGGCGATGTACATCTCTTTCTTGCCTTCGAGCTTCCAGTCGTAGCGATCCGGCGCACCGTTGTACATGTCCAGGTTGTCGGAGGTACGCAGGCCATCGGCAGCGGTACCCGGCCCGTCATAGGACACTTGCGGCGCACGACGCACACGGCGTTGCCCGGCGTTGTAGACCCACGCCGAACGCGGTTCTTTAACCTGGTCGAGGGTTTCGTGCACCAACAGCACACCACCGGCCAGACGCGCCGGCGCGGTCACTTTCTGCTTGAAGTAGAACAGGATGTTGCCCGGATTTTTCGGGTCGTAATCCTTCATCTTGTCGCGGAAGACGAACTGGTCCTCGAAATACACCAGGCTGAACGAGCCATTCGGCTGCGGCGTGGCCTGGGTTATCAGACGGGTCACACTGCCGCCACGATAACGGGTGATATGGTTCCAGATCACTTCAACGCCAGTTTTCGGAATCGGGAACGGGATCGCGGTTTCGAAGTTTTCCAGACCATTGCCGCCGGACACCAGGTTAGTGTTGGTGGCGTTTTTCTTGATGGAGGCGAACACCTCATCCGGCACGGTGGCGCCGCGATGGGACGGGTAGACCGGCATCTTGAAGGTTTCCGGGTAGCGCTTGAACATCGCGTACTGGCCCGGCGCGAGCTTGTCCTTGTACTGGTCGACGTTTTGCGCGGTGATGGTGAACTGCGGTTTTTCACTCGCGAACGGGTCAGCCAGGAAACCCTTGCCGTCTACTGCACCGGCGTTTTTCGGCATGGGTTTCCAGGCCGGGATCGAACCGTCGGCGTTGCCCGCCATCTCGGCGCCCATCGGGGTCAGGCTCTTGCCCAGCTTGTCTGCTTCGGCCGCAGGGACCGCCGCCATGACACCAGTTGCCAGCAGCGACAGCCCCAGAACGCCAACGTGGAACAGACTCTTTGTTATTTTCATAAATGTGTTCGTCCTGAAAATAGTGCTTAGAAGTTCACGCCGAAGCTGAGCGCAACGAAGTCGCGATCATCCACGGTGGTGTACTTGCCGTCGAAGAAGTTGGTGTACGCCAGGCTCGCGGTGTAGGTGTTCTGGTATTCGGCATCCAGACCCAGGCTCACCGCTTTACGACCTTCCTCGAAGTTACCACCAGGGCCAGGCGAGTAACCGCTCACGTCGTGGGACCAAGCCACGTTCGGCTTGAGGTTCACACCGGCGAATACGTCGTTGTAATCCCAGATGGCACGAGCGCGATAACCCCACGAAGTGGCCGTAGTAAAGCCGTCGTCTTCGCAATTGCGGCTGCGGTTATTGGTAGCAGCACCTGCGCCGGCACCGTTGATGGTGCTGGTATTGAGGATCGCCGAGCAGGTGTTGAGGCCGCCGGTAGACGGCAGTTCACCAGGCCCGTAGACCGGGTCACGGCCATAACGGATGTCGGAGCTGCTTTCCAGGCCGCCGACGTGGGTCACGCCCACTTCGCCCACCAGGGTCATACGGCTGGCGCCCATGACCTGATCGAAGAAGTGCGTCAGGGTGGTCTGGAACTGGGTGACTTCCTTGCGGCGATAACCGTGCAAGTCCTGACCCGGAACACCGGGGAGCAACGAAGCGTTAGTCAGGGCACCGCCCAATGGGCGCACGCCGGCAAACAGGATGTCGGTGGAGTTAAGCTGCACCGGCGCGTTCGGACGGTAGCTGATTTCGCCGCTCCACGCCGTACCGGTAGGCAGGGTGGTGGAGAAGCTCAAGCCGTAGAGGCGGATGTCTTCAGGATACTCGACGAAGTACTCGGAATTACCGGCGACCACCAGTGGCCCCAGCGCGCGGAACGCCGCCGGCAAAGCTGCCACGCCGTTGTAGATCGATTGCGGAGCTCCCGTGGCGCTGAAGATCGGCGCACGGCTGTGGTAGTTCATGAAGTACGCACCGAACTCGGTATCGAGCGGATCGAACATGTACTTCAAGGACGCGCCCCACTGGCCGCTGTCCCGCGCATCGCGGTCAGGACCACGACGCACCAGCACACCTTCTTGGTTGACGTCGACGCCCGCGTTGGCCAATGGGCCCAGCGCGACGGCAGGAATGGTCGAGCGCTTGTTCAGCACGCGCAGATTGTCGGTGCAACCGTCGGCAATGATGTCTGGCTGGGAGAAAAAGGTACCGCAGTTATCGACAACCGTCTGGTCCCATTCCAGCTGATAGAAGGCTTCGGCCGACAGATTGTCGGTCAGGCTCTGGGACACGTAGAACATGTTGACCGGGATCAGACCTTCCTTGACCTCGGCACCGGGACGACGGAACGCGGACACGTCGATCGGGTTGATCGAGTTGATGCCGCCGCCGATGAAGGTACTTTCACCCCAGCTCACAACCTGCTTGCCCAGACGCACGGAACCCGGCTGATCGGCAATGGAGTAGTTGTGATAGACGAAGGCGTCGAGGATCTGGCCGCCGGAGGACTTGGCGCCTTCCTTGCGATTTTCGTCGCTGATGTCCTTGAACTCGCGGCTTTCATCCTTGAGTTCGAAGTCGTACCAGTATTTGCCCCGGACGAAGACACCGGTATCGCCGTATTTCAATTCAAGGTCATGGATGCCCTTGAAGATCTTCGAAAAGGTTTCGCCGCTCTTGAAATTGTTGTGACCGTCATCGGACGTCTGGGACAGGCCGTGGCCCCCGTTATTGACGCCGATGAGGTTCTTGTTGGGACTCTGAGTAGACCAACTGGCGCCGATCGACAGGGATGAGTCGAACTGACCTTCGATCTCACCGACGTTGAAACTGACGCCGAATGCAGGCCCGGCGAGCGAAGAGGCAAGACTGACCGCCAGGGGCAGTTTCGCCCGGCGCCAGAACTGGTTTACTGATGTCATCGACGCTACTCCATGTGCATTATTGTTATGGCTGAGTACTTTTAAAAACGTTGTGGGTGACCGGAAGCCAAGTGGTCCGAAGTCACTCCAAAGTTGCATCGCCCCGTTTTGTGCGTGCGCTCCGTTCTTAAAAATCCTTGAGCGGACTATAGCCAGCAGGTAGTAGTGCTTGATCCCTCTAAAGTGTGATTTGCAGCTGCCGGCCACTCTGGAACAGTCCTTTCGCCAGTCCGACACATGTCGGCACGGCAAGGATGGCTGAAAATTCGGATTTGACAAGCCAAGCGCTTGCTTGGTGGGGCTGGCGTGCCCTTTCGGGCACGCCAGATGACGCTTAAAGCGTCGAGAGGAAGGTGCTGTTGTTGGCCTGCCATTCAGTGATGTCGACGCGGATACGCTTCTTGTCGAGCTTACCGACGCTGGTCTTGGGAATTTCAGTAACAACGGCTATCTGGCTCGGGATAGCCCACTTGCTCAGGTGCCCCTGTTCAACGAACGGCTTGAGGTGCTCCTTGAGTTCCCTGGCCCCGATCTCATGCTCGTCGCGGACCACCAGCAGCGCGAACGGTCGCTCGCCCCACTGCGGATCGGCGATGCCCACCACTGCTACTTCACGTACCGCAGGGTGGCGGCTGATCAGGTCTTCCAGGTCCAGGGAGGAGATCCACTCGCCACCGGTCTTGATCACGTCCTTGATCCGGTCGCGAATGTCGATCACGCCCATGCTGTCCAGGGTGGCTACGTCACCAGTGTGCAGCCAGCCGCCGGCCCAGAGCTCGGCGCCCTTCTGCGGCTCGTTGAAATAACCCTCGGTGAGCCACGGCGCACGCAGCACCAGTTCGCCCTGGGTCTCGCCATCGGCAGGCAGGAAGTTGCCGTCGGTGTCGACGATCGCCGCCTCGACCAACGGCCCTGGCACACCCGCCTTGATCCGGTAGGTGGTGCGTTCGTCTTCGGTGCCGGCCATCAGCTCATCGTTGAGGTGCGCACACGAGACCAATGGCCCGGTTTCCGACATGCCGTAAGCGGCGGTCAACTGAATGCCCTTGGCCTTCGCCGCTTCGTACAGCGCACGGTTCAGCGCACTGCCGCCAATGACGATTTTCCAGCCACCGAAATCGATGTCTTTCGCCGCCTTGGCATTGAGGACCATTTGCAGAATGGTCGGCACGCAGTGGGAAAAACTCACCTTCTCCTTACGCCACAACTCCACCAGATATTCGGGGTCGTAGCGGCCGGGATAAACCTGCTTGAGCCCGAGCATGGTCGCCACATACGGCAAGCCCCAGGCGTGCACATGGAACATTGGGGTAATCGGCATGTACACGTCGTTGGTGCCCAGCAGCCGCACGCTGTCGATGGAACCCATAATGGTCGACACGCCCATGGTGTGCAGCACCAGCTGACGATGGGTGAAATACACACCTTTGGGATTACCGGTAGTGCCGGTGGTGTAGAACGTGGTGGCGACCGAGTTTTCGTCGAAGTCCTCGAAGTCGTACTGCGTGCTCGCGGCCGCCAGCAATTGCTCGTACTCGCCAATCAGGTTTGGCAGGTCGGCGGTTTTTTCCGGCAAGTCGGTCAACAGCAGGGTTTTCTCCACGGTAGTCAGGTGCCCGGCAATCGCCTTGTACAGCCCGACGAACTCGCTGTTGACCAGCACGAAGCGGTCCTCGGCGTGGTTCATGGTGTAGAGAATCTGTTCCGGCGACAGGCGCACGTTGATGGTGTGGATTACCGCACCGATCATCGGGATGGCGAACATGCATTCCAGGTAGCGATGGCTGTCCCAGTCCATCACCGCCACGGTGTCCCCGGCCTTCACACCGGCGGCCGTCAGCACGTTGGCCAGCCGCGCGACCCGCTCGATCAGGGTCGGATAGCTATAGCGCAATTGATCGCGGTAGATGATCTCGCGGGTTTTTTCATAACGGGCGCCGGACATCAGCAGCCGTTTAATCAACAGCGGATACTGGTAAGCGCCCTCGGCTGGAGGAATAACGCGAGTCTGCAACATAAGAGTCCCTTTTCTGACTGCACGGTCTTGGCTTTTAAAGCTAAGCACTCTAGAGCCCTTGAACGCCAGCCAAATCAGCCAAAGGGATGATTTGCACAGCCGTACGAATGCTAGCTTTGCGCCAGCATTTGCTGTGTGTCACCTGAACCTGAACGCAGGAATGGCCGAACACTGTGGCGAGGGAGCTTGCTCCCGCTGGGCTGCGTAGCGGCCCCAAAACCGGTGAACGCACTCTGTCGGACACACCTCGTTGCCTGCTTTACGACTGCTTCGCAGCCGAGCGGGAGCAAGCTCCCTCGCCACAGCTTTCGGCAGCTCCGGGAAATCAGTGCATTTCGGTGAACGCAAGTTTCACACCGATGGCGATCAACACCGCGCCCATGGTCCGGTCGAACCAGTGGCCCATGCGGGCGAAACCGGCGCGCACGCGCTGTTGGCTGAACAGCATCGCCACGAGGCAAAACCAGACCGCCGTCGCCGCTGCCAGGTAAATCCCGTAACCGGCCTGTACCGCCAAAGGTGTTTGCGGGTTGATCACCACGGTGAACAGCGACAGGAAAAACAGCGTGGCTTTCGGGTTCAAGCCATTGGTTACGAAGCCCGAGGTGAAGGCACCGCGTGCGGTGCGTTCGCCGGCCTCCTGATGCAGGTCATCAGCCGCAGGTGGGGCCGGTTGTGCGCGCAAGGCCTTGAAGCCGACGTACAGCAGATACGCGGCAGCGGCCCATTTCAAGGCGTTAAACAGCACGATCGACTGAGACACGATCAACCCGATCCCCAGCAGCGAATAACCGACGTGCAGGAAAATCGCCGAGCCGACACCCAGCGCCGTCCAGGTCCCGGCACGGCGACCGTGGGTCACGCTCTCACGCACCACCACGGCAAAGTCCGGGCCGGGGCTGGCGACGGCAAGCAGGTGAATCAGGGCGACGGTCAAAAACTCTGTCCAGTACATGGGGGCTCCTTTTGGGCAGGGCGATCAACAAAAAATTCTGAGGCCGACTTCACCTCTGTGGCGAGGGAGCTTGCTCCCGTTCGGCTGCGAAGCAGTCGTAAAACCGGATGACACGGTATGTCTGACAATACACGGTCGCCTGGGTTGGGGCCGCTGCGCAGCCCAGCGGGAGCAAGCTCCCTCGCCACAGGTGCCAGACCAGACAATGCGTAACAGTTTATTTCATCTGGTAGGCTCGGCAGATTACGCCTTCAGTTCAATGCACAAAAGGTACAGTTGATGACGAACTCTCGCCGCGCCGTTTTCCTCGACCATCCGTCCCTGGACCTCGGCGATCTCGACCTCAACCCGCTACGCGAGTGCTTCAGCGACTTGCAGCTGTTCGCGCAAACCACACCTGAACAGGTGATCGAACGCCTCAAGGGCACTACCGTCGCCATCAGCAACAAAATCCTGATCGATGCGACGGCCATAGCGGCCAGTCCCGAGTTGAAGCTGATCCTGGTCACCGCCACCGGCACCAACAACGTCGACCTCGCTGCCGCCCGTGCTCACGGAATCACTGTCTGCAACTGCCAGGGTTACGGCACGCCGTCGGTGGCTCAGCACACGATCATGTTGCTGCTGAATTTGGCGACGCGTCTGGCCGATTATCAAAAAGCTGTCGCCGAAGGTCGCTGGCAGCAGGCGAAACAGTTCTGCCTGCTGGACTATCCGATCGTCGAACTCGAAGGCAAAACCCTCGGCCTGCTTGGCCACGGTGAACTGGGCAGTGCCGTGGCGCGGTTGGCCGAGGCGTTCGGTATGCGCGTATTGCTGGGGCAGATTCCGGGGCGCCCTGCCCGACCGGATCGCTTGCCGCTGGATGAACTGCTGCCGCAAATCGACGCCCTGACCCTGCACTGCCCGCTCAACGAACACACTCGCCACTTCATCGGCGCCCGCGAATTGGCCTCGATGAAACCCGGTGCTTTCGTGGTCAACACCGCGCGCGGTGGTTTGATTGACGAGCAGGCATTGGCCGACGCTCTGCGCAACGGTCACTTGGGCGGTGCGGCCACCGACGTGTTGAGTGTCGAACCACCCACCGCGGGCAATCCGTTGTTGGCCCACGATATTCCACGGCTGATCGTGACCCCGCACAACGCCTGGGGCAGTCGCGAGGCGCGGCAGCGAATCGTTGGCCAGTTGACCGAAAACGCCCAAGGCTACTTCAGCGGTCAAGCGCTGCGGGTCGTCAGTTGATAAACTGCGGCACTTTTTTTCCAGGAGCAGAGTATGGATCCGCGCAGTGAAGTACTGCTTCGTCAGGCCGAGTTATTCCAGGGTTCGGTGCTGCTGGCCGGTTTGCCCGCCGATGATTTGCTGGGCCGCCTGCCCGATGCCCATGGTTGGTGCTGGCACGCCGGCGATCAAGCGGCGCTGGACGCCCGTTTCGCCGAGCGCAGCCATTTCGGCGTAAATGCGCCCGAGCGCGAGTTCGACAGTGCCGTGGTGTTTCTGCCCAAGTCCAAAGACCTGACCGATTACATCCTCAACGCCCTCGCCTCTCGTCTGGCCGGCCGTGAGCTGTACCTGGTGGGCGAAAAACGCAGCGGTATCGAAGGCGCGGCCAAGCAACTGAACCCCTTCGGCAAACCACGCAAGCTCGACAGCGCACGGCATTGCCAACTCTGGCAGGTCACCGTGGCCAATGCACCAGAAGCCAAGTCGCTGGAAAGCCTGGCCCAGACCTACGAACTGCCGTTGGCCGAAGGCCCATTGAAAGTCATCAGCCTGCCGGGCGTGTTCAGCCACGGTCGCCTGGATCGCGGTAGCGCCCTGCTGCTGGAGCATCTGGACAAACTGCCGAGCGGCCACTTGCTGGACTTCGGTTGTGGCGCGGGCGTGTTGGGGGCGGCGGTCAAGCGGCGTTATCCACACAATCAGGTCACCCTGCTCGATGTCGACGCGTTTGCCGCCGCCAGCAGTCGCCTGACCCTGGCCGCCAACGGTCTGGACGCGGAGGTGATGACCGGTGACGGCATCGATGCCGCGCCCATGGGTTTGAGCGCGATTCTGAGCAATCCACCGTTCCATGTCGGCGTACACACCGATTACTTCGCTACCGAGAACTTGCTGCGAAAAGCGGCCAAGCATCTGAAAAACGGTGGCGAACTTCGATTGGTAGCGAACAGCTTCCTGAAGTATCAACCGCTGATCGAAGAGCATCTCGGCACCTGCGCGATCAAGGCTGAAGGACAGGGTTTCCGAATTTACCGGGCCAAACGCGGCTGAAACACTTTTGCAAAACAGGGCTTGCCCTGGAGCGACGAAGAACCTGTGGGAGCGTGGCTTGCCCGCGAAGAATGCACCGCGGTTTTTCAGGTATTACGCGTCATCGTTCTTCGCGGGCAAGCCACGCGCCCACAGGTTTTGTGGTTTAGCTACCGACATTGGGGCTTGCCCAATCGGATTTGCCTAGGCAGAATCCGCTCCGTCCTAGGGGAGTAGTCTCCCACGAGCGCCATGCTCGTCCGGCATACGTCAACATACTTGGTCCTCAGACCATGGCGTATGCGACCCAAGCGTCCGCATCAGACGGATCGCAGGGTTTGACAAGACCTATGACACGAACACCTTACCCGGGGCGGGAAGGCTGTACGTGTCATAGCCGTGTCGACCCGCCCCTTAGGAAAACCCTGATGATGCTGGACTCTCTGCTCGTTCCCACCGCAATCGTTGCCTTGGCCGAAATCGGCGACAAGACGCAACTGCTCGCGCTCATTCTCGCTGCCCGCTTTCGCAAACCCTGGCCAATCATCGCCGGCATCGTCGCCGCGACCCTGGCCAACCATGCGGCAGCCGGTGCGGTAGGCGCCTGGTTCGGCAGTTTCTTCTCGAATGCGACGTTGCACTGGATCCTCGCCGCGAGCTTTACCGCCACGGCGCTGTGGACGCTGGTGCCGGACAAGATGGACGAAGACGAAGCCAGCACCGCCCGAAAATTCGGGCCATTCCTGACCACGCTGATTGCATTCTTCCTCGCGGAAATGGGTGACAAGACCCAAGTCGCCACCGTGATGCTTGCCGCGCAATACCCGGATCTGTGGCTGGTGATCATCGGCACTACCGCCGGGATGTTGATTGCCAACGTGCCGGTGGTACTGGCAGGTAACTTTGCGGCGGACAAACTGCCCTTGACCCTGATCCGTCGCCTGGCGGCATCGGCGTTCCTGATTTTGGCAATTGTTGCGGTGTACAAGGCGATGCAGAGCAGTGGGTGGGTTTGACGCGGTAGGTCAGTAGTACCGCGTCATCGTTCTTCGCGGGCAAGCCACGCTCCCACAGGTTTTCGGTCGATTACATCATTTGTGTATGGCACAGAACCTGTGGGAGCGGGCTTGCCCGCGAAGGCGTCAGCGGCATCAACGCCTATCTATCAGGATTTCTTGGCTTTTTCATATAACGGCATGACTTTAGGAATCGCCGCCTGCAAGGCAGCAATCCGACTGGCCGACGCCGGGTGCGTGCTCAAGAACTCTGGCGGCGCGCCATTCGAGGCTTTGCTCATCTTGTTCCACAGGGTGATCGCCGCGTTCGGGTTGTACCCGGCACGGGCAGCCAATTCGAGGCCGATCAAGTCTGCTTCGTTTTCATTGCCGCGACTGTTGGGCAAGGTCATGCCGTATTGGGCTACGGTGTCCGCCAGGGCCAGGCTGCCCTCGCCCAGACCGAACAACGCACCAGCACCCTGCTTGGCCATTTCGATACCGTAAGCCTTGGACATCGCTTCGCGACCGTGCTCGCGCAAGGCGTGAGCGATTTCATGGCCGATGATGGCGGCGATTTCGTCGTCGGTGAGTTGCAGGGTGTCGATCAGCCCCGAGTAGAAAATGATCTTGCCGCCAGGCCCGCAGGAGGCATTCAGATCGTCGCTCTTGATCAAATTCACTTCCCATTGCCACTGAGCCGAATCCGGACGGAACACCGGCGCCTGGGCAATCAGCCGCCTGGAGATCGCCTGAACGCGCTTCGCATCGTTACTGGTTTTGTCCAGCACCCCTTTGCTGCTCGCCTCCCCGACGGTCTTTTGATAAGACTGGGCGTACATCTGGTTGACCTCAGAGGTCGACAACATGCTGAACATGTATTGCTTGCGCTCAACGCCCACGGCGCCACCGCTGGTGGTGTTGACCGACTGACAACCGGCGAGCAGCAAACTTGCGCTCAGTGCACACAAAACCAATGTCTTATTCATCAAGAAGCTCCCTGGAAACATGCCGCGTATCCTAGGTGGGGATTTGTATCGGCGCCAGATACAACGGACGTGTAACACGTACATTTCAGACAAAGCCCTTATCACCGTAGGAAAAATTTCATATAACGGCGCCCGCCACGGCCGATCACGGTCAGCAATAATTCATTTACGACATCCAGCACTCCAAAACAGCCAATTCGTCATGGGTCGTTCATGACCTTCCAGCTTCCTGCCGATACAGCACCGCAGACGTCCTCTTGCGCGCGGAGCCCCCCATGAAATTCAAGTCGATCCAGTTTTCCGTTGCCGCCCTGGCCGGCGCCATTGTGCTTAGCGTCGTCGCTGCCCTGGTGCTGTATGCGCTGTTTTCCGGTGCCCGCACCCAAGACATGGTTCAGCAACGGACTCAGGCGCAGTTCGAGCAAGTCATCGAACAACGCCTGACCTCGCTGGCGCAAACACAGGTCAGCCAGATCCAGCGCGAACTCGAAGCACCGCTGCTGATTGCCGGCGGGCTGGTTAGGGTCAACGCGTTGATTGGTACCCCCGGCGCCGATGGTCAGCCACAGTTGAGCCTGAGCCGTGAGCAACTGATCAGCCTGATCAAGGAAAACGTCGCCCGGAACCCGAAAATTCTCGGCACCTACATCGGTTGGGAAAAAAACGCACTCGACCACAATGATGCGGCCTACGTCGACACCCCTGTGGTCGGCATCGACGCCAGCAACGGGCGCTTCCTGCCGTGGTGGTTCCGCAATGAAGACGGCAGCCTGGGCCTGGACAAACTGGTGGACGTCGACGACCAGAAAACCCTGTCCACCGGCGTGCGTGCCAGCGAGTACTACCTGTGCTCCAAAGAAACCAAAAAATCCTGCGTGATCGATCCGGCGCCCTACAAGGTCGGCGACAAGATCGTCATGCTCGCCTCATTCATTGAACCGATCATGCTCAATGGCGCGTTCCAGGGCATCGTCGGCGCTGACCTGTCGGTGAACTTCATCCAGGAAATGCTCCTGGGGGCGAATCAGAAACTGTACAGCGGCGCCGGGGAAATGGTCCTGATCGGCGGTAACGGCCGGATCGTCGCCTACACCAAAGACCCGAGCAAATTCGGCGAAAAGGTCAGCGACATTCTCGACAGCAAACAGATTGCCAACATGGCCAATCTCAAGCGCGGCGAAGTGACTTACACCATCGACAAGGACCAGGGCCGGATCGAGTTGTACCTGCCCTTCGGCATCGGCCAGACCGACGCCCGCTGGACCTTGATGCTGCAACTGCCGCTGAACGCGGTGATGGCCGATCTGCAAAAACTTCAGGGTGATCTGGACGCACAGCGCAAATCCGACACCTTTGGCATGGCCATGGTCGGCCTGTTGATCGCTGGTATCGGTTTGTTGGTGATCTGGCTGGTAGGCCACGGCATTGCTCGTCCACTCAAGCAAATGGTCGCGATGCTCGACGATATTGCTCAGGGTGAAGGCGACCTGACCCGTCGATTGACCAGCGACCGCGCCGACGAATTGGGCTCGATCGCCAAAGGCTTCAACACTTTCCTCGCCAAGTTGCAGGCGATGATTACCCAAGTGGTGACGTCGGTGCAGAGCGTCAGCGACTCATCGGAACATACCGCCGACATCGCCATTCGCACCAACATCGGCGTGCATAAACAAATGGCCGAGATCGATCAGGTCGCGACCGCCGTGCATGAAATGACCGCCACCGCCCAGGATGTCGCGCGCAATGCCACTCAGGCCGCGCAAGCCGCCAGCCATGCGGATCAGGCAGCGGCGCAGGGCATGCAAATCGTCCGTGACACCTCGAATTCCATCGGCGTACTGGCGGTGGAAATCGGCAAAGCCGTCGGCGTGGTGCAGACCCTGGCCAAGGACAGCGAGAACATCAATGCGATCCTGACGGCCATTCGCGGCATCGCCGAGCAGACCAACCTATTGGCCTTGAACGCCGCCATCGAAGCCGCCCGTGCCGGTGAGCAGGGTCGTGGGTTTGCAGTGGTGGCCGATGAAGTGCGCAACCTGGCGCAGAAAACCCAGAAGGCCACTGAAGAAATCCAGACCATGATCCAGCATCTGCAGCAAGGTACCCGCGATGTGGTGCGGGTCATGGAAGACAGCCAGAACCGCACCGACGAAAGCGTGCAACACGCGGCGAAAGCGGCCGAGGCGCTGGAGACCATTACGCAAGCGGTGTCGGTGATCAACGACATGAACACCCAGATCGCCAGCGCGGCCGAGGAACAGAGCGCGGTGGCCGACGACATCAATCGTAATGTGATCAACATCGGGCAAGTGGCCAATGAAGTGGCCGGTGGGGCGGATGAATCGAGCGCGGCCAGTGCGGACTTGACCAAGTTGGCGGAACAGCAGCGGCGGTTGATCAATCAGTTCAAGGTTTGATCCGAAGGCCCCATCGCGGGCAAGCCCGCTCCCACAGGTTTTGTGAACGCCATAAATCCCTGTGGGAGCGGGCTTGCCCGCGATGACGTCAGCCCAGACACCCCATCAACCCGGAGTCAAACACTCCGGCCCATTGAGCTTCGGATCGTTCACCAGGTTCGCCAGCACCCGCTCGCGCAATGCCGCAGGTTCACTGGCCAGCAACGCCTGCAAGGCATGCAACGGCGTTTCGGGGTTGAGCCAGGCTTCCTGCCCCGCCGCATCGAGAATCAACGGTCGACGCTGACTCGAAGCCGGCTGGGTGATCACCGCCGTACTCAACCACACCTGTTCCTGCACCGGATACGCCTCCCAGATCGCCGCGAAGAACAGCGCCGAACCCTCCCCCGGGGTCAGCCAGTACGGACGTTTGCGTGTGGTGCCGCGCCATTCGTAGAAACCATTGGCCGGCAGCAGGCAGCGACGCAGGCGCAAGGCTTCGCGAAACATCGGTTGTTCGGCAACGGTTTCAGCGCGGGCATGGGCCGGGGTGCGAGACAGGTCGGTCAGCCACGGCGGCGTCAGGCCCCAGCGGGCGCGGGCCAACTCGCGTTGCCCGTCTGCGCCGGCACGCAGCATCAACACCGAATCGTTGGGGGAGATATTCCACTGGGCCTGCTGATCGGCGGGGAATCCGGGCAGGGCCGCAAAAGCGGGGTTCCAGCGAAACAGGGCATAACGTCCACACATGGGGCAATACGACTCTTGATCAAACGAACGTCAGCCTAACAGACCAGCGTGCCGGGAAAACTGTCCGGTTCATCGCCGGACAGCGGCAGCGCGGCATTGTACGCGGTGATCAGCTCCCGGGCGTATTCGGCCTGGTCGTTATCGACCGATAGGCCCAGCAGGCCGAATATCGGTAACTCGCCTGTGCCGCCGACCAAATCACGCCCAACCAGATGCGCTTCGATACCCTCGCTGGCGAGCATGCCTTGCAGCAATTCGCCTTCCATCAGGTTTTCCGGTTCGTAGATGCGCTGCATGGGCCGCCCTCTCATTCATTTTCGCTGCGGACTTCGAGATGCCATTCCTCTCCGTGAACCTGCAACACAAACGTAATCGGCCGACAACACACCTGACAATCCTCGATATAGGTCTGATCGCCTCCTGACAGGTCTACAGAAGTCTCAACCACTTCACCACAATACGGACATTCATACTGCGCAGTTTCCAGCATCGCGGTCTCCCAGGTGACTTGTGCGTATAATCGCCGGTCTATTTGCAGGGCTATTTTCGTCTGGCTACCTTTTCAGACCGTGCCCCGTTGGTTTTTTATCAAAACCTTTACTTACCCTAGCCGTTTCTAACAAGAGAGCATGATGGGCGAATTCGATGCCATCCGACCTTACGACGACAGCGAAGTCCCGGCAGTATTGAACCGGTTGCTTGGTGACAAGGCGTTTCTAGATATCCTCATCCACTTCCGCTTCCCGCGCTATGCCGGTGCCTTCGGCTGGATGCTCAAACCTCTTATAGCTCATCGGCTGCGCCGTGAGTTCGCCGGTATCACGTCGGTGGCGACATTGCAGGACAAAGTCGAGTTTTACGTCGACCACACCATCGAGCGTGCCACGGACGGTGTGACGTACACCGGCGTGGAACAATTCAAGTCTGGCAGCGCCTACCTGTTCATCGCCAACCACCGCGACATCGTGATGGACCCGGCCTTCGTCAACTACGCCGTGTACCACGCCGGCCTGCCGACCCCGCGCATCGCCATTGGCGACAACCTGCTGCAAAAGCCTTTTGTCAGCGATTTGATGCGCCTGAACAAGAGCTTCATCGTGCACCGTTCGATCACCGGCCGCCGGGAAAAAATGGCGGCGTATCAGCTGTTGTCAGCGTACATCAACCATTCGATCCGCAACGACTGCGCCTCGATCTGGATCGCCCAGGCTGAAGGCCGGGCCAAGGACGGCGACGACCGTACCGAGTCGGCGATCCTCAAGATGTTCCACATGAGCCGCAAGGACGAGCCGTTCGGCGAAGTCATTCGCTCGCTGAACCTCACCCCGGTGTCGATCAGCTACGAATACGATCCGTGCGACCAGGCCAAGGCCCGCGAGCTGTACATCCGCGCCACCACCGGCAGCTACAGCAAAGTGCCAGGCGAGGATGACGTGAGCATCGCCAAAGGCATCACCGGTTACAAAGGCCGGGTCCACGTGAACTTCGCCGCGCCGATCACTGAACTGTTCGAAGACACCAAGCAATTGGCGATCGAAATGGACAAGCAGATCCTCAGCGGTTACCGGTTGTTCCCGGCGCACTACCTGGCCTATGCCCAGTGGAAAGACGCCGACCCGCAACTGCAGGTGCCGAAAGCGGCCGAGGTGTTTGCGGCTGACGAACTGGCCAAGGCCCAGGAAGAATGGCAGCGTCGGCTGGATGCCTGCCCTGAGGAGCATCGTCCGTTTATGGTGCTGCAATATGCGACGCCGGTGCGCAATCAGTATCGGGTCAAGGCCGGGTTGCCGCTGTAAGCGATTTTGGCTGGAAACAACAACGGCGCCTTCGGGGCGCCGTTTTTGTTTGCCTTGATGCGGTAAGACAGTCAGGCACTGTACCTGTGGCGAGGGAGCTTGCTCCCGCTCGGCTGCGCAGCAGTCGTAAAGTCAGTGCTCGCAGTGTGTCTGAGATAACAGAGGTGGCCGTTTTTGGGGCCGCTTCGCAGCCCAGCGGGAGCAAGCTCCCTCGCCACAGGGGCTTGTGTCAGATCTTCAGACGCGGGTGCTGATCCACGACACCAGCAACGCCATCCCGAGGCAGGCGAAACCGAAGCGGTAGAAAAACCGGTTCATGCGCAGGGTCGCCCAATCCAGCGTTGGCTCTTCACTGGGACGACGTTGGCGCTGCGCTTCGATACTGGCCAGGGCGCGCTGTTCGCGGCGACGGGTGGCGTGCAGCAACCAGCCGCCCGGGAAGGCTAACAGCAAGGCCAGCAAATTGATCAATTTGGCGGGATGAGCGGTAAAGAGCGAAATCAATTGCAGCGACATCACAAACCTCAGGCAAACCGGTATAGCAGACGCCGGACCGACGACCACGGCGCGGATTCTACCGAAAGCGCTCCGACCTGCCCCGGCTTTCCGACAAATAACGAAACCATTTAGTCGATTACTGTTCTGTGTCACGACGCCGTCATCTGAATCCGCCAGTCTGTTGCCCCTCGAAACCGACACGGACTCCGTCATGCTCCACGCCGAAAACCAGGACCGCCTCTACCTCATTGCCCAAAGCGACGAACAACAAACCTTAGTCGGCAGCCTCGCCTTCAACGTACAGGACCGGCATTGGCTGGTGTATTGCGCGCTGGGCGGGCATCAACATGCGGATTTGCCGGAAGCGGATTTGCTGACGGGGGTGAGTGTCCTGGATTTTTATTCAGAGGCGGCTTGAACGTCCTACAAACGCAGTGATTGAAAGGGAAGATTCCGACAGGTTTTGAAGGTTGTCGCTCGGAAATGGGGTGGATAGGCTTTGGGGGTCGCTGCACATCAGCGACCGGGCGTCGCAGTCCGTTCAGTTCAGCTCATTTGGTGCATAATCGCCGGCCCAAACCGGAGCGCTTCGGTGCTAGTCGTTTGGTTTGATGGTGGCTGTGCGCGGGATACCTTCGGGTATGCCGGGTTTCCGAATGGCTCGGTCTGCGACCCCGCGTACAGCTGCCTCCTTCAATCGCGTCGCAGCGATCGTGGCAGCTAAACCTTTCATTCGGAGCATCACCATGTTCAAAGAAACACCGAATCCCCCAGAAACCGACGACGTTTCCCCCTACGAATCCCTCGATTCAAAAAAACTCCACGAAGCAGCTAACCGCGCGCTCGATCACTACCTCAACCCAGCCGCCCTCAAATCACCCGCGACCCGCAAACCGAGCACGATGTATATGGTTGCGCCGGATATCAAAGACGAAGACTTGTTGGCCCATACCTGTGAATCGTTGGCCCAGGCCAGTGTGATGGCGAGTGATTTTGCGGGGTATCTGGAAGGGCCGCACCGGCACACGGCGATGGCGATTCAACAGATCGTCATGCTGGCCGAACTGGCGGTGAACCGGATGCTGGATAACGTTGCCATACCAAAAGCTGCGCCACACAGCTAATCCCCTGTAGGAGCGAGGCTTGCCCGCGAAGGCTTTCTCACATTCGACATGGAGGTAGCCTGACACGCCGCCATCGCGGGCAAGCCTCGCTCCCACATTGAATCGTGTATATCTGCGAGAGACTGGTCGGCTGTCAGGCCGCCTTCGCGGGCAAGCCTCGCTTCTACAGTTGAATCGTGTCCATCTGCGAGAAATTGGTCGGCTGTCAGGCCGCCTTCGCGGGCAAGCCCGCTCCCACAGTAGAGCGGCGTACACCCGCCCTCCCCTCACCACTCAACAGGCCGAGCGTTAGCTCGCCTGCAGCTTTTGATCTTGATCCACCCGCCCCTTCGGGAGGCTGAGTGGAGGTGTTCATCTGGGGATTGGCGCGCAGCGCCGTTCGACGCAGTCGAACCCATCGCATGTAGGTCGTAGCGAAGCAGACCGTAGGGCGATGCCCCCAGATGGATACCGGAGCGAAGGAACGCCGAGCCTTAGCGAGGGGCCGTACGCTTGGGGCGAGCGTTTTTTGCTTCCTTTTTTAGGCGCTTGTAAAAAAGGGAGTCGCCGTAAGGGCGAAACCATAAGCCGCCGTTACCGCAGCAACGGATATGTACACCACCAACCAAAACATGGTCGGCCCAAAGGCCGCCATCCCGACCAAACCCGCTCCCGCAAAGGACACAAAAAAACCCGGCGCCATCACTGACACCGGGTTCTTTTAACAAGCCGCAAACCGTTACTCGGCAAGCACCTGACCAATCGTCGGGTCCTTGAACAAGCGGGTCAACGCGTCACTCAATACATCACTGACCAGCTTGGTATTGGTTTCCTGATTCGGCGCCATGCCAAAACGCTGATCCAGCGACGCACCGTAGCGACCGCTATAACGACGGTTGGCATTCTGCACATCCGAACGGAACGTCGCGCCAATCGTTGCCTCAGTCACATACAGGCCTTCCTTGGGCGACTGATACTTCAGCTCGGCCAGGGTCACCGTCAATTGCGGTGCATTCAGCGCATTGGCCGTTGGGGTAAAGCCCAGCAAGCGCACGGCCGCTTCAGCCTGAGCCTGCAGCTTCGGCAGAATCTGCGCGCCCTGCACGGTGATCGCGCTGGTCTCCGGATACAGGCCACCACGAGTCCCCAGCGTTGGCGACGGACGACCGTCCACCACGCGCACCACCACCGGCTGACCACGGCCGACCGGCGCCAGCTGAGCCGTCAGCTTGGGTTCCGGGTTCAGTTGTTGCGGGCTGTGGGCGCAGCCGACGAGGGTCAAACTGGTCACAGTGATCAAACCGAACAACAGGCGTTGCAACATGCTCTTCTCTCCAGAAACAGGCACTAACATTACCCGCAGTATAGCGGTGCGCCACTGCGGCGAACTAGCTTCGAACAACGATTACTGAAATCTCTGACAAACCCGGCACAGAGCGGTTCCTGTCACACATCTGTCATCGCCCAGACACAGGCATGTCATCGCCCACTGGCAAGCTTCACGACAGTCACCCACAAGGTACGTTGCCATGCGTGTTCTCATCTCCCTGTTCGCGCCACGCCCACTGCATCGCTGTTTTGCCCTGCTCGACCGCGATGGCCGTTGCCAGGCATTCAAACAGTGCAGCCTGCAGCCCATGGGCGATGGCTGGGTCGAAATCGAAGAAATCCGCCTCAACTGGCTGCACCATCCCCTACCCGCCAGCGCCCGTGTCAGCCAGCACCAGCCACGTGCTCGTGCGCAACAACTGTTGACCACCTGACCGGACGCCTAATAAAAGTCATTAAACACGACCATTTCCCTGCGTTTCTTCGCTACAATCTCCCCCCGATTATAAGGACGTCTCCTGATCGGGCCTCGCAGCATCGTCAATGCCTCGGTATTGACACCCCCGCACCGCCCACAGAGAGCCGCCCACACAGATCGAGTGAAGCTGGCGCGCTTGCTGTTCCCTAAGCAAAAACACCACTTTTCGCGAATCTGCAGAGCTGTCATTACGCTCGGTCACTGAGCTGTTTGCCCGTTTTGCTTGTCATGTATCCCATGGCGGCATTCCATCCGGGCACGGTGCCAGGCTGGGACAGCCCTTTTTTGAGGTTCACGTCTTCAAAAGAGCGTGAAAAAAACGGGTTTTCACAACTTCACAAGAGTGTGGCGAGCAAATGAATAGTTTTGCGTCTGAACATGCACCATTAGCGTCTACAACAGCCCAACGACACAGGACCGAGTATTCCTCGAACACCGGAGCCTGAAGCCTGTCCGCTACGGATTTGGTTGCACAAACGGATGTCTCGACCATAAGTCGAATTGCCAGCCGCGTGCCGAAATGAGTTCATGTGACTCTTGAGGCCAGGCCGCATGCATCCGTCGAAGTTGCGAAAAATTGCGAAGATTCGGACATGGCGATCCTGGCCATGGGTACCTGGGGCATCACTGACACGCCCCGGAACGCCTGGCAGCTATGCCGACAATTTGGTGCTGCAGATTTTGGAGACGCGTTAAATGGCGCATAACGAAGCAGTCGACGTAGTACTGGTTGGGGCCGGCATCATGAGTGCCACCCTGGCTGTACTGCTCAAAGAGCTCGACCCCGCGATCAAGCTGGAAGTCGTCGAGCTGATGGATTCCGGTGCCGCGGAGAGTTCCAATCCGTGGAACAACGCCGGTACCGGTCACGCCGGGCTGTGTGAGCTGAACTACACGCCACAGGCCGCCGACGGCACCGTCGACATCAAGAAAGCCGTGCACATCAACACCCAGTTCGAGGTGTCGAAGCAGTTCTGGTCCTACCTGACCAAGAAAGGCACCTTCGGTTCGTGCAAATCGTTCATCAGCCCGGTGCCGCACCTGAGCTTCGTGCAGGGCGACGACGGCGTCTCCTTCCTCAAGGAACGTTTCAAGACGCTGAGCAAGCACCACGCCTTCTCGGACATGGAATACACCGAAGACAAGGCCACCATGGCCGAGTGGATGCCCTTGATGATGCCGGGCCGCCCGGCTGACGAAGTCGTCGCCGCCACCCGCGTGATGAACGGCACCGACGTAAACTTCGGCGCCCTGACCAACCAATTGCTCAAGCACCTGACCAGCGCGCCTGATGCCCAGGTCAAGTACTGCAAGCGTGTGACGGGTCTGAAGCGTAACAACGGTGGCTGGACTGTCAGCATCAAGGACGTCAACAGCGGCAATACCCGTGATGTCGATGCGAAGTTCGTGTTCCTCGGCGCTGGCGGTGCTGCACTGCCACTGTTGCAAGCTTCGGGCATCGAAGAAAGCAAAGGCTTCGGCGGTTTCCCGATCAGCGGCCAATGGCTGCGTTGCGACAACCCGGAAGTGGTCAAGCACCACCAGGCCAAGGTCTACAGCCAGGCTGCGGTAGGTTCGCCACCGATGTCCGTGCCGCACCTGGACACCCGTGTGGTCGATGGCAAGAAGTCCCTGCTGTTCGGACCTTACGCCGGTTTCACCACCAAGTTCCTCAAGCACGGTTCGTTCATGGACCTGCCGATGTCGGTCCGCGCCGGCAACATCGGCCCGATGCTGGCCGTGGCCAAAAACAACATGGACCTGACCAAGTACCTGGTCAGCGAAGTGATGCAGTCGATGGAGCAGCGTCTGGATTCCCTGCGTCGTTTCTACCCTGAAGCGAAAGCCGAAGACTGGCGCCTGGAAGTGGCCGGCCAACGGGTGCAGATTATCAAGAAAGACCCGAAGAAAGGCGGCGTTCTGCAGTTCGGTACCGAACTGGTCGCGGCCAAGGACGGTTCACTTGCGGCCCTGCTCGGCGCATCCCCAGGCGCTTCGGTGACTGTTTCGATCATGCTTGAGCTGATCGAGAAATGTTTCCCGAACAAGGCCCATGGCGAGTGGGCTGCCAAGCTCGCGGAAATCTTCCCGGCTCGGGAAAAGGTTCTGGAAACCGACGCTGCGCTGTATCGCAAGATCAATGCGCACAACAACGTCGCGCTGGAACTGGTTGAAGCCAGTAACGAGACCGAAAGCTACGCTTGATTCGGCCTAAAAAAACGCCCCGTCCTCATTGAGGGCGGGGCGTTTTTTTGTGTGCGGTGAAACAATCTTTGTGGCGAGGGAGCTTGCTCCCGCTGGGCTGCGAAGCGGCCCCGAAATTCTGCGAACGGCGCAGATTTTTGTGAGCGCTGCGCACTCAAGCGGGAGCAAGCTCCCTCGCCACAAATGCCTACGTTAAACGCGAGCCTTGCTGATCAGCTCGATGTACTCGGCGGCGTTGCGCTGATCCTTGATCAGGGCGACGAAGTCATTACCGTGCTCATCCTTCCCATCCAGGTCATGGCCGGCTTCAACAAAGAACGTCAGAAAACGCTCGAAGTCATCGATGCGCAGGCCACGGTACGCCTTGATCAGTTTGTGCAGCGACGGTGAAGTGGCGTCGACCGGCTCAAAATCGAGGAACAGCTTGATCTGCTCATCGCCGATCTCGTCACCAATCACTTGCTTCTTATCTTTACGCATTGCCGACTCCAGCTCGCAGACATTTCACGGGGCGGGCAGTTTACCCCTGCGCAGGCGCCAGGCTCAACGCGGACGAACGCTGCCTGTGTGCAAATCGGCCCAGATATGGCCGTTGGCGTAGCTGAGGAACTGGCAATACACCGTGTCATTGCGCAACAAGTCGATCACCACCCGGTATTGGGCCAACGGGTAATAGAGGGTCAGGGTTTTGCTTTTTTCGTCGTAGATCGGCTTTTTCAGGCTTTTGCTTTCGCCATCGAAGTTGACCAATACCTGGCTGATGGTGGCGCCCTTGTTCAAGGATTTGCCCTTGAGGCGGATCAGCAATGGTGATGTAACCGGGATCGGCTGTTGGTTGGACTGACGCTGACTGCCGATCACCACCGAATACTCGGTGATCTGCAACAGTTGCTGCTGCTCGGGTTCAGCATCGCGCAGGGTCAAGTCGTCCGGGGGCAAAAACTGCGCATGCATCGGCGACGGGGCGGCGGCCAGGGGCAGGCTGACGGTCAGCAACAGGGCGGCGCAGCTGCGGATCAAAAGGCTCATGGATGGCTCCGGGGGCGGGGCCGAGCACTCTAGCATGGGTGTACGAAGATATTTCTATGGACACAGATCCCTGTGGGAGCGTGGCTTGCCCGCGATAGCGATCTGTCTGACACATTAATGCTTAATGCACCGACGCCATCGCGGGCAAGCCACGCTCCCACAGGAAAAGGGATAGCCGGGCTTACATGCCTTTAACGGCAAAAATCCCGTTGGCGTTACGCCAGTAGCCTTTGTAGTCCATGCCGTAGCCGAAGATGTAACGGTCAATGCATGGCAGGCCGACGAAATCGGCTTTCAGGTCCGGACGAGCCTTGCGGTCGTGGTCCTTGTCGATCAGCACGGCAGTGTGCACGGCGCGGGCGCCAGCGTGTTTGCAGAAGTCGATGATCGCGCCCAGGGTGTGACCTTCATCGAGAATATCGTCGATGATCAGCACGTCACGGTCGATGAACGAGACTTCCGGCTTGGCCTTCCAGAACAGGTCGCCGCCGCTGGTTTCGTTGCGATAGCGGGTGGCGTGCAGGTAGGACGCTTCCAGCGGGAAGTTCAGATAGGTCAGCAGCTTGCCGGAGAAAATCAGCCCACCGTTCATCACGCAGAACACTACCGGATTGCTCTCGGCCAGCTGATCGTTGATTTGTGCACCGACGCGGGCGATGGCCGCCTCGACTTCAGTTTCGGTGTACAGGCAGTCAGCCTCTCGCATGATTTGACGGATATGCTCGAGATCAGCGGACATGGCGCTCTCCAAGGGGGACGGACAGAGGAAAAGCGGGCAAAGGTACGCATCCCGCACGGCCAGATCAAGCGTTTGTGGACTAACGTTCTATATGTCTATAGGACAACACCCTCGGATAGATTAATCTGGGCCGGTTTTTTTTGCCCGCCCCCGGAGCCTTTCCCATGCCCATCCTCGAGATCCGCCATCCGCTGATCCGTCATAAACTTGGCCTTATGCGCCGCGCCGACATTAGCACGAAGAATTTCCGTGAGCTCGCTCAGGAAGTCGGTGCCCTGCTGACCTATGAAGCCACCAAAGACCTGCCGCTGGAAAGCTACGACATCGAAGGCTGGTGCGGCACGGTGTCGGTCGAGAAAATCGCCGGCAAGAAAATTACCGTGGTGCCAATCCTGCGCGCCGGTATCGGCATGCTCGAAGGCGTACTGAGCCTGATCCCGGGCGCCAAAGTCAGTGCCGTCGGCGTGGCCCGCAACGAGGAAACCCTCGAGGCCCACACCTACCTTGAAAAACTGGTGCCGGAAATCGACGAACGCCTGGCGATGATCATCGACCCGATGCTCGCCACCGGTGGTTCGATGGTCGCCACCATCGACCTGCTGAAGAAGGCCGGTTGCAAGGACATCCGCGCAATGGTCCTGGTCGCCGCGCCAGAAGGTATCGCCGCCGTGGAGAAGGCTCACCCGGACGTGATCATCTACACCGCTTCCATCGATCAAAAACTGAACGAACACGGTTACATCATCCCAGGCTTGGGCGATGCCGGTGACAAGATCTTCGGCACCAAGCAAAAGGACGCTTGAGCATGCAGCAAGAGTTCAACGATCCGCTCTGGCGCACCGTGTTGTCGGGCGCGCAGATGCTGTTCGTGGCCTTTGGCGCGCTGGTGTTGATGCCGTTGATTACCGGTCTCGACCCGAACGTGGCGCTGTTCACTGCAGGCCTTGGGACGATTCTGTTCCAGATCGTCACCGGGCGTCAGGTGCCGGTGTTCCTCGCCTCGAGCTTCGCCTTCATCACGCCGATCATTCTCGCCAAGGGTCAGTTTGGCCTGGCGGCGACCATGGGCGGCGTGATGGCGGCGGGTTTCGTCTACACCTTCCTCGGCCTTGCCGTGAAGATCAAAGGCACCGGGTTCATCGACCGCATGCTACCGCCAGTGGTCATTGGCCCAGTGATCATCTCCATCGGCCTGGCCATGGCGCCGATCGCTGCCAACATGGCGATGGGCAAGGCCGGCGACGGCACCGAGCTGATTGCTTACCAGACGGCGATGTTGATCTCGATGCCGGCGCTGCTGACCACTCTGATCGTCGCGGTATTCGGCAAAGGCATTTTCCGCCTGGTACCGATCATCTCCGGTGTATTGGTGGGTTTTGCGATGGCGTTCTATTTCGGGGTGGTCGACACCGTGAAGATCGCTGCTGCACCGTGGTTCGCGATTCCACACTTCACCGCGCCGGAATTCAACTGGCAGGCGATTCTGTTCATCGTTCCGGTAGCCCTGGCTCCGGCCATCGAGCACATCGGCGGCGTGATCGCGGTCGGTAGCGTGACCGGTCGCGATTACCTGAAGAAGCCCGGCCTGCACCGCACCCTGCTCGGCGATGGCATTGCCACCGCCGCGGCCGGTCTGTTTGGCGGCCCACCCAACACCACCTACGCCGAAGTGACTGGCGCGGTGATGCTGACCAAAAACTACAACCCGAAAATCATGACCTGGGCGGCGATCTTTGCGATCAGCCTGGCGTTCATCGGCAAGTTCGGCGCCCTGCTGCAAAGCATCCCGGTGCCGGTGATGGGCGGGATTCTCTGCCTGTTGTTCGGTTCGATTGCCGCGGTGGGGATGAACACAATGATTCGCCACAAGATCGACTTGGGCGAAGCCCGTAATCTGGTGATTGTCTCGGTGACGCTGGTGTTCGGGATTGGCGGCGTATTGGTCGGCACGGGAACTGGCCCGGAGGATTTCGGCCTCAAAGGCATCGCGCTGTGCGCGGTGGTGGCGATTGCGCTGAACCTGTTGCTGCCGGGCAATGACAGCTGGAAACACAAGCAGGCGGAAGAGTCGTTGTAACAGGCGACTCAATCCCCTGTGGCGAGGGAGCTTGCTCCCGCTTGAGTGCGCAGCACTCACAAAATCTTCATCGACTGCAAAGATTTTGGGGCCGCTTCGCGACCCAGCGGGAGCAAGCTCCCTCGCCACAACAAGCCCTCCTTCACTTCAAAGTGTGTTCCTACAAAACCAGCGGCGCTCTCTCGCACAATGCGTTCAACGCCTTGGCCCATTGCGGATCATCGTTGAGGCACGGTACCAGCACCAACTCCTCCCCTCCTGCTTCGCGGAATTGCTCCTTGCCGCGATCACCGATCTCTTCCAGTGTTTCAATGCAATCGGCGACGAACGCCGGGCACATCACCAGGACTTTCTTCACACCACTTTTGGCCAATTCATCGAGGCGCGCTTCGGTGTAGGGTTCGATCCACTTGGCCCGCCCCAGACGCGACTGGAACGACACCGACCATTTACCGTCCGGCAGGCCCATGCGCTTGGCAAACTCTGCCGCGGTGCGCAGACACTGACCGCGATAACAGGTCGCGACCACTTCCGGCGGCGCACCGGCGCAGCAATCGCCGCCACCTTCGAAGCTGTGACCCGGATTTAGCTTCTTCAGGTGCCGTTCCGGCAAACCATGAAAGCTCAGCAGCAGGTGATCGTAATCCTGCTGCAGATAAGGTTTGGCGCTGGCCACCAGGGCATCGAGGTATTCCGGCTGATCGTAGAACGGCTGGAGAACCGAGAACTGCACGTCGAGTTTCTTCTCCCGCACCACCCGTTTGGCTTCCTCGACTACCGTGGTCACGGTGCTATCGGCGAACTGCGGATAGAGCGGCGCCAGGGTGATTTTTTTGTGACCCTGAGCCGCCAGACGAACCAATGTCGACTCAATGGATGGCTCGCCGTAGCGCATCGCCAGTTCCACCGGCCCGTGGGTCCACTGCGCGGTCATGGCCCGTTGCAGACGACGGCTGAGCACCACCAGTGGCGAGCCGTCCGCCCACCAGATCGACGCATAAGCGTGAGCCGATTGCTCTGGGCGTTTGATCAGAATCAACGACACCAGCAAACGCCGCACCGGCCACGGCAGGTCGATCACATACGGGTCCATCAGAAATTGATTGAGGTAGCTGCGCACATCCGCCACCGAGGTGGAAGCGGGTGAACCCAGGTTGACCAGAAGCAACGCGTGATCGGTCATGCAACGTCCTATTTCTTAAGGCGGCTGGACAAATCGTCCAACGCCGCGCGCAAATCAGTGAACTGGAAAGTGAAGCCCGCTTCCAGCAAGCGAGCCGGCATGGCCTTCTGGCCACCCAGCAACAACAAAGACAACTCGCCCAGGCACACCTTCAACACGAGGGTCGGCATCGGCATGAACGCCGGACGATGCAACACGCTACCCAACGTTTGGGCGAATTCACGATTGCGCACCGGTTTGGGCGCGCAGGCATTATATGGACCGCTGGCCTCATTGCGGTGCAGAAGAAAATCAATCAGGGCGATTTGATCCTTGATATGAATCCACGACATCCACTGCCGACCATTGCCGATCGGCCCGCCCAGCCCCAGTTTGAACGGCAACAACAGCCGCGACAAAAAGCCGCCCTCGGCGGACAGCACCAACCCGGTACGAATGAGGATCACGCGAATGCCCAAGGCTTCGGCGCGCTGCGCGGTTTCCTCCCAGGCGACGCACAACTGGCTGGCGAAATCATCAATGACCGGTGGCGATTCTTCAGTCAATTCCCGCTCACCACCGTCGCCGTACCAACCAATCGCGGAGCCGGAAATCAAAACCTGCGGTTTCTGCTCGCGGCTTTCGAGCCAGGCCAGCAGGGTTTCGGTCAGGGTGATCCGGCTGCTCCACAACAAGGCTTTGCGTTTATGAGTCCAGAGCCGATCGGCAATCGGGGCCCCCGCGAGATTGATAATGGCATCCACCGGCTCTTGACCCAGGTCCTCCAGTCGTGCGATTCCACGTACTTGAGTGCCACAGGCTTGGGCAACTTTTGCAGGTGTGCGACTCCAGACTGTCAGGCGATGTCCCTGACTCAACCAGTGTTGGCAGAGTTGACGTCCTATCAAACCAGTACCGCCGGTCAGCAATATGTGCATGACATCTTCCTCGCGTGGCGTTTTACCCTGATCACTAGTCTATTTTTATAAGCAGGGATCTTTGGTATCGGGCAGGCTCTGTGCTTAACAATAGGCCAAGCTGTCAGAACAAGAACGCTAAAAGTTATACCAAAAAACAATATTGTACAGGTTTGAACCACGGCGTAGTCTGTACAGACAGGTAAACGAGGCCCCTATGACTGTACCTATCGCAATCATCGGCACCGGCATCGCCGGACTCTCAGCCGCCCAGGCCCTTACGGAGGCCGGGCATGTCGTTCAACTTTTCGATAAAAGCCGCGGCAGTGGCGGACGCATGTCGAGCAAGCGCAGCGATGCGGGTGCTCTGGACATGGGCGCGCAATATTTCACTGCTCGCGATCGCCGCTTTGTCACTGAAGTCCAGCGTTGGCAAGCCAACGGCTGGGTCGCTGAGTGGACGCCACAGCTCTATACCTTTCACGGCGGCCAGCTCAGACCTTCACCGGACGAACAGACACGCTGGGTCGGCACGCCACGCATGAGCGCGATCACGCGCGGCCTGCTCGGTGATCTGGAAGTGCATTTCGCTTGCCGCATCACCGAGGTCTATCGTGGTGAAGAACACTGGCATCTGCAAGATGCCGAGGGTTTCACTCACGGCCCGTTCAGCCATGTCGTCATCGCCACGCCCGCCCCACAGGCGACTGCACTGCTGGCGGCCGCGCCGAAACTCGCCGGGGCCGCTGCCGGGGTAAAAATGGAGCCGACCTGGGCGGTCGCCCTGGCGTTCGACACGCCACTGGAAACCGCCATCGAAGGTTGCTTCGTGCAGGACAGTCCTCTCGACTGGCTGGCGCGCAACCGCAGCAAGCCGGGACGCGACACCACCCTCGACACCTGGGTGCTGCACGCCACCAGTGCCTGGAGCCGGCAGCATATCGACCTGCCCAAGGAAGCGGTGATCGAGCAATTGCACGGTGCCTTTGCCGAACTGCTGCACGACGCCATGCCTGCTCCGACTTTCAGCCTCGCTCACCGCTGGCTTTACGCCCGACCGGCCAGCAGCCATGAATGGGGGGCCCTGGCCGATGCCGATCTGGGCCTGTATGTGTGCGGTGACTGGTGCCTGTCTGGCCGTGTCGAAGGTGCCTGGCTCAGTGGTCAGGAAGCAGCTCGCCGGCTGCATGAACACCTGCAGTGATTGAATCAAGTCCAGCCCATCGCTGCTGTCGACATGGGCAGCAGCCCGAAAAACCTATACAAAAAAATTGACTTGTACACCTTTGAATCTATGATGAAGTACATGTTGTACAGATCTAATATTCTGTACAGGTCTGGATTCGAGGCGCTCCGATGCCCCCTACAGCCATGAAACCCAAAATCGCCATCAGCGCTTGCCTGATGGGAGCCGAAGTGCGTTACAACGGCGGTCACAAAGCATCGCGGCTGTGCAGCATTACTCTCACCGATTATTTCGATTTCGCCCCGGTGTGCCCGGAAGTCGCCATTGGCCTGGGTATCCCTCGCGAACCGATCCGTCTGGTCGGCAACCCCGCGCACCCAGAAGCTGTCGGCACCGTCCACCCTGAGATCAACGTCACCCGGCCGCTGGCCGACTATGGTCAAAAAATGGCGATGGAGTTGGGCGACATCTGCGGCTACATCTTCATGCAGAAATCTCCTTCGTGCGGGCTGGACCGGGTCAAGGTCTACCACGCCAACGGCGCGCCAGTGGACGGTGGTGGCCGTGGTATCTACGCCCAAGCCTTCTGTGCATTGCATCCTGATCTACCGGTGGAAGAAGACGGCCGCCTCAACGACCCGGTGCTGCGGGAAAACTTCCTCACCCGCGTATTCGCCTACAGTGCCTGGCAGCAGTTGCTGCAAACACGCCTGACCCGGCGCAGCCTCACTGACTTTCACTCGCGCTACAAATACCTGTTGATGGCCCACAACCCGGTGCAATACAAAACGCTGGGCAACTTGCTGGGCAACATGGGCCAGTCCGATCTCGAAGAGCTCGGCCCGCGCTATTTCAGCGAGCTGATGACGGCCCTGAAAAAATGCGCCACACGCCGCACCCACACCAACGTGCTGCAGCACATCAGCGGCTATCTCAAACAAGCCATCAGCCCTGAAGACAGACAGGAGGTGCAGCACGTCATCGGCCAGTATCACAAGGGCATCGTGCCGCTGGTAGTGCCATTGACGCTGCTCAAACACTACTTTCGCCAACACCCGGATCCGTACATTGCGCAACAGGTTTACCTGCAACCGCATCCGGAAAACCTCAGCCTGCGAAACGCAATTTAATGAAAAACCCACCGGACACCCGCACCAGCGAAGACCTCGGCACCGACTTCAAGAAGGCCCTTGACGCTGGCTGGTTGCCCATTCGTGAAGTGGCCCGGCAGACCGGGGTCAATGCCGTCACCTTGCGCGCCTGGGAACGGCGCTATGGGTTGATCGTGCCTCAGCGTACGCCCAAGGGGCATCGGCTGTTCTGCGCCGAACACGTTCAACGAATCCTGACAATCCTCACCTGGCTCAATCGCGGCGTGGCTGTCAGCCAGGTCAAACAACTGCTCGACACGCCTCAGGGGCTTACCGAGCCCGTCGGAAACGATTGGCTGGTGCTGCGCCAGACGCTGCTGCATGCGGTCACTCAGCTGGCCGAACGCACCCTCGACGACACGGTAAATCAGGCGATGGCGCTGTATCCGCCACGCACCCTGTGTGAACGATTGTTGATGCCGTTGCTGGCGGAACTGGACCAACGCTGGCAAGGCCAGTTCGGCGCGCAGATGGAGCGGGTATTTGTTTATTCCTGGTTGCGCAGCAAATTCGGCGCGAGGATCTACCATAACAACCGTCAGTTACGCACCGCGCCGCTGCTGCTGATCAATCACTCGGACCTGCCACTGGAGCCTCATCTGTGGCTCACCGCTTGGCTGATCAGCAGCGTCGATTGCCCGGTGGAAGTTTTCGACTGGCCACTCCCCGCTGGCGAACTTGCGCTGGCGGTCGATCACCTGCAAGCCCGCGGCGTACTGCTGTATTCCAGCAAAGCCATGAATCTTTCACAGCTGACGAAACTTTTGAATGGCGTCAGCTGCCCAAAAATGATTGCCGGACCAACGGTGTGCATTCACCACGCCGAGTTATCCGCAAAAACCGTCGCCATTGCTGACTTGTCCCTGGCCGAAGACCCGTTATCGGCCCATCTGGGCCTGATTCAGCGCGGGATCATTTAATGGCGATTTTTTAATGGCTCATGCGGATACCACCATGCAATTGATCTGGTTGCGCAGCGACTTGCGTCTACACGACAACACCGCCCTCTCGGCCGCCGCAGCCCGCGGCCCCAGTGTGGCGGTGTTTTTGCTGAGTCCGCAGCAATGGCTGGCGCATGACGACGCACCGTGCAAAGTTGATTTCTGGTTGCGCAACCTGAGCGAATTACGTCATGCGCTGGGCGCACTGAACATTCCGTTGCTGATTCGCACGGCGTCCCGATGGGACGAGGCACCTAAGGTTCTGCTCGAGTTGTGCCAGCAATTGAAGATCGACGCAGTGCATGCCAACGAGGAATACGGCATTCATGAAACCCGTCGTGATGACACGGTGGCCCAAGCCCTGAAAGCCCAAGGCATCGACTTTTACCGCTACCTCGATCAACTGCTGTTCAAGCCTGGCACCGTGCTGACCAGAACCGGCACCTATTTCCAGGTCTTCAGCCAGTTCCGCAAGGTCTGCTACGAACGCTTGCATGCATCATTGCCGAGATTGGTTACCGCCCCCGCCATTCAGGCGCCACTGGGTATCGCCAGCGACGAACCGCCCTCTCGTGTCGAGGGTTTCGATACGCCCAGCGACAGTTTGCGTGCCCTATGGCCGGCCGGCGAAGCCGAGGCCGGACGCCGACTCGAGACCTTTACCGACGCACAGATCGACTATTACCACAGCGAGCGCGATTTCCCGGCAAAACCCGGCACCAGTCGGCTCTCGGCCTATCTCACCGCGGGAGTCATTTCTCCCCGTCAGTGCCTGCATGCCGCGTTGCGCAGTAATCAGGGGGAGTTCGAAGGCGGCAAGGTCGGTGCCGTCACCTGGATCAACGAGTTGCTGTGGCGCGAATTCTATAAACACATTCTGGTGGGCTACCCGCGAGTCTCCCGGCACCGCGCCTTTCGCCCGGAAACCGAAGCCCTGGCCTGGCGTGACGCCCCGCAAGACCTCAAGGCCTGGCAACAAGGCCGTACCGGCCTGCCGATCATTGATGCTGCCATGCGCCAATTGCTGGAGACCGGCTGGATGCACAACCGCTTGCGCATGGTCGTGGCAATGTTCCTGACCAAAAACCTGCTGATCGACTGGCGCGAAGGCGAGCGTTTCTTCATGCGGCATCTGATTGACGGTGATTTGGCGGCGAACAACGGTGGCTGGCAGTGGAGTTCGTCCACCGGCACCGATTCGGCGCCCTACTTCCGCATTTTCAACCCCCTGAGCCAGTCGGAAAAATTCGACGCCGAAGGGGTTTTCATCAAGCATTGGTTGCCGCAGATCAACGAAATGAATAAAAAAGACCTGCATAATCCCGCGAGACTCGGCGGATTGTTCGGTGTGACGGATTATCCATCGCCGATCGTAAACCTGAGCGCTACGCGCGAACGGGCCTTGGCCGCATTCAAGAATCTGCCCTCGCGACAAGGCTTGTCACAATGAATACAGTATTGAGCCGGGAAATTATCGGGTTAAAAAGGGAATTGGGATGAGGCGTACACCTGCAAGGCGATACTGGTTGACCGGCGCCAGCAACGGCATTGGTGCCGCTTTGGCCGAAGAAATACTGAAAACCGGTGCTCACCTGGCTGTCAGCTCTCGATCATTGGCGCCATTGGAAGCCCTGTCTCAGCGTTATCCCGGACAGGTGCTGGTGGTGGCCGGTGATTTGAGCAACGGCCAACGGGTGCGCGAAATCGGCGAGCAGATTGCCAAGGAATGGGGTTCTCTGGACACCATGATCCTCAACGCGGGTACCTGCGAATACGTCGACGCCAGCCAGTTCGACTCGTCAATCATCGAGCACATCGTGCGTACCAACCTGCTTGCCAGCAGCTATTGCATCGAAGCCGCCCGTCCCCTGCTGCGGGTGGGCACTGCGCCGCATCTGGTGGGCATGGCCAGTTCGGTGACCTGGTTGCCCCTGCCGCAGGCCGAAGCTTATGGCGATTCAAAGCCCGGGTTGCGTCACCTTTTCGAGTCCTTGCGTATCGACGTGGCACCAGAAAACATCGAAATGACCATAGTTAGCCCAGGACTTATCGATATCCCCCTGAGCAACGACACTCCAGAACACCTCGACTGGTCGGCGGACCAAGCTGCGCAATACCTCTTCGACATGCTCAAACATCGGCCACTGGAGCTCTCCTTACCGGAAATGCTCATGCCTGTCCTTTGGCCTTTGCCGCAAAAGCCCGGCCAGACGGGACTGGAAATCGGCAAGCGCATGGAGAGAAACAATCCGCCGATCGAGGGTCTGCCGTGAAACCTGAGCGTCCGTCAGGCCTTTCACACAGCGCAGGCCCACTGCCTTACACTGCGCGCCATGAAAACCATTCCCCACACGCAAATCGCCGAACCTGCGGTCACCTGCTCGACCTGCGCAGCCTGCTGCTGTCAGCTTGAAGTCATGTTGATCACCGACACCGGTGTGCCCGAGCGTTTTATCGATACCGATGATTGGGGTGGGGAAGTCATGCTGCGACTGGATGACGGCTGGTGCGCCGCGCTGGATCGCAACAGCATGATGTGCACCATCTACGAAAAACGTCCGCTGATCTGCCGGGAGTTCGAAATGGGCGCACCGGAATGCATCACCGAACGCCAGGGGATTGCGACGGCGTATCGGTAATTTAGAGATGTGTCATCAGAACTGACGCCATCGCGGGCAAGCCCGCTCCCACAGGAGGTCACCTAACCTGTGGGAGCGTGGCTTGGTCTGGGCGGCATTCCGACGATGCTTTTGACGTTACAACGGCATCGTGTAATGCAGCGAGTAACTCTCTACGCCATCATTCGGGCTGCTGATCCCGGCATTGGAATAGTGCGTGGCGCGAATTCCAACTTCATGTCCGCCGGTAAAGCGCAGACCAAACCCGAAACGGTCTTCGAATTGAAAGGCCCCGCCCAGTTTGTTGTCTTCGATTTCGGTGTTGGCAAACACCGCGATGCCGATACCGGCTTCAACGTAGGGCTTGATGGTCTGACCGGCAAACTCGTATACCAACACTGGCGAGAACGACAAACTGTGATTGCTTGATGTTTTGTCCCCCTCCCAGTAGGTGTAAGCGCCGCTCCAGTAGCCGGTCAAGCGACCGATGTCACTCTGAAGCCAGCTTTTGTCCCAATCGAATTGCATCCCCAATCGGTAGGTCATGGTTGAATCGCTGGTCTGGCCGACCCCGAATTCCACCCCTGCTGCCTGCGCGGTAAAACTGTGCCCCATCAATGCGGTCGCAATTGCGGCCAAGCAGAATAGTCGCTTCATTAGAAACATCCTTTTCCGAACAACTTCGTATGGTTTTTATGCTGACCAACAGACAACGCTATAGAAGTAGACGCTTGATCAGAGGTTCAGCCCAATTATTCGTGTCATCACTTTTTTATCTACAAGTCGAAGCTTTGCACAACACCCGTCGAATGCCACAAAACCGGCAAGATATTTCTGAAGTGCGCAGGATCGGCACTCGTCCAGAACCGAGCAGCGCAGGCAGGCCCCTGCGCCAGCAACTCACGCTCGGCCAATAACCGTTGAAGCTGCCGCGCCACAGCAGCGCCGGTATCGATCAGGCTGATGCTCTGGGGGAGCATCTGCTTAAGCAGCGGCTTTAGAAAGGGATAATGCGTGCAGCCAAGAATGATCGTGTCTGCACCTGCCGCCAGCAGCGGCTCAACATACCCTCGCAGCAACTGACGCAATGTCTCGCTGTGCAGATCGCCATTTTCAATCAGCTCCACCAGCCCGGGGCACGGCTGAGTAATCACTCGCACATCGGTGGCGAAACGGTCGAGCAAGGCGGCGAACTTGGCACTCTGTAAAGTGCCGGTGGTGGCGAGTACGCCAACCACACCGCTGCGCGTCGCCGCAGCAGCCGGTTTGACCGCCGGCTCCATGCCGACGATGGGCCACTCGGGGAAATCGCGCCGCAAATCCGCGACACCCGCGACAGTCGCGGTATTGCAAGCGAGTACCAGCGCCTTGGCCCCCTGCTGCTGAAAGAACTGCGCCATGACACTGCAACGCTGACTGATGAATGCCGGGGATTTCTCGCCGTAGGGAATATTCCCGCAATCGCCGAGGTACAACAGAGATTCGTTGGGCAGCAACTGCTGGATCTCGGCCAGCACCGACAGCCCACCGACGCCGGAATCGAATACAGCAATCGGCGCTTCACGCATGGCTTGACCCGCAGACGCTGCAGCCCGGATCACGCTTGACCCGCAATTCACGGAAGCGCGTGCCCAAGGCATCGATCAATAACAGACGCCCCACCAGCGGCTCGCCGAACCCCACCAGCAATTTCAGCGCTTCGAGGGCTTGCAGACTGCCGACCAGGCCCACCAGCGGACCGAGTACGCCGGCTTCGCTGCAAGTCAGTTCGGCTTCACTGCCGTGCCCGTATAAACAGTGGTAGCACGGGCTTTCCGGACGACGGGAGTCGAAGACCGACAATTGCCCTTCCAGCCGAATCGCCGCACCGCTGACCAGCGGTTTGCGCGCAGCCACACACGCGGCGTTGACCGCTTCGCGGGTGGAAAAATTATCGGAACAGTCCAGCACCAGATCCACCGCCGCAACTGCCGCCGCCAGGGAATCTTCATCCAGGGCGGTGCGATGGGCAATCAACTGAATCTCGGGATTGATCGCGGTCAGGCGACGGATCGCCGAATCGACTTTGCTCAGGCCTACGCTGTCGCTGTCGTGAACGATCTGGCGTTGCAGATTGGTCAGGTCAACCGTGTCGAAGTCCGCCAGATGCAACTCACCAATACCGGCCGCCGCCAGGTACAGCGCAACCGGTGAACCGAGACCACCGAGGCCGACAATCAGCACGCGGCTTTCTTTGAGCCGTAACTGGCCGTCGATGTCGACGTGTTGCAGCAGAATCTGCCGGCTATAACGCAGTAATTCCTGATCATTCAGCACGGCAAGCGCCCCAGACTGATGCGTTCGTGACCGCCCAGATCGGTGCGGCTGTGGATCTCTTCAAAGCCGCGGGTCAGCAGCAAATCGCGCACGGCTTCGGCTTGATCGTAACCATGTTCCAGCATTAACCAGCCACCCGCCTCAAGATGATCCGGTGCCTGATCGACAATCAGACGCAAATCGTCGAGCCCATCGACGCCGGCCACCAGGGCACTGGCCGGTTCGAAGCGCACGTCGCCCTCCGCCAGATGCGGATCGGTCGAAGCAATGTAGGGCGGATTGCTGATGATCAAATGAAAGCGTTGGCCTTCCAAAGCGCTGAACCAATGGCTACTCAGCACTGTGGCGTTGTTCAGGTTCAGCCGCTGGCGATTGCGCTCGGCCAGGGCTACAGCTTCCAGCACGCGATCCACGGCGGTGACGTTCCAGGCCGGACGTTCGCTGGCCAAAGCCAGGGCGATGGCGCCACTGCCGGTGCCCAAATCGAGCACCAAGGCCTGTGTGGCTGGCAACAGTTCCAGCGCGGTCTCTACCAGCAATTCAGTATCGGGACGCGGAATCAGCGTATGGGGCGCGACTTCCAGGTCGAGTTTCCAGAAGCCTTGCTGCTCCAGAATGTAGGCCACCGGCTCACCGCTACGGCGGCGCTGCAGGTACTCGGCAAACTTGAGTGCCGCTTCGCTCGGGACGATACGCTCGGGCCAGGTGTGCAGAAAACTGCGGGACTTGCCCAAGGCAGCCGCCAGCAGCAATTCGGCATCCAGACGCGCGGTGGGCGAGTCGGGCAAATCGGCGGCGCGCAACAAACTGGCAATGATCGTCATTTACTCACCTATCGCTGCCAATTGGTCTGCCTGGAACTCGGCCAGCAGCGGTTCGATCACCGCATCCACGCCACCGGCGAGAATTTCATCGAGCGAATACAGCGTCAGGTTGACTCGATGGTCGGTGACCCGGCCCTGGGCAAAGTTATAGGTGCGAATACGCTCGGAACGGTCACCGGAACCTACCAGCAATTTACGCTCGCTAGCGATGGCGTTCGCGGCGGCGCTGGTCTGCTGGTCGTTGAGCTTGGCCGACAGCCAGGACATCGCCCGGGCGCGGTTCTTGTGCTGGGAACGTTCTTCCTGGCACTCGACGACAATACCGGACGGCAAGTGCGTGATACGAATCGCCGAGTCAGTCTTGTTGACGTGCTGACCACCGGCACCGGAGGAACGATAGGTGTCGACCCGCAGATCTGCCGGGTTGATCTCGATCGCTTCCTGCTCGTCCGGCTCGGGCAACACGGCCACGGTGCAGGCCGAGGTGTGGATGCGGCCCTGGGATTCAGTGGCCGGAACCCGCTGCACGCGATGCGCACCGGATTCGAACTTCAGCTTGCCGTAAACGTTCTCGCCTTCGACCCGGGCAATGACTTCTTTATAGCCGCCGTGCTCGCCTTCGTTCTCCGAGAGAATCTCTACCCGCCAGCCACGCCGCTCGGCGTAACGCGAATACATGCGGAACAGGTCGCCGGAGAAGATTGCCGCTTCGTCACCGCCGGTGCCGGCACGGATTTCGAGGAATACGTTACGCCCGTCGTTGGGATCTTTGGGCAGCAGCATGCGTTGCAGTCGGACTTCGATTTCGATCAGTTGCTCTTTGGCTTCGCGGACTTCTTCCACGGCCATTTCGCGCATGTCCGGGTCGCTGTCCTTGAGCAGTGCCTGAGCCCCTTCGAGGTCGCCCTGCACTTTAAGCAGCTGTTTATAGGTGCCTACGATTGGCTCGACTTCCGCATATTCCTTGGAATAGGCGCGGAACTTGTTTTGATCGGAAATGACTTCGCCGTCGCCAAGCAGGGCGGTCAATTCCTCGAAACGGTCCTGGAGGATGTCCAGCTTATTGAGCAGTGACGCTTTCATTGCGGTTTTTTATCCGAAAAGCTATCCGATGAGCCCTCACCGAGGGCAAAGAGTTCCTGGGCCATGGCCAGCGCATCGAGGCGACCTTCGGCAGAGAGCTTTTTCAATTGCACGCTCGGGGCGTGCAAGAGTTTGTTGGTCAGGCCGCGGGCCAGTTGCACCAGCACGTCTTCGGCGCTGCTGCCATTGGCGAGCATGCGCTGGGCTTTCTGCAATTCTTCGTCGCGCAGACGCTCGCTTTGTTGACGATAGGCCTTGAGCACATCCACCGCCGCCAGTTCGCGCAGGCGAACCATGAAATCTTCGGCACCAATCGACACCATCTCTTCGGCGGCTTGGGCAGCGCCCTGGCGGCTCTTGAGGTTTTCGGCGACCACTTCGTGGAGATCGTCGACGCTATAGAGGTAAACGTCGTCCAACTCGCCGACTTCCGGCTCGATATCCCGAGGAACAGCGATATCCACCATGAAAATCGGCTTGTGCTTGCGCAATTTCAAGGCGCTTTCCACCGCACCTTTACCGAGAATCGGCAACTGGCTGGCGGTGGAACTGATGACGATGTCGCTGCGCACCAGTTCTGCCGGGATGTCCGAGAGCAGCACTGCGTGGGCGCCGAACTGCTCGGCCAGAATGCTCGCGCGTTCCAGAGTGCGATTGGCGACCACGATTCGCTTCACACCCAGCTCATGCAGATGGCGGGCGACCAGGGTGATGGTTTCACCAGCGCCGATCAGCAAAGCCTGGCTGCGTTGCAAATCACTGAAAATCTGTTTCGCCAGGCTGACCGCGGCAAACGCCACGGACACCGGGTTCTCGCCGATGGCGGTATCGGTGCGCACCTGTTTGGCCGCATTGAACGTGGCCTGGAACAGCCGCCCGAGCAGTGGACCGATGGTGCCGGCCTCCCGAGCGACAGCGTAGGCCGATTTCATCTGGCCGAGAATCTGCGGTTCGCCCAGCACCAGCGAATCGAGCCCGGAAGCGACCCGCATCATGTGACGAACTGCCGCATCATCTTCATGCACATAAGCGCTCGCGCGCAGCTCATCGAGACTCAAATGATGATAATCGGCCAGCCAGCGCAATATGATGTCAGCCGAAAGGTGATCCTGTTCTATATACAGTTCACTGCGATTGCAGGTGGAGAGGATCGCAGCTTCGCGGCTGTCGGTGAGTCGGCAGAGCTGCTGCAAGGCCTCAACCAGCTGCTCAGGGGTAAAGGCCACGCGCTCGCGGACGTCTACTGAAGCAGTCTTGTGGTTAATACCGAGTGCAAGGAAGGCCATTCAAGGTCGCTGATGGTGACGTGAAGCCGACAATTGTCCTACTTCGACAGAGCCAGAACAACCACTCGATATCTATCGCTCCTGTAAGGACGGCCAAAGGCTGCGATCCGTTCTCGTTTACAAGGACGCCGGGCCTGCAGGGATTGCCCGCGCGGGTAAATTGGCCGGGCGGTTATGTTTGGCCGAAGGCTTGTGTCATGATGATCCGACCGCAGGTTAGTCGTCCTTTTCCTATATGAATAGATCTTCCGCGTTGCTCCTCGCTTTTGTCTTCCTCAGCGGCTGCCAGGCCTTGGCACCCGTTTCGTCGGACGGTACGCCGCCGGTCGAAGACAGCACTCCGGTCCCTGAAAAGCCCAAGGTTTACAGCTCGTTCAGTGAAGAAACCGTCTTCAGCCTGTTGAGCGCCGAACTGGCTGGCCAGCGCAATCGTTACGACATTGCCCTGGACAACTACGTGACCCAGGCCATCAATACCCAGGATCCGGGCATCTCCGAGCGGGCATTTCGCATTGCCGAGTACCTGGGTGCCGATCAGGCTGCCCTCGATACCGCACTGGTCTGGGCGAAAAACGCCCCGGACGATCTCGAGGCGCAACGGGCGGCTGCCGTGCAACTCGCCCGTGCCGGGCGTTACGACGACTCCATGGTCTATATGGAGAAAGTCCTGCAAGGCAAAGGCGACACGCATTTCGACTTCCTCGCCCTGTCCGCGGCCGATACCGACCAGGACACGCGCAACGGTCTGATGAAAGGTTTTGACCGCTTGTTGCAGCGCCATCCGCACAACAACCAGCTGATTTTCGGCAAGGCCTTGCTGATGCAACAGGACGGCGATGCCAAGGGCGCCCTGACCCTGCTCGAAGACAACCCGCCAGAGGAAGGCGAAATAGCGCCTATCCTGCTGCGCGCACGCCTCCTGCAAGGCCTCAGCCGTGGCGATGAAGCCCTGCCGCTGCTGCAAAAAAGCATCAAGAAATACCCGGACGACAAACGCCTGCGCCTGACCTATGCGCGCATGCTGGTTGAGCAGGACCGCATGGACGACGCCAAGGTTGAATTCTCGAGCCTGGTGCAGCAATACCCCGAAGACGACGACCTGCGTTACTCCCTGGCGCTGGTCTGCCTGGAAGCCAAGGCGTGGGACGAGGCCAAGGGTTATCTGGAAGATTTGATCGCTCGGGAAAGCCATGTCGACTCGGCACACCTGAACCTGGGACGCATTGCTGAAGAGCGTAACGACCCGCAGGGCGCACTGATCGAATACGCCCAGGTCGGACCAGGCAACGATTACCTGCCGGCGCAATTGCGTCAGGCCGATATTCTGATGGGCAATGGCAAGACTGCCGAAGCCCAAAGCCGTCTGGCAGCCGAGCGCGGCGAGCAACCCGATTACGCAATCCAGTTGTACCTGATCGAAGCAGAAACCTTGTCCGCCAACAAACAGGGTGACAAGGCCTGGAAAGTCTTGCAGCAAGCCCTGCAGCAATACCCGGACGATCTGAATCTGCTGTATACCCGAGCCATGCTGGCAGAAAAACGCAATGACCTGGCGCAGATGGAAAAAGATCTGCGATTGATCATCAAGCGTGACCCGAACAATGCTATGGCGTTGAACGCTCTCGGCTACACCCTGTCCGACCGCACGACACGCTACGCCGAAGCCAAGGCCTTGATCGAGCAGGCGCACCAGCTCAATCCGGAAGACCCGGCCGTCCTCGACAGCCTCGGATGGGTCAATTTCCGCCTGGGCAACCTCGATGAAGCCGAGCGGTATTTGCGCCAGGCACTGGAGCGCTTCCCCGATCAGGAAGTCGCCGCTCACCTGGGCGAAGTCTTGTGGGCCAACGGCAAACAACGCGAAGCCAAGAAAATCTGGAGCAAGTTCCTCAAGGAACAGCCCGACAGCCCTACCCTGCGCAGCACCATCAAGCGCCTGACCGGATCAGAGACTCTTTAAGATTATGTTTTTGCGCCACATCATCGTTTTCTGCTTCATCGCCCTTCTCGCCGGTTGCGCGGGCTTCGGCGCCCGCGAATCGGTCCAGGGTCAAGGCAACACAGCCCAATGGCGCGAGCACAAACAGCAACTGACCGGCCTCGATGGCTGGCAGATCAACGGCAAAATCGGCATTCGCGCGCCAAAAGATTCGGGCAGCGGCACGTTGTTCTGGCTGCAGCGCCAGGATTACTACGACATCCGCCTTTCCGGCCCGCTGGGTCGTGGCGCGGCCCGCTTGACCGGTCGCCCGGGCAAAGTCTCGCTGGAAGTGGCCAATCAGGGCCGCTATGACGCATCGACTCCAGAAGCTCTGGTTGAAGAACAACTGGGCTGGAAATTGCCGGTATCCCATCTGGCATGGTGGGTTCGCGGGCTCCCGGCCCCGGACAGCAAAAGTCGCCTGACCCTCGATGTCGACAGCCGCCTGGCCAATCTCGAACAGGATGGCTGGCAGGTCGAGTACCTCAGTTATGCCGAGCAAAACGGCTACTGGCTGCCCGAGCGGATCAAACTGCACGGCACCGACCTTGATGTCACGCTGGTGATCAAGGAATGGCAACCACGCAAACTGGGGCAATGAACATGACAGCGCCACGCCTGACATTGCCCTCGCCCGCCAAGCTCAACCTGATGCTGCACATCCTGGGTCGCCGTGAAGACGGTTACCACGAGTTGCAGACGATTTTTCAGTTCCTCGATTACGGCGATGAAATCACCTTCGCCGTTCGCGACGATGGCGTGATTCGGTTGCACACCGAATTCGCCGACGTCCCTCACGACAGCAACCTGATCGTTAAAGCCGCAAAAAAACTTCAGGAACAATCCGGTTGTTCGCTGGGTGTCGACATCTGGATCGAAAAAATCCTGCCCATGGGCGGTGGAATCGGTGGTGGCAGCTCGAATGCGGCGACCACATTGCTGGGCCTCAATCATCTTTGGCAGCTGGATTGGGATGAGGATCGGCTGGCTGCGCTGGGCCTTACACTGGGCGCCGACGTCCCGGTTTTCGTGCGCGGCCACGCGGCTTTCGCCGAGGGCGTCGGGGAGAAACTCACCCCTGTAGAGCCCGAAGAACCGTGGTATCTCGTGCTGGTGCCGCAAGTATCTGTAAGTACAGCAGAAATTTTTTCAGATCCACTGTTGACACGTAACACTCCTCCCATTAAAGTGCGCCCCGTTCCCAAGGGAAACAGTCGAAATGACTGCTTGCCGGTGGTAGCAAGGCGTTATCCAGATGTACGTAACGCATTGAATTTGTTAGGTAAATTTACCGAAGCAAAACTCACCGGAACTGGAAGTTGTGTGTTTGGGGGCTTCCCAAGCAAAGCTGAAGCTGATAAAGTCTCGGCCCTTCTGACAGAGACCCTTACAGGGTTTGTAGCAAAAGGAAGCAACATTTCGATGTTGCATCGCAAGCTGCAAAGTCTGCTCTAAAAGGAATCGAGTACTGGGTACTCGTTGCAACAGATACAGGGGCGTCGCCAAGCGGTAAGGCAGCAGGTTTTGATCCTGCCATGCGTTGGTTCGAATCCAGCCGCCCCTGCCATTTTCCTATACTCATCCAGGTTACCCTCAGCCTTCAGGTACTGCGCGTGTCCAAGATGATGGTCTTTACGGGGAACGCTAACCCCGATCTGGCTCGGCGTGTTGTACGTCAGCTGCATATCCCTCTCGGTGACATCTCTGTCGGTAAGTTCTCCGACGGCGAAATTACTGCCGAGATCAATGAAAACGTCCGCGGTAAAGACGTCTTCATTATTCAGCCGACTTGCGCTCCGACCAACGATAACCTGATGGAACTGGTAGTGATGGCTGATGCCTTCCGCCGCTCCTCGGCTACTCGTATCACTGCTGTTATTCCTTACTTTGGTTATGCCCGTCAGGATCGCCGTCCGCGTTCCGCACGTGTGGCTATCAGCGCGAAAGTCGTTGCTGACATGCTTACCGTAGTCGGCATCGACCGTGTTCTCACGGTTGATCTGCATGCTGACCAGATTCAGGGTTTCTTCGATATTCCGGTAGATAACATCTACGGCTCCCCGGTACTGGTGGATGACATTGAAGATCAGCGCTTCGAAAACCTGATGATCGTGTCCCCGGACATTGGTGGCGTCGTGCGTGCACGGGCTGTTGCCAAATCCCTGGGCGTGGATCTCGGGATCATCGACAAACGCCGTGAGAAAGCCAATCACTCTGAAGTGATGCATATCATCGGTGATGTCGAAGGGCGTACCTGTATTCTGGTCGATGACATGGTCGATACCGCCGGCACTCTGTGCCATGCGGCCAAGGCCCTGAAAGAGCATGGCGCTGCCAAGGTTTTCGCCTACTGCACGCACCCTGTGCTGTCGGGTCGGGCGATCGAAAACATTGAAAATTCCGTGCTGGACGAGCTGGTGGTAACAAACACCATCCCGCTGTCCGCTGCAGCACAAGCCTGTGCGCGTATCCGCCAACTGGATATCGCACCGGTAGTTGCCGAGGCGGTTCGCCGCATCAGCAATGAAGAATCGATCAGCGCGATGTTCCGTTAAGGGCCCTGCCCTTTTCATTACATCTCGTTGACGAAAAGCGCCCCGCCCCGGCATTCCTGTCGGGGCGGGGCTTTTTTGCCCATATCGCCTTTAGCGCTGGTCGCAAACGCTGGGGCGAATGTGGTTATTTTGGAGATACAACATGAACGATTTTACTCTGAATGCTGAAGTGCGTTCCGACCTGGGGAAAGGTGCGAGCCGCCGCCTGCGTCGTCTCGCAAGCCTGGTACCAGCTGTAGTTTACGGTGGCGAAAAAGCCCCTGAATCCATCAGCATGCTGGCTAAAGAAGTTGCCAAACTGCTCGAAAACGAAGCGGCTTACAGCCACATCATCGAGCTGAACGTTGGCGGCACCAAGCAAAACGTAATCATCAAAGCCCTGCAGCGTCACCCGGCCAAAGGCCACGTGCTGCACGCTGACTTCGTACGCGTTGTAGCTGGCCAGAAACTGACCGCTATCGTGCCTGTACACTTCGTTGGCGAAGCTGCTCCGATCAAGAAAGGCGGCGAAATCTCGCACGTTGTTTCTGAAATCGAAGTGACCTGCCTGCCAAAAGACCTGCCTGAATTCATCGAAGTTGACCTGGCTAACGCCGAAGTCGGCTCGATCGTTCACCTGTCCGACATCACCGCTCCTAAAGGCGTTGAATTTGTTGCTCTGGCTCACGGTAACGACCTGGCTGTTGCCAACGTTCACGCTCCACGTGTTGCTCCAGAAGCTACTGAAGGCGCAGCAGAGTAATTTCACTCTGTTCGCCGGAGTGACCGGAAACATCGCGGACTAGAGCGTAGCGAGAAAGCGGGCGAGAACGCGGAGTTTACATAATGGTAAATGAGCACTTTTCGTCCACTTTCGCCGCACACCCTGATTGCGGCGATGTTATCCACCACTCCAAGGAAGGGCCCCTATCGTGACTGCCATCAAACTGATCGTTGGCCTGGGAAATCCAGGCGCTGAATACGAACAGACCCGGCATAACGCAGGGGCCCTTTTTGTTGAGCGCATCGCGCACGCGCAGGGTGTCAACCTTGTGGCCGATCGCAAATATTTCGGCCTGACCGGGCGCTATTCGCATCAGGGTCAGGATGTTCGTCTGCTGATTCCCACCACCTACATGAACCGCAGCGGCCAGGCCGTCGCGGCACTTGCCGGTTTCTTCCGCATTACGCCTGAAGAAATCCTGGTGGCGCATGACGAACTCGATCTGCCTCCGGGCGTTGCCAAGCTCAAACAAGGCGGCGGCCATGGCGGTCACAACGGGTTGCGCGACATCATCGCGCAACTGGGCAATCAGAATACCTTTCACCGCTTGCGGCTTGGCATTGGCCACCCGGGCGTTGCCAGTATGGTTTCAAATTTCGTCCTGGGTCGTGCGCCACGCGCCGAACAGGAAAAACTCGATGCCAGCATCGACTTTGCCCTCGGCGTGCTGCCGGATATCCTCGCCGGTGAATGGAACCGCGCGATGAAAAACCTGCACAGCCAGAAGGCCTGACTCTTACCCGAGGGGAAACACCATGGGATTCAATTGCGGCATCGTCGGCCTGCCTAACGTCGGCAAGTCCACCCTATTCAACGCCCTGACCAAATCCGGGATCGCGGCCGAGAACTTCCCCTTCTGCACCATCGAGCCGAACACCGGTATCGTGCCGATGCCGGATCCGCGCCTGGAAGCCCTGGCAGCCATCGTCAATCCAAAGCGTATCCTGCCGACCACCATGGAATTCGTCGACATCGCTGGCCTGGTTGCCGGTGCCTCGAAAGGTGAAGGCCTGGGCAACAAATTCCTCGCCAACATCCGCGAGACCGATGCCATCGCCCACGTGGTCCGCTGCTTCGAAGACGAGAACGTGATTCACGTCTCCAACAGCGTCGACCCGAAACGCGACATCGAGATCATCGACCTGGAACTGATCTTCGCCGACCTCGACAGCTGCGAGAAGCAACTGCAGAAAGTCGCCCGCAACGCCAAGGGTGGTGACAAGGACGCCGTGGTCCAGAAAGGCCTGCTGGAGCAACTGATCGCTCACTTCACCCTCGGCAAGCCTGCGCGCACGCTGATGAAGAACATGGGCGCCGACGACAAAGCGGTAATCCGTGGCTTCCACTTGCTGACCACCAAGCCAGTCATGTACATCGCCAACGTCGCTGAAGACGGTTTCGAGAACAACCCACTGCTGGACATCGTCAAAGCCATCGCCGAAGAAGAAGGCGCCATGGTGGTTCCGGTCTGCAACAAGATCGAAGCCGAAATCGCCGAGCTGGAAGACGGCGAAGAGAAAGACATGTTCCTCGAAGCCTTAGGGCTAGAAGAGCCGGGCCTGAACCGCGTAATCCGCGCCGGCTACGAAATGCTGCACCTGCAGACCTACTTCACCGCTGGCGTCGAAGAAGTCCGCGCCTGGACCGTCCGCGTCGGTGCCACCGCGCCACAAGCCGCCGGCGTGATCCACACCGACTTCGAAAAAGGCTTCATCCGCGCCGAAGTCATCGCCTACGACGACTTCATCCAGTACAAAGGCGAAGCCGGCGCCAAAGAAGCCGGCAAATGGCGTCTGGAAGGCAAGGACTACATCGTCAAAGACGGCGACGTGATGCACTTCCGCTTCAACGTGTGATCAACGTCTAACGATGACCGTGGATTTACACGGACCTCGGTAAACTAAAAATCCCCGTAATCACTTGCTGATACGGGGATTTTTTGCGTCCTGGAATCTCCCCCGGCGAAAAAAAGCAACCCAGATGCATTGTCTGGTTGTCCAGGCCGGTAATTGGATGGACCATTGCCGACTTACATACCTGACGGCATTGTTTGAACGGCATGGCCTGTTTGAGGGCTTGGTTTCGAATGCTGTTTCAGTCGCGAATGTTCATGAATACCTGCTTAGAGTCCCTTTATGACGGCCCATATTTATTCACAACCCGGTCGCTTTTCCCGGTCTGACTACAAGACCCTGGGTCTGGCGGCGCTGGGTGGCGCACTGGAAATCTACGACTTCATCATCTTTGTGTTCTTCGCCCTGACCCTCAGCCAGCTGTTCTTTCCGCCAGAGATGCCTGAGTGGCTGCGCTTGCTGCAGAGTTTCGGGATTTTCGTCACCGGCTATCTGGCACGCCCGCTGGGCGGCATCCTGATGGCGCACTTCGCTGATCGGGTGGGACGCAAGCGGGTGTTCAGTTTGAGCATTCTGATGATGGCTTTGCCCTGCCTGCTGATCGGGATCATGCCGACCTATGAACAGATCGGTTACTGGGCTCCCTTGATCCTGTTGCTGTTGCGGGTGCTGCAAGGTGCCGCGGTGGGTGGTGAAGTGCCGAGCGCCTGGGTGTTCGTGGCCGAGCATGCCCCGGTCGGGCATCGTGGCTATGCCCTGGGTGTATTGCAGGCAGGATTGACGTTCGGCTATTTGCTGGGGGCATTGACCGCGACTCTCCTGGCGAGGATCTACAGCCCCGCCGAAATCCTCGACTTCGCCTGGCGCTTCCCCTTCCTGCTCGGCGGTGTATTCGGAGTGATCGGGGTCTGGTTGCGGCGCTGGCTGAGCGAAACGCCGGTGTTCATAGCCTTGCAGGCGCGACGTGAGATGGATGCGGAGTTGCCATTGCTGACGGTGTTGCGCGATCACCGCCAGGCCATCCTGCCGGCGATGCTTTTGACCTGTGTGCTGACATCGGCGGTGGTGGTGCTGGTGGTGATCACCCCCACCGTCATGCAGAAAAGCTTCGGCATGAGTGCCAGCCATACGTTCGCGCTGAGCAGCCTGGGCATTGTGTTCCTGAATATCGGCTGTGTACTGGCGGGATTACTGGTTGACCGAATCGGCGCCTGGCGCGCGGTGCTGGTTTATAGCTTGCTGCTGCCGGTAGGGACGGCGGTGCTCTACGCCAGTCTGATCAATGGCGGCTTCTGGATCGGCGGGGCCTATGCCCTGGCGGGCCTGACCTGCGGCGTGGTGGGCGCCGTGCCCTCGGTAATGGTGGGGTTGTTTGCGACTCGGATCCGGGTGTCCGGCATTTCCTTTACCTACAATATTGCCTACGCACTCTGGGCCAGTACCACGCCGCTGCTGCTGATCGGGCTGATGCCATGGAGCCCTTGGGTTTGCGTAGGCTATTGCGTAATCATGGGCACCGTCGGGGCCCTCACGGCATTGTTCTACGGTTTTCGCTCATCGTCCTCGGCTGATGTTTCGGTGGTTACGGGCGCCTCAACCTATGGGTAAAACCAGCACAACAAATGCTATGGCGGCTCCTTTATCAGGAGCCGCCACCGTTATGTTCGCACTCGGTACTTACTCCGATTGAAGAACATCGAAGCCCCCGCCCCCACTCCCGCGATTGCAAAGATCCCGACATCGATGCCGCCAATGTAGGGCGGCAGCACAAACATCACGCCAAAGCCCAAACCGACCAGAGCAATACCCAGCCATTTCCTGAGTACGTAGCTTCTTACGCAAATGTACAGCAGCATCATTCCCACGCAGGCCAACGCATACTGACTGTAGAGACTCATGGGCCTATATTCCTTGGGACTTGATGATCATGGAAGACACCGAGCGTTGCGGTCCGATGCCGCCGCTGACTTGGGCGTCCAGACTGACGATGACATCGCCAGCGTGATAGGTCGGTAACTTGTTCTTCACCAACTCTCGGCCCAAATAGCCTGCCGCCGGTCCGACAGCGGGACCAATTACAGGCACTTTAGAGCCAGCCGTCACAAAGATGCCGGCGGTAATGTTGGCAATACGCATGCGCTGGTCGTTGAGCAGGTCACCCTGCTTACGGGTCAGCGGGCTGGAGATACCTACCATCATCACGCAGGGCAGGTCTTTGGCGAGCATCTTGTCATACAGCTCGACCAGCAAACTGCTGACCTCAAAATGGGCCGATTTCGCTTCCCCGAAATGGAGCGTCCTGAGGCCACCCCGGTCACTGGGGGTGACGTTGAAACGGGTGACGCTGAAGACAATGCCGTGATTGGCGATAAATTGATTCCTGTCAAACTCCACTGCTCGCGTCCTTAACGAATCCAGAAAGGCGCGAAGTTTCCACCAGGATAGTGATTAGCGCAAATGGCAATCTCGGCTGCTGACGCCCTGTTAACACTACAAAATTTCTACACCGGTCAATCCGGTGTCAGACCTTTTTGGTGCGTGGCAGGAAGATCGCCAACACCCCAAGCAGCGGCAAGAACGAACACAGGAAATACACATACTCGATACCGTGGACATCCGCCAGATACCCAAGCAACGCCGCGCCAATCCCGCCGAAGCCGAACATCAGGCCGAAGAACACCCCGGCAATCATCCCGACATTCCCCGGCACCAGTTCTTGCGCATACACCACAATGGCCGAGAACGCCGAAGCCAGGATGAAACCAATCACCACGCTCAACACACTGGTCCAGAACAGATCGACGTGGGGCAACATTAGGGTGAACGGCGCGACGCCAAGGATCGAGAACCAGATCACTGCCTTGCGCCCGATCTTGTCGCCGATCGGGCCACCGAAGAAAGTCCCCGCCGCTACCGCACCGAGAAACAGGAACAGGTGCAGCTGCGAGCTGGCCACCGACAGGTCGAATTTTTCAATCAGGTAGAACGTGAAGTAACTGGTGAGGCTGGCCATGTAGAAATACTTGGAGAACACCAGTAACCCTAGTACCACCAGTGCGCTGATCACCCGGCCTTTCGACAAGCCGTGAGTCGCTGCCTGGCCTTGTTTGAGCTTGAACAGGTTCAGGTGGTTGGCGTACCAACGACTGATCCGATACAGCACGAACAGCGCAAACAGCGCGAACAATCCGAACCAGGCCACATGACCCTGACCGTAGGGAATGATGATCGCCGCCGCCAGCAACGGCCCGAAAGCCGAGCCCGCATTACCGCCGACCTGAAAGGTCGACTGCGCCAGGCCGAAACGCCCGCCCGAGGCCAGTCGAGCTACACGAGAAGCTTCCGGGTGAAAGGTCGATGAGCCGACACCGATCAACCCCGCCGCCAGCAGAATCATCGGGAAGCTACCGACCACAGACATCATCAGAATGCCAATCAATGTGCAGACCGTACCGGCCGGCAACAGCCAGGGTTTGGGATGACGATCAGTGTGGTAACCGACCCATGGCTGCAACAGCGAGGCCGTCAGTTGAAAGGTCAGTGTGATCAGACCGATCTGGGTGAAGGTCAGGCCATAACTGGCCTTGAGCATCGGATAGATCGACGGCAATACCGCCTGAATCAGGTCGTTGATCAAATGCGCCAGCGCCACCGCGCCGATGATGCGCATGACCATCGGGCTGCTTTGTGAAGTGGCGGGCGCCTTTGTTGCGGCGGACTGAACGTTGCTGATGGCCATGAGAGTTTCCGTACTGCGGATGGGTGCGCACTGGCGGGTTGGTCAATGTGCCATTTTTCGGTGCAACAGCGCCATCCCCTTAGCCTGCTAACGACCTCAAAGAAAGGTGATAGCGCAACGCCATGGTCTGAATCTTGCCTTGTTTATCCGCTTCAACGCGGCCCCTTACAAAGGGAACCGAGAATGGGAAGTTTCGCTACAGAGTCGGCCTACAGAGCGGACCAAGGGGAACTTTCGAGGCCTTTTAGAAGGGCACGAGTCGCGGTCGCAATGGCCTCGACGCACGCTAATGATGCGTAGTGTCCAGAGGAGTCATGGGGCATGCAGGCTTTTTTATCACCGGGGATCGGGCTGCTGGGGCGTTTCGGCTTCGCGCGCAAATTTCAGCTGCTGTTTCTGCTGTTTATCCTGCCACTGGCGGGCAGTCTGTGGATGATCGGTCAGGATTATCGTGACAAGTTGAATCTGATCTCCGGCGAACGCGCCGGGGTTCGTCAATTGCTCGCCCTGGATGCGCTCGACAATCTGCTCACCGCCCAGCGTGACCGCGCCGCTCGGTGGCGCGCCACCGAAACCAATCGCCAGCCGACACCCGCAACCATCGCGGCGATGGCCGCGTTCGACGCGGTTCAGCCTGCCGTCGCCCAAGCCACCACGGACCTGGGCAACGCCCTGAAAACCGAAGGCGCCGAGGGCCAAATCCTCACCCGCTATCAAGCCCTGCAAACCGCGCTCACCGGCCTGGACTCGAAAAGCCTGAGCAGCGTCGGTTGGTGGCCGGACGGTTACGATCGTTTCACCAATGCCTTGAGCGCCCTGCAAGCCTTGCGCGAACAAATCGCCATGGACAATCGCCTGACCCTCGCTCCGTGGCTGGAAACCTGGCTGCTGACGCAGATTTCCACTCAACACGCACCGGACCTGATTGAACGGGTCGGTCGCCTCGCTGCGGTCGGACAGGCGTCAGTGGTGTCCGGACAGTTCACCCTGCAAAGCCGCCTGCAACTGCGCGACTTGCGCAGCCGCATCGGCGATGCCCGGGAGCAGTTGGTGAAAACCGCCAACCTGCTGGAAGCACGCCTGCCCAGCGCCCTGCAAACCTGGGCCGGGCAATACCACGACAGCCTCAAACACTTGGACGCCGGTTTGAAAGTGCTGGACGACGGCGTCTTCGGCGGCAGCATCAATCTCAAGCCGGAAGACTTTGAACGCAGCCTCGACGCCCTCCTCGGCGACCTCGCCTCACTGCGCCAGCAGTCGTTGGTTTCGCTGGATCAGCGGCTGGATTATTACCACGGCTCGGCCATCCGCCAGTTCATCCTGGTGGCGACAGTTTTTGGCTGCCTGCTGCTGGCCGCGTTGTACCTGTTCATCTGTTTGCAGGCCTCGATCCGTCGTAGTGCCAGCGGCATCACGCTGTTGGCCGAAGCGTTGCGCGACGGCAACTTGAGTCTGCAAGTACCGGTGCAGGGCCGCGACGAATTGGCGGCGATCAGCACCGCCCTCAACGTCGCCGTGGTGCAATTGCGCAATAGCCTGCTGGGGGTCGATCACGAAACCCTGCAACTGAGCAATGCGGTGCGCACCCTCAACGATCACTCCAGCGGCGCGCTTGGCGAAGTCGAGGCTCAGCAGCTGCAGATAAGCCAGATCGCCGCTGCGGCCACGCAATTGGCCGCGACCTCTCAAGGGGTCGCCCAGAGTTGCGAACAGGCCTCAGGCAGCGCTCAGCACACCCAGCGCATCGCCGCAGACAGCAGCCGCGACAGTCAACGCACCACGGCGAGTATTCAGCAGCTCAATCAGCGGTTGAACGACACTGCGGCAGCACTGGGCCGGGTCAGCGAGCAAGGGCAGCAGATTCAATTGGTGGTCGATACCATTCGCGGCGTCGCCGAGCAGACCAACCTGCTGGCCCTCAACGCTGCCATCGAGGCCGCACGGGCCGGCGAGCAAGGTCGTGGCTTTGCCGTGGTGGCCGATGAAGTACGCAGCCTGTCGCAACGTACCCAGTCCTCCACCGCGCAGATCGCTGGCACCGTCGACAGCCTGCGCAGCACCGTCAATGAAGCCGTAAGCCTGATGGAAGCGGCCTGCGGCCAGGCTCAATCGGATGCGCAAGCCGTCACCGGTCTCGGCGAGCGACTAGGGGAAATCGCCAGCGCGGTACAGAGCGTCACCGACACCCTGGCGCAGATCGCCACCGCTGTCGAAGAGCAAGCGAGTACCGCCGATGAAGTCAGCGGCAACATCCAGCAAGTCGATCAGGCGGCGGTACGCTTGCTTGAAGGCGCACGGGCGGTGAACCTGGCGGCGGACACCTTGAGCCAGGGCAGCAAGGCCTTGAGTGCAAATACCGGGAGATTTCAGCTCGGTTGACGCCCTCTCCTGGCCCGAATTTTCGGGTCAGCGGGATAAGCGGTTGAAAGTGTGGAGAAATATTTTAGATTTACGCTTGACGCATCTTCATTCCAGGTGAATAATGCGCGCCACTTGGCTACATAGCTCAGTTGGTTAGAGCATAGCATTCATAATGCTGGGGTCCGGGGTTCAAGTCCCTGTGTAGCCACCAAGTACCGATTTATAGAGATCCCAGGATGTCTATAAATCACCTCAAGAAGCCCGCCTCGTGCGGGCTTTCTTGTATCTGGGATATCCATCCTGATCTACCTGCATTCTTCCCATCGTGCATGCCCCCAATTGGAGGCATACACGGATGAAGCGTAGCGATATCAAACGCCGCCCCCTCTTCAAATACCACACCAAGTCAATCTGGCTCCTGAAGCTTCCTGGGGATCACCTGGGCGATTTCGGCTCTTCGCCAGCACCCACGCCTCTGATGTTGGAGTTGTGGTGCTCATAGATAGCCTTACACCTTGAAAAAATAGCCATACTCATAGTAAATGATAAGAATTATCATTAAGTTCATTCTCATGGCCCATATCGCGCTCAATTCTGCCAATGCTCGACAGATGGTATTGCACGGTCTTTTCGGTGACCACCATGGTTGGTTGCTGAGTCGTTTGCGTGCGCGGCTGGGCTGCACTCATGATGCTGCAGACATCGCTGCAGAGGTATTTGCTCAGGTCGTAGCATTGTCTGAGCCGCAGACAATACGCGAACCTCGGGCACTACTTACGACAATCGCCAAGCGATTGATGTACGACAGTTGGCGCCGGCGCGATCTAGAACGCGCTTATCTGGAAGTGTTGGCTTTGCAACCCGAAGCGTTCGAACCATCACCTGAAGTCCGCGCGTTGACGATTGAAGCCCTGCTTCAAATCGACGCCTTGCTCGCAGGCCTTTCGTCGCGAGCCCGCACTGCATTTCTGTGCAGCCAGGTGGACGGTATGAAGTACGCCGACATTGCCGAGTTGATAGGGGTCTCGACTATCCGTGTACGCCAATATGTGGCCAAGGGTTTGAAGCTGTGCTGCCAGAATCTGATGCACGAGTGAAGCGCACACGTTCCGCCGTCGAGGAAGCCATCGAATGGACGGCCTGTATGCGTTCAGGCGAAGTCCAGGCTGATGAACAAAAGGCGTTCGAAGCCTGGATCGCCAACCCAGCGAATGCGCTGGCATGGGAGAGAGTGCAAGTCCACTTGGGTGCGACCTTTTTACCGCTCGCGCGTGGCTCGGACTCGAAGGTACGCAGGGTACTGCAAACGCCTGATCCGCAGCGACGTCGCTTGCTACGTGGGGCGCTGGTTCTCGGCGGAGTCGGTGTCGGCGTGACATTACTTGGCCGGCAGAGCACGTTGTTCACCAACATTGTGGCCGACTTGAGTACAACAACTGCTCAACGTCGTGACTTCAATCTGTCAGATGGAAGCAAGCTGGTTCTGGACGCGCGCAGCGCAGTGGATATCGATTTTACTGCGAGCCAGCGCAACCTGGTGTTGCGTAAAGGAAAACTGGTGATTGAGGTGAGCGACGATCCCAGGCCGCTTGTTGTGCGCACATTACATGGATTTGCACGCAGCTCTGTCGCACGGTTCATGGTCTCGCTTCAAGGGGACACGACTCATGTGTGGGCAATGAATTCCAGCCTCTGCGTTGGTCGGTTCGAGGGGCAGTGCTCGTTGCTCAAGAGCGGAGTAGGTACCCGCCTCAATTCAGAGGATATCCAGCCGCTTGCCGCTAATCGTAAAGGGGAAATCAGCTGGGAGAGCGGCAGGCTCAGTGTCGATGACTGGTCGCTGGGAGAAGTCATTGAGGCATTGCAGCCTTACCGGCGCGGGGTGCTACGCATCGATCCGGCAGCGGCGCAGCTTCGTGTTTCCGGCCTGTTCTCTCTGGATAACAGTGAGCGTGCACTTGCCTCGTTGGAGCAGATCCTGCCTGTACGCATTGAACAGTACCTCGGATTCTGGACCCGGATCGAACTGCGCGGCTAAGTTTTTTTCATTTGCCCTATATCGCTTTTTCAGTCTCGTTGGACATAGGCATTAACCGCTAATAAAAGCGGAGCCGCCAACACGGAGTTACCTATGTCCAATCGTTTTAACACTGCGTTCAGGCTGACGTCTGTGTGCTTTTCTTTTCTGCTGACCCAGGGACACGCTTCGACCAGCTTCGCGGAATCGGCTTCGACGGGCAGCCAATCTCTACAACACTTCGACTTACCTGCCGACTCCCTGGTGGCAACCCTCGACCGCATAGCCCGTCAGAGCGGTAACGAAATTGTGTATGTCCCTAATCTCGTCGCCGGGCTGCGTGCTCCGGCCATAAAGGGAACGATGATTGCGGAGCAGGCTGCACAAATCGCGATTGAAGGCAGCGGATTGTCAGTACGCAAGACTGCGGGTGGAACCTTGACGCTGGATGCCCTGGGCAGCATGACGCTGCCGGAGCAGGCGATTGTCGGAATGCAAACCGAAGCACCCACCGTGTCGGTGGGCACCAAAGTCGCGCTGCGTCTTCGAGAGGTGCCGCAGACGATCAACGTGATTGGCCAAGAGCGTATTCAGAAGCAAAATCTTTATACCCTCGAAGATGCATTGGGCAAGGTCGGTGGCGTAACCGTGCAGCGAATCGACGCCAGCCGTCTGAGTTTTTTCTCCCGGGGTTTCGAAATGACCTCGCTGCAATTGGACGGTACGCCGACCACCATGGACAACAGGGTGTTCCTGTCACCCGACCTGACCATGTATGACCGCGTCGAGGTACTCAAGGGGCCGTCTGGCAGCTTGACCGGTGCAGGCGGCCCCGGCGGCAGCATTAACCTGGTACGCAAGCGACCGTTGGCTGAAGCGGCTGTTTCGGCGGAAATCAGCGCCGGCTCCTGGGACGATTATCGTGGCATGGTTGACGTCACCGGCCCGTTGACCGAGAGCGGCAATGTGCGTGGACGCCTGGTGCTCAGTGAGCACAAAAAAGGTTTCTACTACGACGGTGGTGGCAAGCGCGAATCGAACCAAGCCTATGGCATCGTCGATATCGATCTGACGCCAGATACGGTCTGGACCATTGGCGCGAGCAATCAGAATACCGACATCCGTGGTGCCCAGCGCTCCCTGCCTGCCTATCGCTACACCAACGCTGCCGGTGAGGCCGCGATGTCGCTGCCGAATGCATCGCGCAAGAATTTTTACGGTGAAGACTGGAACCGTGACTACTTCTGGAGCACCGCTGTTTTCACCGAGCTCGAGCACCAGCTAGGGGATGGCTGGAAAACCAAGTTGTCCCTGCGACACGCCGACAACAACTACGATTTGACCCAGGCTTACGCGCGTAACGGCGCAGGCATAGACCCCGCGGACAACCTGGTGTCGATGAACTCGATCATGTTTGATTACCGAGAGAAACAGGACGAGGCCGACGTGTACGTCGACGGCCCATTCAACTTCCTTGGGCGTGAACATAAAGTGCTGGTGGGCGCCAACTATTCGCGCTCCGAGTTCGCTTCGAATGGCGGTTATTTCTCGAGTTACCTGGGGGATGTCGACCTCAACGATCCGCAGCCTGACTTTGCCTACCCGGCCTTTCCGGATTCGGACAAGTTGCCGACCAGCGTTGCCAACACCCGCGCAAAAGCGGTCTACAGCAACGTGCGCTTGAGCCTTGCCGACCCTCTGACGTTGGTACTCGGCGGGCGCGTGACCTGGCTTGAGATGCACCGCAGCCAGCACCAGCCTGAGGCCGGCTCACCGTCGGAAAAGAACGGCGATAGCGTGTCGCAGAAATTCACTCCGTTTTACGGGCTGATCTACGATCTCAACGATAACTACTCGTTGTATGCCAACTATTCCGGGGTATTCCAGCCGCAGGCCGTCAGCAACCTGGACATCAACAACAACATCATCAAACCGCTGGAAGGCAAGCAGCACGAACTGGGTATCAAGGGCGAATTTCTCGATGGCGCGTTGAACGCCTCGCTGGCTGCGTTCCAGATCGAAGAAGAGAACCGCGCGATTCCGGATATGAACGATCCGAACGCTCGGGCCGTGGTTGCCAGCGGCAAGGCTCGCACCCGCGGGTTCGAGGCTGAGCTGAGTGGACAGATGACGCCCGATTGGTTCCTCACCGCGAACTTCACCCATACCTACAAACGCTATGACAGTGCCAACGAGCAGTTGCAGACCTACCTGCCGAAAAACATGTTGCGGGTCTGGAGCCTGTACAAACTGCCCGGTGAGCTGGAGAAATGGAGTGTCCAGGGTGGCGTCAGCGTTGTCAGCGAGACCTATAACAAGCTGGATATCCCTGACATCGGCATGAACGGCACCAAACTCCGCCAGGGTGGATACGCCTTGTACGATGCGGGTATTGGCTACCAGATCACGCAAAACCTCTCCGCTGACCTGCTCGGCACCAACCTGGCCGACAAGAAGTACTTCCAGCGGGTCAACACCTTCCAGGACGGCAATATTTTCGGTGACCCCCGTGCCGTGTCCATGACACTGCGCGCCAAGTTCTAATTACGATTGCCTGTCACTCACCCGGCATACTTCGGTATGCCGTTTTTTATCGGCTACATGCTCTGCGATCAGGGAGTTGGGGTGAGACAAGCGGCGTCAAAACAACCAAAGAAAAACCTGGCCCCACAGCGAACCGCGTGGCTTGTGCTGGTGTTGCTGCTCAGTTACCTATCTTGCTGGGCGCTGAACGGCTTTTTGGCGTTGTGCCTGGTGAAGTGGCGTGCGCAGCCCAGTGAAGCGGTGCTGGCCAGCTCGATCGCCAGTTTTGTGCTCTTTCCATGGCTGGTGTTGTGGTTGTTCAGCGCGCCGCGTGCAACGCGCAATGGCTTATTGGTGGCGAGTGCATCGCTGGTGATGTGGGCAAGCACCCGCTATCTGGTGGGAGGTGCCTGATGTTCACCAGTGTTCGGCAAGCGCTGCTGTGGATGCATCGATTTATCGGCATCGGTTTTTCCGGGCTGCTGCTGATCGCATTTTTCATGGGCAGCCTGGCGGTTTATGACCGTGAGCTGGACAGTTGGATGCTGCCGCACATTCGTCTGGCACCGGTTGATACACCCTTGTCACTGGATCAGCGGGTGGCCCCCCATATTGCCAGCTTGACGGAGGGCAAAACGCTGACTCAGTGGTACGTGGAACTGCCCGATGAGCGCCGGCCGGTGGTGCGATTTCAAGCCTGGACCCAGAATCGTCAGGGCTTCAGTCGTTTTCTGGCGCCGGGTGAGGATCGACTGCTGCCCGAAGCCGGCAGCCGCGGCGGCGATTTTTTTTACCGATTGCATTACACCCTCAATATCAACTTCTGGAACATCGGTGCGCGTCTGCTCGGTCTCGCCGCCACGCTGGGCGTGATCGCATTGATTGCCGGCGTGTGCATCCATGCGCGTCTGTTTCAGGACCTGTTTACATTACGGGCCGATAAGTCGCCCAGGCGGCTGCTGGACACGCACAACCTGACCGGTGTGTTTGCCCTGCCTTTTCACTTGGTCATCCTGCTGTCGGGGCTGCTGATCCTGTTCCCGCTGTACCTCCCTGCCGGCATCCTGGCGGTGTACCAGGACCAGCCCGGCCAGTTCGACCAGGAGGCGGACGCGGCCTACAGTCGCCCGGAGTCGGGTATACCGGGGTCATTGGCCTCGCTGGACCAGATGATGGCGCAAGCCCGTTTGCATTGGGGCAGTGGCGAGCCGGCGTTTGTCCGGGTCTGGCACCCAGGGGATGCCAATGCCTACGTCGAGATCAGTCGCTCCTTGGCTGACCGCATGAGCCTGGATGGGCAAACCTTGTACTTCGATGGCGCCAGCGCAAGGCTGCTGCACGAATCCCGATTGCCTGCCGCCGCCGCGACCTTCAAGTTTCTGGCCGGGTTGCACGTGACGCATTTTCAGCAGCCGTGGTTGCGCGCCTTGTATTTTTTCGCCGGCTTGAGTGGTTGCGTGATGCTCGGCAGTGGTCTGTTGTACTGGCTGGAGAAGCGCCGCCTGCAGCACGCTGCCGGGCAATGGGGCGTGGTGTCGATGACACTGTTCAGCAGCGTACTGATCACTGGAATGCCAATGGCCACCCTGGCCATGCTGGTGGTCAATCGATGGCTGCCGGTCGACCTGGTTGACCGGGCTGAGTGGGAAACCACGGTATTTTACTGGGCCTGGTTGCTGGCGGCTGTGCATACCCTGTTGGCTATCTGGCGCTCGGGGCCATCGCGGGCGCCTTGGGCAACGCACCTTGTGCTGATCAGCGCGTTGGCGTTACTGGCGGTGCTCTCCAATGCCTGGAGTACGGGCGATCATCCCTGGCGGGCGATGAACCAGGGGCTATCGGCGGTGGCGGCGGTGGATCTGGTATTAATGCTCATCGCGTTGCTCGCAGGAGTCATTGGTTGGCGCTTACTCCGTCGCAAGCGCTCGGCAAGGTGACGAATGGCTGATTGGCTATCGAATATCGCAGCGTTCTGCTTGATTGTATTGGGGCTCTGCGTATTGGCGTCAGGTCAAATCACTCACTTTCGCAGGATTACGCTTCACCAACAGTTACCCGGAACACGAGTGTTGCGTTGTGGCGCAATGCTGTTGCTCGCATCAAGTCTACTGTTGATCATGTTAAACCAAGGGTTTGTTATGGGAACGGTAATCTGGACTCTGGCTATCACACCTTCAGGTATTGGCGTGACGATGATTCTCTGTTGGTACAGACATGAGAGAAAAGAGTAGTCAGAAACCGTTAACTTGTATGTATGCCTGCCTGTATGCCTAATCAAACTTGAAAGCAATAAACTCTTTAAACACAGACCATCAGGAACCTTGTTCAAATGACTGTGTAAACAAAAAACGGCTTAGCGAAAGGTAGGCTGTTTTTTTATGCCTCGAGAAATTCGTTTCAGGACGGCAGATCTGATTTGCGTCGCTCCCCCTCAGGCCGATAAAGTCGCCAGACCCTTTATCCCATGGACGGAGTGCCCCGCGTGTTCTCAGCCTTTCACTTGAGCCGCTATCGCCTGTCAGCCTTTTCGCTGATTGCCACCGCTTTAACCCTCGCCGCGTGTAATACCCTGCCCTCTTCGTCGTCAGTTTCTACTCTGCCGGTCGCCCCGGAAGTCGCCTCCGGTTATCGCACCGACCTGCAGACCCGGCACGCCTCGAAACACATGGCCGCAGCCGCCAACCCACTGGCAGCTGAAGCCGGACGGGAGATGCTGCGTCAGGGCGGCTCGGCGATTGATGCGGCCATTGCCATGCAAGCGGTGTTGACGCTGGTCGAACCGCAATCGTCGGGCATTGGCGGTGGCGCGTTGATTGTGCTGTGGGATGGCAAGGCTGTGCGCACTTACGACGGTCGCGAAACCGCTCCGGCCGGCGCCACCGAGAAACTGTTCCTGCAAGCCGATGGCAAGCCAATGCCGTTCACCCAGGCACAGATCGGCGGGCGCTCGGTGGGGACGCCGGGTGTGTTGCGGGCGCTGGAGCTAGCCCATCAGAAGCACGGTCGCCTGCCGTGGGCGAAGCTATTCGAGCCCGCTATCAAGCTTGCGGAACAAGGCTTCGCCATTTCGCCACGACTGCATCAGTTGATCGCGGCGGATGCGTTTATACCGCGCTCACCGGACATGGCCGCCTATTTTCTGAATGCCGATGGCAGCCCGAAAGCCGTCGGTACGCAACTGAAAAACCCGGCACTCGCCGCTGTATTGAAACGCATCGCCAAGGAAGGTCCCGACGCGCTGTACGCAGGCCCGATCGCGAAAGAGATCGTCGCCAGGGTTCAGGGCCACGCCAACCCCGGCAGCCTGTCGCTGAACGATCTCCAAGGCTACAAGGCCAAGGAACGCACGCCGCTGTGCACCGACTACAAACGCTGGCAGGTCTGCGGCATGCCGCCACCGTCGTCGGGCGGGATCGCCGTGGCGCAAATCCTCGGCACCTTGCAGGCGCTGGAATCCCGCGACCCGCGTTTTGCCCTGGCACCACTCAAACCGGTCAAGACCCGCAAACCGGCGGGCATCGAACCGGCGCCTGAAGCCGTGCACCTGATCGCCGAAGCCGAGCGCCTGGCTTACGCCGACCGCGCACTGTACGTCGCCGACACCGACTTCGTACCCGTGCCGGTAAAAGGTCTGATCGACCCGACTTATCTGGCCAGCCGCGCCGCCTTGATTGGCGACCGTAGCATGGGCCTGGCCAAACCCGGCACCCCACCGGGAATTCAAGTTGCCCATGCGCCGGACCGCTCGCCGCTGCGCATCTCCACCTCGCAAGTGGTGGCGGTCGATGACGAAGGCGGCGCCGTGTCCATGACCACCACCGTGGAAGCAGCGTTTGGCTCGCACCTGATGGTCCAGGGTTTCCTGCTCAACAACCAGATGACCGACTTCTCGTTCATCCCCGAAGAGAACGGACAAAAAGTCGCCAACCGCGTCGAACCGGGTAAACGCCCGCGCTCGTCCATGGCGCCAACGCTGATCTTCGACCGGCAGAACGGCGAGTTCCTGGCCACCGTCGGCTCCCCCGGCGGTTCGCAGATCATCGAATACGTGGCCAAATCCACCATCGGTCTGCTCGACTGGAACCTCGACCCGCAAGCGGCCATCAACCTGCCCAACTTCGGCAGCCGCAACGGCCCGACCGAACTGGAACAGGGGCAGTTCAGTCCGGAGCTGATTCAGGTACTGAAGGAAAAAGGGCACAGCGTAAACGAGATCGACATGACTAGCGGAACCCAGGCAATTGTTCGGGTCAAGGATGCGCAGGGGAAAACGGCATTGGCCGGAGGGGCTGATCCACGGCGCGAGGGAGAAGCGTTGGGGGATTGAGTCATACGCAGAAATGAGAAAAGGCTTACCCGGGAGGTAGGCCTTTTTTATTAGCGAAGAATCCAGGTCTGATCAAGCCGCAGAATCACGCCTGACCTTTTAGAGCTGTTCATGTCGGACAGATAGCATTAAATCGCCAACTGATTGGCAAACTGCCCAACCGCGTTCACCACTTTCTGCGCCCCGTCCTGGATCTCGACAATCACCGTGCCCGCCTCCGCCGCCAGCGCCAGCCCCTGTTCCGCCTGGAGTTTGCCATCGGTCATCAGGGCCACGGCGTTGCGCGCCATGTCCTGGTTCTGGCGTACGACGCCGACAATTTCGTCGGTCGCCTGACTGGTGCGCGAGGCCAGTTGCCGGACTTCGTCAGCCACCACGGCAAAACCTCGACCCTGTTCACCCGCGCGAGCCGCTTCGATGGCCGCGTTGAGCGCCAAAAGATTGGTTTGCTCAGCGATGCCACTGATGGTTTTGACGATGGTGCCAATGACCAATGATTGCTCGTTCAGCGCTTCGATGCCTTCGCCAGCGGTTTGCATATGCCTGGCCAGATCACGCATGACGTTTACCGCTTGAGTGACAACAGTGGTACCGCGTTGGGCGCAATTGTCGGTTTGCTGCGAGGTGCTGTAGGCAATGTCGGCGGCTTCAGCGACAGCCTGCTCCCGATTGACCTGATCGGTAATTACCGTGGCGAATTTCACCACTTTGTAGAGCTTATTGTTGGCGTCGACCACTGGATTATAGGAAGCCTCCAACCAGACCACACGACCATGGCTGTCGATGCGTTTGAATCGATCGGCCACGAACTCACCGGCGTTCAGACGGCGCCAGAAGTTCTGATACTCGGCGCTGTTGTGTTCCTCTGGCGCGCAGAAGGTGCGGTGATGTTTGCCCTGGACCTGCGCCAGGCTGTAACCCATGCCATTGAGGAACCGCTCGTTGGCCGTCAGTACGTTGCCATTGAGATCGAACTCGATGACCGCCGTCGAGCGTACCAGTGCGCCGATCAGGTTCTGATGCTCACGGGACGCCTCGATGGTACGAGTCAGGTCGCTGGAGAAAATCGAGAAGTGCCTGATTCGGCCATCCGAGGACCGCACCGGCTGCATGATCGACCGCAGCCAGGCTTCGGCACCATTGCCGCGCAACAAACGGATCGCGCCGGCAAAGTGCTCGCCACGGGTCAGTGCAGCCTTGAAGCGGTGGTGAAATTCGTCCGATTTAACATGGGCCGGGACGATGTCCTCGATGTGCCGGCCGACCAGATCGTTGCCCTTGTAGAACATTTCACCCATGAAATTCCGGTTGGCCGATTGAATTCGGCCATCGGGGTCAAGGGTCAGGACCAGCATCTCACTGTCCAGGCTCTCCTTGACTTGCTGAAGGCTGAAGAGTTCTTCGCGAAGAGCCGACAGCTCCTGCTTCAAGCGTTTGTTAAACATGGGAAAGTACCGATGGACAGTAGGTAGAAAGCGGCTTACAGCGTAACCATCGGCCTTGGAGATATTTTCTTAAGAGCGTTTGAGGATTGTCCTACAAAAATAGTGGCGGTATGACAGCTTCCTACCGTAGACGCCCTCTGACTGGCACTCTTTTCACAAGGGCACTGGACCGCTCGACACAAGTAGTTTCAGTATGTACTCGCCCCGCCTTCGAGGGCTCACGCTGAAAAGGATCTGAGCATGTTCAAACTCGCAGGACTCACCCTCGCCGCACTCACCCTGAGTGCCACCGCCCACGCCGATGTCGATCTGAATCTGGGCAGTACCGAACGTGTCACCCAGTTGTTCGCCTATCCCAATAACTGCAACGTCATCTGCTATCGCAATTGGACACTGGAACAGACAGTCGAACACTACCTGACTCAAAGCGTACAACGCGATGGCTACAAAACCGCAAAAGTGCTGGTCAAAACCGATAATAAGCAGCTCTACGCCAATATCAGCGGCGTACCCAAAGGTTATGACAAGCCATTGACCGCCTTGCTCAAGGCTGGGGATCTGGCCTACAACGGCGCCAGCAAGTTGAGGACCGATGGTAAATGGACCTATAACTGGTACCTGTTCCTGCCGCTGGGCATGGCACTGGAAAACCGCAAAAGCGTTGAGCTGCTGCACTTTCCGCCGGATTACTCGCTGACCCAGGCCCAGGATTATCTGGAGTCCAAGACCACCGACCGTTGGGCCACGTTGTTGACCGCCAACGGCATCCCCGTCGACCAGACACCGGGCTATCAGACCATCATCGACATCGCGCCGATTGCCGCGCCATCCAGCGCCGGCAAGGACCTGGAGGGCGTCTACAACTACTTCACGGATTACCAGACCACCATGGTCAAGGAAGTCAGCCAAAACGCCAGCGGCGCGGCGTTGCCAATGGTTGCCTTCGGCGCCCCGGTGCGCAACTGGATCAAGCAACAATACGGGCAGACCGTGGACATACTGGGCCTGGCAACCATCAGCCCGAGCGAGGGTGTGAAGGTGCCAGTACTGGGTTCCAACCATCCAAGTTATATCTGGTACGCCGCCGACCCCGAGGCTTATAGCGGCAGCGATGCCCAGGCCAAGGCCGACGCCGCGGGCCTGAAAGTCATGGGGCAGGATTTGAGCGCCGCTTGCTGGCAGGCCGGAATGGGCAGCAAACCGGGCACTGACCCTACCGTTCAGCTGAAAAGCTGTACGCAGACCTGGCAAGTGACCCAGAAAGAAAAAACCTGCGAGCTGTTCTACACCTCGATCCGCAACCTGACGCCCGAACAGGCCGTGGCCAAATGCGCAACAACGACGGTCAAATCTCAGCTGAAACAGCTGAAGACCCCGTCTCTTGCGACCTCCGCTCCTGCCCCACACTTGTAAACGTGAAGGTCTTCTCCCGCGTGAGCCATGGCTGACGCGGGAAAGAGCCTTTTTCGCCTGTCATATCTGACAGTAGAACATTTGTTTCATTTGCGAGAGGCTTGGGGCGTACCCAAGTGCTGCAGAGCTGACCGGATGTCAGCTGAAAGAGGTTGTAGCAGCCATCTGACAAGGATTGTTATGAGAACCCACGCCCAACAAGGAATACCCCCACCGCCACCCAATGGCATCTATCCATTTGTAGAGTTGCCCCTTCGCCTTGGATTCCCTTCCAAGGACGACTTCGAAATCCTCTACAACACCGAGGGCTCGGCAATAGCTGTCACGGCACTGCGCGAGTTCCCCCGCATCAGCCGAATCTGCCGGGTTTCCGGACATTTGTTGCCCTATCGCTGCCGACATACCCGGCAGCTGGCGCCGGGAATCCACGTCTACGATCCGCGCTTCTGTGGTCTGCTAAGCCACTCCTGCGACCCCAACGTCTTTCTTGACATGAGCGAGCTGTGGTTATGGGCGCTCAAGGACATCAAAAAAGGTGACCGACTGACGATGGATTTCGCCGCGACAGAAGACAAACTGCTGCGACAGTTTGCCTGCCGCTGCGGTTGTTCCTGTTGCCGTGGCTGGATCATCGGCTATGACGAGTCGCCGAATGCCAATGGAGAACAGTTTTTTCAACACTGGCGTCGGCGAAGTCTCAGCTGAAAGGCTTCTTACAACGCCTCGACCGGGCGCAAACGGTACTGCGGCGGTAACTGTTCGAAACCGCTGATCGTGGCGTTCAGGCTTTTCCAGCGACCGTCCTTGATGCCGTAGATGCAGCCGTGAATCGACAGGCTCTGCCCACGGTGCCAGGCGTTTTGCACAATGCTGGTATGACCGACATTGGCCACTTGCTGGATCACGTTGAGCTCGCAGAGGCGGTCGACCCGTTCTTCTTCAGTGGGTAACTTGGCCAGTTCGTCGCGCTTTTCATAATAGAGATCGCGGATCGAGCGCAGCCAGCCGTCGATCAGGCCCAACTGACGGTCCTGCATCGAGGCGCGTACACCGCCGCAGCCATAGTGACCGGTGACCAGGATGTGTTTGACCTTGAGCACATCGACCGCGTACTGAATAACCGACAGACAGTTGAGGTCGGTGTGCAGTACAACGTTGGCCACGTTGCGGTGCACGAACAAGTCGCCTGGCAACATGCCCACAATCTCGTTCGCCGGCACGCGGGCATCGGAGCAACCGATCCACAGGTATTCCGGGGTTTGTTGACGGGCCAGCTTGGCGAAGAAATCAGGATCTTCCTGGGTGATCGCGTCGGCCCAGCGCTCATTGTTATCAATCAGATCTTGTAATTCGTTCATGCAATGAAGCCTCAAGAATGATTTGCTGCTTTGACAGACAACCCTGTGTCGGGGTCACGCGCGAGATGCAGATACCCCCTAATGCATTAAATGGCTATCCGGCGCTCCCTGCCGGTGGAATTCTCGCAAGCCCAGTAGGTCAACTGTAGTAAGGCCTACAGTATGAGGGAATGCCATGACTGATTCACGACGTCCGTTCGATGAGGCGCAACCCGAGCCCGTCGACGACAACGAAGACCGCATGGGCTCAGTGCATGAGCTGGATTTCGACGAGGAAGAACCGAGCGCCAGAATCGGCGACTTGATCCCCGAACGCGAGCGCGCGCAGAAGATGCCCGACGAACGCATCCGTGAAGCTGGTATGACCGGGGGCTCGACCGATGACCATGAATCCACCGACGATGACATGAGCCCGGAAACCTTGATCCGTGAAGACGGCGCACGAGACGCCCGCGAAGAGGGTGAAGGCGACCAGGCGGATTGGGATTTGAGCATTGTCGATGAAGACGACATCGGCGGAGGCAATGGGCTGGATGAAGCAGAGATGGCGCGGCGCGATCCAATGGATGGCAAGCGTTGATCGTTTCGTCAGTGAGGACGCCTTCGCGGGCAAGTCGGATCGCCGCACCGCTCGCTCCTACAGGTTCTGGGTCGTTCACATCTTATGTTCGACACCGATCCCGTAGGAGCGAGGCTTGCCCGCGAAGCTTTTAAAGGGGATCAGTCAACCAAGGTGCAGGCCATGACGACCGCATCTTCACGCCCGCCAACCGCCGGGTAGTAGTCCCGTCGACGGCCGATTTCGTTGAACCCATACCGCTCGTACAACCGAAATGCCGCCCGGTTGCTATCACGCACTTCCAGAAAACATTCCCGCGCCTCTGCCTTGTAGGCAATCGACATCAAATGCTCCAGCAGCGTCAAACCCAGGCCTCGGCCCTGATTTTCCGGTTTGACGGTGATGTTCAGCAAATGTGCTTCGTCGAGAATGATCTGCACCACGCCATGACCGACCTGCTGCTGCCCTTCGAACATCAGCCAGATCTGATACTTGCCCAGGCCATCGAGAAAAATCCCGCGGGTCCAGGGGTGGCTGTAAGCCGCGTATTCAATTTTCAGTACAGTGTCCAGGTCCGCCTCGGTCATCGGGCGGAACGATACAGCGTCACTCATTCGATTCTTTCCAGCGCGCCATCAGCCGACGCATGGCTTGCCAGACATCAGCCTTACGCTGTGGCTCTTCCATTAATAATTCAAGACCCGGCAGGGCCCAGACCGAACCCAGGCCTTCGACCTGAAGTTCACGGTTGAAGGATTCGGCATTGGCCTCACCGGCAAAACGTACCGCCGGCAAGCCGATCAGCCACAGGCAGACGCATGGAGCGTCTTCCAGACGGGCCGACAGAAAGCCTTGTACGAAATCCCGAGCCGCTTCCGGCCCTTGATCCATGGTGCCGCGAGCCAGCAGTGGCCAGCGCACCGGCTCGCCGATGATCTGTGGGCTGTCTGGCAGGCCGGCGGCGCGCAGCATGTCCTTGAGCAACAGATACGCCGGATCGCGGGTCTGGAAGCTTTCGCCTGTGGGTAACTCCACCAGCAACAGGCAACGACCGGCGCGCAGCAATTGCAGGGCGAAACGCGGCGGCGGAATGACCGGCGCCTTGACCGCGACCGGAGCCTCCTCTTCTTCGACCTTGGCGTTCGTGCGGGTGCTGGCCAACGATGGCCGCGGCACCTCGATTTTTACCCGTTCGGCCGGTTTGGCCGCAGGTTCCACGGGCGCCTGCGCCACGGGAGCCGGCGCAACCGGGGTGACGACCAATGGCTCGGGCATCTCCAGCAGTTCGGGGCGCGAGGGCGCAGCAAAGGGCAATTCGGTGCGCGGCAGCCAGTTGACCACCTGCATGGCGGTCAAATAAGCGCGGCGACGGGACTCGATAAGCAAAGGTCGGCCACTTGTGGATAACTAAAGTGCGGTGATTCTACCGCCCTTCGCTCAAGATCGCCCACGCTTGATCGATAGAAAGCCAACTGTCCGTCCCGAGAGTGAATCGCAACGGGCGTGATGCAGTACAATCGCTGCTTTTAATTGCCAACCAGCCGGCCATTCCGATGATCGAACCCAAGCGCGTCTTGCGCGCCCTCGCTGAACACTGGGCACTTCTGGAGCCACTGTGCGAGCACTTCGACCAAGGCACATTGAGCCTCAACGAACTGCGCACGCAACTGGCAGCCCAGCAACTCGACAGTACACCGCAGGACATCACCAGCCTGCTGGACGTGTGGATCCGCCTCGACATTCTGGTTCCCGTGGCGAAAAGCCCGAACCGTTTCGAGCTCAACGCGCAGATCCACGACTTCCTCGCTTACTTGCGCCGTGAGCACCGTCTGGGCCTGTGCCTGGAAATCGAAGCTTATTTGCGCCATCTCGAGCGCCTGGCCGGTTACATCCAGGACGCCTTCGACATCCGCGACGGCCACGATCTGGCGCGCCAGTTGCGTCTGCTCGATATGCGCGTGCGGGACGTTCTGAAGAAACTCGCCAACGACGAACAGGCCCTGGTGGCCGTCGCCGAGCGGGCCAAGACCAGCGACCGGCAGATCCCGCTACGTCAGCGCTACGCTGAAGTACTGGCGACCTGGGATGAATACGTCGAACCGATGATTCAGTTGGTGAACGCCGACGGCGCCTTCGAACAAGGTGTGCGCAAGGTCGAAAACGTCCTGCTGAAGATGCTCACTGAACAGCAGCGCCTCGGCCATCTGGTCGATGACGACATGCTGCTGCGCACCCACGCGCGCATCCTCGAAATGCAGACCAGTGCCCAGTTGACCTTGCGTCATGCCCGTGAACTGCTACTGCCGCTGCGTGAAGAAGCCCGCCGGCACAACGCCGTGACCCGTGGTGCGGCGCTGGCCTTGTCGGCCATTCGTCGTAAAGGTATCGATGCGGTGCCACAAGCGGCAATGCCGATGTTCACCCGGCCGCAAAGCACCTTCCTCGGCAGCGCCAGTCAGGTCGAAGCCTACGTGTACGCCCTGGCCCGTTTCGAGCCGAAACCTGCGCGTTTCCCCAAGGCTCACAAGACCCAGAAAGGCGAAGCCCCGCGCGCGCCACGCACGGTTCGGGAGATGCTCGAACGCTGCGAAGACGCCCTGCCGATGCCGGACCTGATGACCTGGCTGCTCGAGCAGGAGCCGGACGGCGCTACCGACGAATTGCTTTATTGGTTCTCGCGCCTGTCGCGGGAAAAACGCTTTACACGCGAGCGTCTGGAACGCCGCGATTACCACACTCATGAGCACCAGGTCAGCCTGCGCTCCTTCGCCCTGCTCTCGGCCCGCGACACCGCCGAGGATTCTGCGAGCACCCCACATGCATCTTGATCTAAACGAACTATCCCAGCTGGCGCCGATCTTTCGCGAGCTATTCAAGGGCTACCACGTCAGCCGCCGTGATCCGGAGCTGTACGCGCAACTGTCAAACTTCCAGGACCAGTACCGCACGCTATTCAAGGCTCTGGGCTTTGAACTGGTCTGCGACACCCGTGGCTTCTACTACTTCGTCCCGGACCTCGCCGCTGCGGCGGTGAACAAGACTGCCCAGCGTCTGGCGCTGTTCACCTTCATTCTCGTCGAGCATCTGGCCGATCAGGGCCGTGACCCGGTCGCCGTACTCGACGGCGGCAGCCTTGGTCGCGATGAACTGCCTTCCTTGCTGGAAAAGTACCGCGACTTGTTCATCCAGGCTGAAGTGCAGACCGTGGAAGAACTCGAAGAAAAAATCATGCGCCGGATGACGCAGCTTGGTTTTGCCGGCGAAGAAAACGGCATCTACCGTTTCCTGCCGCCGATGCACCGTTTCCTCGATGTTTGCCTGTCGGTCCAGCAGGATCGCGATCTGGCAGCCAGTCTGCACAGCGTGCTGCCATTGCCGGTGCCAGTGTTGATCGACGACGACAGTGACGAAAAGCTGCTGCAAACCGACGATCCGCTAGACCTCAGTGACTTCGAAGAAGAAAACGAAGAAGACGCCATGGCCCGCGCCATTGCCGAAGAACAGGAGACCGACGCATGAGCAAGGAACGCTACGGCATTCGCCGCTTTGCCCTTTTGAACACCGCCGGTTACAGCCTCGGCCTGTTCCCGCTGGAAGAGCCGCTGTCGGTCTACGGCGCGAACAACCTCGGTAAATCTGCCTCGATCAACGCCTTGCAGTTCCCGATTCTGGCGCGCATGTCGGACATGAGTTTCGGCAAGTACAGCCTGGAGCAATCCCGGCGTTTCTACTTCGCCTCCGACACCAGTTACATCCTGGTGGAAGTCTCCCTGCCCCACGGCCCGCACGTGATCGGCGTGGTCGGACGCGGCCCGGGCGGCGGTTTCGGTCACCAGTTTTTCGCCTATGCCGGCAAACTGGACCTGGCGCATTACCAGAAAAACGACACCTGCCTGCGCCAGAAAGAGCTGTTCACCAACCTTGAGCGCGAAGGCCTGAAAGCCTACGAACTCAAACCTGATGAGTTGCGTCGATTGCTGGTCGGTGGCCACACTTCGATTCCGCTGGACCTGACGTTGATCCCGCTGCGCTCCACCAGCGAACAGAGCCTGAAGACCTTCCGCGCCCTGTTCATCAACTTGCTGCACATGCGCGAAATCACCGCGGCCAAACTCAAGCAGCTATTCCTCGATGCTTTCGAACACAGCCTGCGTTCCGGTAGCGTCGATTACATCGCCGCGTGTGAAGAAGCGTTCCGCGATGTACGTCGCATGGAGCAGGATTACAACTCGCTCGTCACCGCTGGCCCGCTGGTTGAAGCTCTGGCCGCTGGCGTGGCCCAGCGCAATATCCTGCGCGGCAAACTGCACCGGATCTCGCCGCTGCTCGATTCCTTGCTCGGCACCTGGTCGGACTACGCCAGCGCGCGCAAGGAAGAACTGACGATTCAGGCCGAGCACTACCGCAACGAGCAGGACGCGTTGCAAAATGATCAGCGCGGCGGCACTCAGGAGCTGATGCGTCTGGAGCGGGAAATCACTGGCATCCAACGCTGGCTCGGCGAGTTGTCGGTGCTCAAGCATCGCTTCGCCCTGGTCGATGACGTCAAAGTCCTCGAGCAGCAACTGCTCGCGGCCAAGGATGCTCACGACGAACTGGCCGGTGCGCTGGCCCAGTCGCGACAGTTCAGCGCCGAAGACCTGGAAGAGCGTCTGCGGGATCTGGAAAAACGCCTGAAATCGGTGAAGCAGCAACTCGATCACGCCGACAACAACAGCTACGCCCGTTTGCGCGAAGAGTTTTCGCAGCAGGACGTCGAGCGCCTGATGCGCCTGTTCAACAGCGCGTTGTTCAGCCTGCCATTGGGCGAGCACGGCATTACGCTGGACGAGGACGGTCAGTGGGTCAAATCCATGGAACTGATCCTTGATGGCTTCAAAGGCGAGCGCTTCGAAGTGCCGGGCCTGTCCATCGACATCTCGCACATTGAGCCGCCAGCGTTGCAAGCCCTGGCTGACCGCGCGGCGTTGCGCGATCAGAAAGACCGTCTGGAAAAAGAACTCAAGCAGCTGAAAACTCAAGCTGCCGTGGCAGCCGACCGTGCGGCCAGCAAGACCCAGACCGAAGCGCTGTACCAGCAAGTGCTGGATGCGCAGAAAGCCCTGGAGGACTTCCGCCGCGCGCAAACCCTGAGCGCCGAAGAAGGCGACAAGCTTGAGCAATTGGCACAGATGGAAGCCGCTCAGGACGAATTGAAGCGTTCCAGCGACGCCTTCACCGAACGCGTCCAGCAACTGTCGGCCAAGCTGCAACTGGTCGGCCGGCAGATCGGCGACATGGAAGCCAAGCAACGCACCCTCGACGACGCCCTGCGCCGCCGTCAGTTGTTGCCGGCAGACTTGCCGTTCGGCACGCCGTTCATGGACCCGATCGACGATTCCATGGACAACCTGCTGCCGTTGCTCAACGACTATCAGGACAGTTGGCAAGGTTTGCAGCGCAGCGATGGTCAAATCGAGGCGCTGTACGCTCAGGTCCGCCTCAAGGGTGTGGCCAAGTTCGACAGCGAAGACGATATGGAGCGTCGCCTGCAACTGCTGATCAACGCGTACGCACACCGCACCGACGAAGCCCTGACGCTGGGCAAGGCACGCCGTGCAGCGGTTACCGACATCGCCCGGACCCTGCGCAACATCCGCAGCGACTATGACAGCCTCGAACATCAACTGGCGCTGTTCAACCGCGAGATCAACAAGCGTCAGGTCTCCAACCTGCAAAGCTTCCGCATCGTGCTCGCGCCGAACAAGGAAGCGCTCAAGCACATCGACCAGATCATCCACAGCGCCGGCCAATACGAAGAAGGCGAAACCCTTTCCGTGTTCGACCTGAGCCAAAGTGCCGATCAGGACAACAAGAACGAAGAAGCCAAGGAATATCTGGCGCGGCTGGTGGCGGCGAACCACAACCAGCTCGGCCTCAAAGACTTGTTCGAACTGGCCTTCGAGATCACCAAGGTCAATGGTCAGCCGGTCATCCACACCGACATCGACGGCGCCGCGTCCAACGGCACCACGATGACCATCAAGGCGCTGACCAACATGTACTTGTTGCTGCACTTGATGGACCGCGACCAGGCCGGTCGCGTGCGCCTGCCGTACTACCTCGACGAGGCGGCGGACATCGACGAGAAGAACCAGGCAGCGTTGCTGGAAACCAGCCTGCAACTGGGCTTCGTGCCGATTCTGGCGAGTGTGAAGCCGCAAGTTTGCGCCAGTGTCGCCATCGACCTGGAAGGCGGCAGCGGCCCGAACGGTATCTACATCGACGAGGCGGACTGGAAGTACATCCGTCGCCACGATGAAGTGAAGGCAACCGTCAACGCGCAGGCGGACGAACCGGAGCTGGATGCAGTCTGACGTTTGAATCGAAGGTAATAAAAAGGCCGCGATCCAATGGATCGCGGCCTTTTTTATTTATGGGTACATTCTTGAAGCTTCAGTGAACTTGACGGCCCCTTCGCGGGCAAGCCCGCTCCCACAGTATTTGGTGGTGTACACAATATTTGTGTACGACGCAGATCCCTGTGGGAGGGGGCTTGCTCGCGAAAGCGACATCACAGACGCCGATAAACTACTTGCCGATTGTGATCTTCGGCGCCCAGGTCAGCCACTCATCTTCGAACTGGTCGAACAGCGGGAACGTTTGCTCGGGCCGCGCCGGAACACCCATGCGGTCGCCATCCGGTGTGGCAAAAGCAATGCCGCCCTGAACAAGCGTCTCCAGCGACTCAGTGCGTATTGTCGCGCCTTTGAACAAGCCGTAGTCGAAACCAAAACCACTGGTGTTCCAGAACCGCGTGCCACTGCGCACCAGCGGTGCATATTTCGGCTCGATCAGTATGTGTACCAATACTCGATCAGCCGTCTGGCCCAACTCATAACCGGTCACCTTGCCTACCGTTATTTCGCGATAGGTGACGGGGACGCCAGTCTTCAGCGAACCTCGACGAGCAGCGCTCAACACCAAACTTAAACCAGCCTCTTCTTTGGCGGTTTCCGGAGGATTGGTCAAGGCCACGAAGGTCTTCTGCGGGCCGAGGTTCTTCGGCGCCGGTTGCACTTCGATGTATTGCCCGGTGACCAAAGTCTCGAGGTTCGAGGTTTTAATCAGGCCGAGCTCAGGTTTGACCACCCAGAACTGACTGCCGACCCGAGCGATACGCTCCGGCACTTCTGTGATTCGCGCGGTCAGCAGTACTGATTGAAGGTCATCACTGAGGTCGACGTCCTCAATCTTGCCCACGTCCAGGCCTTTGAATCGAACCGGCGTGCCACTGCGCAGGCCATCGGCGCGATCGACCTTGATCGTCACCATAGTGCCTTTCTGCGTTGCCTCATCATGGTTGGCATGCAGGCGGAAACGTGGAATACGCTTTTGCAATGGCGCTTTGGCTTCCGGGGTTTCGAAGGCGATGCCACCGGCCATCAGGCTCTGCAACGACTCACTTTTGACCTGGATGCCGCCGGTCAACCCACCGGTGAGCGTGATGCCGCTGGCATTCCAGAAACGTGTCGAGGCGTTGACCAGCCCTTCGTATTCCTTCTCGATATGCACCCCGATCACCAGCTGCTTTTTTGTGCGGGAGAATTGATAGCTCTGAACCGAACCGACCTTGACCTGTTTGTAGAGAATCGGACTGCCGACTTCCAGTGAACCAAGGTTCTCGGTGAACAGCACCAGGTGCAGGCCTGGCGAACGAAGATCCAGCGGCGGCGCCTTGGCCCGGGCTTCAAACTCGCGCTGCGGTGCACCGCCCTTGTCGCCAGGCCGCACGGCGATGTAGTTACCTTTGACCAGCGCTTCCAGGCCGGTAATACCAGCGAGCGAAATCGATGGTTTGACCACCCAGAACTGCGTGCCGGTGACCAAGTACTCCTCGGCCAGCGGATCCAGAGTCAACTCAGCGGTCGCACTGGACAGGTCCGGATCAATCTTGAGCGTTTTCAGATTGCCGACCTGAATGCCCTTGTACATCACCGGCGTACGGCCGGCCTGCAGGCCTTCGAAATCGCTGAGTTTGACCTTGACCCGAATTCCCGCTGCGGCCGCATCGAAATCCTCATAGAGACGGAACGGCAGGCTCGGATCGGTGGGCGGGCTATCCTTGCGGTTCTCTGGAGTGGCAAATGCAATCCCACCGGCGACGATGCTGGCGAGGGACTCGCTACGCACTTTCACACCAGAAAGGTTGGCGTCGATACTGATGCCGCTGGCATTCCAGAAACGTGTGTGTTTGCGTACAAGGCTGGCGTAGGTCGGTTCAATGAAGACTTTGAGTTCGACTGTACTTTGGTCTGCGGACAGCACGTAGCTTTTGATCTGACCGACCTGGATCTGCTTGTAGAACACTGGGCTGCCGCGATTCAGCGAGCCGAGGCGATCGGCCTTGATGGTCAGGTGCAGGCCGGGTTGGGCGTCCGAGAGCGGAGGCTCTTGGGCCAGAGCCTTGAACTTGCGGGTCGGCTCGCCTTCGCCCGGGCTGACGGCCACGTAGTTACCCGAGACCAGCGTCTCCAGGCCCGTGATACCGGCCAGACTCACGCTCGGTTTGACCAGCCAGAAACGCGTGCTGGTCCTGAGGTATTGCTCCACGTCCTTGTTCATCTCGATGGTGGCAATTACCCCTTTTGAGCTGCCTTCGTCATCGAGTTTGAGGGCTTTCACCTTACCGACCGACATGCCTTTGTAAACGACTTCAGTCTTGTTGGCCTGAACGCCTTCACCGCTTTCGAAGCGCACCTGAATCTCGATGCCCGTCTCGCTGTAGGCACGCCAGCCGAGCCAGCCGCCAATGATCAAGGCAATCAGGGGCAACACCCAAATGGCGGACCAGTTCGAGGCCGGTCGGGTTTTCGCTTTAGGCAAATCAGTCATGGTCGTCGTCCGACTCCGTGTTATCCCAAATCAGTCGGGGATCGAAAGTTACTGCGGCAAGCATCGTCAGAATCACCACACTGGCGAAGGCGATGGCACCAAGGTTGGCTTCGACGCTGGCAAGCCGTCCGAAATTCACAACCGCCACCAGGATGGCGATTACAAAGATATCCAGCATTGACCAGCGACCGATGAACTCGATGAAGCGGTACATCCAAATGCGCTGGCGTGCCGAGAGTGGCTGGCGGCGTTGCACCGAAAACAGCAGCAAACCTATCCCCACCAGCTTGAACGTGGGTACCAGAATACTGGCGATAAAAACCACGGCCGCGATTGGAATCATGCCGTGCTGAACCAGTTGGATCACACCGGACATGATGGTGCTAGGATCGCCCTGGCCCAGGGAACTGACGGTCATGATCGGCAGAACATTGGCCGGGATGTAGAGAATCGCGCCTGTGATCAACAACGCCCAGGTACGCATCAGGCTGTTCGGGCGGCGGGCATGAACCAGCGCACCGCAGCGGGTGCAGACCTGCTCGTCTGTATCAGCTTCCTGCTTGTTCAACTCATGGCATTCGGCACAAATCAGAATGCCTGCATCAATCGCCCGCATGGGCATCTTCTCCTGATAGAGCCTGCCAGATCTGGTGCGGCGACATCACCACTTCCAACCAGACCTGGACTAACAACAAACTAATAAAACACGCCAGACCAAGACCTACGGTGATCGCTGCCATATCGGCCAATTTGACGATCGCAACCAGTACGCCCATGAGGTAAACCTCGAGCATCCCCCAGTCCCGTAGATGGTGATAAATGCGGTAGAGCAGCAAGCCGTAACTACGTCCGAGATCGAAGCGAATACTCAGCAACACGAACAGCTGGCAAAGCAGCTTGAGCAGCGGAATCCCCATGCTGCAGAGAAACACCACAACCGCTACGCCTTGCATACCCGTATCGAACAGACCGACAACGCCGCTCCAGACAGTGTCGTGCGACGACTGTCCGAGTAGATGGAGCTGCATGATGGGTAAAAAGTTCGCTGGAATAAACAACAACAGTGCGGCGATGACCAAGGCGAGACTGCGCTGCACGACATTGTGTCGATGGGCATACAGCTCATAACCGCAACGTACACAAATGGCTTTCTCACCATGAGCAAGCTCAGGCTTGCGCATCAGCAAGTCGCACTCATGACACGCTACCAAGTCGTCCAGCGGTAAATCTGACAGCCCTGGGGCGTCAACCGGATCTGGCATAGAGGCTCTGGCTCCAAAAAAGTTGGACCTATTCTAGTGTCCTGACTCGAAAATAACTGTGCAATTTTGTGCTGTCGCCAGAGTGCTTTTTCCAGCGGACAAACAAAACCCCTACCTGCATACGCAGATAGGGGTTTCGGAATTTAATCTTGACGATGACCTACTCTCACATGGGGAAACCCCACACTACCATCGGCGATGCATCGTTTCACTGCTGAGTTCGGGATGGGATCAGGTGGTTCCAATGCTCTATGGTCGTCAAGAAATTCGGTAGCCAGGTCGTTCTCTCTTGCGAGATCACGCTCCAGCGAATGGGTATGTGATAGATCTGGTGTTTCGTGAGTGTCACAAACTTTCGGTTCGTTTCGTCTTCACACACCGCAATCTGGTGCCTTCTCAGGTCAGCAAATTGCTTGGGTGTTATATGGTCAAGCCTCACGGGCAATTAGTATTGGTTAGCTCAACGCCTCACAGCGCTTACACACCCAACCTATCAACGTCGTAGTCTTCGACGGCCCTTCAGGGGACTCAAGGTCCCAGTGAGATCTCATCTTGAGGCTAGTTTCCCGCTTAGATGCTTTCAGCGGTTATCTATTCCGAACATAGCTACCCGGCAATGCCACTGGCGTGACAACCGGAACACCAGAGGTTCGTCCACTCCGGTCCTCTCGTACTAGGAGCAGCCCCTCTCAAATCTCAAACGTCCACGGCAGATAGGGACCGAACTGTCTCACGACGTTCTAAACCCAGCTCGCGTACCACTTTAAATGGCGAACAGCCATACCCTTGGGACCGGCTTCAGCCCCAGGATGTGATGAGCCGACATCGAGGTGCCAAACACCGCCGTCGATATGAACTCTTGGGCGGTATCAGCCTGTTATCCCCGGAGTACCTTTTATCCGTTGAGCGATGGCCCTTCCATACAGAACCACCGGATCACTAAGACCTACTTTCGTACCTGCTCGACGTGTCTGTCTCGCAGTCAAGCGCGCTTTTGCCTTTATACTCTACGACCGATTTCCGACCGGTCTGAGCGCACCTTCGTACTCCTCCGTTACTCTTTAGGAGGAGACCGCCCCAGTCAAACTACCCACCATACACTGTCCTCGATCCGGATAACGGACCTGAGTTAGAACCTCAAAGTTGCCAGGGTGGTATTTCAAGGTTGGCTCCACGCGAACTGGCGTCCACGCTTCAAAGCCTCCCACCTATCCTACACAAGCAAATTCAAAGTCCAGTGCAAAGCTATAGTAAAGGTTCACGGGGTCTTTCCGTCTAGCCGCGGATACACTGCATCTTCACAGCGATTTCAATTTCACTGAGTCTCGGGTGGAGACAGCGCCGCCATCGTTACGCCATTCGTGCAGGTCGGAACTTACCCGACAAGGAATTTCGCTACCTTAGGACCGTTATAGTTACGGCCGCCGTTTACCGGGGCTTCGATCAAGAGCTTCGCGTTAGCTAACCCCATCAATTAACCTTCCGGCACCGGGCAGGCGTCACACCCTATACGTCCACTTTCGTGTTTGCAGAGTGCTGTGTTTTTAATAAACAGTCGCAGCGGCCTGGTATCTTCGACCGGCGTGGGCTTACGCAGTAAATGCTTCACCCTCACCGGCGCACCTTCTCCCGAAGTTACGGTGCCATTTTGCCTAGTTCCTTCACCCGAGTTCTCTCAAGCGCCTTGGTATTCTCTACCCAACCACCTGTGTCGGTTTGGGGTACGGTTCCTGGTTACCTGAAGCTTAGAAGCTTTTCTTGGAAGCATGGCATCAACCACTTCGTGTACTAAAAGTACACTCGTCATCAGCTCTCGGCCTTAGAATCCCGGATTTACCTAAGATTCCAGCCTACCACCTTAAACTTGGACAACCAACGCCAAGCTGGCCTAGCCTTCTCCGTCCCTCCATCGCAATAACCAGAAGTACAGGAATATTAACCTGTTTTCCATCGACTACGCTTTTCAGCCTCGCCTTAGGGACCGACTAACCCTGCGTCGATTAACGTTGCGCAGGAAACCTTGGTCTTTCGGCGTGGGTGTTTTTCACACCCATTGTCGTTACTCATGTCAGCATTCGCACTTCTGATACCTCCAGCAAGCTTCTCAACTCACCTTCACAGGCTTACAGAACGCTCCTCTACCGCATCACCTAAGTGATACCCGTAGCTTCGGTGTATGGTTTGAGCCCCGTTACATCTTCCGCGCAGGCCGACTCGACTAGTGAGCTATTACGCTTTCTTTAAAGGGTGGCTGCTTCTAAGCCAACCTCCTAGCTGTCTAAGCCTTCCCACATCGTTTCCCACTTAACCATAACTTTGGGACCTTAGCTGACGGTCTGGGTTGTTTCCCTTTTCACGACGGACGTTAGCACCCGCCGTGTGTCTCCCATGCTCGGCACTTGTAGGTATTCGGAGTTTGCATCGGTTTGGTAAGTCGGGATGACCCCCTAGCCGAAACAGTGCTCTACCCCCTACAGTGATACATGAGGCGCTACCTAAATAGCTTTCGAGGAGAACCAGCTATCTCCGAGCTTGATTAGCCTTTCACTCCGATCCACAGGTCATCCGCTAACTTTTCAACGGTAGTCGGTTCGGTCCTCCAGTTAGTGTTACCCAACCTTCAACCTGCCCATGGATAGATCGCCCGGTTTCGGGTCTATTCCCAGCGACTAGACGCCCTATTAAGACTCGCTTTCGCTACGCCTCCCCTATTCGGTTAAGCTCGCCACTGAAAATAAGTCGCTGACCCATTATACAAAAGGTACGCAGTCACCCAACAAAGTGGGCTCCCACTGCTTGTACGCATACGGTTTCAGGATCTATTTCACTCCCCTCTCCGGGGTTCTTTTCGCCTTTCCCTCACGGTACTAGTTCACTATCGGTCAGTCAGTAGTATTTAGCCTTGGAGGATGGTCCCCCCATATTCAGACAAAGTTTCTCGTGCTCCGTCCTACTCGATTTCATGACCAAGAGATTTTCGCGTACAGGGCTATCACCCACTATGGCCGCACTTTCCAGAGCGTTCCGCTAATCTCAAAGCCACTTAAGGGCTAGTCCCCGTTCGCTCGCCACTACTAAGGGAATCTCGGTTGATTTCTTTTCCTCAGGGTACTTAGATGTTTCAGTTCCCCTGGTTCGCTTCTTAAGCCTATGTATTCAGCTTAAGATACCTAACTTATGTTAGGTGGGTTCCCCCATTCAGACATCTCCGGATCAAAGTCTGTTTGCCGACTCCCCGAAGCTTTTCGCAGGCTACCACGTCTTTCATCGCCTCTGACTGCCAAGGCATCCACCGTATGCGCTTCTTCACTTGACCATATAACCCCAAGCAATCTGGTTATACTGTGAAGACGACATTCGCCGAAAATTCGCGATTAAACTCACAAATTTTACCTTAGCCTGATCCGTTACCAGTGAAAGTAACGTTCAGTCTATCTTTCTATCACATACCCAAATTTTTAAAGAACGATCTAATCAAAGACTAGAAATCAACATTCATCACCGTCTTGGTGGAATGCTCATTTCTAAGCTTTCAACAAACAGAAGCAGTAGTGGTGGAGCCAAACGGGATCGAACCGTTGACCTCCTGCGTGCAAGGCAGGCGCTCTCCCAGCTGAGCTATGGCCCCGTATTTCTACAGGCGTTTCCCACACAAAATTGGTGGGTCTGGGCAGATTCGAACTGCCGACCTCACCCTTATCAGGGGTGCGCTCTAACCAACTGAGCTACAGACCCAATTTCGGGCTGCTTCTTATCGTCTTCTTCAATGAATCAAGCAATTCGTGTGGGAACTTATGGAGCAGCTGATGTCGTCGATTAAGGAGGTGATCCAGCCGCAGGTTCCCCTACGGCTACCTTGTTACGACTTCACCCCAGTCATGAATCACACCGTGGTAACCGTCCTCCCGAAGGTTAGACTAGCTACTTCTGGTGCAACCCACTCCCATGGTGTGACGGGCGGTGTGTACAAGGCCCGGGAACGTATTCACCGCGACATTCTGATTCGCGATTACTAGCGATTCCGACTTCACGCAGTCGAGTTGCAGACTGCGATCCGGACTACGATCGGTTTTCTGGGATTAGCTCCACCTCGCGGCTTGGCAACCCTCTGTACCGACCATTGTAGCACGTGTGTAGCCCAGGCCGTAAGGGCCATGATGACTTGACGTCATCCCCACCTTCCTCCGGTTTGTCACCGGCAGTCTCCTTAGAGTGCCCACCATGACGTGCTGGTAACTAAGGACAAGGGTTGCGCTCGTTACGGGACTTAACCCAACATCTCACGACACGAGCTGACGACAGCCATGCAGCACCTGTCTCAATGTTCCCGAAGGCACCAATCCATCTCTGGAAAGTTCATTGGATGTCAAGGCCTGGTAAGGTTCTTCGCGTTGCTTCGAATTAAACCACATGCTCCACCGCTTGTGCGGGCCCCCGTCAATTCATTTGAGTTTTAACCTTGCGGCCGTACTCCCCAGGCGGTCAACTTAATGCGTTAGCTGCGCCACTAAGAGCTCAAGGCTCCCAACGGCTAGTTGACATCGTTTACGGCGTGGACTACCAGGGTATCTAATCCTGTTTGCTCCCCACGCTTTCGCACCTCAGTGTCAGTATCAGTCCAGGTGGTCGCCTTCGCCACTGGTGTTCCTTCCTATATCTACGCATTTCACCGCTACACAGGAAATTCCACCACCCTCTACCATACTCTAGCTCGTCAGTTTTGAATGCAGTTCCCAGGTTGAGCCCGGGGATTTCACATCCAACTTAACGAACCACCTACGCGCGCTTTACGCCCAGTAATTCCGATTAACGCTTGCACCCTCTGTATTACCGCGGCTGCTGGCACAGAGTTAGCCGGTGCTTATTCTGTCGGTAACGTCAAAACAATTACGTATTAGGTAACTGCCCTTCCTCCCAACTTAAAGTGCTTTACAATCCGAAGACCTTCTTCACACACGCGGCATGGCTGGATCAGGCTTTCGCCCATTGTCCAATATTCCCCACTGCTGCCTCCCGTAGGAGTCTGGACCGTGTCTCAGTTCCAGTGTGACTGATCATCCTCTCAGACCAGTTACGGATCGTCGCCTTGGTGAGCCATTACCTCACCAACTAGCTAATCCGACCTAGGCTCATCTGATAGCGCAAGGCCCGAAGGTCCCCTGCTTTCTCCCGTAGGACGTATGCGGTATTAGCGTCCGTTTCCGAGCGTTATCCCCCACTACCAGGCAGATTCCTAGGCATTACTCACCCGTCCGCCGCTCGCCACCAGGTACAAGTACCCGTGCTGCCGCTCGACTTGCATGTGTTAGGCCTGCCGCCAGCGTTCAATCTGAGCCATGATCAAACTCTTCAGTTCAAACATCTTTGGGTTTTTAAGAAACCCTAAACTTGGCTCAGCAATCGTTGGTTACATCTTTGATTTCTCGCGGAGTAACTTGTGATGCTGATAATCTTGTTGACTATCAGTCTGACTCCACAAGCACCCACACGAATTGCTTGATTCAGTTGTTAAAGAGCGGTTGGTTAAGATCTTTCGTCTCAACCGAGGCGCGCATTCTACAGCAGCCTCTGTTGCTGTCAAGCGGTTATTTTCAGAAGTTTTCAAAGTTTCGCTTGGAAATCTTTAACAACTTCAACCACTTGCGCTTCCGATCTCTCGTTAGCGGGAGGCGAATTCTACAGCGTTACTCGCTGCTGTCAACACCTCTTTTTCTCCGCTTTCGACCGAGATGATCGAACCGTCAATAAGGCGAAAACACACGGCCTTACCAACTCCTTCTGGCTTCGATGAACTGAAGCGTAACCGCTGTCGAAAACTGCGTAACTCTTTGTTTACCAAGGAGTTTTCCGTTTCGACTGCGCCGGAAGTGGGGCGAATTATAGACTTCCAGAATCTGCCGTCAACCCCTGATTACGCCTTTCTGGCAGAAGGTGCCTTTTTAGCTGTTAAACGTGGAATCCGGCGGGTTACAGGCGGCAATCTCAACACCAACAACAACGCACCTATAAAAGCATAGATCGCCCACTCCTTCAGATCGGCACGCACGATCCACAACATATGCAGCAATCCAAGCCCGAGAACCACATAGACCAACCGATGCAACTTCTTCCAGCGAGAACCCAAACGCCGCTGACTGTAGCGATTGGAGGTAACCGCCAATGCCAACAAACAGAGAAATCCCAGGACCCCGACAATAATGTACGGCCGCTTGCGCAACTCGATACCCAGCTGCGACCAATCAAAGCCAAGGATGAACGCGGTGTAACCGCTCAAATGCAGAACCACATAAGCGAAGCACCACAACCCCAACTGCCGTCGAACAGCAATCCACCCCGCCCAACCCGTGAGTTTCTGCAAAGGCGTCATGCTTAATGTAATGAGTAGCAGGACAAGCGTCCCCAGCCCTAGGCGATCAACCAGTACCTTGCCCGGATCTGGCCCCAACACATCTCCCAAGGCCTGATACAACCAAAGCAGCGGCCAAATCGCTGCAGCGATGAAGACGCCAATACGCCAGAACGGATATCGCATCAGTAATTCTTCCGCAGATCGAGCCCTGTATAGAGAGAAGCGACTTCATCCGAGTAGCCATTGAACATTTGCGTGTCCCGCACATTGGGCTTGAACAGTCCGCTCGGCAAACGCCTTTCCCGCGCCTGGGTCCAACGCGGGTGATCGACTGTCGGGTTCACGTTCGCATAAAAGCCATACTCATCCGAGGCGATACTCTGCCAAGTGGTTTTCGGCTGCTCGCTGACCAAGCTGATCCGCACGATGGATTTAATGCTCTTGAAGCCGTACTTCCAAGGCACCACCAGACGCAGCGGCGCACCGTTCTGATTCGGCAACTCACGCCCGTACATGCCCACAGCAAGAATCGCCAACGGATTCATCGCTTCATCCAGACGCAACCCTTCTACATAAGGCCAGTCGATCAAGGCAAAGCCGGAACGCTGCCCAGGCATACTCTTGGAATCCTGCAAGGTTTCGAAGCGAATGAATTTAGCTTTGGACGTTGGCTCAACTTCCTTGAGCAAGGCAGAGATGGGAAAACCGATCCACGGAATAACCATCGACCAAGCCTCTACACAGCGAAGACGATAGATGCGTTCTTCCAGTTGATAAGGCTTCATGAAGTCTTCCAGCGCATACCGCCCCGGCTTCCCCACCTCCCCGTCCACCACCACGCTCCAGGGTTCGGTTTTCAGCGCACCGGCGTTGGCCGCAGGATCACCTTTATCGGTACCGAACTCATAGAAGTTGTTGTAGTGGGTCGCATCCTTGAAAGGTGTGATCGCCTCGTCTTTGACGTTGACCGCCCCCCATCTGGTAGAAGGAAGCTTTTCGGAAAACCAGGAGGGCGCCTTGCCAGGCTCGACATCAGCATAACGCGCAACATCGTCGGCACTCGCCCAACGCGGCAGACTGCTCACTGCCAAACCGGCGACGGCGGCACCTAATACACTGCGACGAGAAAGGTAGAGGGATTCAGGCGTGACGTCCGACTCATGACAGTCAGACGCTTTGGGGACTTTGATCAGCATGACAACTCCGCAGCTTTGGAGGACAGATGCACCCATAGACTGCGGAGTATGAGGGAAATTACATCACTCGGCTTTTTTGTGCCTACGAAGGCGCAACAGGTACTGGACCGGCCCGGAAGCCGCATAGCCGAGGAACACCAGCAGCAGGATGCGCGGCGGATCACTGAACACAACGGCGAATACCAATACCACCGCAAGGATCGCGACAAAGGGAACGCGCCCTTTCAGGTCCAGCTCCTTGAAGCTGTTGTACTTGATGTTACTGACCATCAGCATGCCAGCGGCGGCAACCATCAGTGCAACCAGGAACGACATCTTGGAACCCTGAATGCCGTAGTCGCTGAATGCCCAGACAATGCCCGCAACCACACCGGCGGCAGCCGGGCTGGCCAGACCGATGAAGTAACGTTTGTCTGCGGTGCCGACCTGGGTGTTGAAACGTGCCAGACGTAATGCCGCCCCCGCTACATAGATGAAGGCCACCATCCAGCCGACCTTGCCCATATCGCCCAAGGCCCAGCCGAATGCCAACAATGCCGGCGCCACACCAAAGGCAACCATGTCCGACAGCGAGTCGTACTCGGCACCGAAAGCGCTTTGGGTATTGGTCATACGGGCAACACGACCGTCGAGGCCGTCGAGCACCATGGCGACGAAAATCGCGATCGCGGCAAACGCAAAATATTTGCTCGCGCCGATGGCATCACCGGCACTCAAGGCACTCTGGGCGCTCATCGAGTTGATGATGGAATAGAACCCTGCGAAGAGGTTCGCAGTGGTGAACAGATTCGGCAGAAGATAGATACCACGATGCCGGACTTTACGACCTTCAGCGTCATGCCCTTCTTCGATGTGTTCATCGATGGGCAGAAGGCTTTCGGCGTCAGAAGCCTGCTTTGGCTCTTCGGGACGTTCGCTCATGGACATTTACCTTGTAACGGGTGGAAAGTTTCGACAGGTGTCTGGGACGACGGTTCGGCTACAAACAATGCAGCTTTATACCAGAACCGGCGGATCCAAACGAAAAAACGCGGCCTAGGCCGCGTTTTCCGTACAAGCTCGGGACTTAGTTCTTGGCTTTGTCGACGATCTTGTTGGCACCGATCCACGGCATCATGGAGCGCAGTTGCTCACCGATGATTTCGATACCGTGAGCGGCGTTGTTACGACGCTTGGCGGTCATCGAAGGATAGCCGGTGGCGCCTTCGCTGATGAACATCTTGGCGTATTCGCCGTCCTGAATACGTTTCAGGGCGTTGCGCATGGCCTGACGGGATTCGGCGTTGATCACTTCCGGACCGGTCACGTACTCGCCGTACTCGGCGTTGTTGGAGATCGAGTAGTTCATGTTGGCGATACCGCCTTCGTACATGAGGTCAACGATCAGCTTCAGTTCGTGCAGGCATTCGAAGTAGGCCATTTCCGGCGCGTAGCCAGCTTCAACCAGGGTTTCGAAACCGGCTTTTACCAGTTCAACGGTACCGCCGCACAGAACGGCTTGTTCGCCGAACAGGTCGGTTTCGGTCTCGTCCTTGAAGGTGGTTTCGATGATGCCGGTACGACCGCCACCAACGCCAGCGGCGTAGGACAGTGCAACGTTTTTGGCGTTGCCCGAAGCATCCTGGTAGATAGCGATCAGGTCAGGGATACCGCCGCCTTTGACGAACTCGGAACGCACGGTGTGGCCCGGAGCTTTCGGCGCGATCATGATCACGTCGAGGTCAGCACGTGGCACAACCTGGTTGTAGTGAATCGCGAAACCGTGGGAGAAGGCCAGAGTGGCGCCTTTCTTGATGTTCGGCTCGATTTCGTTCTTGTACAGGGCAGACTGGAACTCGTCCGGGGTCAGGATCATGACCAGGTCGGCAGCCGCTACGGCGGAAGCAACGTCAGTCACTTTCAGGCCGTGGGCTTCAGCTTTGGCAACAGTAGCCGAACCTTTACGCAGACCAACAGTAACGTCAACGCCGGAGTCTTTCAGGTTGCACGCTTGAGCGTGGCCCTGGGAACCGTAACCGATGATGGCAACTTTCTTGCCCTGGATGATCGACAGGTCGCAGTCTTTTTCGTAATAAACTTTCATGAAATTCCCCTCTATATCCTGGCCGTTCAGGCCATTCGCTAATTTGGTTTAGATGCTCAGTACTTTGTCGCCGCGGGCAATCCCGGTGACGCCACTGCGTACGGTTTCCAGAATCGAGGCAGTCCCGATCGATTGAATGAAGCTGTCGAGCTTATCGCTGGTACCGGTCAATTGAACGGTATACACGCTAGCGCTGACATCAACGATCTGCCCACGATAAATATCGGTGGTGCGCTTGATCTCGGCGCGCTGGGCGCCGGTGGCCTTGACCTTGACCAGCATCAGTTCGCGCTCGATGTGAGCACTCTCCGACAGGTCGACCAGTTTTACCACTTCGATCAGCTTGTTCAGGTTCTTGGTGATCTGTTCGATGACTTCATCATGGCCGACAGTGGTCAGCGTCAGACGCGACAGGGTCGGGTCTTCGGTGGGAGCCACGGTCAGGCTTTCGATGTTGTAGTTGCGCTGCGAGAACAGGCCGACTACACGAGACAGAGCGCCCGGTTCGTTTTCCAGAAGCAAGGAAATAATGTGCCGCATGATTAAGTACGCTCCGTCTTGCTCAGCCACATATCGCGCATGGAGCCGTCTTTGATCTGCATCGGGTAGACGTGCTCGCTGGTGTCGACCGAAATATCGATAACCACCAGGCGATCTTTCATGGCGAACGCCTCTTCCATCTTCGACTTCAAATCTTTCGATTCGGTGATGCGCACGCCAACGTGACCATAGGCCTCGGCCAGCTTGACGAAGTCAGGCAACGATTCCATGTAGGAGTGCGAGTGGCGGCTGCCATAACTCATGTCCTGCCACTGGCGAACCATACCCAGTACACCGTTGTTCAGAATGACGATCTTCACCGGCAAACCGTATTGCAGGCAGGTCGACAGTTCCTGAATGTTCATCTGGATGCTGCCCTCGCCCGTTACGCAGGCGACGTCATCATCCGGGAAGCTCAACTTGATGCCCATGGCCGCCGGAAAACCGAAGCCCATGGTGCCCAGGCCACCGGAGTTGATCCAACGGTTTGGCTTGTTGAATGTGTAGTACTGCGCAGCGAACATTTGGTGCTGACCCACGTCGGAGGTCACAAAGGCGTCGCCCTTGGTCACTTCGCACAGGGTTTCGATCACGGTCTGCGGCTTGATCACGCTGCCGTCGCCCTTGTCATAAGGGAACAGGCCGCGGTCACCGCGCCACTCATCAACTTGCTTCCACCAGCTGGCAACGGACTCCTTGTTCGGGGTCTCGCCGATTTCCTTGAGGATCGCGACCATTTCGGTCAGGACACTCTCGACCGGACCGACGATAGGAACGTCTGCCTTGATGGTCTTGGAGATCGAAGCCGGATCGATGTCGATGTGAATGATCTTGGCATTCGGACAGAACTTGGCCGGGCCGTTGATCACGCGGTCATCGAAACGTGCGCCGACTGCAAGGATCACATCGGCATGGTGCATCGCCAGGTTGGCGGTGTAGCTGCCGTGCATGCCGAGCATGCCAATGAACTGACGGTCGGTGCCAGGGTAGGCACCCAGGCCCATCAGGGTATTGGTCACTGGCAGGTTGAGCATCTTCGCCAGTTCGGTCAGCGGTGCGGAGCCACCACCGAGAATCACGCCGCCGCCTGCATAAAGTACAGGACGCTTGGCCGCCAGGAGCATTTCGGCTGCCTTGCGGATTTGCCCGGAGTGACCGCGAACGGCCGGACTGTAGGAACGCAGCTTGGCTTTTTTCGGGAAGATATATTCGAACTTCTCGGCCGGGTTGGTCATGTCTTTCGGGATATCGACAACGACCGGACCAGGACGACCGGATTGCGCCAGGTAGAACGCCTTCTTCATGACTTCCGGGATTTCCGACGCATGCTTGATCATGAAGCTGTGCTTCACGATCGGCCGGGAGATACCGATCATGTCGGTTTCCTGGAATGCATCGGTGCCTACCAAGGTGCTAGGCACCTGGCCGGAAATGATCACCATCGGAATGGAGTCCATGTAGGCCGTGGCAATACCGGTGATGGCGTTGGTTGCGCCCGGGCCGGAGGTGACCAGTACCACACCGGCTTTACCGGTGGCACGGGCATAACCGTCAGCCATATGGGTCGCAGCCTGCTCGTGACGAACCAGGATGTGGGTCACTTCCGGTTCTTTGAACAGGGCATCATAGACATGAAGAAGAGCACCACCCGGGTACCCGTAGATATATTTGACGCCTTCGTCACGCAAAAAGCGGACGAGCATCTCACCGCCAGATAAAAGCTCCACGTTGTTCACCTCTAAAACGCCAGAATACCGCCCACATACACAGAGGACGGGTCTTAATAGGTTTACTTCTCGGCAGAGCATGAGCGACGGTGGTCGCCGACTACGTCAGCACTGACTGAGCAAGTATTGGGATCGTCCCAAGTGTTGCGGGCCTTTCCCACCCAGCGCGAGGTAACGCGTTGCGGGTGTAACAGGTCGGCGCGGATGTGCGCCTCATGATCTACCGAGTGGGTCTGCTTCTGGCAGTCCCTCTACAGCGGACTTTGGATTCTTCTGTTTCGCCCATCGCAAGTCAAGCCGTCAATGTGCTTTATTCGAACTAAGCGCATGAGAACGCAAGAAAAAACCTTTAAACCGCAACTGTGTTAGCTTCGATTGCGCACCCATGACAAGGAAATGGCATGCGAACGTTCTTCTTCACCGCCGGCTTGCTGATCAGCCTGAGCCCTTTGTGCATGGCGGGTCAGATCTATAAATGGGTCGATGCCCAGGGCGTTACCCATTTTGATGCGCAACCGCCCCCAGGCCAGGAGCCCACCCTCGTGGTGACGCCCGCCCCGCCCGTCGGCAAACCGAGTACGCCAGCGCGCAGCAACGCCATAGGCGATCAACGGGCTATCGACAACAAAGTGAAAAAACAGGTCGCCGAGCAGCAAGACCAGCTGAAAGCATTCTGCGAACAGGCCCGAACGAACCTGGCTCAACTGCAGAATAATCCGCGATTACGGGAGGAGGTCGACGGCGAGACGCGCCGCCTGACCGACCAACAACGTCAGGAGCGCATGACCGAAGCACAGAAACAGATTGGGAAAAACTGCCAGTAGGTACTGTAGGAGCTGTCGAGTGAAACGAAGCTGCGATCTTTTGATTTTGCTTTTAAAAACAAAGTCAAAAAATCGCAACCTCACTCGACAGCTCCTACAACGGACCGGGGTCAGCGGGAGGCGCTGATCAACAGGTCGAATTCTTTGAGCAAGACCTGTAGCTGCCGATCCTTGCCCTGGACGTTGCGGGCGGCGAAGACCATTTCGGCCATCTCCTGGATCCCCGATGCGTTGGGCAGCGGCAGATCCTGTTCAAGGATGGTCTTCATCCGCGGCAGGAAGATCCATTGCAGCCATTGCTCGAAATCCAGCGTATCCACCGAAAACGGCTCGACACTGGATAGCGCTTCGGCGGACGGTGCAACATCGTCCCACCAGCCCTGAACGCGCAGTTCACGCTCGATCAACAGCAACTGCTCGGCAATCTTCGGGAAGCGTGCATCCATCACAGCGAGACCTTGGCCTTCTGACGTGCCAACGCTGCACCGGCGGAATCACCCTGCTTCTCACGAGCCTGGGCGATCAATTCCCACAGGCTGGCCTGAAGGGCCGGACGACCACTGGCGAACGTCAAACCACGACGAGCGAATTGCTCGGCCTGTGCCGCATCGCCTTGGGCCATACGCACCTGGGCCAGGCGATAAAGCACTTGCGGCTCACGCGGCGCGACACGCTGGGCGCGCTCGAGACTGGAGGACGCGCCATTAAGGTCGCCGCTGGCCTGTTGCTGCTGGGCAGTGGTCAACAACGCCAGGACCGGACCGTCCAGTTGCTCATCGGCAGACAAGCCACCGGAACTCGCCGAAGGAATCCCGCTCGGCGTCGATGGCATGCTGTAGCTGCCCTGGTTGATCGGTGCCGACTGGACCGGCGAGGTATCGATCGGCCCCGGAGTGATCGGGCCCGGGGTAATCGGCGAAGTGCTGATCGGGGCCGAGGAAACAGCGCCACCACCCGGCACCATCACCACAACGCCAGTGTCACCTTGCGGGATTGCCTGAGTCTGGCCTTGCACAGAACGTTTTACCGTCGTCTGACGGTAACCGCCATTCGCCTGTATCCGTTCACTGTTCGAAACGGCGCTGCCGGAATCCACAACCGGAATCGAACCACGCTGTACGGTGGAGCAGCCGCTGAGCAAAGCCACGGCGGTCACTGCTGGAATCAACCACTTGTTCACTTGAAACCCTCTTCACTTAATTCATCCAGCCCTTGACCCAATCCATCACCGATTCGCCGGAAGCAGGGCCTTCGCCACCGCAAGCGGGACCAGGAGGCGGTTCGCTGCCGCGAATATACGGCATCTGCACTGCGCCTGGGCAGCTGCCTTCAGAACCTTGCCCGGTGCGCGAATCGACCCACGCCTGAACAATGTTGTCCGGCTGCGGCATGTCCAGCGGCAGCGGATCGGCCTTGCGCATGAAACTGGTCCAGACCTGCAACGCACCGGTAGCACCGGTGAACGGCGTCTTGCCGTTATCATCGCGCCCCAGCCAGACCACCGCCAGCAGATCCTGACTGAAACCGGCGAACCAGCTGTCCCGCGAATCGTTACTGGTACCGGTTTTGCCGGCCAGGGTCAGGGTCTTCGGCAACACGTTGTAAACCGAACTACCGGTGCCTTCACGCATGACCCGTTGCATGGCGCTCTGGATCAGGTAAATAGACGCGGGATCGAATTGCTGCTGAATCTGGAAGGGATAACGCTTGAGCGGCTCGCCCTCGGCCGTCAGCACGCTGCGAATCCCGCGCATCGGCGTATTGAACCCGCCGTTGGCCAGTGTCTGGTACATGGTCGCCACTTCGATCGGGGTCATGCCACCGGCACCGAGCAACATCGACGGGAACGCCGGGAATTCGCGACTTACGCCCAAGCGCGCCAGGGTCTTCAAGACATTCGGCACGCCGACCGCCAACCCGAGACGCGCGGTCGACAGGTTGTAGGAATGCGCCAACCCTTGATAAAGGAACACCGTACCGTGGGAACGGCGATCATAGTTCTGCGGTTTCCAGACCTGACCGTCCGCGCCTTTGACCGAGAAGTAGTCGTCTGACAGCCAACTGGTCAGCGTGTACTGGCTCGGTTTCTCAAGGGCTGTCAGATAAACCGCCGGTTTGATCAACGAGCCGATCGGTCGTACCGCGTCCAGCGCCCGGTTGAAACCGGCGAAACTCGCCTGACGACTACCGATCATGGCCTGGACTTCGCCAGTTTCCGGATTGGTCACGACCATGGCCGCCTCAACCTCATCGGAACCCTTGCGCCCAGACAGACGTTTGAACGTGTCGTTGACCGACGCTTCGGCTTTCATCTGCAGGATCGGGTCGAAACTGGTGAAGATCCGCAGACCTTCTTCGGTCAAGTCTTCGTCGCGATAGTCTTCGCGCAACTGACGTTTAACCAGGTCGAGGAAGCCCGGGAACGAGCTGTCGGCCAACTTGCCGCGAGTGGTCACACCCAGTGGCATTTTCTTCGCTGCCTCAACCTGCTCGGCGCTGGCAACGCCTTGCTCCCCCAGAACATCGAGCACCAGATTGCGCCGCTCCAGCGCCCGCTCAGGGTTGCGACGCGGGTTGTAATAGGACGGCCCCTTGACCATGCCCACCAACAAAGCGACTTGATGCAATTTCAGTTCGGACAATGGCTGCCCGAAGAAGAACTGGCTGGCCAGGCCGAAACCGTGCACCGCGCGCTGACCATCCTGGCCGACGAACACTTCATTGAGGTAAGCCTCAAGAATTTCGCGCTTGTCGTAATGCAGCTCAAGCAACAACGCCATCATGGCTTCGGTGAGCTTACGGGTCAGGCTGCGTTCGCTGGTGAGGTAGAAGTTTTTGACCAACTGTTGCGTCAGCGTACTGCCGCCCTGGGTCATCTTGCCGCCCGAGGTGTTGACGTAGATGGCTCGGGCGATCGACTTCGGCGACACGCCCCAGTGGCTGTAGAAATCCCGGTCTTCTACGGCAACCAGGGTTTCGAGCAAATACGGCGGCACCTGATCGATCTTGATCAGGATGCGGTCTTCAAGGTTTTTCGGGTAAATCCCGCCGATCAGCAGCGGCTCCAGCCGCACCACAGAAAGCTTCGAACCGTTGGTCGCCGAGAGCTCGGCCACGTAATCGCCGGAGAAGCGCACCCGCACGGGCTGAGCCTGCTCCATGCCTTCATAGAACTGGAAGCCTCGGGTATTCAAGTCGACGGTATTGCCATTGACCGCTGCCGCGCCGGGGCCGTTGCTGACGGCTTCACGTCGGTAACCCAGGGCATCGAGTTCGGTGAGGAAGTCTTCCTTGCTCAGCTTCTGGCCAGTGAACAGCTCGAGTGGGCGTGCATACACCTTGGCCGGGATGGTCCAGCGCTTGCCGGAGAACTTTTCCTGGACCACAGCGTCGAGGTAAACCGCGAACCCGGCAAGCGCCACAAGGCCGACCAGGCTGAGTTTAAGGGCCCATCCCAGCCAAGGGCGCAGGCCTTTGGAAGGTGGTTTTTTGGGAGTGCGGGGGGATCGAGTACGAGTCATGGCGGCGGATTATACGCACTTTATTCATACTCAACAGAAGCCCGCTGAGGTTTGCGTCGGGCGGACTTGCGGCCATAATGACGGCCTTGAATTTTCCCCAGACTCTGAAGGATCGCCTGTGAGCCAGTCCCTGATCGCTGCCCTGCAAAACCCGGCCCTCTACCCGCATCCCGTAGAAGGGTTCCAGGTCATCGAGACCCATATTTCCTGGGTGCTGCTCACCGGCCCCTATGCTTATAAGGTGAAGAAGCCAGTGAATTTCGGCTTCCTCGATTTCACCAGCCTCGAGGCTCGCGAGCATTTCTGCGCCGAAGAACTGCGTCTGAACCAGCGCCTTACCCATGATTTGTATCTTGAAGTGTTGCCAATTACTGGCAGCGCCGAGGCGCCACAACTGGGTGGCGATGGCCCGGTTGTCGATTACGCCCTGAAAATGCGTCAGTTCCCACAGAGCCAATTGCTCAGCACCTTGCAAGCCAACGGCGAATTGACCACCACGCACATCGACGAGATGGCTGCGCAGATCGCTCAATTCCACCTCAGCGCGCCGAAAGTGCCTGCCGAACACGAAGCCGGCACGCCGGACAGCGTCATGGCGCCGGTACGGCAGAACTTCGAGCAGATCCGCCCGTTCCTCAGCGACAAGGCCGATCTGCTGCAACTCGATGCGCTGCAAGCCTGGGCCGAAAGCAGCTTCGAACGCCTCAAGCCGTTGTTCGCCCAGCGCAAGGCCGACGGTTTCATTCGCGAATGCCACGGCGACATTCACTTGGGCAACGCCACCGTGATCGATGGCAACGTGGTGATCTTCGACTGCATCGAGTTCAACGAACCGTTCCGCTTCACCGACGTTTATGCCGACACCGGTTTCCTGGCCATGGATCTGGAAGACCGTGGCCTGAAGTGCCTGGCGCGCCGTTTCATCAGCCAATACCTGGAGCTGACCGGCGACTATCAGGGCCTTGAGCTGCTGAACTTCTATAAAGCCTACCGCGCACTGGTTCGCGCCAAGGTCAGCCTGTTCAGCATGCCGGCCGAGGCCGATCCGGTGCAGCGCGCCACCACCCTGCGCCAGTACCGCAACTACGCCAACCTGGCGGAAAGCTACAGCACCATTCCTTCGCGCTTCCTGGCGATTACCCACGGTGTTTCCGCTGTCGGCAAGAGTCACGTGGCCATGCGCCTGGTGGAAGCGCTGGGCGCCATTCGCCTGCGTTCCGATGTCGAGCGCAAGCGTATGTTCGGCGAGCAAACCGTACCGAACGAACCGCAGGCCGGCATTTATAGTGCGCACGCCAGCGCTGCTACCTACAACCGTCTGCATGAAGTTGCCGGTGTAATTCTGCGAGCCGGTTTCCCGGTAGTGGTCGATGCCACGTACCTCAAGCGCGACCAACGCGACGGCGCGGCAAAAATCGCCGAAGCCACTGGTGCACCGTTCCTGATCCTCGACTGCGACGCACCACAAACGGTGATCGAAAGCTGGTTGAAGCAACGTCAGGCAGACAATAACGATCCGTCCGACGCCAACCTGACCGTTATCGCCGCCCAGCAAGCCAGCCGCGAGGCCCTGACGCCAGCAGAAATTCTGTGCAGCAAACGCGTCCAGACCAATGAAAGTGGCACGCTCGATACTGTCGTTGCGCAGATTCGCCAACGCCTGCCAGGCCTGTAAAAAACTATTTCAACCGTGAAGCCTTCGCCGGCTTCACGGCTGCCAAATAGTGGCACTATACTGGCGTCATAAAACCATCAGGTGATGCAACATGAGCCAGCCGAAACTTCTCGACACCCCGCTTTATGCCTTGCTGCACAAAGACGACATCACAGGCTTTAACAATGAACGCCCGAAAGATGGACCTATCGACATGGTCGGTGGCGACTTCCGTGGTCTCGATCTGCGTGAATTGAACGCCGACGGCGTCGATTTCTCCGATGCCTATTTCCGCTCTGCCGACTTGCGCGGCATCGACTTTCGCAACGCCTCTCTGGAAGGCGCGAGCCTGGCCCACGCGCAGATCTCAGGCGCCTACTTCCCGCCCGAGCTGAGTGCCGATGAGATTCTGATGTCGATGAATTTCGGGACGCGACTGCGTTATCGCACCCACTAAAACCGACGTTCTATCAAGTCCGGCGCCCTTGCCTTGCGCTGGACTCTGTACTTTTTTTCCCCTGAAACTCAATTCTCCGCCCGTCTTCTGACTGCACCCGCAGCTTTTTCACGCCGCTTCTTGAGCCCTCTTCTTAGAAGCTTTTGCGTCGAAACCGACCAAACAATCACGCTTTTCCTACTGATGGCTACACTGCTGAGAGGCTCGCCCACGCACCGTTCGGCTGTCGCAAGGAGGCTTGATGAATGATGAACTGCAACACCTGAAAAATCTTGGCAAGACGTCGGCGCAATGGCTGCATGCCGTGGGCATCCACAGTGCCTCGGACTTGCGCCGGCTAGGAGCTGTGGATGCTTATCGGGCCGTGCGCACGCGCGGTTTTCGGGCTTCCAAGGTGTTGTTGTATGCGATTGAAGGCGCACTGATGGATGTTCACTGGAACGACATTCCCGCCGAACGCAAAGAAGCCTTGAACCAACAGCTGGATGCTATCTCGTCACGCCACAAGATTTGAACGGATGTAATTTCGCTTGAGCACATCCTGAAAACTAATAATTGCAGGGCCTTCACCAAGGGAACTGGTGAGATCCACAGAAATTGAAAATCAGCGGTTGACTTGATAATGAGAATCGCTATTATTATCACAACTGGTCGCGAGACTAGTCGATATTCTGAAAAGCCCTTGGTTCGGACTCTCAGATTATCTCCTCATCAGGCTAATCACGGTTATTTGACCCGGCTCTTGTCGGGTCTTTTTTTGCCTGTGGAAAACTCGCCAGGTTTTACTGCCCTGACTGCTTGCCGAACTGCTTACGCATTTGCGCGCAGTAATCCTGCGGTGGCGTGGCGGGCGTATACCAGACGTAATCGGCCATCGCCGGCGCGACCTCAGCGCCCTCCTCTGCCAGCATCAATACCGTTGGCGCTTCAGGTTCACCCAGATCCAGCACATGGATCGGCACCCCGACATCCTTGCGTGCGTGGTACGCGCCGGCAAACAGCAGTGAAGGCGTCGGTGCGGCCAGGAATCGCCCGGCCATCCGCCGATCACGCTGTTGCTGGACGGCCAGCATCGCGGGCATTTGCGATGTGGGCAGCAAGCCGCAGTGGGAGTCGCTGATTTGTGCCAGCAACGTCTTCTTGACCATCGGGGCGTTGGAGCGCGAACCGCTCAATGTCGGCGGTTTGGCATAGACAGTACGGACTTCAACCGTGTCCAGATTGGCCGCCAGCAATGGGTACGGCTGAGTCAGGGCAAAACCGACGATCGGCCCATACAGGTTCCAGTCCCAACCCGATTGCCAGGCCAATGCAGTGGGCAAGTCAGCGGGTAGCGGTGAAGACTGCCGTATATGATCGACGCGCACTTGTTGATCCGGCGTGAGCATTTCCAGCAGCAAACTGCCTTGAGGCCGCTGCTCATTCAGTGCCTGCAATAACCACAATTGCAGTTGATGGTGATCACGATTGTCATGCTGCTCGCCGACGATCAATCGCGAAGGCTTGGCTAACCGCGCAAGCAGTTCCTGCGCTGTCAGGGTTTGACCGCTGCGCAGGTCCCGGATCTCGCCGCCGACGGGTGGCGGTACCACCGGCACATGCTGACAGGCACTCAGTAACAGCACAGCCAGGATCACCATCACACGCATGTTCTCACCTCGATGAAATGCTCAGCGGGCGATGATCAGCGGATGCCCACGCTCCGGGTGCGGCTGCACCAGTACTTCCAGCCCGAACACGGCCTTGAGCGGTTCCGGGCGCAGCACCTGCTCCGGCGTGTCCAGCGCCACGGGACGCCCACCTTCGAGCAGTAACAGACGATCACAATAACGTGCCGCCAGATTCAGATCATGCAGGATCACCAGCACTGCGGCGCCACGATCAGCAAACTCGCGCACTGCTTGCAGAGTAGTGTGCTGATGCAGCGGGTCGAGCATCGACGTCGGCTCATCGAGCAACAACGTTTGCCCCGCCTCCCCCGGCCAGAGTTGCGCCAGCACCCGCGCCAGATGCACCCGCTGACGCTCGCCGCCAGAAAGTGCCAGATAGCTGCGTCCACTCAGGTGCCGCGCATCAGCCGCGTCCAGCGCGGCGGCGACGATTTCGTCATCCCGCACCCGCCCGCTTTGATAGGGCAGACGGCCCATGCCGACCACTTCTTCGACGCGAAAGGCAAAGTCCAGGGTCGACACCTGCGGCAACACCGCCAAACGCTGGGCTCGCTGCGCCCCGCCCCAATCACTCAGCTCACGCTCATCGAGCCAGACACTGCCGTGGTCCGCCTTCAATTCGCCGCAGAGCGCGCCGAGCAATGTGCTTTTGCCGGCACCGTTGGGGCCCAGCACGCCGAGGACTTCGCCCGGTTTGAGTTCAAGCGTGATGTCCGTGAGAACAATCTTTCGACCGCGCCGGATTTGCAGATTCTGCGTTCGCAACATCAGGCACGCCCTCTGAGCAGTAGATACAGAAAGAACGGTGCGCCAATGAAGGCTGTGACGATCCCGATCGGCAACTCGGCCGGCGCCAAGGCCAGCCGCGCCACCAGATCGGCAAACAACATGAGACTGGCCCCCGCCAATATCGACGCAGGCAATAGCACCCGATGATCGGGGCCGGCCAGCAACCGCACCAGATGCGGCACCACCAGGCCGACAAACCCGATCATCCCCGCTGCCGCGACCGCCGCGCCGACGCCCAGCGCCGTGCAGAACACCAGTTCGCGCTTGAGGCCTTCGACGTCGATGCCCAGGTGACCGGCCTCCGACTCCCCCAGTAACAATGCATTCAAGGCCTTGGCCCGACGCGGCAACCACAGCGCCACACCGGCGCTCACCAGCAGCAACGGCCAAAGTCGCGAATAACTGGCGCCGTTAAGGCTGCCCAGGTTCCAGAACGTCAAGGTGCGCAAAGTTGCGTCATCCGCCAGATAGGTGAATAACCCCACCGCTGAACCGGCCAGGGCAGTCAATGCAATACCGGCCAGCAGCATGGTGGCGACGTTGGTCTGGCCATTGCGTCGCCCCAATCGATAAACCAGCGCCGTTACACCCAGCCCGCCGAGAAACGCGCACACCGACAACAGATAAGGCCCGAAGGATTCCGGCAGACCGCCGAACACCGAGCCGCCGACAATCGCGATGGCGGCGCCCAATGCTGCGCCACTGGAGACTCCCACCAATCCCGGATCGGCCAGAGGGTTGCGAAACAAGCCCTGCATCGCCACTCCGGACAACGCCAGCACACCGCCCACTGCCAAGCCCAGCAAGGTTCGCGGCAAGCGAATCTGCCCCAGGATCAGCTCGGCCTGCTCCAGCCCGTCAGGCGCGATGGGTAAGCCAATCAGCCGCAACGCCGCGCGCAAGGTATCGAACAACGGCAGACTCACCGGCCCCAACGCCAGCGACAGCCAGATCGCCAGCAAACACAGCAGGCTCAGGCCAATGAATAATGCACGGGGTTTAACCAGAAGGATCATTGGCCGGCCGTACCGGGATAGAACGCACAGAGTGCAGCAACGCGGGTACTCAGGCGCATAAACAGCTTCCTTTAAAGGTTTTCCCGGGCATCGAGAGGGCAGGCCAAGTATCCTCGGCATCCGACGCTCGCCCTGTGGGTGAGCAGCCATTTGATAATTGCTTGCATTTGAACGTCAAGCTCGGACCTATCAGGTCACGAGCTGCGGGACTTTGAGGATAGACATGAAGTTTCTTTGCACAGGCGCCGAATTGGCTGACGCCAGCAGTCGCGGTTTCGACGTCGACGGTCAGAAACTTCTGGCCGTGCGCCGGGGTGGTCGGGTGTATGTGTATGAAAATCGCTGCCCGCACCGGGGCGTCGGACTGGAATGGAAACCCGACCAGTTTCTCGACCCCAGCAACAGCCTGATCCAGTGCGCCACCCATGGCGCGCTGTTTCTGATCGAAGACGGCGAATGCGTCGCCGGCCCATGCGCCGGGCAATCCCTGACCACCATCCCCTGCCACGAAGACAAGCAAGGGATCTGGGTCACGCCCTAACCGTTTAACAACACTTCCAAACGCCGATCGACCACCATCTCTTCGTGGGTCAAGTGCACACCATACGCCAGCACTTCGACCCCGCACGCCACCGCTTCGCGTAACGCCGCCGCGTAGGCCGAATCGATTTCTTCCGCAGGACGCACGGAGTCGATGCCGGTCAGGTTCACGCAATACAGCTGCACGGCACGAATTCCGTCCCGGGCCAAATGCGCCAACTCCCGCAAATGCTTGGCCCCGCGCTGGGTCACCGTGTCGGGAAATGCCGCCACCAACGAGCCATCGAAGCCCAGGGTGACGCTTTTGACTTCCACATACGCAGGCCCGCTCGGGTAGTCGAGACGGAAATCGATGCGGCTGCTTTCCTGACCGTAGGCCACTTCGCGCTTCAGTTCGGTAAAGCCGTTCAGCTCGGTGATGACATTTGCCCGCAACGCCTCTTCGATCAAACCGTTGGCGCGCCCAGTGTTTACGCAGAACAGTCGCCCCTGTGGGGTTTCGCCGACTTCCCAAGTGCCGGGCAACTTGCGCTTGGGGTCGTTGGAACGGCTGAACCAGACCTGCCCGCCTACGACTTGGCAATTAAGCATCGAACCGGTGTTCGGGCAGTGAATGGTCAGCAACTCGCCGCTAACGGTTTCGATATCAGCGAGAAAACGTTTGTAGCGACGAATCAAGCGACCTTCTTCGAGGGGAGGATGAAAACGCATCAGCCTTGCCAGCTCTTCAAGCCACGAGCGATCCGTTCAACCGCTTCCTGCAAGCGTGGAAGGCTTTGGGTGTAGGCAAACCGCACGTGATGCCCGGCCTGATAACGCCCGAAGTCCAGACCCGGGGTGATCGCAACGTGCTCGGTTTCGAGGAAATGCCGGCAGAACGCAAAGGCATCGCCGCCGAACTTGCTGATATCGGCGTACAAGTAGAAGGCGCCTTCCGGCTCCACGGCGATACCGAAGCCCAATTCCCGCAGGGCGGGCAACAGGAAATCACGACGTCGACCGAACTCGACGCGGCGCTCCTCGAAAATTTGGATGGTGGCGGGTTCGAAGCAAGCCAATGCGGCGTGCTGGGCCATGCTCGGCGCGCTGATGTAAAGGTTCTGGGCAAGTTTCTCCAGCTCACCGACCGCCGCTTCAGGCGCTACCAGCCAACCGAGGCGCCAACCGGTCATGCCGAAATACTTGGAAAAACTATTGAGGACGAAAGCGCTGTCATCGACTTCCAGCACGCTGGCCGCATCCGTGCCGTAAGTCAGGCCATGATAGATCTCGTCGACCACCAAATGGCCGTGACGGGCCTTGATCGCGGCGGAGAGCCCGGCCAACTCGTCGCGGGTCAGGATGGTCCCGGTCGGGTTGGCCGGCGAGGCCACCAGGGCACCGACGCTGTCGTGATCCCAGTGACGCGCGATCAGGTCCGGGGTCAGTTGATAACGCACGTCCGGACCTACAGGAACAAGCTGCGCCGCGCCTTCTACCAACCGCAGGAAGTGCCGGTTGCACGGGTAACCCGGGTCTGCCAGAAGCCAATGCTTGCCTGGGTCCACCAGCAATGCACTGGCCAACAGCAATGCGCCTGAACCGCCGGGCGTGATGAGAATTCGTTGCGGATCGATGTTCAGCCCGTAACGCTGCTGATAAAAGCCCGAAATGGCTTCACGCAGCTCGGGAATGCCGCGGGCGGCGGTATAACGAGTCTTCCCCGCAGTCAGCGCGGCCTGGCCGGCCTGGATGATCGGCTCGGCGGTGGTGAAGTCCGGCTCGCCGATTTCCAGGTGAATCACGTCGTGGCCGGCCGCTTGCAGCTCGTTGGCCCGCGCCAGCAGGGCCATGACGTGAAACGGTTCGATAGCGCGACTGCGCGCACTGTAGGACAGAGCCATTAGCCTTCCTTACACGGGAAAAGAATCGATTCTACCCAAGCGCAGGAACGAGCGAGAACCTAAAGCGGTCAGAGCCCATATAACGCTGTTCTCAAACGGTTCAAGCGTATGCTCCAGGTTTGACTAAAATCAATAATTGATCAGGTCTCCAGAGCCGCCAGGCAAGGCTTTGCAATCTTTTGCAAGGTCCACGGGCCGCGGGCTCGACATCCGGGAGTAGCGCGGTCCGATTTGATCTGGTAAGTTCGCCCGCTTGCAGCCGCAGGGCCGGCAGGTGTCGGTGATGGAGCAATCCTGCGCAATGGATTACAAGAGTAGAGGCGGTCCATTTCATGCCCACCCAAGCAAAGCAACAACAGAACCAGTCGATCAGCGGCTTCGAACCCTACAAAGAAGTGAAGGGCGAAGAGTACATGGGCAAGCCCATGCGCGCTCACTTCACCAAGATCCTGAACAAGTGGAAACAGGACTTGATGCAGGAAGTCGACCGTACTGTTGATCACATGAAAGACGAAGCGGCCAACTTCCCGGACCCGGCAGATCGTGCCAGCCAGGAAGAAGAATTCAGCCTCGAATTGCGCGCCCGCGACCGCGAGCGCAAGCTGATCAAGAAAATCGACAAAACCCTGCAATTGATCGAAGACGAAGAATACGGCTGGTGCGAGTCCTGTGGCGTCGAAATCGGCGTCAAGCGACTGGAAGCCCGCCCTACCGCCGACATGTGCGTTGACTGCAAGACCCTGGCGGAAATCAAGGAAAAGCAAGTCGGCAAGTAATCTTTGCGACTTGAACGAAGAACGGAGCGTGCGAACGCTCCGTTTTTTTGTTTCTGACATTTGCTGATTTGTTGCGTATTTAAGATCCCCTTCGCAAGCAAGCTTCGCTCCTACAAAGGCTGGTGCAATTTCCTGTAGGAGCTGAGCTTGCTCGCGAAGGCGGCTTCAAGCCATGCTCAAAACGATTGAACACCCTGACATCACCCTTATGACCACCATCGCCTCCCCCGCCTACATCGGACGCTTCGCCCCTACGCCCAGTGGCCACTTGCACTTCGGTTCGCTGGTCGCAGCACTGGCCTCCTATCTCGACGCCCGTTCGGTCGGTGGCCGCTGGCTGGTGCGCATGGAGGATCTCGATCCGCCGCGCGAAGAGCCCGGCGCTCAAGCGGCGATTCTCAAGGCACTGGAAAGCTACGGGTTCGAGTGGGATGGCGACATGGTCCGACAGAGCGAGCGGCACGCGGCCTATGACGAAGTCATCAATCGCCTGTTCAATCAGGGCCTGGCCTACGCTTGCACCTGTTCGCGCAAGCAATTGGAGCCGTATCACGGCATCTATCCCGGATTCTGCCGCAACGCAGGGCACGGCACCGAGAACGCAGCGATCCGCCTGCGTGTACCGGAGCTGGAATACCACTTCATCGACCGGGTGCAAGGCGAGTTCCGTCAACATCTTGGCCGGGAAGTCGGCGATTTCGTGATCCGCCGCCGCGACGGGCTCTACGCCTATCAATTGGCGGTAGTGCTGGACGATGCCTGGCAAGGCATCACCGATATCGTGCGCGGTGCCGATTTGCTGGATTCCACGCCACGCCAGCTCTATCTGCAAGAACTGCTCGGCCTGCCACAACCGCGCTACCTGCACATCCCGCTGATTACCCAGCCGGACGGCCACAAACTCGGCAAATCCTACCGCTCGCCGCCGCTGACCGAAGATCAGGCCACGCCGCTGTTGCTGCGCGCATTGCGCGCGCTGGGGCACACACCTGTGACCGAACTGAATGACGCCACGCCACGAGAAGTGCTGAACTGGGGAATTGCCCACTGGGACGCATCGCTGATCCCGCGCACACTGACGCTGCCTGAAGCGCAACTGCAGTGATGCCACTTGCAGTGGCGCGCCCATCCGTTACCATCGCCGCACGTTTTCGGGCACGCGCATAAAAAAGAGAGGCCGGGATGTACATCTATCGCTTGGTCCTGCTCCTGGTAGTGGGGATTTATCTGTTCTCCCCGGCCATCATGGATTGGTGGATCGACGCCACGGGCGCCTGGTATCGCCCTTATTTGCTCTGGCTGATTCTGATTGTCGTGACCTTCATTCTGCAGAGCCAAAAAGATGCCGATGAGCTTTAGCCTGACCCAGATGATCCTGATCAGCGCCGCGTACCTGGCGGTGCTGTTCGGCGTGGCCTGGATCAGCGAACGGGGCATGATCCCCCGGGCGATTATTCGCCACCCGCTGACGTACACCCTGTCGCTGGGTGTTTACGCCAGTGCCTGGGCGTTTTATGGCACGGTGGGCCTGGCCTATCAGTACGGCTATGGTTTTCTGTCCAGCTACCTCGGGGTTTCCGGGGCCTTTCTGCTGGCGCCGGTGCTGTTGTACCCGATCCTGAAAATCACCCGCACTTATCAGCTCTCGTCCCTGGCCGACTTGTTCGCGTTTCGTTTTCGCAGCACCTGGGCCGGTGCACTGACGACAATTTTCATGCTGATCGGCGTGTTGCCGTTGCTGGCATTGCAGATTCAGGCAGTGGCCGACTCCATCAGCATCCTCACCCGCGAGCCGGTGCAGCATCGCGTGGCCCTGAGCTTCTGCGCACTGATTACGCTGTTCACGATTTTCTTCGGCTCACGCCACATCGCTACCCGCGAGAAACATGAAGGCCTGGTGTTCGCGATTGCCTTCGAGTCGGTGATCAAACTGATCGCGATTGGCGGCGTCGGTCTGTATGCGCTGTATGGCGTGTTCGACGGCCCGCAGCAGCTGGAGCTGTGGCTGCTGCAAAACCAGACCGCCCTCGCCGCCCTGCACACGCCATTGCAGGAAGGCCCGTGGCGCACGCTGCTGCTGGTGTTCTTCGCCTCGGCGATTGTGATGCCGCACATGTACCACATGACCTTTACCGAAAACCTCAACCCGCGTTCGCTGGTCAGTGCTAGCTGGGGTTTACCGCTGTTTCTGCTGTTGATGAGCCTCGCGGTGCCGCTGATTCTCTGGGCCGGGCTGAAACTCGGCGCCACGACCAATCCGGAATACTTCACCCTCGGCATCGGCATCGCCGCCAACAACAAAGCCCTGACGCTACTGGCGTATGTCGGCGGATTGTCGGCGGCCAGTGGCCTGATCATTGTCACCACACTGGCGCTGTCCGGGATGGCGCTGAATCATCTGGTGTTGCCGCTCTATCAGCCGCCGGCCGAAGGTAATATCTACCGTTGGCTGAAATGGACCCGCCGGGCGCTGATCGTCGCGATCATCATGGCCGGTTACGGTTTCTACCTGATGTTGGGTGCCGAGCAGGATCTGGCCAACCTCGGCATCGTCGCCTTCGTCGCCACGTTGCAGTTCCTGCCGGGGGTGTTGTCGGTGCTGTACTGGCCGACCGCCAACCGCCGCGGCTTCATTGCAGGCCTACTGGCAGGGATTCTGGTATGGCTGGTGACCATGCTGCTGCCGCTGGTCGGCAATCTGCAAGGCTTCTACATTCCACTGCTGAACATGATTTACGTGCTGGACGACACCAGTTGGCACATGGCAGCAATCGCCTCGCTGGCCGCCAACGTGCTGATGTTCACCCTGATCTCGTTGTTCACCAACGCCAGCCCCGAAGAGGCCAGCGCCGCCGAAGCCTGCGCGGTGGACAACGTTCGCCGCCCGCAACGCCGCGAACTGCATGCCGCCTCGCCTCAGGAATTCGCCACGCAACTGGCCAAACCATTGGGCGCCAAGGCTGCGCAGAAAGAAGTCGAACAGGCGCTGCGCGATCTTTATCTGCCGTTCGATGAACGCCGTCCATATGCCTTGCGTCGTTTGCGTGACCGTATCGAAGCCAACCTCTCCGGCCTGATGGGGCCGAGCGTGGCGCAGGACATGGTCGAAACCTTTCTGCCCTACAAGGCTGGCGGCGAAAACTACGTCACCGAAGACATCCACTTCATCGAAAGCCGTCTTGAGGATTACCACTCGCGCCTCACCGGTCTTGCTGCCGAACTCGATGCCCTGCGCCGCTACCACCGCCAGACCCTGCAGGAATTGCCGATGGGCGTGTGCTCGCTGGCCAAGGATCAGGAAATCCTCATGTGGAACAAAGCCATGGAGGAACTGACCGGAATCGCCGCGCAGCGTGTGGTTGGTTCGCGCCTGAGCACCATTGGCGATCCGTGGAAAGAACTGCTGCAAGGCTTCATCAATCTGCCGGACGAGCATTTGCACAAACAGCATCTGGCCCTCGACGGTCAGACGCGCTGGCTGAACCTGCACAAAGCGGCGATCGATGAACCGTTGGCGCCAGGTAACAGCGGTTTGGTGCTGCTGGTGGAAGATTTGACCGAAACCCAGATGCTCGAAGACAAACTGGTGCACTCCGAGCGCCTGGCCAGCATCGGTCGACTGGCAGCCGGCGTGGCTCATGAAATCGGCAACCCGATCACCGGCATTGCCTGTCTCGCGCAAAACTTGCGCGAGGAGCGTGAGGAAGATGCCGAACTCACGGAGATCAGTGGGCAGATTCTCGAGCAGACCAAACGCGTATCACGCATTGTTCAGTCGCTGATGAGCTTCGCCCACGCCGGCAGTCATCAGCACAGCGACGAGCCCGTCTGTCTGGCGGAAGTGGCCCAGGATGCCATCGGCCTGCTGGCCCTGAACCGGCGCAATTTCGAAGTACAGTTCTACAACCTGTGCGACCCCGATCACTGGGTCGAAGGCGACCCGCAGCGTCTGGCCCAGGTATTGATCAATCTGCTCTCAAACGCACGCGATGCCTCGCCTCCAGGCAGTGCGGTGCGAGTCAAGAGCGAAGCCGGCGAACACACGGTCGATCTGATCGTCGAAGACGAAGGCAGTGGTATTCCCTCGAGCATCATGGACCGATTGTTCGAACCTTTCTTCACCACCAAAGACCCTGGCGAAGGCACCGGTCTGGGCCTTGCACTGGTCTATTCCATCGTTGAAGAGCATTATGGACAAATCACCATCGACAGCCCGGCTGATGTTCAAAGCCAACGCGGCACCCGTATCCGGGTAACTTTGCCGCGTCATGTCGAAGCGACGTCCGCTGTGAACTGAGACCGTCGAGAGTATCGAATCAATGCCGCACATTTTGATCGTCGAAGACGAAACAATTATCCGCTCCGCCTTGCGCCGTCTGCTGGAACGTAACCAGTACCAGGTCAGCGAAGCCGGATCCGTGCAGGAAGCACAAGAGCGTTTCAGCATCCCCACATTTGACTTGATCGTCAGCGACCTGCGTTTGCCGGGCGCACCCGGTACCGAGTTGATCAAACTTGGCCAGGGCACTCCGGTGCTGATCATGACCAGTTACGCCAGCCTGCGTTCGGCCGTCGACTCAATGAAGATGGGCGCGGTGGATTACATCGCCAAGCCTTTCGATCACGACGAAATGCTCCAGGCCGTCGCGCGAATCCTGCGTGACCGGCAATCGGCGCAAGCCAGCGGTGAACCGGTCGTCGGCAAAACGAGCAATGGCGCCGCGAAAAACGGTGTCGACAACAGCAACGGCGAAATCGGCATTATTGGCTCCTGCCCACCGATGCAGGACCTGTACAGCAAGATCCGTAAAGTCGCGCCGACCGATTCCAACGTCCTGATCCAGGGTGAATCCGGTACCGGTAAAGAACTGGTAGCACGCGCCCTGCATAACCTGTCCAAACGCGCCAAGGCGCCGATGATCTCGGTGAACTGCGCGGCCATTCCAGAAAGCCTGATCGAGTCCGAACTGTTCGGCCACGAAAAAGGCGCGTTTACCGGCGCCAGTGCCGGGCGTGCCGGGTTGGTGGAAGCGGCGGATGGCGGCACCTTGTTCCTCGATGAAATCGGCGAACTGCCTCTGGAAGCCCAGGCCCGCCTGCTGCGTGTGTTGCAGGAAGGCGAAATCCGCCGGGTCGGTTCGGTGCAGTCGCAGAAGGTTGATGTACGCCTGATTGCCGCGACCCACCGGGACCTCAAGAGTCTGGCGAAGATTGGCCAGTTCCGTGAAGACTTGTATTACCGTCTTCACGTGATCGCCTTGAAGCTGCCGGCCCTTCGCGAGCGCGGGGCGGACGTCAATGAAATTGCCACTGCATTCCTCGCGCGGCAGAGCGCACGGGTCAACCGTACCGATCTGAAATTCGCCCTGGATGCCGAACAGGCGATTCGGCATTACTCCTGGCCGGGTAACGTTCGCGAACTGGAAAACGCAGTCGAGCGCGCGGTGATCCTGTGCGAAAGCCCGGAGATTTCCGCAGAGCTGCTGGGCATCGACATCGAACTGAGCGATCTGGATGACGACGACTTCATCGGCCTGGCGCCCCAGCAGGGCAATGGCGCCGGTAACACCAGCCACGAACCGACCGAAGATTTGTCCCTGGAAGACTACTTCCAGCATTTCGTTCTCGAGCATCAGGACCACATGACCGAAACCGAACTGGCCCGCAAACTCGGGGTCAGTCGCAAATGCCTGTGGGAACGCCGTCAGCGCCTGGGCATTCCGCGGCGCAAGACCGGGGTAGCCAGCGAGAGCTGAACCGCACCTGTCGGATGTGCGGGTAACACATGACATTGTGAAAAAAACTGTTACCTCAGCTTTTTCGCGTAACAGAAACCGGGGCTTACGGTAACGAAGCCCCGGTTTTTTTGGGCCTCGAAAAACACCATTAGCCTGCCTAACCCCTTGTTTTACTGGCCTTCACAAAAGTTGGCACGCACCCTGCTATATGTTTGGTACAAGAACAATAACAAGCAATGTACAAGACAATAAAAATAAGACGAATCGACTCACGCACAATAAAAACAAGACGGCGAGAGGCGTAGCTAACTGATTCTTTTGGAGAGGCGTTGCATTTGGGGCTTGCCCCACGACCAGGCCGAGAATAATAAAAACTGTCTCAAGACAGTGCCTGAACTGGTTGGATCGAACGATCACAGCAACACAGCGACCAAAGCAATCCGTTTGCTCTTGGCTCCCGATTGGGAGGGTCATGAAGGAAAACTTCATGGCGAGGGCGCTCAACAAAAACAAGAAGCCCGAAACCAATAATAAAAATAGAGCATGCAACTACTTCTTGGGGAGCTTCGGCTCCCCTTGTGGTTTCTGCCGTTTGGGCACGCCACGCGACATCCCCTTCACACGCTTGCGCAGCTTCCTACACCATCCCCCGACTAAATGCTAGAATCCCCGCCCATCATGCGGTCATTCTTCGTTATGGCCGAACATTCCTTCAAACAGTGCATCCCATGCTGAAGAAGTTGTTCCAGTCATTCCGTTCTCCCAAGCGTCATACGCAACACATTCGCAGTACGCCTGAAGTGCTCAACAGCGGCCAACATTCGCTGCAAAAGGCCAAGTTCAGCCGTTACGCGGTGAATATCGTCGAACGCCTGCAGAACGCCGGTTACCAGGCTTACCTGGTCGGCGGCTGTGTGCGAGACATGCTGCTCGGCATCACGCCGAAAGATTTCGACGTCGCCACCAGCGCCACGCCTGAACAGATACGCGCCGAATTCCGCAACGCGCGGATTATCGGTCGGCGTTTCAAACTGGTACATATCCACTTTGGCCGCGAAATCATTGAAGTCGCGACCTTCCGCGCCAATCACCCGCAAAACGACGAGGACGAAGACAGCAACCAATCGTCTCGTAATGAAAGCGGGCGCATTCTGCGTGACAACGTCTACGGCACTCTGGAAGAAGACGCGCAACGTCGCGACTTCACCATCAACGCCTTGTATTACGATCCGGTCAGCGAACGCATTCTCGACTACGCCAACGGCGTACACGATATCCGCAATCATCTGATCCGCCTGATTGGCGATCCGAAGCAACGCTACCAGGAAGACCCGGTGCGGATGCTGCGGGCCGTGCGTTTCGCCGCCAAGTTGAATTTCGGCATCGAAAAACACAGCGCCACGCCGATCCGCGAACTGGCGCCGTTGCTACGCGAGATCCCGTCGGCTCGTCTGTTCGAAGAAGTGCTCAAGTTGTTCCTCTCCGGCTATGCCGCGGACACCTTCGAAATGCTGGTCGACCTGCAGTTGTTCGATCCGCTGTTCCCGGCCAGTGCGGCAGCGTTGGAGCACAACCCGACCTACACGCACACGCTGATCAGTGAAGCGCTGATCAACACGGACCTGCGGATCAAGCAGAACAAACCGGTCACCCCGGCGTTCCTGTTTGCCGCCCTGCTCTGGCCTGCCCTGCCGGCCCGTGTGTTGCGCCTGCAAGAACGCGGCATGCCGCCGATTCCGGCGATGCAGGAAGCCGCTCACGAGTTGATCGCCGAACAGTGCCAGCGCATCGCCATTCCGAAACGCTTCACCATGCCGATCCGCGAGATCTGGGACATGCAGGAGCGTCTGCCACGGCGCAGCGGCAAACGCGCCGACCTGTTGCTGGACAACCCGCGGTTCCGCGCCGGTTACGACTTCCTGCTGCTGCGTGAAAGCGCCGGTGAGCAGACCGATGGCCTGGGCGAATGGTGGACCGACTATCAGGACGCCAACGACAGCGAACGCCGGGACATGATCCGCGACCTCAGCGGCAAGGACGACGGTACTGGCGCTCCACGCAAACGTCGCCGCAGCGGCGGTGCCAAGCGCAAGCGCGCGGCCGGCGCACCGAGCGCTACAGGCGAGTAAGCATGGAACGCATTTACATCGGCATGGGCAGCAATCTGGCTGACCCTGCGGAACAGTTGCGCAGCGCTGCCTTGGCGCTGGCGCAATTGCCTCAGACCGAACTGGCCGGGGTTTCCGGGTTCTATCAAAGTGATTCGCTGCTGCCCGGCCAACCGCGTTACACCAACGCGGTCGCCGCGCTCGATAGCGAACTCGCGCCGCTGGAGCTGCTGGATGCGCTGCAAGCCATCGAGAATGGCCAAGGCCGCGAGCGCCTTGAACGCTGGGGCCCGCGCACGCTGGATCTGGACATCGTGCTGTTTGGCGATCGACTGATCGACGAACCTCGCCTCAAAGTCCCCCACTATCACCTGCAGGAACGGGCCTTTGTGCTCTATCCGCTGGCCGAGCTGGCACCGGCTGATCTGCGCCTGGCCGATGGCCGCACCCTCACAGCATTGCTCGCTGCCTGCCCGTTCGTCGGGTTGGAACGCCTCTCCCCGAATTGATAAAAAACCCTGTGAGAGCGGGCTTGCCCGCGATGGCGGACTATCAGTCAACATTGATGTTGAATGTAAAGTCGCTATCGCGGGCAAGCCCGCTCCCACAATGGTTTCTGTCGTATCAAAGATTTGCAGCAGCTAAAATCTGCTGAATCGCATCAGTAACGCCGGTAACACCCCACACGTAACAATGCGGTAACACACACAATTGACTTCCCGGGTTCTCCTCACGACTATAGGCGTCCCGCTGCCGCCAACGCGGCGCCAAAGGGCGCAATCCAGGCCTTACAAGCACCACGAAAGAAGGTGCGCCTGTATAAATGACGAATCACGCGCGTTACTCGCAGTAGTTTCCATAGCGCCTGTAATGAGGATTTTTTTCATGCCAGCCATCACCCTGACCACGCTCCAGAGCCTCAAGCAGAAAGGTGAAAAGATCACCATGCTGACCTGCTATGACGCGACCTTCGCCCATGCCTGCAATGAGGCCGGGGTTGAAGTGCTGCTGGTGGGCGACTCCCTCGGCATGGTCTTGCAAGGTCACGACAGCACCCTGCCGGTGACCACCGCTGAAATGGCCTACCACGTGGCGGCCGTCAAACGCGGCAACGCCGATGCCCTGATCCTCGCCGATCTGCCCTTCATGGCCTACGCCACCATTGAACAAACCATGACCAACAGCGCGCTGTTGATGCAGTCCGGTGCCCACATGGTGAAGGTGGAAGGTGCATTGTGGCTCGCGGACTCGATCCGTCTGCTGGCCGAACGGGGTATCCCGGTCTGCGCGCACATGGGGCTGACGCCGCAATCGGTCAACATCCTTGGCGGCTATAAAGTCCAGGGCCGCAACGAGAATCAGGCGCGGCAAATGCGCGCCGACGCCATCTCCCTGGAACAGGCCGGCGCGGCCATGCTGCTGCTCGAATGCGTACCCAGCGAACTGGCCGAGGAAATCACCCAGGCGGTGAAGATCCCGGTGATCGGCATCGGCGCTGGTAGCGGCACCGACGGCCAGGTACTGGTCCTGCACGACATGCTTGGCTTGTCCATTACCGGCCGCGTGCCAAAATTCGTGAAGAACTTCATGACCGGCCAAACCAGCATTCAAGCTGCCTTGAGCGCTTACGTCACTGAAGTCAAAGCGGCGACTTTCCCTGGCATCGAACACGGATTCTCTGCATGAACACCGTAAAAACCGTACGCGAACTGCGGGCCGCCGTGGCCCGTGCCCGCAGCGAAGGCAAGCGCATCGGCTTCGTGCCGACCATGGGCAACCTGCACAGCGGGCATATCGCGCTGATTACCAAAGCCACGCAACGGGTGGATTTCGTGGTCGCGAGCATTTTCGTCAACCCGCTGCAGTTTGGCGCCGGCGAAGACCTCGACAAGTACCCACGGACCCTGGCCGCCGATCAGGAAAAACTGCTCCAGGCCGGTTGCCATCTGCTGTTCGCACCCACCGTCGAAGAAATGTACCCCGACGGCATGGCCGGCCAGACCCGCGTCAGCGCTCCGCAACTGTCCGAAGGCCTGTGCGGCGCCAGCCGTCCGGGGCATTTCGAAGGGGTGGCGACCGTAGTCAGCAAGCTGTTCAACATGGTCCAGCCGGACTTGGCGATCTTCGGCCAGAAAGACTTCCAGCAACTGGCAGTGATTCGTGCCCTGGTGCATGACCTGAACATGCCGATCCAGATCATCGGTGAGCCTACCGTACGCGCCGCCGACGGCTTGGCCCTGTCGTCGCGCAATGGCTTCCTCAGCGAAGAGCAGCGGGCCATCGCGCCAGAGGTCTATCGGACCCTGACCCGGATCAGCGACGCCATCAAACAGGGCGAGCGCGATTATCCGACGTTGATCAACGAGCAGATCAAACAGCTTGAAGCCGCTGGCCTGCGTGCGGACTATCTGGAAATTCGCCATGCGCTGACCTTGCGTCCAGCGACGGCGGAAGATCGGGATCTGGTGATACTGGTGGCGGCGTTCCTGGGCACGACGCGGTTGATCGACAACCTGCATCTGAACCTCGACGCACCCGTATAAACACCACCAAACCCTGTGGGAGCGGGCTTGCCCGCGATAGCGATTTAGCAGTCGACATAGATGTTGACTGTTAGTACGCCATCGCGGGCAAGCCCGCTCCCACATTGGTCCTGCATCAAATCCCACATCGTATTGCCGCCCTTCAAGCCTTCGGGCAAACTGCCCGCCGTTCGATTCCGACCTGGGGAAACACTCATGCACGCCATCATGCTCAAGGCCAAGCTGCATCGCGCCGAAGTCACCCACGCTGTACTCGATTACGAAGGCTCTTGCGCCATCGACGGCGAATGGCTGGACCTGTCCGGCATTCGTGAGTACGAACAGATCCAGATCTACAACGTCGACAACGGCGAACGCTTCACCACCTACGCGATTCGTGGTGAAGAAGGTTCGCGCATGATTTCGGTCAACGGTGCCGCAGCGCACAAGGCCAAGGTCGGCGATCGCGTGATCATCTGCGCTTACGCTCACTACAGCGAAGCCGAATTGCTCAACTTCAAGCCACGCATGCTCTACATGGCGCCAAGTAACGAACTGAGCCACACCAGCAATGCCATTCCGGTTCAGGTCGCCTGATCGAACCGCTCCCCCTGTCAGCCTTCCGTTTGTCGGACCGCTCCCGGTTTAAATGTTAAAAAAGTACCGGGAGCAGGTCAGACAAAGTCAAGACAGATTGCAGCGCGAGGTTTACTGTATTCGCCCTGCGCCAGAAATCGTGTCGACGCAGTTGACCGGAAGCCCACTCGCGGCTCTCCGGGATTTTTAGTGTTCAAAAGGCTGTTCAAGTAAAAAGGAAAACCGCAGCGATGGCGTACTACCGCACTCCTCACGACGTTACCGCTCTGCCCGCCTGGCAAGCGTTGAATGACCACCGCCAAGCCATGCAGGATTTCAGCATGCGCGAAGCCTTTAATGCCGATCCGCAGCGCTTTACCCAATTCACCCTTAGCAGCTGCGGCCTGTTTCTCGACTACTCGAAAAACCTGATCAACGCCGAGACCCGCAACCTGCTGGTGGGCCTGGCCAACGAAGTCGACCTCAAGGGCGCGATCAAAGCGCTGTTCGATGGCGAAATCGTCAACTCTTCCGAAGGCCGTCCGGCCCTGCACACCGCACTGCGCCGCCCGGTGGGCGACAAGTTGTCGGTCAACGGCGTCAACGTGATGCCCGATGTGCACAAGGTGTTGAACCAGATTACCGACCTCGTGGGTCGCATCCACGACGGTTTGTGGCGCGGTTACACCGAGAAGCCGATCACTGACGTGGTGAACATCGGCATCGGTGGCTCGTTCCTCGGCCCTGAGTTGGTATCCGAAGCGCTGCTGTCCTACGCCCACAAAGGCGTGCGCTGCCATTACCTGGCGAACATCGACGGCAGTGAATTCCACGAACTGACCATGAAGCTGCGCGCCGAGACCACGCTGTTCATCGTCTCGTCGAAATCCTTCAACACCCTCGAAACCCTGAAAAACGCCCAGGCCGCCCGCGCGTGGTACCTGGCTCAGGGCGGTTCGGAAGCCGAGCTGTACCGTCACTTCATCGCCGTTTCCAGCAACAATGCTGCGGCGGTGGCATTCGGTATTCGCGAAGAAAACATCTTCCCGATGTGGGACTGGGTCGGCGGGCGTTACTCGCTGTGGTCGGCTATCGGTTTGCCGATTGCACTGGCCATCGGCATGTCGAACTTCAAGGAACTGCTGTCCGGTGCCTACACCATGGACCAGCACTTCCAGAGCGCGCCATTCGAACAGAACATGCCAGTGCTGCTGGCGTTGCTCGGTGTCTGGTACGGCAACTTCTGGGGCGCGCAAAGCCACGCGATCCTGCCGTACGACCACTACCTGCGCAACATCACCAAACACTTGCAACAGCTGGACATGGAATCCAACGGCAAGAGCGTGCGTCAGGACGGCACGCCAGTGTCCACCGATACCGGCCCGGTGATCTGGGGCGGCGTCGGCTGCAACGGTCAGCACGCTTATCACCAGTTGCTGCACCAAGGCACCCAGCTGATTCCGGCCGACTTTATCGTGCCGATCGTCAGCTTCAACCCGGTGTCCGACCACCACCAGTGGCTGTACGCCAACTGCCTGTCGCAAAGCCAGGCGCTGATGCTGGGCAAGACCCGCGCCGAGGCCGAAGCCGAGCTGCGTGACAAAGGCATGAGCGAGGACGAAGTGCAGAAGCTGGCGGCACACAAGGTGATCCCGGGCAACCGTCCGAGCAACACCTTGGTGGTCGAACGCATCAGCCCGCGTCGTCTTGGCGCACTGGTGGCGCTGTATGAACACAAAGTCTTCGTACAAAGCGTGGTCTGGGGCATCAATGCCTTCGATCAGTGGGGCGTGGAGCTGGGCAAGGAGCTGGGCAAAGGCGTCTACAACCGCTTGGTCGGCAGCGAAGAAACCCCGGCTGACGATGCCTCCACCCAAGGCTTGATCAACTACTTCCGCGGTCGTCACCGCGGGTGATTTGACGCCACGCAGCTGCCCTTGTGGGAGCGAGCCTACTCGCGATAGCGGTCTGACATTCAAATTGATGTTGAATGTTTTGCCGCCATCGCGAGCAGGCTCGCTCCCACATTGGTTTATGGCGGTCACAAATTTTGCTGCCGGCCCCTTCCACACCGATCGGCAGCTGACTTGAACCCTTCCCCCACAGGGCGCATCTTTATTACTTGTCGCAACAAGAATAAGGAACCGTCATGTTCGATATCAGCACGTTCCCTAAAGCCGATGCCGTCCGCCGGGCTGCACAGTTAAGTCAAGACGACTACCAACGCCTGTACCGCCAATCCATCGAGCACCCCAGCACCTTCTGGGCCGAACAGGCCACACGCTTTCTCGACTGGAGCGCGCCGTGGCAAACCGTCCAGCGTTACGACCTGAAAACCGGTGAGGCGAGCTGGTTCGCTGGCGGGAAGTTAAACGTCAGTTACAACTGCATCGACCGTCACCTGGAAAAACGCGGCGATCAAATCGCGATCATCTGGGAAGGCGATGACCCCGCCGAATCTGCACAGATCACCTACAAAAAACTTCATCACAACGTCTGTCGACTGGCCAACGTGCTCAAAAGCCGTGGCGTAAAGAAAGGCGACCGCGTGTGCATCTACATGCCGATGATCCCCGAAGCCGCTTACGCCATGCTCGCCTGCGCGCGGATCGGCGCGATTCATTCAGTGGTGTTCGGCGGCTTCTCCCCGGACTCGCTGCGTGACCGGATCCTCGACGCCGATTGCCGCACCGTGATCACTGCCGACGAAGGCGTGCGCGGCGGTAAATTCGTGCCGCTCAAACAGAACGTCGACACGGCGCTGCAAAGCTGCCCCGATGTGAACACCGTGATCGTGGTCGAACGCACCCAAGGCCAGGTTAACTGGGTCGACGATCGGGACATCAGGTACCACCAGGCTTTGCGCGACGTCAGCGACGACTGCCCGCCAGAGCCGATGGACGCCGAAGACCCGCTGTTCATCCTCTACACCTCCGGTAGCACCGGTAAACCCAAAGGCGTGCTGCACACCACCGGCGGCTATCTGTTGCAAGCGGCCATGACCTTCAAGTACGTGCTCGACTATCGCGACGGTGAAGTCTTCTGGTGCACCGCCGATGTCGGCTGGGTCACCGGCCACAGCTACATTGTCTATGGGCCGCTGGCCAACGGGGCGACCACGCTGATCTTCGAAGGCGTGCCGAGCTACCCCAGCACCTCGCGCTTCTGGCAGGTGATAGACAAGCACCATGTGAACATCTTCTATACCGCTCCGACCGCGCTGCGTGCGCTGATGCGTGAAGGCCCCGAGCCGTTGAAGGAAACGTCCCGCGAAAGCCTGCGGTTACTCGGCACCGTCGGTGAGCCGATCAACCCGGAAGCCTGGGAGTGGTATTTCAATACGGTCGGCGAGCAGCGCTGCCCGATTGTCGATACCTGGTGGCAGACCGAAACCGGCGGCATCATGCTCAGCCCGCTGGTCAGCACCCAACGGATCAAACCCGGCTGCGCCACCCAACCGATGTTCGGCGTGCAACCGGTATTGCTCGACGAACACGGCAAGGAAATCAAAGGCGCCGGCAGCGGCATACTGGCCATCAAGTCCAGCTGGCCGGCGCAAATCCGCAGCGTCTACGGCGACCCGAAACGGATGATTGAAACCTACTTCAAGCCCTACCCCGGCTATTACTTCACCGGCGACGGCGCACGTCGCGATGAGGACGGCGACTACTGGATCACCGGGCGCATCGACGACGTGATCAACGTCTCCGGGCACCGCATCGGCACGGCCGAAGTCGAAAGCGCGCTGGTGCTGCACGACAGCATCGCCGAGGCCGCCGTGGTCGGTTACCCCCATGACGTCAAAGGCCAGGGCATCTATGCCTTCGTCACGCCCATGAATGGCACCGAACCCAACGACGAACTGAAGAAACAATTGCTGGCGCATGTCAGCAAGGAAATCGGTAGCTTCGCCAAACCGGACTTGATCCAATGGGCCCCGGCCCTGCCGAAAACCCGTTCGGGCAAGATCATGCGAAGAATCCTGCGCAAGATCGCCTGCAACGAACTGGACAGCCTGGGCGACACCTCGACCCTCGCCGACCCGAGCGTGGTCCAAGGGTTGATCGATCAACGCTTGAACCAATGAGCCCGTGCTCCAAATCCCCCACGCGACCAACATCGGCCGCGCGGGGTGGAGATCAGGGCGTGGCATTGGCCATCGAGCAACCGCATTATTGATCGTTTGATCGTTCCCACGCTCTGCGTGGGAATGCAGCCAGGGACGCTCCGCGTCCCAAGAAGCAGACGCAGAGCGTCCGGTGAGGCATTCCCACGCGGAGCGTGGGAACGATCAGCCCATAGCTGTTAAACTCCCGCGCCCCCAATTCCCTCCTGCAAGGCGCTCAGCATGTCTTCCTTGAATCAGGCGCTGCGCGCCGCCCTCGATCATCGTCAGGACCTGCTTGCCGAGCTGCATCAGCAAGGCACCGATTGCTATCGCCTGTTCCACGGCAGCCAGGAAGGTGCCGGCGGCCTGACCATCGACCGCTACGGCCCGCAACTGTTGGTGCAGAGCTTTCACCAGGCACTGGAGCGTGACGCCCTGCTGCAACTGCACGAGATCGTCAATCAGCAGCTGGGCCTCGACACCCTGCTGGTCTACAACGACCGTTCCCGTGGCAACTCGCGCATCGACCGCGAAGACACCGTCTACCGCGCCGACGAAGCCGCCCTGCAAGATTTGATCGGCCACGAATGGGGACTGAACTACCGGGTTCGCGGACGTCACGCTGGCCAGGACCCGTTGCTGTTTCTCGACCTGCGCAACGCTCGCGGCTGGGTCAAGGCGCACAGCAAAAACAAAAGTGTGCTGAATCTGTTTGCCTACACCTGCGGTGTCGGCCTCAGTGCCGCGGCTGGTGGGGCGAGCGAAGTGTGTAACCTGGACTTTGCCGAAGGCAATCTGGCGGTCGGCCGCGAGAACGGTCTGCTCAACCCGCAATTGCCGACGATGGAATTCATCCAGTCCGATTATTTCCCGGCGATTCGTCAATTGGCTGGTCTGCCGATCAGCCAGCGTCGCGGCCAGAAACTGCCGAGCTATCAACGCCTGGACCCGCGTCAGTACGATTTGGTGCTGCTTGATCCTCCGGCCTGGGCCAAGAGTGCTTTCGGCACGGTCGACCTGTTGCGTGACTACCAGAGCCTGCTCAAACCGGCGTTGCTGACCACCGCCGACGACGGCGTGCTGATCTGCTGCAACAACCTGGCGAAGGTCAGCATGGACGATTGGCGTGAACAGGTTCTGCGCTGCGCAGAGAAGGCCGGGCGCCCGGTGCGTGAGTGGAGCGTGCTGACGCCGGGCAGCGATTTCCCGTCGATGGATCAGCAGCCGCCGCTGAAGACCCTGATCCTGCAGCTCTGAAAATCCGCACCGATAATCAGATAAATCCTATAAAGCCTGGTTGCTTCGGAACCGCAAACGCATGCCATACTCCAAGGCACTCCGATTCCGACAGATGAAGCCGCACATGCCCAAAGGATTGATTCGCGCTATCGGCGCCTTGTTGACTGCCCTGGCTCTTTATAGCCTGTTGGGGTTTCTGATTTTGCCGGGCATCGCGTTGCGAATCGCCAACCAACAATTGGCCAACTACGCCACGACGCCCGCGACGATTTCGCGGATCGAACTCAACCCGTTCAGCCTTGAAGTCACCCTTTGGGGCCTGGTCATCGGCGAGCCGGGCAAGGAGCAAGTGGGCTTCGAACGTCTGTACGCCAACCTGCAGATCGACAGCCTCTGGACCAAGGCCCTGCACCTGTCCGATATCGAACTGGACAAGCCCAAGACCGAAATCCTCTTCGGCAAGGACGGCAAACTCAACCTGCTCGGCCTGTTCAAAATCCCCGCCAGCGAACCGACCCCGGTCGACCCGGACGCCAAACCATTCCCGCTGCGCGTGGAGCGGATCAAACTGGCCGGCGGCTCCGTACACTTCGAGGATGCACGGCCCAGCGAACCCATCGAATTCCTCTACGACAAACTCGACTTCGAACTGAATAACCTCAGCACCCTGCCCGAAGACAGCGCCGACATGACGCTGGTGGCCGTCGGCCCGGCAGGTGGACAGATCGACTGGACCGGCAACTTCAGCCTGATCCCGATCGCCTCCGAAGGTAAGCTGAAAATCACCGATGGCAAGATGAAATCCTTTTGGCCCTATGTGCGCGATGCTGTGCCACTCGCACTCGAAGATGGCGTGGTCAGCCTCAGCACCGATTACAAACTCAACCTGGCCAAGGAAACCGAACTGCTGCTGAGCAACGTTGCCGTCAGCGTCGCGCCTTTCGCCATCAAGACTGCGGACGGTCGACCGCTGGCGAAGCTCGAGCGGCTGGACATCAGCGAAACCACCGTAGACCTGGCCAAACAGCAAGTGGTGGTCGGCAAGATTCGCAGCCAGAAACTGGAAACCTGGGCCGCCCTCGAAGCCGACGGGCAACTCGATTGGCAAAAACTGTTCGCCAGTCAGCCGTCCAAAGCGGCCACCAAGGCCAATGCCGAGCCGACCAGCACACCGGCGGCTGCCGATTCGCCGAAGCCTGAACCGACCACGCCGAGCAAGCCTTGGCAGGTACTGCTCAAAGACGTGCAACTGCGCGATTATCAAGTGCACCTGGCCGACCGCAAGGCGCAACCCGCCGTGGCGCTTGAGTTGGGGCCGCTGAACCTGGACCTGCAAAATTTCGACAGCCTCAATGGCTCACCTTTCAACCTCAAGCTCGACACCGGCGTGGGCAAGCAAGGCAAGATCACAGCGGATGGCGTGGTCAATCTGGCTCCGATCAGCGCCAAACTGAACGTACAGACCAGGGACATCGACCTGCGCGTCGCCCAGTCCTACATCAACCCGTTCATTCGTCTCGAACTGCGCAGCGGCATGCTGGGCAGTGATCTGGCGGTCGACCTGAAAAGCACCGAACCGCTGGCGTTCAACGTCACAGGTCGCGCTCAGGTCGATCAACTGCATACCCTCGACACCCTGAAAACCCGCGACTTCCTCAAGTGGCAACAGTTGGTGCTCGAAGGCCTGAATTATCAACATGGCGACAGCCTGTCGATCGACAAGGTCAACTTGTTCCAGCCTTATGCACGCTTCATGATCAACGATGATCGCACTACCAACGTCGATGACCTGTTGATCCCGCAACCGGCCGATTCCGGCGCCAAGACCGCCGCGGCCAAACCGGCAACCGCAAAGGAAAAGCCGCTGGGCATCCACATTGGTGGCATCGCCATTAATGACGGTTCGGCGAACTTCGCCGACTTCAGCCTGACCCCGAACTTCGCCACGGCCGTTCAACAGCTCAACGGGAAGATTGGCACCATCGACAGCCGCCAGGCAAAACCGGCCAGTGTCGATGTCAAAGGCAAAGTTGACCGCTATGCGCCGGTGACCATCAAGGGCTCGGTCAACCCGTTCGATCCGATGGCCAGCCTGGACATCGCCACCAGTTTTAAACGGGTGGAACTGACCACGTTGACGCCCTACTCCGGCAAGTTCGCCGGTTACCGTATCCGCAAGGGCCGGCTCAATCTCGATCTGCATTACAAGATCACTAACGGCCAGCTCCTGGCCGAAAACAAAGTGGTGGTCGAGCAGTTGCAACTGGGTGAAAAGGTCGACAGCCCAGACGCCGTGAGCCTGCCGCTGAAACTGGCGATTGCGTTGCTCAAGGATGTCGACGGCAAGATTTCCATCGAGCTGCCGGTGAGCGGCGACCTGAACAACCCGCAATTCAGCATCATGCCTATTGTCTGGCAGACCCTGCGCAATCTGATTGTGAAAGCGGCCGCAGCGCCATTCAAAATGATTGGCGGCCTGGTCAGCGGCGGCGGTTCGGAAGATTTGGGCACGGTGGCGTTCGCACCGGGTTCCAGCGACCTGAGCAAAGACGCCGAAACGGCGCTGGTCAAACTGTCCCAAGCGCTCAAGGAGCGTCCAGCCCTGCGCCTGGAAATCGAAGGCACCGCCGCCAAGAGCAGCGATGGCCCGCTGATTGCCGAGCAGCGCCTGGAGAGGGAATACCAGTACAACTACTACAAAATGCTCCAGCGTCGCGGTGACAAAGTACCGGCCCAGGCCTCGTTGCTGGACGTACCGGACAACGAGAAAGGCCCGCTGCTTGAAGGGATCTACCGCACACGCCTCAAGACCCAGCCGCCCGCCGAATGGAAGGACTTGGGCAAAGAAGAACGCAGTAAAAAAATGCGTGAAGGTGTGATCGCGTTCTGGAGTTCCAGCGAGGTGTTGTTGCGTCAACTGGGGCAAGAACGGGCCAGCAGCATCAAGGATTATCTGGTGGACAAGGGTCAGTTGGCCGATGACCGCGTGTACTTCATCGACGCCAGCCTCGGTGAGGCAGAAAGCGATGGCCGGGTTATCACGTCTTTGCACCTGGATGCCGAGTGATGGGCGCACGCTGGCTTCTGAGCCTGACCCTGGCGCTAGCTGCCGGCCAGGCAGCGGCGGCCGATACCTTGCGCTGCGGCAGTCAATTGATCAGCGTCGGGGACAGGTCCGGCGAAGTGCTGCACAAATGCGGAGAGCCTGTTGCCCGTGACGTGTTGGGCTACAAGCGCAGCGCCAATCGGCGGGAAGAGTTTCAGGTCGAGGAATGGACCTACGGCCCCAACAGCGGGATGTACCAGTACCTGCGCTTTGAAGGCAACCGGTTGGTTCGAATCACCAGCAAGCGTGGGAATTGAGCCCCCTGCAAACCAATGTGGGAGCGAGCCTTTGTGGCGAGGGGGCTTGTCGGAACGCCGCATCGCCCCGTTCGATTGCGAAGCAATCGTAAACCGGTCATCGCATTCCCATTCAAGATCGCGGTGCCTGGTTTCAGGGGCGCTCCGCACCCCCAACGGGGGCAAGCCCCCTCGCCACAAAGGCTCGCTCCCTCAGTTGTTTTGCGTAGCCCGTAATAGAACAGGCCCCGACACGAATGCCGGGGCCTGTAACGGCCACGTCCCTGTGGCCTTTCGCATGAACTCTCAAGTCGCGGCAGACGTATGACTCGGCCCATCTACCGCACCTTCTCCCGGTCCAGGCGAGAAGCCTTGCCTTACTCGGATTTCAGGCCGTCAGCGGACACCGCTTTGACGCCTTTGATTTTCTTGGCAATTGCCACGGCGGTGGTTTTCTGAGCGTCTGTCAGAACGGTCATGGAAGACAGGGAAACAACGCCTTTGTTGGTTTCGACTTTAATGTCGGTGCCCGGGATGCCTTTTTCAGTTACCAGGTCTGCTTTGACTTTGGTTGTGATCCAGGTATCGGAAACATCCTCTTTCGCTTCAGTGACTTCACCGGCGGCCAGCATCATGGGTGCCTGAGTCGCTTGGGTGGTCTGTGCAAATGCAGCGTTGGCCATGGTCAGAGTCAACGCGGTAGCAGTAGCGGCAGCGATAGCGAACTTCTTCATACGAGTAACTCCTGTATTTCTGGAAAGTCTGCTGCGTGTCTTGTCAGCAGGGTTACTGGAGAGAGTGCGAACGCTGTGCCAACTGTCCGATAAAAATTAAATGCTTATAAATCAATCATTTAATAACAGCGGCAATTTTCGAAATCATGCAAATTGCATGACTGCGAAATTATCTACATGCAACATGCGGGTTTTAACGCAGGCCTAAGGCCATGAATTTTCGGGGGTTTCTCGATTACCTGAATGGCCCTAAAAATAGCGAACAAAAAAATGCCCCGCGTCGTGAAACGCGGGGCATTGGCAGGATGAATGAATCAGCTAGCGGGAGTGGGAGGGCAACCTTTAGGCGCGTATTCCGCGTCAACCGTAGTGGCGCAAGTCCAGCCACCGGCAAGTGTGCGCGAAAGCGTGACGGTTTTGCCGAGCACCGGCCCCGGTGCGTTGAGAATCGTGCAACCAATACTGCCCACACCGGAAGAGGCGGTACCCGTTGCCGTAATCGTGCAATTACCCGTGGTGGCGCTCGCCGCGCCGATCCCGGCGGGGGCGGCAATATCGGTGCCTTGATTGATAACGTCTTCGAAAGGCACCTTCAGTGCAGAGATTTCTGCAACCGCAGCAGTGACCTTCGCCCGCGCCTGGTACTTCGAATATTGCGGCAACGCAAACGTCGCCAGAATCCCGATGATCGCTACCACGATCAGCAGCTCGATCAGAGTAAAACCTTTTTGATTTTTCATAGACAGGCTCCATGCATGAGTCGAAATCTCATGATCTGAATAAGGCACAGCACAGGTCATGCCAAACCGCGCGCGCCCTACCTGCTGGGCGCGAGATCACGGTAAAGACCTTTCCTGCTCCAAGGATCCGCACTATCTGACACTTTTTGTCACCTCATCCCGGCTGGTTTGGTTCCACTGCTTGACTAGGCTATAAGTCATTAACTGTCTGCGTCCGGTATTCCAATGAATGACATTGCCCTTAGCGGTCTGGCCAAGCAATTGGTACTGGCCGAGCTGATCACTGACCAAAGTGCGCAACAGGCGTATCAGCAAGCCCAACGCAATCGAATTTCGCTGGTCAGTTATCTGGTGCAAAACAAACTGCTGAAAAGCTGGCAGGTCGCCGAGGTGGCCTCGGAGCATTTCGGCATGGCCCTGCTGGACCTCAATTGCCTGGACAAGGACACCCAACCCCGAGGGCTGGTCAGTGAGAAGCTGATCCGTCAGCACCACGCCCTGCCCCTCTGGCGACGTGGTAACAAGCTGTTCGTGGGGATTTCAGACCCGACCAATCATCAAGCCATCAACGACATCCAGTTCAGCACCGGGCTGAGCACCGAAGCCATCCTGGTGGAGGAAGACAAACTCAGCGACGCCATCGAAAAATTCTTTGACAACCACTCCACCGGCCTGGAGGACATGGCCGATGTCGACCTCGACGGGCTGGACATCGAGTCGGTCGATGAGCAGAAACAGGACCCCATTGCAGGGCAAGATACCGATGACGCGCCCGTGGTTCGCTTCGTCCACAAGATGCTACTCGATGCGATCAAGAGCGGCTCTTCCGACCTGCATTTCGAGCCCTATGAAAAAATCTACCGCGTGCGGATGCGCACCGACGGCATGCTGCGGGAGGTCGCCAGGCCGCCGACGCAACTGGCCAACCGCATTGCTTCCCGACTGAAGGTCATGGCCAGTCTCGACATCTCCGAGCGGCGCAAACCCCAGGACGGGCGAATCAAGATGCATCTGTCCAAAAGCAAATCCATCGACTTCCGGGTCAATACCCTGCCGACCCTGTGGGGCGAGAAGGTGGTAATCCGGATCCTCGACCCTTCCAGTGCACAAATGGGCATCGACGCCCTCGGCTACGAACCCGAGCAAAAAGACCTGTACATGGCCGCCCTCAAGCAGCCACAGGGAATGATCCTGGTAACCGGCCCCACCGGCTCGGGCAAGACCGTGTCGCTCTATACCGGGTTGAATATCCTCAACACCGTCGACATCAACATCTCCACTGCCGAAGACCCGGTAGAAATCAACATGGAAGGCATCAACCAGGTCAACGTCAATCCGAGGCAAGGACTGGATTTCGCCCAGGCGCTGCGCTCGTTTCTGCGCCAGGACCCGGACGTGATCATGGTCGGTGAAATCCGCGATCTCGAAACCGCCGAAATCGCCATCAAGGCTGCCCAGACCGGGCACATGGTGCTTTCCACCCTGCACACCAACAGCGCCGCGCAAACCCTGACCCGCTTGCGCAACATGGGGATTCAGGGATTCAACATCGCGACCTCGGTCAGCCTGATCATCGCCCAGCGCCTGGCGCGCAAACTGTGCAGTCATTGCAAAAAGCCCATCGACATTCCCCGCGAGGCGTTACTCAAAGAAGGCTTTCCCGAGGAACGCATCGGCTCGTTCACGATCTATGAACCGGTCGGTTGCGATCAATGCAACAACGGTTACAAAGGGCGAGTAGGGATTTATGAAGTGGTAAAGAACACCCCGGACCTGCAACGGCTGATCATGGCCGAAGGCAATTCACTGGAAATCGACATCCAGATGCGTAAGGACGGCTTCAACGACCTGCGTACTTCGGGCCTGCTCAAGGCCATGCAAGGCATCACCAGCCTTGAAGAAATCAACCGGGTCACCAAGGACTGAACATGGCGGTCAAAGCAGCGAAAATCAGCGTATATGCCTGGGAAGGCACAGACAAAAAAGGCACAAAAATGACCGGCGAGTTGACCGGCCAGAATCCCGCGCTGATCAAGGCGCAGTTACGCAAGCAAGGCATCAGCCCGGGCAAGGTGCGGAAAAAAACCGCATCCATTTTCAGTGCCGGCAAACGCATCAAGGCCCTGGATATTGCCCTGTTTACCCGGCAGATGGCGACCATGATGAAAGCCGGCGTACCGTTGCTGCAATCGTTCGACATTATCGGCGAGGGCTTCGATAACCCGAACATGCGCAAGCTGGTGGACGAGGTTAAACAGGAAGTCGCGGCCGGTAACAGCTTCGCCGCGGCCCTGCGCAAAAAACCCCAGTATTTCGATGAGCTGTACTGCAACCTTGTTGATGCCGGCGAACAGGCCGGCGCTCTGGATACGCTGCTGGAACGGGTGGCGACCTACAAGGAAAAGAGCGAAAGCCTCAAGGCCAAGATCAAGAAAGCCATGACGTATCCGCTGGCCGTGGTGTTCGTCGCGATCATCGTGACCGGGATTCTGCTGGTCAAGGTGGTGCCGCAGTTCGAGTCGGTGTTCTCGGGGTTTGGCGCCGAACTACCGGCGTTCACCGTGATGGTCATCGGCTTGTCGGAGTTCCTGCAGGCCTGGTGGTGGATGGTGCTCGGCGTGCTGGTTGGAGCATTCTTCGGCGTACGTCACGCCTTGAAAAAGTCCCAGGGTCTGCGGGACCGAATGGACACCTGGCTGCTGAAACTGCCGTTGGTTGGCGCGCTCATGTACAAGTCCGCCGTGGCCCGTTACGCCCGCACCTTGTCGACCACATTTGCCGCCGGGGTGCCATTGGTCGAAGCTCTGGATTCAGTGGCGGGCGCGACGGGCAATATCGTGTTCAAGCGAGCGGTGTTACGTATCAAGCAGGACGTATCCACCGGCATGCAGCTGAATTTTGCCATGCGCACCTCCGGGATCTTTCCGAACATGGCGATCCAGATGACGGCCATCGGCGAAGAGTCCGGCGCACTGGACGATATGCTCGACAAGGTCGCGAGTTTCTACGAGGCGGAGGTGGACAACATGGTCGATAACCTGACCAGTCTGATGGAGCCGTTCATCATGGTGGTGCTGGGGGTTGTCGTCGGCGGCCTGGTCGTTGCGATGTACCTGCCCATCTTCCAACTTGGCTCAGCGATCTGATATGTCCTTGAACGAATTTCTGAATTTCAACCCACTGGCCTTCACGATCACCGCATTGGTGATCGGTTTGCTGATCGGCAGTTTCCTCAATGTGGTGGTCTGGCGCCTGCCGAAAATGCTTGAGCGTGAATGGCGCCTGCAGGCCCATGACGTACTGGACTTGCCACCCGAAGCCCCCGGCCCGGCTTACAACCTGATACTGCCTCACTCCGAGTGCCCAGACTGTGGCCATCGGATTCGAGCGTGGGAAAATATTCCCGTGCTCAGTTACCTGTTTTTACGTGGGCGATGCTCGAACTGCGCGACGCCCATCAGCAAACGTTACCCGCTGACCGAACTGGCCTGCGGCGTGCTGTCGGCGTTCGTCGCCTGGCATTTCGGTTTCGGTTGGCAGGCCTGCATGGTGCTGGTCCTGAGCTGGGGCCTTTTGGCGATGAGCCTGATCGACGCCGAACACCAGCTGTTGCCGGACGTGCTGGTGCTGCCGTTGATATGGCTGGGGTTGATCGTCAACAGTTTCGGGCTCTTCGTGCCACTGCATGACGCGCTCTGGGGCGCGGTAGCCGGCTACATGGCGCTATGGACGGTGTTCTGGCTGTTCAAGCTGATCACCGGCAAGGACGGCATCGGCTACGGTGACTTCAAGCTATTGGCGATGCTCGGCGCCTGGGGCGGCTGGCAGATCCTGCCGCTGACCATCCTGCTGTCATCGCTGCTGGGCGCCATCATCGGAGTGATTTTGTTGCGCCTGCGGGACGCAAAAACCTCGACTCCACTGCCCTTTGGCCCCTATCTGGCCATTGCCGGCTGGATTGCCTTGCTCTGGGGTGGTCAAATAACCGGCTTCTATTGGCAGTTTGTCGGTTTGAAATGAATACCCCTGTGGAAAAACCCTGGATTCTCGGCCTGACCGGCGGCATCGGCAGCGGCAAAAGCGCGGCCGCCAAGCACTTCATCGATCTGGGCGTGCATGTGGTGGACGCCGATCATGCGGCTCGCTGGGTGGTCGAACCCGGTCGCCCGGCGCTGGCGAAGATTGCCGAGCACTTTGGCCCCGGCGTGCTGCAAGCCGACGGCCAACTGGATCGCGCGGCCCTGCGCAAGCTGATCTTCGAGGTGGCGGATGAGCGCCGCTGGCTCGAAGCGTTATTGCATCCGCTGATCGCCGAAGAGATCGCCCACCATCTGGCCAAGGCACAATCGCCTTACGCGATTCTGGTTTCGCCGCTGCTGATCGAGTCCGGGCAGTACGCCATGACCCAACGGGTCCTGGTGATCGATGCTCCGGAACAGTTACAGATCGAACGCACCCTGCAGCGTGACCAGACCAGCGAACAACAGGTCCAGGCGATCCTCAAGGCCCAGTCCAGCCGACAGGACCGCGTGAGCCACGCCGACGATGTGGTGGTCAACGACCGCGACCTCGCCTGGCTGCACAGCGAGGTCGAACGACTGCATCACTTTTACCTTACTTTGCGTGGAGGCCAGTCATGAGCCAAACCCCAACCGTCGATTGCCCAACCTGTGGCGCCCCTGTCGAATGGAGCCCGGAAAACAAGTTCCGGCCGTTCTGTTCGGACCGTTGCAAACTGATCGACCTGGGTGCCTGGGCGTCGGAAGAACACAAGATCCCGGTGAGCCCGGATGCCGAAGACGAAATGTTCAGCGAAGACTTCGACCCGCGTCACTGATCCCGACCCTCAGGGCCGCATAAAGCCATAATCCTGGCCTTCGTCGAGATTCTCGGCGAGAAACCGCAACTCATCGGCCAGGTCTTCTATATTGCGTACCGCCTTGCTCTGCTGCACCACCGCACTGAGCAAGGCGCGCAGGCTCAATCCCGGATCGAAGCCCACCTCTTGCGCCACATCCAGACTCTGACGCAACTCCTGCCGGGCCCACTCATACACACTCATGCCATTGCTCCTGAAGGTTTTCCAGAGCATGGATTCGGCAACGTTTTTTGGATTTGATGTGGATCAAGATTTGGGATCGTCGCCTTTCCAGGGCGCCGAAAGGTAGCGCGTGCGATTGAATGTCTCCAGCCATTCGGGGCAGAACACCACCAATGCGCTGACCACCATGCCGTTGATAAACGCTTCCGGAAAAATCAGCAGCCACAGATAGCCGACAAAATCTTCCAGCCAATACGGCATGGCGAAACGTTCGTCATACCACAGCAGCGTGAGCGCCAGAATCAAACACAACAGGGCCGACAACGCAGCGGCAAAAAAGCCGGAACAGAAGATGTACACAAAGGGATTACGCGGTTGCGCGCGCTCGACCAGGATGGCGCAGCACTCGGTAATCAACACCGGCAGCAGAATCAGCAGCGCCCCGTTGACCCCCATGGCCGCCATGTCCTGCCGCCCGAGCAGCACCAATCCCGTTTGCGCGACCAACCCGCCGACAATCGCCAACGGCCAATCCAGCAGTAACGTCACTGCCGTCATGCCGATGAAGTGATAGGACACGCCAGTGTCGAAGTCCCGTCGCACCAGCCAGAGCATGAACAGCGCGAACACCGTGCCGAACAACAGATGCTGACGGCGGCTATCGCTGAACAATTCAACCCAGGGCGCTCGACAGACAGCCCAGATCACCGCCGGCACGTAAATCAGCCAGCCGACTGTGAGGCTTTGCGGTGACAGCAGTTCGGCGCCAATCATGGCCGTGCCTTCTTCGGCACCTGGGCCCATATAAGCGCAGGACTGAGCAGCAACACTGTTCTATATTTCACGCGTCTCTCCCATCGTGATAGCTCTCAGTCTATACCGGCGTTTCTGACTGGCCGTGTCGCGCGTTTACCCCGGCGAGTAGAGAATCCTAGGTCAAGGTAGGGGTTTATCCGAATTCTTCGCTGTTCGGTGACGGCAAGGAAATGGAGGTTAAACCATGAACTAGACTCACGCGGTTGGTATGGAGTTGAACGTCAAGAGCAGAGGGCCGTCCACGACTGACGCCAGTTTTGCTCGAAGCAATACGACTGGCATATGTGAGGCTTGGGTCATGGCAAAGGACAAGAAGAAAACCCCTGTTAAAAGTAACGCCGCTGAACCCTTGAAACTGACGAACAAGGACTATCTTGAGCAGTTACGCCGGCTGCATGTCGAAATGGTCAAGTTGCAGGAATGGGTGAAACAAAAAGGCATCAAGATTTGTATCGTCTTCGAGGGGCGCGACGGTGCCGGCAAGGGCGGCACGATCAAGGCGCTCACTGAAAGGGTGAGCCCGCGTGTCTTTCGGGTGGTGGCGCTACCTGCACCGACCGATCGCGAGAAGAGCCAGATGTATATACAGCGCTACCTGGCGCACATGCCAGCGGCTGGCGAAGTGGTGATCTTCGATCGCAGTTGGTACAACCGCGCCGGGGTCGAGCGGGTGATGGGATTTTGTACCGATGAGCAGGTGACTCGTTTCCTGAGCCTGGCCCCCCTCATGGAACGCATGATGGTCGACTCGGGCGTAATGCTGTTCAAGTATTGGCTGGAAGTCAGCGAAGAGGAGCAGACCCGTCGGCTCGAGGCACGGATCAAGGATGGCCGTAAAATCTGGAAACTGACGCCAATGGATCTCAAGTCATACAGCCGCTGGTATGACTACTCGCGCGCACGCGACGACATGTTCAAGGCGACCGACACCGATCATGCTCCGTGGCTTGTGGCCAACTCGAACGACAAAAAGCGGGCCCGTCTCAACATCATCTCTGATTTGCTCAGCCGCATTCCGTACAAAAATGTACCGCGCGAGAAGGTGATTTTGCCCAAACGGCAGAAATCAGGCGGCTATCGTGAACCGAATTATCCGCTAAGGCGAATTCCAGAAAAATTCTGACCGGCACGTTCAAGCGGATCTGCGCTGTACACCAAAGGGCCACAGTCCTATGAGCCATTCGGATGCTTCGCCTCCCGTCCCGGAACCGGGCCGGATTGCCCATCGGGATACCGACGACAAGGCCGGTTGGGATCGCTGGCTGCCGGGACTGCGCACGCTACGCGGATACAAAATAGCCTGGTTGAGGCACGACCTTGTGGCCGGTTTGGTACTGACCACGATGCTGGTGCCTGTCGGCATCGCCTACGCAGTGGCATCGGGCGTACCCGGCATCTATGGCCTTTACGCGACCATCGTTCCGCTGCTCGCTTATGCGCTGTTCGGACCCAGCCGGATTCTGGTGCTGGGGCCGGATTCCTCGCTGGCTGCCGTCATTCTCGCCGTCGTGCTGCCACTGTCCGGCGGTGATCCGCATCGTGCCATCGCCCTTGCGAGCATGATGGCGATCGTATCGGGAGTGGTGTGCATCCTGGCCGGCATAGCTCGCCTGGGCTTTGTCACGGAGCTTCTTTCCAAACCGATCCGCTACGGGTACATGAACGGGATCGCGCTGACGGTTTTGATCAGCCAACTGCCCAAATTTTTCGGTTTTTCGATTGAATCCGACGGCCCGCTGAGAAACCTGTGGGCGATCGCTACAGCGATAATGGAGGGAAAAACCAACTGGACCGCCTTCATGGTCGGCGCAGCTACTCTGGCGGTGATTATGCTGCTCAAGGGCAACAAGCGCGTGCCGGGCATTCTGATCGCCGTGGCAGGGGCGACCGTCGCCGTGGGTGGGCTGGACCTTGCAGCGCGGTCCGGAATATCGGTTCTCGGCTCTCTTCCACAAGGCTTGCCGGCGTTCGCCATTCCCTGGATCACTCGCGCCGATATTGTCCCCGTCCTGATCGGCGGTTGCGCCGTTGCCCTGGTTTCGTTCGCCGATACCAGCGTGCTCTCACGTGTCTATGCGGCGCGGACCCGCACCTATGTGGACCCGAACCAGGAAATGGTGGGCCTCGGTGTCGCCAACCTCGCCGCCGGATTTTTTCAGGGTTTTGCGATCAGCAGCAGTTCGTCACGTACGCCCGTGGCCGAGGCTGCAGGCGCCAAAACCCAGTTAACCGGAGTCATCGGCGCGCTTGCTGTTGCCTTACTGCTGGTGGTGGCACCGAACCTGTTGAAGGATTTACCTACCAGCGCACTGGCCGCGGTGGTGATCGCCTCCGCCATTGGCCTGATCGAGGTCACCGACCTGCGACGAATTTATCGAATCCAGCGTTGGGAGTTCTGGCTGTCAATCGTCTGTACCGTCGGCGTGGCCGTGCTGGGGGCGATTGAAGGCATCGGCCTGGCCATCGTGATCGCCGTCATCGAATTTCTGTGGGATGGCTGGCGCCCTTACTCCGCCGTTCTGGGACGCGCGGAAGGCGTCAAGGGTTATCACGACATCAAGCGCTATCCCGACGCGCGTCTGGTACCCGGCCTGGTGCTGTTTCGCTGGGATGCGCCGTTGTTTTTCGCCAACGCCGAGTTGTTTCATGACCGAGTGCTCGACGCCGTGGCTGCGTCGCCCACGCCAGTGCGCTGGTTGGTCGTTGCGGCGGAACCCGTCACCAGCGTGGACGTGACCTCTGCCGACATGCTGGTGGAACTGGACGAAACCTTGCACGCGGCGGGCATCAAGTTGTGCGTGGCCGAGATGAAGGACCCGGTCAAGGACAAGCTGAAGCGATTCGGGCTTTTCGCGCGGCTTGGCGAAACGGCGTTCTTTCCGACAATAGGCACTGCAGTCGACAGCTATCTGATGATTCATCCGGTGGATTGGGAGGACCAGGATCGCTGAGTGGCAGCGGAAACACCCGCGGCCTGCACGCAGATTGCCAGCCCGTCTATGCTGGACTTACCGAACGCAGCCTTTGCCACTCTCTACTGGAGGTAATCAATGGTTCCCACGCCCATGCTCGAAAAGATTTTTTCCCGAGATCTTCTCGATGTACTGATTCGTGCCGGAGTGATTGCCGTTCTGGTGATGTTCTGCTTTCAGATATTCAGCCCGTTCCTCGACCTGATGCTGTGGTCGGTGATCCTGGCAATCACCCTCTACCCCTTGCAAGTCAGGTTCAAAGGCAAGCTGGGAAACAAAGACGGGCTCACCGCGACGCTGATCGTATTGATCGTCATCAGTATTCTTATGGTGCCTGTTTATTTGTTGGGAGCCTCGCTTGCGGATTCCGTGGAGAGGGTCATGACCATGGTCAAAACCGACAGTTTCCATATTCCGCCACCGTCCGATGCGGTAACCAGCTGGCCACTCGTGGGCGAACCCCTTTATAACTTGTGGGCGCAAGCCACCACTGACCTGCCCGATCTGGCCCAGAAGTTCATACCGCAGATCAAAGGTGTCAGCCTCTCCCTGCTGAGCAAGCTTGCGGGTGTCAGCATGGGGCTCCTTTTATTCATCGTCGCCCTGATTATTGCCGGTATTTTCTTAGCGTATGGCGAAAGCGGCCACCGTAGCGCGGTGCGAATCGTTTCGCGCTTCAGCGGTCCGATCAACGGGCCGAAAATCGCCGATCTGTGCACCGCCACCATTCGGGCAGTGGCGTTGGGGGTGGTCGGCATCGCCTTCATCCAGATGCTGTTGGTGGGCATCGGCTTTGTGTTCATGGGCGTCCCCGGCGCCGGCCTTCTCGCCTTGGCGGTGCTGCTTCTTGGCATCATGCAATTACCGGCGTCCCTGATTACCCTTCCGGTCATCGTCTTTGTTTTCATGAGCGAAGGTGCCAGTACGGCGACTATTGTGTTTGCCGTCTATGTCTTCATCGCGGGATTGGTCGATAACGTCCTCAAACCGCTGCTGCTGGGTCGTGGCGTCGATGTACCGATGCCGGTGGTGCTGATCGGAGCCTTGGGCGGCATGGTCACGGGCGGTATCCTCGGCCTGTTTATCGGCCCGGTGATACTCGCGGTCGGCTATCAGCTGTTCTGGGAATGGGTGGATCAAGTGCAAGAACCCGGGCCAGACAACCAGGGACGGACCTGACACGGCGGCCGAGGATATCCCCATGCTGTTAAACCTGCTGGCCGGCCTCCCCGTGATGTTTTTCTGCCTGCTGATGCAAGCCGTTTTCGTGACCATATGCCTGCGTCATTACGTGCATTTCAAACATTCCCAACCAGCTTATGAATCGCAATGGCTGAATATCCTGTTGTTGTCGATGGTGATGCTGCTGATGATGCTCGGTAATTTCGTGCAGATCGCCATCTGGGCCACGCTATTCATGCTGCTTGATGAGTTCGACGAATTCGCCATCGCGCTGTATCACTCGGCGGTCAACTTCGCCACGCTAGGCTACGGCGACATCGTCATGTCCTCTCGCTGGCGTCTGCTTGGCCCATTGGAGGCCGCCAACGGAATCCTGATGTTTGGTGTCTCCACCTCAGTGATGACCGCTGCGGTGATGGATGTCATAAAACACAACATGGAAAGGCTACAGCAGCGTGAAGGCCCGTAGGCATGCACCGATCATGGCAGAGCCTTCTCCAGTGCCTCATGCAATTGTGCCGCCGAGGCGTATTCGCGCTGCCCCACCAATTGACCGTCCTTGAGCTGCAGCCACAGCACTTTATCCACGGACCCAGGGTAGCGCGGCGCCACGCGACTATCACGGTCAAGCATCACTCGATAGGAATAATCGCGCATAGCCGGTACTGCGAACATCTTCGCGATCAGTCGAGGCATGCGCTGGATGTCCGCGACAAATACCGTGTGCCGAGCCTCCAGGTAGCCCTTGGGCTGATCCTGCAGAGCGGCGCCGATTAGTTTGGCGGCGCCCATGCTGCGCGCCACCAGCAGCGTCTGAGTCTGGTTATCGAGCGTGAAGGCCTGATCGAACTGATCAAGTAAGGTCCACGGCGCCAGGCGCTCGCCAACCTCCAGTGCCTGGGCCCAAAAAGGCAGAAGACTGAGCAATAACACCGGCCAATATTTCACGTTCTACTCCTTGTTTGAGCGCATATGCGTAATGGCCGTCAGTCTACACCGTCCGTTCCGAGTGCCCAGTGCCCTTGTTTACCGTTTCACGCTTTCTGCTTGTCGCAAATGAACGCTAAGCTTGGGCCTATGGATGACTCAGATTATTTACGCCTGCTGACCATTGCGGCCGAGCAAGCCAACACGTTCTTGTCCAATGCCCGCAAATGGGAGCGTGAGCGTTGGGTTTGCCAGCGCCTGCTGCAAGGCCTGAACATTCCCTATCGCGCCGACGAATTTGCCCCCGCCGGTGAGCCGCCGGACGTGCTGTTTCGCGACGCGAATTTCGAGGTGTTCTTCGTACTCGACGAGGGCCGGCGCCTCAATGACGAATGGCGCGACGAGCTGCAACGTCGGCGCAACGCGTTTTCCCTGAGCCAACTGGTGCGACGCGAGGCCAAGCCCCGGCGCATCCCGGCCAATGAATTTCTGCTCAGGCTGGCGCCGACTTTGCGCAAAAAAGCCCACAACTACAAAGAGCGCGGCATGGACCTGGGGGAGCTGGACATCATTGCTTTCGCCAGCCTCAAGCGCGAAGTGCTGGACCTCAACAGCCACTTTCCACCGCCCACCGAATACTTGCGTCAGGGCTGGCGCTCGTTGTCACTGGTTGGTCCGACCTTCGCCCGAGTGCTATTCGCCCACCCGGAGGCCCCGGATTTTCTGCGCAGCAACCTGGGTCGCAGCATCGTCTTCGACGTCGGGATCAGCCTGTGAGTCCGTTGCAGGTGTTAGTCGCCGAGTGTTACAAAGTGGAACCATTCGCCTGGACGATACGGTGAACGTCGAGCCATTCCAGCCAGCGGCTATGCTCCGTTCAACGCAGAATCCCCCGCTGTAGCTTCTAAACCTTCAGCAACGTCTACCTGACGAGGCCCAATATGACCAGCCGCCTGAACCCGGACGACCAAAAGCATGTCGAAGAGTACCTGCGCCTGTCCCAACACCAAGTCGAGCGCCGGCCTTTCCGGCCGTGGATGCTCCTGGTAGTGGTGTTGGCAGTGACCATTGGTTTAGGCCTGTTGAGCCGACTTATCAGTTACCTGACGCTATGAGCTGCATCGCGCTCGCTCGGGTAATTGCACCGATTTCTTTTAGCCTTGCGAGATATCCCCATGACTCATCGTATTGTCATCGTTGGCGGCGGCGCCGGCGGTCTGGAGTTGGCTACCCGTCTGGGTAAGACTCTGGGCAAACGCGGCACGGCCAGTGTGATGCTGGTCGACGCGAATCTGACCCACATCTGGAAACCGTTGTTGCACGAAGTGGCGGCAGGTTCCCTGAACTCTTCCGAAGACGAACTCAACTATGTTGCCCAGGCAAAATGGAACCACTTCGAGTTCCAGCTGGGGCGCATGAGCGGGCTCGATCGCGCACAGAAGAAAATCCAGCTGGCCGCCACCTACGACGAGGCGGGCCTGGAACTGGTGCCGGCGCGTGAAGTGCCTTACGACTCATTGGTGATTGCCGTCGGCAGTACCACCAACGATTTCGGCACGCAGGGCGCGGCGCAGCATTGCCTGTTCCTCGACACCCGCAAACAGGCCGAGCGCTTCCATCAGCAACTGCTCAATCACTATCTGCGCGCCCACGCCGGGCAAACTGACGCGGTGCAGCAGATCAGTGTGGCCATCGTCGGCGCCGGTGCCACCGGGGTCGAACTGGCAGCGGAACTGCACAACGCCGCCCATGAACTCGCAGCCTACGGCCTGGACCGGATCAAACCGGAAAACATGCACATCACCCTGATCGAGGCCGGTCCACGGGTGCTCCCTGCTCTGCCGGAACGAATCGGCGGGCCTGTGCATAAAACCCTGGAGAAACTCGGGGTCAACGTGATGACCAACGCTGCAGTCAGCGAAGTGACGGCAGACAGCCTGATTACCGCCGATGGCAAAGTGATCAACGCCAGCCTCAAAGTCTGGGCCGCCGGGATTCGTGCTCCGGCCTTCCTCAAGGACATCGATGGCCTGGAAACCAACCGCATCCATCAGCTGCAAGTGCTGCCGACCCTGCAAACCACCCGCGACGAGAACATCTTCGCCTTCGGTGACTGCGCGGCTTGCCCACAACCTGGCACCGACCGCAATGTACCGCCGCGCGCCCAGGCTGCGCACCAGCAAGCTTCGTTGCTGGCCAAATCGCTGAAACTGCGGATCGAAGGCAAATCCCTGCCGGAGTACAAGTACACCGACTATGGTTCGCTGATTTCGCTGTCGCGTTTTTCGGCTGTGGGTAACTTGATGGGCAACCTCACCGGCAGCGTAATGCTTGAGGGCTGGCTGGCGCGGATGTTTTACGTGTCGCTGTATCGCATGCACCAGATGGCGTTGTATGGCGCGTTCCGCACGGCGATGCTGATGCTTGGCAGCAAGATTGGGCGTGGGACTGAGCCGCGTCTGAAGCTGCACTAAATACTCGGCGTCTGTCAGGGCCTCATCGCGGGCAAGCCACGCTCCCACAGATTATGTGTCGGTCATGGATCTGGGGCCGGCACATAACCTGTGGGAGCGTGGCTTGCCCGCGATGCAGGCGCCTCGGTCCAACCTGCGGACACTTGTGTGTCTCACTGTATCTCCCCCTCCGATTCCATCCCTTCGCTTACAAACTCCCCCTTGCGCGACACAGTAGCGATACACCACGCCCGCTAAATGGTCACACCCGAGCAAGGCACAGCCTGCTTCGGTCATCGCCGCACTCACGTGGCGTCCTTTATCGAGCGGTTGTGTCGTGCAACCCAGGAGATTTGTAATGTCCCGTACTCTCAGCAAAAACACCGTTGGCCTGCTCGGCGCTGTCCTGGCCGGAGGCATGATGTTGTCCGGTTCTGTATTCGCTTCGCAACCGCTGACTCAAGGCTACCTGTTGGCCTCGGCGGAACAGGTCGTGAAGACGCCTGAAGGTAAATGTGGCGAAGGCAAGTGCGGCGATGCCTCGATGGCCAAGACCGACACCGACGACGATGGCAAGGTATCCCGCGCGGAATTCCTGAAAGTGGCACCCAAGGCTGACTTCGACAAGATCGACACCAACCATGACGGCCAGATCGACGAACAAGAGGCTTTCGATAACGTGAAAGCCAACTACGAAGCCAATGGAAAAAAAATGCCGAAGGGCTTGTTCGAGCACCTGAAAGACAATAGTTAAGCCTCTGAAGGCCCAAGCCCTGCCTCTCCATCGAGACGCGGGGCTTTTTTTGCATTTGCAGCAGGCAAAAAAAATCCCCGTATCTTTCGATACGAGGATTTTTAATATGGTCGGGGTAAGGGGATTCGAACTCCTGACATCCTGCTCCCAAAGCAGGCGCGCTACCGGACTGCGCTATACCCCGGTAAAAAAAAGGCACCTTTGAAAGGCGCCTTCTTCGATCAGCGCTTTTGGCCTCTGATCTTAAGATTCGATTCCAGCGCTAACTGGTTTCAAAAATGGTGGGTCGTGTGGGATTCGAACCTACGACCAATTGGTTAAAAGCCAACTGCTCTACCAACTGAGCTAACGACCCAAAAATGGTCGGGGTAAGGGGATTCGAACTCCTGACATCCTGCTCCCAAAGCAGGCGCGCTACCGGACTGCGCTATACCCCGGTTTGAAATTGGCTCCGTGACCAGGACTCGAACCTGGGACCCAATGATTAACAGTCATTTGCTCTACCGACTGAGCTATCACGGAACTACATATTTCAATTACAACTGGTATTTCAATTTACAACTGTGAAGCTTGCTTCACCTCTTCGACCCGTTCGCATCGCTGCGTTCGTGTGTCTGAGGCGCGCTATTCTACAATCTTAAGCAGCTCTGTCAACCCCCTAAATTGCTTTCAAGTTAATGATTTGCAACTTATTTTAGATTCCTGCTTGGGGAGCAGAAACCCTTCAGGGCGACTTACTGCGGGGCGCACTTTACAAGCCTTTTCCTTTGAGTTCAACAGCCTGGCGAAAAAAAGGCCTCGCAATGCGAGGCCTTCTTTTATTGCACTGCCGTCGAGCGTCAGACGAAAACGATTTCGTCGTTTTCCACGACACCCTTGGCGGTATCGCCGGGCATGAATCGGCCCGACAGAATCAGCTGTGCCAACGGGTTCTCGATCCAGCGCTGGATCGCCCGTTTGAGCGGTCGTGCGCCGTACACCGGGTCGTAACCCACAGCGATCAGCTTATCCATCGCTTCCGGACTCAGCTCAAGCTTCAGCTCGCGCTCGGTCAGGCGACTACGCAGGCGACCCAACTGGATCTCGGTAATGCCGGCGATCTGATCCCGAGCCAGCGGCTCGAAAATCACCACTTCGTCGACCCGGTTGATGAACTCCGGCCGGAAGTGCGTGGAAATCGCATCCATCACCGCCGCGCGCTGCGCCTCGCGATCCCCTACCAGTTCCTGAATCTGCACCGAGCCGAGGTTGGAGGTCATGACGATCACGGTATTTTTGAAATCCACCGTGCGGCCATGGCTGTCGGTCAAACGGCCATCTTCGAGCACTTGCAGCAAAATGTTGAACACGTCCGGGTGGGCCTTCTCGACCTCGTCCAGGAGAATCACCGAATAAGGCTTGCGACGCACCGCCTCGGTCAGGTAACCGCCCTCTTCATAGCCCACGTAGCCCGGTGGCGCACCGATCAGTCGAGCCACGGAATGTTTCTCCATGAACTCGGACATGTCGATCCGCACCATCGCCTCTTCGGTATCGAACAGGAACTCGGCCAGCGCCTTGCACAGCTCGGTTTTGCCGACACCGGTCGGGCCGAGGAACATGAACGAGCCGCTCGGGCGATTCGGGTCGGACAACCCGGCGCGGGAACGCCGCACCGCGTTGGAGACAGCGATCACCGCTTCGTCCTGACCGATCACACGCTGGTGCAACAGGCTTTCCATCTTCATCAGTTTTTCGCGCTCGCCCTCGAGCATTTTCGACACAGGAATGCCGGTCCACTTCGACACGACTTCGGCGATCTCTTCTTCAGTCACCTTGCTGCGCAGCAACTGGTTTTCGCTTTTGCCGTGCTGGTCGACCATTTGCAGGCTGCGCTCCAGGTCCGGGATCACCCCGTATTGCAACTCGGCCATGCGGTTCAAGTCGCCTTTACGGCGTGCGGCTTCCAGTTCCTGACGGGACTGTTCGATCTTCTGCTGGATCTGTGCCGAACCCTGGACTTCGGCTTTTTCCGAGTTCCAGATTTCTTCGAGGTCCGAGTACTCACGCTCGTGACGAACGATTTCTTCCTGCAGTTTTTCCAGACGTTTCTTCGCCGCGTCGTCGCTTTCTTTCTTCAGTGCCTGGGATTCCACCTTCAGCTGAATCAAACGACGTTCCAGACGGTCCAGCACTTCCGGCTTGGAGTCGATCTCCATGCGGATGCGGCTGGCGGCTTCGTCGATCAGGTCGATGGCTTTGTCCGGCAACTGACGGTCGGTGATGTAGCGATGACTGAGCTTGGCCGCGGCGATGATCGCGCCGTCGGTGATCGCCACCTTGTGGTGAACCTCGTAACGCTCTTTCAGGCCACGCAGGATGGCGATGGTGTCTTCTTCGCTCGGCTCATCCACCAGGACTTTCTGGAAGCGCCGCTCGAGGGCCGCGTCCTTCTCTATATATTGGCGGTACTCGTTGAGTGTGGTCGCGCCCACACAATGCAGTTCACCGCGAGCCAATGCCGGCTTGAGCATGTTGCCCGCATCCATCGAGCCTTCGCCCTTGCCGGCGCCGACCATGGTGTGCAGTTCGTCGATGAACAGAATGATCTGCCCTTCCTGCTTCGACAGTTCGTTGAGCAGGGATTTGAGGCGTTCTTCGAACTCGCCTCGGTATTTGGCACCGGCAATCAAAGCCCCCATGTCCAGGGACAACAGACGCTTGCCTCTCAGGCCATCCGGCACTTCGCCGTTGATGATGCGCTGGGCCAGGCCTTCGGCGATGGCGGTTTTACCCACGCCAGGCTCACCGATCAGCACCGGGTTGTTCTTGGTGCGGCGTTGCAGGACCTGAATGGTGCGACGAATTTCATCGTCACGGCCGATCACCGGATCGAGCTTGCCCTCTTCGGCGCGCTTGGTCAGGTCGATGGTGTACTTGTCGAGCGCCTGACGTGATTCTTCGTGGTTGGCATCATTGACTGCCTCACCGCCGCGCAGGTTGTTGATCGCGTTTTCCAGCGCTTTCTTGCTCACGCCCTGGCCCAGCAACAATTTGCCGAGCTTGCTGTTCTCGTCCATGGCGGCGAGCAGCACCAGTTCGCTGGAGATGAACTGGTCGCCCTTCTGCTGGGCCAGGCGGTCAGCCTGGTTGAGCAGGCGCGCCAGATCCTGCGACATGTTCACATCACCGGTCGGATTCTGGATTTTCGGTAGCTGATCGAGGGCTTTGGTCAGCTCTTTACGCAAGCTGTTGACATCGAAACCCACCTGCATCAGCAGGGGCTTGATCGAACCACCCTGCTGTTCAAGCATGGCCTGCATCAAATGCGCCGGCTCAATGGCCGGATGATCGAGGCCGACGGCCAGGGATTGGGCGTCGGACAAGGCTAACTGCAACTTGCTGGTTAAACGGTCTATACGCATGGGTCACCTTCCTTTTGAGCAGGCCGGACCTATAAACATCCTGAATGAAGAAACCTGCCAGATACCGCTATAGATGCGGTCGATTCTGGGAGATTCAAGCGTCGTACAGTTGATGTAGATCAGAGAAGTCTAGTGTTCGATCCAGACTAAGGAGGCAAACCGGCCGGTACGTGGACTGCGGCGGTAAGAAAAGAAGCGAGGGTCGGTCACGGTGCAGAAACCACCGCCATAGACGGCCGTGACACCGCGAGCAGCCAAACGCAAACGCGCCAGCTCATAGATGTCGGCCATGAACTTGCCGGCATTCTGGCTCGGCACGAAGGCTTTGGCGGCTTCAGGCAATTGCTCGACGAAGGTTTCGCGCACTTCCGGGCCGACTTCAAAGGCTTGAGGGCCAATGGCCGGGCCGAGCCAGACCAGCACGTCTTCGGGCGGTACAGCCAGACTGTCGAGGGTCGCTTCCAGCACACCCGCCGCCAATCCGCGCCAACCGGCATGGGCGGCAGCGACGCGGGTGCCGGCGCGGTCGCAAAATAGCACTGGCAGGCAATCAGCGGTCATTGCCGTGCAGGCGATACCGGGTGTTGCCGTCCAGCTGGCGTCGGCAGTGGCTACCAGGCTTGGATCCGCTTGGGCCACGACAATGCCGTGAACCTGCTTTAACCAGGCCGGTTGAATAGAGAAATGATCGGTGAGGCGACGGCGGTTTTCGGCGACAGCTTCGGGGCTGTCGTCGACATGATCGCCCAGATTGAGGCTGTCGAACGGCGCCAGACTGACGCCGCCCGCACGGGTGGTAACGCAGGCTTTCACCCCGGCAGGCGCAGGCCAGTCGGGAATCAGCCAGTCACTCATCCGATGAACGCCTCACGGTCTTGCTTGAGCAGCGACAGCAACCAGACGAAGTCGTCCGGCAGTGGCGATTCCCAGCTCATGCGTTTACCAGTGGTCGGATGATCCAGCTCCAGGAAACGCGCATGCAGCGCCTGACGCGGGAAATTCTTCAAGGATTCGACCATGGTCACACTGGCGGCCGGCGGAATACGGAAGCGACCGCCATAGGCAGGGTCTCCGACCAACGGGTAGTTGATGTGCGCCATGTGCACGCGAATCTGGTGCGTACGACCGGTTTCCAGCTTCACCCGCACGTGAGTGTGGGAGCGGAAACGCTCGAGCACGCGGTAATGGCTGACGGCTTGCTTGCCACCTTCCATCACAGCCATGCGCTGGCGTTGCTGGCCGTGGCGACCGATGGGCGCATTGATCTTGCCCCCAGCCGTCACCACACCGATCACGATGCACTCGTAGATCCGGCTTACGCTGCGGCTCTGCAATTGCGTGACAAGCTGTGTCTGCGCCTGAATGGTCTTGGCCACCACCATCAGACCGGTGGTGTCCTTGTCCAGGCGATGCACGATACCGGCGCGGGGTACATTAATGATGTCCGGCACGTGGTGCAGCAAGGCGTTGAGCAAGGTGCCATCAGCGTGACCGGCGGCAGGATGCACCACCAGGCCCGCAGGCTTGTTGATCACCAGGATGTCGTCGTCTTCATAGACGATGTCCAGCTCGATGTCTTGAGCGATCCATTCGCCCTGAGCTTCCTGCTCGGCAGTCAGCTCAAGAATGGCGCCACCGTGAACGATGTCTCGCGGGCGGATAACCGCCCCATCCACAGTCAGGCGGCCGTCTTTGATCCAGGCGGAAAGGCGCGAGCGCGAGTGCTCAGCGAATAATTGTGCGGCGACTTGATCGAGGCGTTGGCCGCCCAATTCGGACGGCACCTCTGCGCGAAGTTCAATTTTATCGGACATGCTCAGACTAGGCGTCGGCACAGCCTTTGGTTTCGGCTGCGCGCTTGTGGTTAAATACGGCGTCTTTTGCCCCGAGGCTTTTCATCGGGGCGCTCATCATAACAGGACGGCCCCGCCCAAGACAGCGGCCGTCATAGGGACGCAAGCCGCCATGCAAGTGAAACACCTGCTGCTGATCGCCATCCTCGCATTGACCGCTGCTTGCTCATCGAAGGAAGTCGTAGACGAAAACCTGAGCGAAGTCGAGCTGTACCAGCAGGCGCAGGCCGACTTGGACAATAATAGCTACACCAGTGCCACAGCCAAGCTGAAGGCCCTGGAGTCGCGTTATCCGTTCGGTCGCTACGCCGATCAGGCTCAACTCGAGCTCATCTACGCCAACTACAAGAACACCGAGCCTGAGGCTGCCAAGTCCGCCGCCGAGCGTTTCATTCGTCTGCACCCGCAGCACCCTAACGTCGATTACGCCTACTACCTCAAGGGTCTGACCTCTTTCGACCAGGACGTCGGCCTGCTGGCGCGCTTCCTGCCGCTGGACATGACCAAGCGTGACCCGGGCGCCGCTCGCGACTCCTACAACGAGTTCGCCCAGCTGACCAGCCGCTTTCCGAACAGCCGCTACTCGCCGGACGCCAAGCAGCGCATGATCTACCTGCGCAACCTGCTGGCTTCCTACGAGATTCACGTTGCCGATTATTACCTGACCCGTCAGGCCTATGTCGCCGCCGCGAACCGTGGTCGCTACGTGGTGGAAAACTTCCAGGAAACCCCGTCGGTCGGTGATGGCCTGGCGGTGATGACTGAAGCCTACCAGCGTCTGCACCTGGACGAACTGGCCGCAACCAGTCTCGAAACCCTGAAGCTCAACTACCCGAACCACCCAAGCCTGGTGGACGGTCAGTTCGTGCCATCGGTGGCCGAAGCCGACAACCGTTCGTGGCTGAGCAAGGCCACCCTGGGTCTGATCGAATCCCGTCCGCCGCTGCCGCCGGGTGAAACCCGCGCCAACCAGGACGTGCAAAAGCAGTTCCAGGATGCCAAGGACGCGATTCCGAACGAACTCAAGCCTAAAGATGAAAATGGCGATGTGATCGAAGAAGAGGAACACGATTCCGAAGCCAACAACGCTGACCGCTCGTGGTTCAGCCACATGACCTTTGGCGTGTTCGACTGACGCTGGGGATTGTGCTGAAAAGGCGCCTTTCGAGGCGCCTTTTTTATTGCCGGATTTCAGGGGTGAGCGTATTGCGCTGTGCGCCTGACCTGTCCTTGGCTAAACTGCCAATTCACTCGTCAAAAAGCAGTTCACCATGCTTCGTCTATTGTTCTGGATCGCCCTGATTGCCGCTGCCGTATGGTTCTGGCGCAAGTTCAAGGGCCCGACTGCGGGTGCCAACACGCCACGAGAGCAAGATGCTCCGCCCATGGTTCGCTGCGCTCATTGCGGCGTACACCTGCCCCGCGACCGCGCGCTGAAACTCGAACAACAGTGGTATTGCAGCCAGGCTCACCTTGAGCAAGGCCCGGGCTCCAGTGATCGCTGAGACGCCCAGTCCCGGCCACAAACAGGCCCAGCGATTGCTGCGCCTCTATCACCTCTACCGTTTAAGCATCGGCGTCACCTTGGTGCTGTTGATCTCCAGCAACATGGACAACCAGTTGCTGAAATTCGCCAATGACGATTTGCTGCGCAATGGCAGCTGGTTGTACCTGGTGCTGAATATCCTGCTGGTGGTCTTTCTGGAGAACACCCGACACCCGGCGCAGTTGTTCAGCCTGGCGCTGGTCGATGTCCTGCTGCTATGCGGCCTGTTCTATGCCGCTGGCGGCATGCCCAGCGCCATCGGCAACCTGTTGATCGTGTCGGTGGTCATCAGCAACACCCTGCTGCGCGGGCGTATCGGCCTGCTTATTGCGGCAGTTGGCGCCCTCGGCATCGTGGGTCTGAGCTTCCTTCTGAGCTTCAGCCATCCCACCAGTCCCAACGATTACCTGCAAATCGGCACTCTCGGCGCCCTGTGCTTTGCCGCTGCATTGCTGGTGCAAGGCTTGATCCGAAGACTGGAAGTCAGCGAAACCCTGGCCGAGCAGCGGGCCAGCGAAGTGCTCGGCCTCGAAGCCCTCAACGCACTGATCCTGCAACGCATGCGCACGGGCATTCTGGTGCTCGACGACCAACGGCGCGTGCAACTGGCCAATCACAGTGCCTTGACCTTGCTGGGGCAGGAAAATCTGGACGGCCAATTGATCGACGATCATTCGATGCCGTTGGTCGAGCGGCTCCAACTATGGTTCAACAATCCGACTTTGCGCCCGCAAAGCCTGAAAATCGCCAGCAATGGCCTGGAGCTGCAACCGAGTTTCATTGCCCTGGACCAAAGCCCGCACCACCAGACGCTGGTTTTTCTCGAAGACCTCGCCCAAATCGCCCAACAGGCGCAGCAACTTAAACTCGCAGCCTTGGGCCGCCTGACTGCCGGTATTGCCCATGAAATCCGCAATCCACTGGGCGCCATTAGTCATGCCGCGCAGTTACTGCAGGAATCCGAGGAACTGAACGGCGCGGATCGGCGTCTGACGCAGATTATTCAAGATCACTCTCAGCGAATGAATCGGGTAATCGAGAACGTCCTGCAACTGTCCCGTCGCCAGCAAACCGTGCCGCAACGGCTGGATCTGCGGCCGTGGCTGGAGCACTTCGTCGCTGAAACCCGCGAAGGGGCAACCGAACGTCAGCAAATTCACCTGCACATCAGTTCCGGAGACTTCAAAACCCTGATGGATCCGAATCAACTGACCCAGATTCTCGACAATCTGTTACGCAATGCCTGGCGCCATAGCGCCCTGAACCATGATCGGGCGCAGGCCTGGCTCAAGTTGTTTATTGACCCGGACAGCCAGTTGCCGACCCTTGAAGTCCTGGACGATGGCCCCGGCGTAGCGCCGGACCAGCGCTCGCACTTGTTCGAACCGTTCTTTACCACCAGCAGCCAGGGTACTGGCCTGGGGCTTTATCTGTCCCGTGAGCTGTGCGAAAGCAATCAGGCCCGCCTAGACTTCAAACCACGCCAAGGCGGCGGCTGCTTTCGCATCACTTTTGCTCACGGACGGAAACAAAGTTGAACATGAGCCCACGGCAAAAAATCCTGATTGTCGACGACGAACCGGATATCCGCGAACTCCTGGAAATTACCCTGGGACGGATGAAACTCGACACCTTCAGCGCCCGCAACCTCGCAGAAGCGCAAGCACTGCTGGCACGGGAGACGTTCGACCTGTGCCTGACTGACATGCGCCTGCCCGACGGCACCGGTCTTGCCCTGGTTCAGCACATCCAGCAGTGCTATGCGCAAGTGCCGGTAGCGATGATTACCGCCTATGGCAGCCTGGAGACGGCAATCAACGCCCTCAAGGCTGGCGCCTTCGACTTTCTGACCAAACCGGTCGACCTCAGCCGCCTGCGCGAACTGGTGGTCAGCGCGCTGAGTTTGCCTGCGCCAGGCGGCGCCAGCAGCGCCATCGACCGTCGGCTACTGGGCGACTCACTGCCGATGCGCAGTCTACGAAAACAAATCGACAAACTGGCCCGCAGCCAGGCCCCGGTGTACATCAGCGGCGAGTCCGGCAGCGGCAAGGAGTTGGTCGCCCGGCTGATCCACGATCAAGGTCCACGCGCCAGCCGACCGTTCGTGCCGGTGAACTGTGGGGCTATTCCGTCGGAATTGATGGAAAGCGAATTCTTCGGCCATCGCAAAGGCAGTTTCAGCGGCGCGATAGAAGACAAACCCGGGCTGTTCCAGGCCGCTCAGGGTGGCACTTTGTTCCTTGATGAAGTCGCAGACCTGCCGCTGGCGATGCAGGTCAAACTGCTACGGGCGATTCAGGAGAAAGCTGTTCGCAGCATTGGTGGGCAGCAGGAAACCGTGGTTGACGTGCGCATCCTCTGCGCCACGCACAAGGACCTCAATGCCGAAGTCGCCGCCGAACGCTTTCGCCAGGATTTGTACTACCGCCTCAATGTGATCGAGTTGCGGGTGCCGCCCTTGCGCGAACGCCGCGACGACATTGAGCTTCTGGCCAACAATATGCTCAAGCGACTGGCGACCGGCACTGGCCAACCCGCCGCAAAACTCCACCCACAAGCCCTCGACGCACTGAAAAGCTATCGTTTTCCAGGGAACGTGCGAGAATTGGAGAACATGCTCGAACGGGCGCACACCTTGTGCGAGAACAAACAAATCGAAACCAGCGATCTGCGGCTGGCCGAAGGCAACTGCAACCCGGAAGGCGGTGTGCCGGACCTGACGCAAATCGACAATCTGGAAGCCTATCTGGAAAACGTCGAACGCAAACTCATCCTCCAGGCTCTGGAAGAAACCCGCTGGAATCGCACGGCGGCGGCTCAGCGGTTGAATCTGTCGTTTCGGTCGATGCGTTACAGGCTCAAGAAATTGGGGTTGGATTGAGGGCCCCTTCGCGGGCAAGTCGGATCGCCGCACCGCTCGCTCCTACAAGTTTGAGTCGATCAATAATCTTGTGAACGACATCACTCTGTAGGAGCGAGGCTTGCCCGCGAAGGCGATCTGACCGACAACAAAGATCGTTCGGTCAGATCCGCCCGGCCGGCGCATACGGCGCAGGATCGATAATCGGCGCCCTACCCAGCATCACATCCGCAAACAACTGACACGACGCAGGCGCCAACACCAACCCGTTGCGGTAGTGCCCGCAGTTGAGCCAGAGCCCGTCAAAACCCGGCACCCGACCGATATAGGGAATCCCTTCCGGCGACCCCGGCCGCAACCCGGCCCAATGCCCTACTACCTCGGCATCCGCCAGCGCCGGAATCAACTCCACCGCCGAGGTCTTCAGACTTTCCAGCGCAGTGTCGGTCGGCGTCTTGTCGAAGCCTTCATGCTCCAATGTACTGCCGATCAGAATGTGCCCGTCACGCCGAGGAATAGCATAACGCCCCTTGGCCAGAACCATGCTTGGAAGGAAGTCCGCCGCGCACTTGTAGAGAATCATCTGGCCTTTGACCGGTTCGACCGGCAGTACCAGGCCCAGACTTTTCAGCAAGTCACCGCTCCAGGCCCCGGCCGTCAAAACCACCTGATCACCCGCAATGGCCCCCATCGAGGTCTGTACCCCGACCACCGCAGCGCCTTCACGGATAAACCCGCTGACCTCGCATTGCTCGTGAATCGTCACGTTTGGCAGCGCCAGTAACGCTGCCTTGAGGGACTTCACCAGTCGTGGATTACGCACATTGGCCACATCGGCCATGTAGATTGCCCGTGAAAAACCGCCGCCCAACACCGGCACCGCATCATGTGCCGCAGAGATATCCACAGCCCGCAGCGGACGGTTTTCCCGTTTGGCCCAGGCGAGCGCTTCGGCCTCGTCATCCAGATCCAGCCAGTACAACCCGGTGGTATGCACTTCAGGATCGACACCGGTGGCTGCGAACAGGCGCTCCGCCAGTTGTGGATAGAAATCCTGGGACCAATGAGCCAGCGCAGTGACCGCCGGGCTGTAGCGCCACGGGTAGAGGGGCGAGACGATCCCGCCACCGGCCCAGGACGACTCCTGACCGACATTCGCGCGGTCCAGCAGCACGACGCTTTGTACCTCGGACGCGAGATTGAACGCCGTCAACAGGCCAATCACCCCGCCGCCGACAATCACCACTTGCTGTTGCTTGCTCATGTTCTGATCCAACCGTTCAATAGGCAGAAGGCGCAAAGGGCGCCCGAATAAAGAAACTCAGCGACCCCAGCAATCCCTGGTGGTCAGGCCAGATGTGGCATTGACCATGCTTCTGACGCCGGTGTTGGTAAGGGTGAAGTCCCCGCACTTATCGCTCGCCATACTCGATCCGGCCTTGCGTGTTGCCGTCAGCAGAAAGGTCTGATCGGTCAGGGTCGGGGTGATGGTATAGAAATCATTGCCGGCGCTCAGACCGGTGGCATTGGTGTAGACATTATTCTTCGAATAGAAGCGCTCAAGAATCTGCGCCTGCTCGGAAAGCAGCCCTGCCACTTCAGTGCGGCGGCCCTTTTTTACATACTCAGTGAGGCTCGGATAGCCAATGGTGATGACGATCCCGATGATCGCAATCACGATCATGATTTCGATCAGGGTAAAACCTCGGTTGGATCTGCGCATGCCTCAACTCTCACTTACTGTATTTGTCGCCACATGATGCGACGGCCGCTGCCGCCACCGGACTTTTCTACCAGAGTGGTCACGCCACCACCGGAATCGTTCACCACTTTGCGGGTTGCGTCATTGACGACCGCGTTCAAGGTCGGAATACCGCCCGTGAAGATCACCCCGCTGGAAATCGTGTCAGTGCTGTCGACCGTCCCGTCGCCATTGGTATCGAGCACCGCGTAATTGAGCATCTTACCGCTGAACGCATCGAGCTCGACCAGTTTGCCAGTGCCGAAGCTGGTACAGGGGTCTACGGTATCCATACTGGCCGTAGTAAAGACGATTCGCCCCGACACCAGACTGGCCTGATTGATCACCCGCTCCCCCGTCAGCACGTTGTTGTACACCAAGGGCAAGTACCAGCCTTTCTTTGCCGGGTAGGTCACTTCATTCTGGCTGGTGGTGATGAATTGTCCGGTGCTGCCGGAAAACACGCCGGTCACCGCCTGCGCCTGCAAGCTGGAAGTGGTGATTTGCCCCGCTCCCCCCTCCGCATCCCATACCGCGTAGAACGCCTGCAGATCCTTGTTGGTCTTGTCGGCGGCCTCATTGAGTTTGCCGGTACCGAAAAACACTTCCTTGCCGCCCAATGCATGATCGGCGAGCAATGGTTGAACGGTGATTGGCTGGGTCGCGCCGCCGGCCGTGGTAAACAACGGTTTGCCGGAAAACGCCACACCCCAGGTGTCGGCGGTGGCACCGCTCAAATCAAACTTCCACAACCGCCCTTTCAAGTCGCCTCCATAAGCAGCCTGCACTACATTCTGCGAGTTGACCCTGAGCTTCACCGACGACAGGCCGTTGGTGGTTTCGGTGCTGTCGACCACGATTTTCTTGATCAACGTGCCGTCGCTAATATCCACCACATACAGCGCTGCCACCCCGGAGTTGCTGCCATAGCCGTTGGAGATGAAGGCGGCCCAGCGACCATCGGCCAAGCGTGCCACTTCCGGGCGCGCATAGGCATAACCCAGATCATTGAAATCGTTCGCAGTACTGGCCGTGGCCGGCGCACTGATTTCCCACAGTGCTTTAGTCACGTTACCGGCCGAGGCGTCGAACAATTGCAGCGCATAGAAGGTTTTGCCGCCCGCCCCTGTTCCGCCAATCGCCAGGGTTTTCCAGGCGCCGTTGAGTTGGGCATCGAATACACCGACTTGCCCGTCGACCAGATATTTGTGGCTCACACCATTGATGTAAGTGGGGTCAGCGATGTAGCGCAATGATGGCAGCACGCTGGAGGGCATATAGCCGTAGCGTCTGGCCCCGTTGGTGGAATTGATGATGTTTACAAAACCGTCGTTTGCATTCACCACCAGGCTGGAGTTCATATTGGCGGCTTTGGTGGTGAGATAGGTGCTGTAACTGGTGTCGCCCACCAGATCGGACGCGGTTTGGTCCGTGGGCGCGGCCAGCACAAGTGGCGAATTGATGATGTCGCCGAGCAATACGCTGCGCGCTTTCAACCCGGTTTTGTTGGTGCCCTTGCTCCACTCCACCAGATCGCTGCCGGTAATGCCGGTATCCAGCCCCTGGTTTAGGGATGTCTGCTGGGCCGACGAGAAATTGCTGTAGGCCAAGGTGACAGCCGCGTTGGTCTGCGTGTTCCAGGACTGGAAGGTCGGCGCGGTGGCACCGGGCACGATGGTGGTATCGGTGGTCCACAGCACTGTGGCCGTATTGACTATTCCCGCCGACGTGAAACCAAAGGACTTTACGGTGCCCCGCCAGTCCGTGGGGTCATAGCTGGTCTGGAAGTAGCTCGAGTTGCTGGTCAGGGTCGTGCCACTGGTCACGCCGCTGCCACCGGAGCCTGCCTTGGAAGTGATATCGCTCAAGGCCGAAGACAATGCGCTGTTGAGCCCCACGCTATCGATCGCCTGATAGTACTTACCCTGCCCATAGCTGGCGGCATCCGACAACATCTGGTTTGCCACGGTGAAACCCACGGTATAGGTGTTGAGGTTCTGCCTGGGAAAATCCAGGGCGTTCCAGCTTTTTCCTGTCGTGTCGGTACCCGTGGAGCGCATGTCAATGTCGAAGGCGAACTTGGCGATGTCATCCAGATAAAAGGTGTCGCCCTCTTTGTCGCCGACGGGGTTGGCGCCATCGTTACTGATACCGTCCCAGTTTGGTAATCGGCTGAGGCCCAGCGGATCGTCGGTGGGAAAGGTATGATCGAAGGTCGGCAGACCACCGGTGATCACCACCCCGTAATTTCTCTGGCAGCGATACTGAATCGGACTGGTGTAGGTGTTGACTATCGAGTTGTTGTAGGGCGTCATGCCACGAAAATAACGGGTGATCTCGTAATAGGCTTCAGCCAGCGGCACATTGGCCTGTGCGCTCAGCTCGTCGATTCCGGCGATCAATGCGTTGTAGTTGGTATCGGCCTGAGCCTGGGTCACGCTGCCGCTGACTGCCGACAAATCACTGATCGAACGGACTATGTAACCGCCGTCATCCTTACGGTTGCCAACAGCCAGGTTGAACGTTGCCAAGCCGATGCGCAGCGAACGGTTGCTGGTCACTAACGTCTTGAAGACGTTGCGCGCCACATTCATCCGGTAATCATTGGGGATAGAACCATCAGTGAAATCCCGGTCAGCATTGTTCGCCAAGCTTATTAGATAGGACAGGTAATTCGCCGTATATAGGGTGTCCTCGCTCCCCACCGGATCAGGAAGCTTCAGGCAAAGCGAAGCCAGACCGGAAACGCTGTTCATATAAAAACCGTACCATCCGGCCTTCGAACACGTCCCATGATTCAAACTCGACAGGGGAATATTGCCGTCAGCCACATTAAGCTCACGGCCTTTGTTGCACGAACCATTGGAGAGGCAAATAGTCACCGGGGCACGTACGACCGTCGGGTCGAAGCCTGCCGCCCAGATAATGCTGTTCATACCCTTCGAGTCATCGAGTAACAACATCACATTGGGCGCCACGGCAGCGGCGTTCAACAGCGGCGAATCCGAGGGCGTGAAGGCATAAGCCGGCGCAGTCAGATAAAGACTCAACGCCGCGCCGCAGAACACCTGCAACAACCAACGGTGCCAGCCTGTGCGGGTCTCAGTACTTCGCATAGATACTCTCCACCACACTGCGTGAGTTGCCCGCGATGCCCACGGCGGTCACCCGGTACAGCGTTGCCGAGGTGTTGCTCGGCACGTTCACGGCCGTCAGGGTGGTGCCGATGTTCTGCACCCCGTAAAAACCACTGCCGGAGGCAATCCAGGTCACCCCCGAGGTGGAATTGAACCCGGAGGCAATGATGACTGACGCCTCGGCTGGCGGTGCGCATTGGCTGGTACCGCTGCAAACCGGCAATGAATAGGTATTCAGTTGCACCGCGCTTTCGCCGACGCGCAACACCGCTTCCGCCCCCTGAAACGACTGGTTGCGCAGAATCACGCTGCCGGCCATTTTTTCCTGCAACGTAGCGCTCTGCATCGACGAAAGACCGATCAACGTCAATACCAGGAGAAATACCAGGCTGACCAACAGCGCCATGCCGCGCTGGGCGTGAGAGGTCATGGGGAAATTACTCATCGGCCTTCCCCTCATGGCAACCGGTTGCGCAAGGCGGCAACCACGTTGAAGGTTTGTTCGTGTACCCGGCTGTTCGGGTCGATCAGCGTCAGCGTCAGTCGCACACTGCGGATTCGCGCCGGGTCGGACGGGTTGCTGCTGTAGCTGGAGGCGGCCGTATCCGTGGCCGAACTGGCGAGGCCGAAGCTCACATTGAAGGCACTGACATTGTTCACCAGCACCTGCTGCGTCGGCGTGCCGGCACCGGAGCCCATCAGCAGCTGGTTGTTGCTGAAGCTGTAGATCAGCCGCCGGATCGGAAATGCCAACTGCCCAGACGTCGGCGTTCGTAGGCCGGTGTAGGCCGTCGCGGTGTTGCGGCAGTCGGAAATCACTGTCCAGGTTGGCACCCCGCCACTGCCGCCGACATCGGCGGTGACCAAAGTCAATTTGAGGTTGGCATTGTCCCAACTGATCGGCGTGATCTGACTGGCATTGAAATTCCCTGCCGAGCTGGCGTCGACAATCGTGCCCAGGCAACCGAACATGCCGACCATGCGGATTTCCTGAATCATCTTGCTCAGGACAAACCGTGCATCTTCCTGCATGCCGGCGGCGGTGTTCTGACTGACGTAGGTATTTTTAGCTGCGATGAAGATCTGCGCCACGCCAAGCACCACGACCAGACTCAACGCCAGGGCGATCAGTAACTCGATCAGGCCGAAACCTCGATTGGCTCTGATCATGGTGTCGTCGCCGGATCAACGGTAGCGCGGCTGACAACGACGAAACTGCGGCGCGAGTCGGCGGTATTGGCGGCCCTTGAGTCGTCCCAGGTAATGGTGATGGTGTATACCCGCTGGTTGCGGGTGATGCTGCCGGTCGCCGTGGCGCCGCCGAAACTGGCGATGTTGCGGGTGAAGTCAAAAAGGTCCTGATCCCGAGCCACGCTCAAATTGCCCGAGGTCGGTGGCGTAACGGTGTAATCGGCGCCGGAGTTGGCGCGAATGCGGTCCATCATATCGTAGGCGATAAAACTCGCCTGGCTGGTCATCCGCGAGCTATCGGTGTATTTCAGCGCATTGAGCTGAATCGCCGCCGCGCCCAACAACCCCACGGCCAGAACCAACAACGCGACCAGTACCTCGATCAGCGTCATGCCCTCCTGTGCACGCTTGCTCCAACCCCTCATCCGCAACTTCCACCCAATAGAATTCGTCCGTTCAAACACACATTCAGCGTCCTGCTCTGTGCCCCCAGTACATAACTGATCACGACGGCCGTGGACGGCGCCGACAAACCGCCCAGATTGTTGAAATCAATTGCGGTTACTCCTGAGGTTAGCGTCAGAGTGGCGCCACTGCTCATCGCTGGAACAACCCGCAATACATTGGCCGGGTTGCCGGTACCGTCATAAACGGTCAGATCGCCGGTCCAGACACTTCCGCCTGCTGTCGGGCGAACCCGGGTGGTAATGCCCCGGTCGATCGCCTCAAGCCGGGCGTAATTGAGCGCGCGTTGCAGGTCGCCGATCTCGGTGTCGGCCTTGGTACTTTGCACCGAGCGGGTAAACGCCGGAACGGCCAAGGTGATCAGGATCAGAAACACGGCGAGCGTGATCAGCAGCTCGATGAGCGTGAAACCTTTTGTACGATGATCCATCGGTGCCCTCCGTTGCCGTCGGCTATACCTGCTTCTACACGCTAGAACATTCGACCGGCGGATGTACGGTTGTTTTGCCATTACTCGCGCAGGGATCGTGCGGGCCGCAGCACTCCAGGAAAGGAAATGACATGCATCAGCAAGGTTTCAGCCTGATCGAACTGCTCATGGGACTGACAATTGTCGGGATTGTTCTGCAACTGGTCAGCCCGGCGTTCGCTGCATTCACAGAATCGAACCATCGGGAGCAGGCAGCCGAGTCGCTGATGGGCGGGATCCGGCACGCCAGAACCCTGGCCATCACCCGCAACCAGAGCGTAGTCATTCATGGCATCAATGGTGATTGGAGCCAAGGCTGGCGAATCATTCTGGACATCAGTGGCAAAGGGCCGGAGGACAGCAGCAACCCGCTGCTGGTGGAGCGTGCGAGTGATACTCGGACGCCGATTGTCGGTAATTGGTGGGTAAGACGTTTTGTACGGTTCAGCAGTCTGGGGGAACCGCAGATGCCCGACGGGGCATTTCAGGCAGGGAGACTGCACATTTGCGCGACTCGCGAGCCGGTCAGCCTGCTCCAGGTAGTGCTGGCGGCGAGCGGTCGAGTGCGCCTGGCCAAGGATAAGGCTGAGCAGGCGCTGTGTCGAAAGGCGAAAGGTGTTACAGCAACGAACGCACGCGCAGCTCTTTAGGCATGGAGAACGTAATGTTCTCCTCGCGGCCGGCCAGTTCATCGGCCCCGGTGGCGCCCCAGGCCTGCAATTGCTGGATGACGCCACGCACCAGTACTTCCGGGGCGGAGGCACCGGCAGTGATACCAATACGCTCGACACCGTCGAACCAGCTCTTTTGCAGGTCTTCGGCGCCGTCGATCAGGTAAGCCGGGGTGGCCATGCGCTCGGCCAGTTCACGCAGGCGATTGGAGTTGGAGCTGTTCGGGCTGCCAACCACCAGCACCACGTCGCATTCGTCGGCCAGTTGTTTAACAGCGTCCTGACGGTTTTGCGTGGCGTAGCAGATATCGTCCTTGCGCGGACCGCCGATCGCCGGGAACCGAGTACGCAGGGCGTCGATCACGCGACTGGTATCGTCCATGGACAGGGTGGTCTGGGTGACGAAGGCCAGTTTTTCAGGGTTGTTCACCTGCAACGCGGCGACGTCTTTCTCGTCCTCGACCAGATAGATCGCGCCACCATTGCTGCCATCGTATTGGCCCATGGTGCCCTCGACTTCCGGGTGACCGGCGTGGCCGATGAGGATGCATTCACGGCCGTCGCGGCTGTAACGCGCAACTTCGATGTGCACCTTGGTCACCAGCGGGCAGGTCGCGTCGAACACCTTCAGGCCTCGGCCTGCAGCTTCGGTACGCACGGCTTGGGAAACGCCATGGGCACTGAAGATCACGATCACGTCGTCCGGCACCTGATCCAGCTCTTCGACGAAGATCGCCCCACGGGCGCGCAGGTCTTCGACGACGAATTTGTTGTGGACCACTTCGTGGCGCACGTAGATCGGCGGCCCGAAGACTTCCAGGGCGCGGTTGACGATTTCGATCGCCCGGTCCACACCGGCGCAGAAGCCACGGGGGTTGGCGAGTTTGATTTGCATGCTGTGCCTCGTGTCTTGCGCGCAAGAAATAGCGAAAACGGTAGAAAACTTATTGTGGGAGCGAGCCTTTTGTGGCGAGGGGGCTTGCCCCCGTTGGGGTGCGAAGCGCCCCTGAAACCAGCCAGCGCGATCTTGAGTGAGAAAGCGGTGATCGGTTTACGATTGCTTCGCAATCGAACGGGGGCAAGCCCCCTCGCCACACAAACCCGCTCCCACATTGGACCGAGTTAGGTCAGTTACAGCGCTTTGACGTTGAAGATCTCGACGTCAAAGGTCAAGGTTTTACCGGCCAGCGGGTGGTTGAAGTCGATGGTCACCTGGGCGTCATCGAATTCTTTCACCACACCGGGCAGCTCAGTATTGGCCGCATCGTTGAAGATCACCAGCAAGCCAGGCGACAGTTCCATATCCTTGAACTGCGAGCGCGGGATGATCTGTACGTTTTGCGGGTTGGGCTGACCAAAGGCGTTTTCCGGCTCGATGGTCAGGGTGCGTTTGTCGCCGGCCTTGAAGCCGAACAGCGCTGCTTCGAAACCTGGCAACAGATTGCCGTCGCCAACCTTGAAGGTCGCCGGGGCTTTGTCGAAGGTGCTGTCGACGGTGTCACCGTTCTCCAGGCGCAATGCAAAGTGCAAAGTGACTTCCGTATTCTGGCCGATGCGTTGTTCAGCCAATACCTGTTCAGTCATGAACGGTTTCTCCGGTCTTTTTACTTTTGAACATATCCAGTGCAAGCATCACGGCACCGACAGAAATTGCGCTGTCGGCAAAGTTGAACGCCGGGAAATACCAGCGGTTCTGCCAATGCACCAGAATGAAATCGATCACATGGCCCAACGCAATGCGGTCGTACAGGTTACCCAGCGCGCCACCCAGCACCAGCGCCAAGGCGACTGCCAGCCAGGTTTCGTTGCGCCCCAGGCGCTTGAGCCAGATCACCAGCACCGCACTGACCACCACCGCGATCAGGGCGAACAGCCAGCGCTGCCAGCCCGAGCTGTCAGCCAGGAAACTGAACGCCGCGCCGGTGTTGTAGGCCAGGGTCCAGCTGAAGTAATCGGGGATCACCACGATTTGCTGGTACATGCTCAGCGAGCCTTCGAAGTAGAACTTGCTGGCCTGGTCGATGACCAAAACCAGCAAACTCAACCAGAGCCAGCTCAGCCGTCCGAAACGGCCAACGGCATTAGGCATAGTGACGAACCTCGCCAGCGCCGCTGATGTTGTCGACGCAACGACCGCAGATTTCCGGATGCTCCGGGTTCACGCCAACGTCTTCACGGCAGTGCCAGCAACGGGCGCACTTGGCATGGCTCGACTTGACCACTTGCAGTTTCAAACCGCCGACTTCGGTGACCACGGCATCGCCCGGCGCCTGAACGAACGGTGCAACGGTGGCAGTCGAGGTAATCAACACGAAGCGCAGTTCGTTGCTCAGCTTGGCCAGATCGGCGCTCAGTGCGTCTTCGGCGAACAGCGTCACTTCGGCTTGCAGGTTGCCACCGACGGCCTTCGCCGCGCGCTGGATCTCCATTTCCTTGTTGACCGCCACCTTCACCGCCATGATCCGCTCCCAGTAGGCGCGGTCCAGTTCGAAGCCTTCCGGCAATTCGGTCAGGCCTTCGTACCAGGTGTTGAGCATCACAGACTCATTACGCTCGCCCGGCAGGTACTGCCACAGCTCGTCGGCGGTGAACGCCAGGATCGGCGCGATCCAGCGCACCAGCGCTTCGCTGATGTGGTAAAGCGCGGTTTGCGCCGAACGACGGGCCTTGCTGTTGGCGCCAGTGGTGTACTGACGGTCCTTGATGATGTCGAGGTAGAAACCGCCCAGCTCCTGCACGCAGAAGTTGTGGATCTTGGAGTAGACGTTCCAGAAGCGGTATTCGCCATAGTGCTCTTGCAACTCGCGTTGCAGCAGCAGGGTGCGATCCACGGCCCAACGGTCCAGCGCCAGCATTTCTTCGGCCGGCAGGATGTCGGTGGTCGGGTTGAAACCGGTCAGGTTGGAAAGCAGGAAGCGCGCGGTGTTACGGATGCGCCGGTAGGCGTCCGCACTGCGTTGCAGGATCTGCTCGGAAACCGCCATTTCACCCGAGTAATCGGTAGAAGCGACCCACAGACGCATGATATCGGCGCCCAGGGTGTCGTTGACCTTCTGCGGCGCGATGACGTTGCCCAAGGACTTCGACATTTTGCGGCCGGACTCGTCAACGGTGAAGCCGTGGGTCAGCAGCTCGCGGTACGGCGCGTGGTCGTCGATGGCGCAACCGGTCAGCAACGACGAGTGGAACCAGCCGCGGTGCTGGTCCGAACCTTCCAGGTACAGGTCGGCGCGTGGACCGGTCTCGTGGCCCATCGAGTGCGAACCGCGCAGGACGTGCCAGTGCGTAGTGCCCGAGTCGAACCAGACGTCCAGGGTGTCGCTGATTTTGTCGTACAGCGGCGCTTCTTCACCGAGCAACTCGGCGGCGTCCATCTTGAACCAGGCTTCAATGCCTTCGACTTCGACGCGCTGGGCGACGATTTCCATCAGCTCGACGGTGCGTGGGTGCAGCTCGCCGCTTTCCTTGTTCAGGAAGAACGGGATCGGCACGCCCCAGTTGCGCTGACGGGAAATGCACCAGTCCGGACGGTTGGCGATCATCGAGTGCAGACGCGCCTGGCCCCAGGCCGGAACGAACTTGGTCTCTTCGATGGCTTTGATCGCCCGTTTGCGCAGGGTTTCGCCGGTCGCAGGCTCTTTGTCCATGCCGATGAACCACTGTGCGGTCGCACGGTAGATCAGCGGGGTCTTGTGACGCCAGCAGTGCATGTAGCTGTGTTCGATGGTGGTGGTGTGCAGCAGCGCGCCGACTTCCGACAGTTTGTCGACGATGGCCGGGTTGGCCTTCCAGATGAACTGGCCGCCGAAGAACTCCAGCGATGTCGCGTATACGCCGTTGCTTTGCACCGGATTGAGAATATCGTCGTTGACCATGCCATAGGCTTTGCAGGTCACGAAGTCGTCTACGCCGTAGGCTGGCGCGGAGTGAACCACGCCGGTGCCCGCGCCCAGTTCGACATATTCGGCCAGGTAAACCGGCGACAGGCGATCGTAGAACGGGTGACGGAAGTTGATCAGTTCCAGTTCTTTACCGGTGGTGGTCGCAACGACCGAACCTTCCACGCTGTAGCGGGCCAGGCACGACTCGACCAGCTCTTCAGCCAGCACCAGCAGTTTGTCGCCGACGTCGACCAGGGCGTAGTTGAATTCCGGGTGAACGTTCAGCGCCTGGTTGGCCGGGATGGTCCACGGGGTGGTGGTCCAGATCACGATCGAGGCGGGTTTGCCCAGCGACGACAGACCGAACGCGGCAGCCAGCTTGGCTTCATCTGCGATCGGGAACGCCACGTCGATGGTCGCGGATTTTTTGTTCTCGTACTCGACTTCCGCTTCAGCCAGGGCCGAGCCGCAGTCAAAGCACCAGTTCACAGGCTTCAGACCCTTGAACACGAAGCCACCCTTGACGATTTCCGCCAGGGCGCGGATTTCGCCGGCCTCGTTTTTGAAGTCCATGGTCTTGTACGGGTTGGCGAAGTCGCCCAACACGCCCAGACGGATGAATTCGGACTTCTGGCCTTCGATTTGCTCGGTGGCGTAGGCACGGCACAGTTCGCGCGTCTTGTCCGCGCCCAGGTTCTTGCCGTGGGTCACTTCGACTTTGTGCTCGATCGGCAGACCGTGGCAGTCCCAGCCCGGAACATAAGGCGCGTCGAAACCCGACAGGGTTTTCGAGCGGATGATCATGTCCTTGAGAATCTTGTTCAGCGCATGACCGATGTGAATCGTGCCGTTGGCGTACGGAGGACCGTCGTGAAGTACGAACTTCGGACGATCCTTGCCAATCTCGCGCAACTTACCGTACAGGCCAATGCTGTCCCAGCGCTGCAGAATCTGCGGTTCGCGCTGAGGCAGGCCGGCCTTCATTGGGAAGGCGGTGTCCGGAAGGTTTAGCGTGGCTTTATAGTCGGTCATTTAAGGCTCTTCATTAGCGATTGGCGCTAGGTGCGACAGGGCACGGGCGGCGGCGACATCCGCATTGATCGCCGTCTTAAGCGCCTCCAGAGAGGCGAAACGCTGCTCTTCACGCAGCTTGTGGTGGAAAACCACCGTCAAACGCCGGTCATACAGATCGCCGGCAAAATCTAAAAGGTGTACTTCGAGGTGGGCTTTGCCATCACCTTGGACCGTTGGCCGAACGCCGATATTGGCGACGCCTGGCCAGGTTTTACCGTCGATGTCGACGTTGACCAGATAAACCCCGGACAGCGGCACACGACGACGCTTGAGTTGTATGTTGGCGGTCGGCGTACCCAGTTGACGCGCCAGCTTCTGGCCGTGCAGGACCCGCCCGGCAATCCGGTACGGACGCCCGAGCAGCCGCTCGGCCAAGGCAAAATCTGCAGCGGCCAGGGCGTTACGCACCTGAGTGCTGCTGACACGAATGCCGTCCAGTTCGACAGTCTGCGCCGCTTCGACGGTAAACCCCTGAAGGACGCCTGCCTGTTGCAGGAAATCGAAATCCCCTAGCCGGTCACAGCCGAAACGGAAATCGTCGCCGACTTCCAGATGCTGTACGCCGAGGCCGTCCACCAGAATAGTATCGACGAATTCGCTGGCGCTGAGTTTGCTCAGGCGCTGATTGAACGCCAGGCACAGCACCCGGTCGACACCCTCTACGGCCAGCAGCTGCAGTTTGTCCCGCAGGCGGGCCAGACGGGCCGGGGCGGTATCCGGAGCGAAGAACTCTCGCGGCTGCGGCTCAAAAATCACCACGCAGCTGGGCACGCCCAACTCGAGCGCACGCTCACGCAGCCGGGCCAGGATAGCCTGGTGACCACGGTGAACACCGTCAAAGTTGCCAATAGTGGCGACACAGCCCCGATGCTGGGGGCGCAGGTTGTGGAGGCCTCGAACCAGCTGCATAACGCGCTTCTTGCTCATAAAGTGGTCGATTATAACCACACCCGGCGGCCGACGACAGGCAACACCGTAACCCAAAGTGATCGAGCCGACAAAACCGCCGGCCCGCCCGTGTTTATCGAGACAAAAGCCTCAGCTCAGCGCTTTGCGATTGAAGTCGCGCAAACGGAAGCCCATCAACAGCAACATGCCGAAATAGACCACCACGCCGGCGATCACCAACGCGCCCAGACGCAGCAATCGCTCAAGCATATGCCCCTCCCCCCAGGCCGGCATAAAATGCATGGCGCCCAGCAATACCGCGGACATCACCGCGACCGCCACCAACAATTTGAGACCAAATTTCGCCCAGCCCGGCTGCGGCTGATACATCTGCTGCTTGCGCAGTTGATAGAACAACAGCCCGGCATTGATGCAGGCGCCAGCGCTAATGGCCAAGGCCAGACCGGCGTGCGCCAGCGGACCGATCAATACCAGGTTGAACAACTGGGTAACGATCAAGGTGAAAATCGCGATTTTTACCGGGGTCCGGATGTTTTGTTGCGCATAAAAGCCCGGCGCCAGCACCTTGATCACGATAATTCCCAGCAGGCCGACTGAATAAGCAATCAGCGCGCGCTGCGTCATGGCCGCATCGAAAGCGCTGAACTGGCCGTACTGGAACAGCGAAACGGTCAGTGGCTCAGCCAGAATCCCCAGCGCCAGGGCGCACGGCAACACCAGCATGAAGCACAGGCGCAGTCCCCAATCGAGGATCCGCGAGTATTCGTGGCGATCCTGGCTGGCATAAGTCTTGGCCAGGGTTGGCAGCAGTATCGTGCCCAGCGCCACCCCCAGCACGCCGGACGGCAACTCCATCAGGCGGTCGGCGTAATACATCCAGGACACGGACCCGGCCACTAGAAACGAGGCAAATATTGTGTTGATGATCAGCGAAATCTGGCTGACCGAAACGCCGATAATCGCCGGCAACATCTGTTTCATGACTCGCCACACACCGCTATCGCGCAGATTCAGGCGCGGCAGCACTAGCATGCCGATCTTTTTCAGGTGCGGCAGCTGAAACAGCAATTGCGCCAGACCGCCCACTAGAACAGCCCAACCCAGCGCCATCACCGGTGGATCGAAATACGGTGTCAGGAACACCGCAAAAATAATCATGCTGACATTGAGCAGGGTCGGCACGAAGGCCGGCACCGAGAAGCGGTTCCAGGTGTTGAGGATCGCTCCGGCCAATGAAGACAGGGAGATCAGTAATATATAAGGAAAAGTGACCCGTAGCAGATCGGAGGTCAGCTCGAATTTTTCCGGGGTAGTGGCGAAACCCGGCGCCGTGGCCCAGATGACCCAAGGCGCGGCGAGCATGCCCAGCGCGGTGACCAGCGCCAGCACCAGTGTCAGCAGGCCCGAGACATAGGCAATGAACGTTCGCGTCGCCTCCTCGCCCTTCTGGCTTTTATATTCGGCGAGAATTGGCACGAAAGCCTGGGAAAAAGCCCCTTCCGCGAAGATCCGCCGCAGCAGATTGGGCAGTTTGAAGGCGATAAAGAAGGCGTCGGTCGCCATTCCGGCGCCAAATGCACGCGCGACAAGGGTGTCACGAACAAACCCCAACACCCGGGAAAGCATCGTGATAGAGCTGACAGCGGCCAACGATTTGAGCAGATTCATTGAAAGAGTTTTTGCCTGTCGATAAACAGCAGGCGAACAACGCGCCCACTTATGCGATACTCCGCGCCGCAACAGCACAGAGCCAAAGCTCGCGAGTTTACAGGTCGCACGCCGGAAAGAAATATCCAGCTCACCGCCCCCTTGAAAACGTAGCGAGCGAAGGCAAGACAAGGCGAAAGCAAGCGAGAAAGCGCAGTTGACGTTAGTCAATGAGCATTTCGAGTCTGTTTTCAACGCTGTATTGCCGAGCGCAGTAGTTTTCATGGGGGCCGGAACCGGCCACTTAGCGGAACGTTTCTCCCGCCCTTGACAAGACATCAACTCATCGGCATGATTCGCGGCCTATTTTGTTTGCTATTTCCTAAAAAGTCTTTCGAGGAGCTCGACGGTGGCCAACACACCTTCCGCCAAAAAACGTGCAAAACAGGCTGAGAAGCGTCGCAGCCACAACGCCAGCCTGCGTTCCATGGTTCGTACCTACATCAAGAATGTAGTTAAAGCCATCGACGCAAAAGACGCTGCTAAAGCTCAAGCTGCTTACGTTCTGGCCGTGCCAGTTATCGACCGTATGGCCGATAAAGGCATCATCCACAAGAACAAAGCTGCTCGTCATAAGAGCCGCCTGAATGGCCACGTAAAGGCCCTGAACGTTGCCGCTGCTGCCTAAGCGACACGCTCATTAAAAAACCGACCTCAGGGTCGGTTTTTTATTGCCTGCGATTTGGCAAACACACTGCAAAAAAATGTGGGAGCGAGCCTGCTCGCGATTGCGGACGCCCAGCCAGCATAGATGCTGAATGTCAGTCCGCTATCGCGAGCAGGCTCGCTCCCACACTTCGACTTGCATCAGATTATTGAGCGTGCGTCCACGGCAGGATCGGAATCGCCGTCACCGCACTCTGCGGACTGCCCTCGATCAAACGATCGCTATAAACCAGGTACACCAGCGTATTGCGCTTCTTGTCGAGGAATCGCACCACCTGCATGGTCTTAAACACCAAGGACGTGCGCTCCTTGAACACCTCCTCGCCATCCTTGAGCTCACCCTTGAAGTTGATCGGACCGACCTGACGACACGCTATAGACGCTTCAGCGCGATCCTCGGCCAGACCCAACCCACCCTTTACGCCGCCGGTCTTGGCGCGCGACAGGTAGCAGGTCACGCCATCCACTTTTGGATCATCAAACGCCTCGACGACGATACGGTCGTTCGGACCAACAAATTTGAACACCGTCGACACCTGGCCAATTTCATCGGCCGAGGCCAGTAGCGGCATCACCAACAACAAGCCCAACAATCCTTTTGCCACACGCATTCAGGTATTCCTTCAGACCAGAATCAGGTTATCGCGGTGAACCAGTTCCGGCTCCGCCATGTAACCCAGCAGACCGACAATCGCCTCAGACGACTGACCGATAATTTTTTGCGCTTCCAGAGCACTGTAGTTGGCCAGGCCACGGGCGATTTCACGACCGTCCGGCGCCACGCAGACCACCATTTCGCCACGACGGAAACTGCCTTGGACCAGTTTGACACCCACTGGCAGCAAACTTTTGTTGCCCTGGGACAACGCCGTCACCGCTCCCGCATCCAGCACCAGTGTGCCGCGGGTTTGCAGATGCCCGGCTAGCCATTGCTTGCGCGCCGCCAGCATGCCGCGCTCTGGCGACAATAAGGTGCCGATGCGCTCGCCTGCCTTGAGACGATCCAGCACTCGCTCAATGCGCCCACCGACAATGATGGTGTGCGCACCGGAACGCGCCGCCAGACGCGCAGCGCGCAACTTGGTCTGCATACCGCCACGACCCAGCGCACCGCCTGTGCTGCCAGCCACCGCATCCAGCGCCGGATCATCGGCACGCGCCTCGTAAATCAGATTCGCGTCAGGGTTGTTGCGCGGATCGGCATCGAACATGCCGTCGCGATCGGTGAGGATCACCAGCAAATCGGCTTCGACCAGGTTCGCCACCAGCGCCGCCAACGTGTCGTTGTCGCCGAAACGAATTTCGTCAGTGACCACGGTGTCGTTCTCGTTGATCACCGGGATCACCTTGAGCTCGACCAGCGCGCGCAGCGTACTGCGAGCGTTCAGGTAACGCTTGCGATCGGACAAATCGTCATGAGTCAGGAGAATCTGCGCGGTATGCCGGCCATGCTCGGCAAAGCTCGACTCCCAGGCTTGCACCAACCCCATCTGACCGATGGCGGCAGCGGCCTGCAACTCGTGCATTGCACTGGGTCGTACAGTCCAGCCCAGACGGCTCATGCCCGCCGCCACTGCCCCGGAGGACACCAGCACCAGCTCAACACCCGCCTCGTGCAGGGCAACCATCTGCTCGACCCAGACACCCATTGCCGCGCGATCCAGGCCTTTGCCGTCCGCCGTCAGCAAAGCGCTGCCGATCTTCACGACCCAACGCTGCGCACCTGTCACCTTGCTCCGCATCATCTTCAACCTTAGCTTGAGGACAGCACGACCCAGCGCTGCCCGTAACGTTATTCGTGACTACCGATTTCCAGATACTAAAACGCCGCTCCAGTGAGCGGCGCTTAAGTTTATCGCAACGAATCAGTCACGCACGTAAATGATTTCCGGACCGTCTTCGTCATCCACATCTTCTTCGTCCCAATCGTCGTCACCGATGTCATGGACCGACTTCACGCCGCTACGGCGCAGGGCACGCTGATCGTCCAGCGCCTGCAACTGGGCGCGCGCCTCATCTTCGATGCGCTGATCGAGCTCGGCCAGCTCTTCCTTGTAGGCCGGGTCGTTAGCCAGACGATCGGCACGATCTTCCAGGTAACGCATGATGTCATGGCAAAGACGCTCAGTGCCTTGCTTGGCGATAGCGGAGATCACGTAGACCGGACCGGTCCACTCCAGACGATCAACGATTTCCTTGACGCGAGCGTCGTGCTCTTCTTCAAGGATCTGGTCGCATTTGTTCAGCACCAGCCAGCGATCACGCTCAGCCAGGGACGGGCTGAACTTGGTCAGCTCGCTGACGATTACTTCAGCGGCATCCGGAGCACTGGTGTCATCCAGCGGCGCCATGTCGACGAGGTGCAGCAGCAGACGGGTACGCGACAAGTGCTTGAGGAAACGAATCCCCAGGCCCGCGCCGTCGGAAGCACCTTCGATCAGACCCGGAATGTCCGCCACCACGAAGCTCTTCCAGCGATCGACACTGACCACACCCAGGTTCGGCACCAGAGTGGTGAACGGGTAATCAGCGACTTTCGGCTTGGCGGCCGACACCGAACGGATAAAGGTACTTTTGCCCGCGTTCGGCAAACCCAGCAGACCCACGTCCGCCAGTACTTTCATCTCCAGCTTCAGGTCACGCTGTTCGCCCGGCTTGCCCGGCGTGGTCTGGCGCGGCGCACGGTTGGTACTGGATTTGAAACGGGTGTTGCCCAGACCGTGCCAGCCGCCATGAGCAACCAGCAATTTCTGACCAGCCTTGGTCAGGTCGCCGATCACTTCCTGGGTAGCAGAGTCGATCACAGTGGTGCCGACCGGCACGCGCAAGACCAACTCCTCACCTTTCTTGCCGGTGCAGTCAGTGCTGCCGCCGTTGGAGCCACGCTCGGCATCGAAGTGCCGGGTGTAACGGTAGTCCACCAGGGTATTGAGGTTTTCGTCGGCGATCATGTAGACCGAGCCGCCATCACCACCGTCACCGCCGTTCGGGCCGCCGTTTTCAATGAATTTTTCGCGACGGAAGCTCATGCAACCGTTGCCGCCGTCACCGGCCTTTACTCGAATCGATACTTCATCAACAAACTTCATAACAGAACGCCTCTCGCCATACGGACGAGCCGAAAAAATCTAGACATAAGACTCTTGCAAAAATGAGCGCAGCGACCTCAATCAACGACCGCAAAACCTGCGCCGGAGCCCATCACAAACAGCTTTGCAAGAGACTCACCCCACAAACGAAAAAGCCCCGTCGCAAGACAGGGCTTTTCCAGCAACCACGTAATTATGCCGCGACGACGTCAGTCTTCGGGACAATGCTTACGTAACGGCGATTGAAAGCGCCTTTTACTTCAAACTTGATCACGCCGTCGATTTTAGCAAACAGAGTGTGATCTTTGCCCATGCCAACGCCGTAGCCAGCGTGGAATTGGGTGCCGCGCTGACGCACGATGATGTTGCCCGGAATGATAACCTGGCCGCCATACATCTTCACGCCAAGGCGTTTGGCTTCTGAGTCGCGACCGTTACGGGTACTACCACCAGCTTTTTTGTGTGCCATGAGTCAATTCTCCTAGTGAGGAATTAGGCTGAAATTAAGCCTGAATACCGGTGATTTTGATCTCGGTGTACCACTGGCGGTGGCCCATACGCTTCATGTGGTGCTTACGACGACGGAACTTGATGATGCGGACTTTATCGTGACGACCTTGGGAGATCACTTCAGCCACAACGGTAGCGCCAGGAACAACTGGAGCGCCGATATTCACGTCGTCGCCATTGGCAACCAACAGAACGCGATCAAAAGTAACGGATTCGCCGGTAGCGATTTCCAGTTTTTCGATCTTCAGGTATTCACCTGGAGCAACTTTGTACTGCTTGCCACCAGTAACGATTACTGCATAAGACATGGTATTTCTCCGATAATCCTGCTCACCCAGCTCTTTATAAGAAGAGGTATTGGCTGGCATGGCTGCATAAGGCTGGAAGGCCTGTTTGCAATTGCGTAAGGCAGGTGCTGCCCAGGAAGTTCAGGGTGCGCGATTGTACGCAAGCTACCGGGCCGATGCAAGAGGCCGTCCATCGTGCCTTGACAGGCCCGGACGTGGGTCCTAGCATGCCGCGCAACCCTTCTGGAGCAACTGTCGCTGATGCAACCCCAAGCTTTCTACCGCGCGGTGGCGGACGATTTTAGCGCCGTCGACGGCATCATCAAGAAACAGCTGACTTCCCGAGTGCCGCTGGTATCGAAAATCGGCGACTACATTACCTCGGCTGGCGGTAAACGCCTGCGCCCATTGCTCGTGCTGCTGTGCGGCAAGGCACTCGGCCGCGAAGGCGATGACCTGCGCCTGTTGGCCGCGACCATCGAGTTCCTGCACACCGCCACCCTGCTGCACGACGACGTCGTCGACATGTCCGGCATGCGCCGTGGCCGCTCGACCGCCAACGCCATGTGGGGCAACGCGCCGAGCGTGCTGGTGGGCGACTTCCTGTATTCGCGTTCTTTCGAAATGATGGTCGAACTGGGCTCCATGCCGGTGATGAAGATCCTTTCGCAAGCCACGCGCATCATCGCTGAAGGCGAAGTGTTGCAGCTGTCGAAGGTCCGCGACGCCAGCACCACCGAAGAAACCTACATGGAAGTCATCCGCGGCAAAACCGCGATGCTCTTCGAAGCCTCGACCCACAGTGCCGCCGCCCTGGCCGGCGCCTCGCCGGAACAGAGCGAAGCACTGCGCACCTTCGGCGATCACCTGGGGGTGGCGTTCCAATTGGTCGACGACCTGCTGGATTACCGTGGCGACGCCGAAACCCTGGGCAAGAACGTCGGCGACGATCTGGCCGAAGGTAAACCGACGCTGCCGTTGATCTACACCATGCGCGAAGGCACTCCGGAGCAGGCCGCACTGGTGCGCAGGGCGATCCAGAAAGGTGGCATCGAAGACCTGGAAAGTATTCGCGAAGCCGTTGAAGCCTCCGGCTCGCTGGACTACACCGCGCAACTGGCCCGCGACTACGTGGCCCGTGCGATCAAGTGCCTCGACGCCCTGCCCGCCAGCGAATACCGCGATGCATTGGTGGAATTAAGCGAGTTTGCGGTAGCCCGTACGCACTGACACCCTCTTGCAAGGACCGGCTCCTGTGGGAGCTGGCTTGCCTGCGATGGCATCACTGCGGTGCATCTGAAACACCGGAGCGCCTGCATCGCGGGCAAGCCCGGCTCCCACAGGGTAGTGTTGTCCCCCTCCCCGCATAAAACCCTATATAATGTGCGCTTTTTAGCCATCCTGAATCCAAGGAGCTTTAGTGAGCACGTTGCCACCCTGCCCGAAATGCAATTCCGAATACACCTATGAAGACGGCGCACAGCTGATCTGCCCGGAGTGCGCCCACGAGTGGTCCGCCAGTGGCGAAGCCGAAGCGGCCTCCGATGACACCGTGAAAAAGGATTCGGTCGGCAATGTCCTGCAGGACGGCGATACCATCACCGTGATCAAGGACCTCAAGGTCAAAGGCACGTCGCTGGTGGTCAAGGTCGGCACCAAGGTCAAGAACATCCGCCTGTGCGATGGCGACCACGACATCGACTGCAAGATCGATGGCATCGGCCCGATGAAACTCAAATCCGAGTTCGTCAGAAAAGTCTGAATCTGCTGTATTCCATCCCGCGCCTGGCGTGGGATGGTGCTTCGCCCTTCCCGCATCACCCAGCATTCCCGCGCAGTAGCCAAACGCCAGTCGTTTTGGTGCTCAGCAATTTCCCTGCAGAAAAAAACACAAACCGCCAATAGGTCCTTGCTATTTGATGAATAAGAATTATTCTCATTGAAACCCATCAATGGAGATGAGACTCATGACTTATTTGATCGATGCCTGGCTGGACCGCCCACACCCTTACCTCAGAATCCTGCATCGGGAAACGGGGGAAGTCTGTGCAGTGCTTGAAGAAGAAGCCTTGAACGAGCTACAGGATCAGGGTGATCTGGACGTCAACGGCCTGAGTTCCAGCGAGCCGGTGGTACTCAAGGAACTGGTGCGCAATCTGTTTCTGTTCTGCTATGCCCGGGCATTGCGCCCGACAAATGAGCTGCACCACAAGATCGAAATATGAGTAGCACTGAAAGCCTCTGTAGGAGCGAAGCTTGCTCGCGAAGCAGGCGACTCAGTTTGAACTTGAAACCGAGTTGATGCTTTCGCGGGCAAGCCTCGCTCCTACAGGATCAAAGGCTTACCGGATTACAGAACGTCGAGCAGTTCGACGTCGAATACCAGTACGCTGTGCGGCGGAATGCTGCCAACGCCTTGAGCGCCGTAAGCCAGTTCGCTCGGCACGTACAGACGCCATTTGCTGCCGGCGTTCATCAGTTGCAGGGCTTCGGTCCAGCCAGCGATAACGCCGCCAACCGGGAATTCTGCAGGCTGACCGCGATCGTAGGAGCTGTCGAACACAGTGCCGTCGATCAGGGTGCCGTGGTAGTGAGTGCGCACTTGATCTTCACGGGTTGGCTTGGCGCCTTCACCTTGAGTCAGCACTTCGAATTGCAGGCCGGAAGCCAGAGTGGTGATGCCTTCGCGCTTGGCGTTTTCAGCCAGGAAAGCCAGGCCTTCACCAGCTGCGGCTTCAGCCTTGGCTGCTGCTTCGGCTTGCATGATTTCGCGGATCACCTTGAAGCTGGCGGACATTTCTTCCTGGCCCACACGGCTTGGCTTGCCGGCGAACGCGTCGGTCAGGCCAGCCAGGATTGCGTCCAGGCTAACGCCCGGTGGCGGGTTGTCACGCAGCTGGTCACCCAACTGACGGCCAATGCCGTAGCTGACGCGGGTTTCGTCGGTGGACAGATTTACTTCGGACATGACACTGCTCCGCTGTGCGGACGGCCCTGGAACTTGCCGTGCGTGCACAGCGCGTCCCGGAACGCGCCCGGAATCAAAAGGGCGAGCAGACTAGCACAGATGCCGTCACGTTTGAGCTGCGTCAGCGCTGTCACACAGAACGGAAGGTGCTCGGCACTTTCGGGCTTTCCTCGGCGCTGGCGCCGCACATTTCGTCATGAGCCGGGGTATGTACAACGTTGAATGACTTGGGACAGGCGTGAAGCACTTCACGCGCATGCTCGACCGAGCGCAGCTGCAATATCTCGCCATGGGCATCGAGCAGCGGATACGCCGCGCCATGCATCCGAGCTTCAAGCACGTAGAACACGCCTTCCATCGAGATCAGGTTCAGCTCATCGATCTTTCCGGCGACGGCATACGCATTCAATTCTTGCAAAGTCATGAGCGCACCTCACGCTGTGGCGAGCCAGGATCTCTACATGGATATGCCTCGACGGGCCAAAGTACAAGCTACAAACAACACCGCCCGTCTGTTTTGGCAACTCTGTGGGAGCGTGGCTTGCCCGCGATGGCATCACGTCGGCCTGACGATAAACCGCAGTGATGCCATCGCGGGCAAGCCACGCTCCCACAAGGATCAGTCAATCAATGCTTGGTCAGCTTGTCCAGATAACCCATGGCAAACGCCGACACCACGAAGGTCATGTGAATGACCACGTACCACTTCAAATGCTCGGGGTCGACGTTCTTGGCGTCCATGAAGATCCGTAGCAGGTGGATGGACGAAATCGCCACGATGGACGCCGCGACCTTCATCTTCAACGAAGACGAATCCATGGTGCCCAGCCAGTTGAGCTTTTCCTTGCTGTCGTCGATATCCAGCTGGGAAACGAAGTTCTCGTAGCCGGAGATCATCACCATCACCAGCAGGCCGCCCACCAGCGCCATGTCGATCAGCGACAGCAGTACCAGAATCAGATCCGACTCGGCCATCGAGAACACGTTAGGGATGACGTGGAAGACTTCCTGGAAGAATTTCAGTGCCAACGCCAGCAAGCCCAGGGACAAACCGAAATAGATCGGCGCCAGTAACCAGCGGGAGGCGTACATTGCATTTTCGATAAAGCGTTCCATTGAATCTCACACAAGGGGCTGGAAATGGCGGCGAGTATAACAGCCACCTGTTACACCCAGAAACCGTCGGAAAATCCGCAACCTGCGTGTGTGTGACAAAGTTTTTCTGCTAGTGTCCAGATCACTGACAGGTCAGCGACGTTGGACAGGAAGACTTGAAATGGATGTGCGATCACGTGTAACGAGTGCCGGACTTTGCCTCGCGTTGTTGCTCGGTGGTTGTTCACCCAGCGATGAGAAACGTCAGGTCAGCCTCGAAGAAAAAATCGCACAGTTCGAACAATCCCTGGAGACGATCAAGGATCCAAAACTCAAGGATGCCGTGGCCGAGCTAGGCGGTTCGCTGTTATTACTCGAGCGCGCGCAACTCAAGCTCGACACCAAACCAGCGGTCACCGAATACGGCGAAGACGCCCTCGCCGTGCTCAAGCACTACCCCACGCCCCAGGCGCTGGTCGACACCTACATCAACGGTCTGTTCGTGCTGCACAAGGAGTCCAGCTCGGATTACCTGACCGATCTGCAGCCGGTATTCCCCTTCAACTTCAACATTCCGGGCGCATTCCTTTTTCCTCATGGACTGGAATGGCAATCGGTGACCCTGAGCAACAAGCGCATCATCGCGTTCCAGCCGGAATGGTCGGAAACCGATCCCGGCATTCAGTTGAGCCCGTCGAGCTCCAACCTGACCAACCCCGATGATTTGACGGTGACCTACCCCTTCATCGAAGGCCTGGATGTGGATAAGAAGAGCCAGCCACAACCGGTGAGCCTGCAAGGCAAGGTGGAAGTCATCGCCCCGCACCGGCTCTACAGCTTCGATCTGACAAAAAAGGACGTCGGCCAGACTCGCACTAACGACAATCTCAGTGTCACCTTATTGAAACTGGGCAATAACTACGCCGAGATCGAATTCAGTAACAGCGCGCCGTGGGCCCCCGAGATACGTGACATATCTCTCAACCCACTGGTCGTTCAGGCCAGGGACGTCACCGGGCAATTCATCTCTCGCTCAGGGGCGATCAACGAAACCGCCGCGCAAATTGCGTTTTATCAAAAACAACTGGCGCAAATGCAACAGCAGAAGACCTGGAGCGAAGCGCTCGAAAAGCAGCTCGAGGACGAGCAACGTGCGTTTGAAAAGCAACAAACCCGGCATTACTCCAAGGTCTACTTCAACGGGCCCATCGATACCCTCGAAGTCAGCTTGCTGGACTTCTCGGCGGTGACGGTGACCCACAAGGACCTGAACCTGCCGATTCGCCGCTTCGACCCGCACACCACGGAAAAAACCATCCAGCCACTGACCTTGCCGATGGTGGTGTACGACGACCAGGCCGCGACCTGGCTCAAAGGCGCAACGCTGGGCGAGGAACAACTGAAAAAAAGCATCAGCATCAGTCAGTCGGTGGATGACCCGAGTGCCGCGCGCATCGAATTCGACCACCCCAGAAGCTTCAATGACGAACTGCTCGGCACCTCTTTCAATCCCGGTGAAAGCCCGGTGACGTTCTTTACCCAAGACCGCAATGGCCAGCGTGATGGGCCGATCGAGCTGCCGCCGGAGGCGTATCAGGTCGATCCGATACGCGGCGCCATCACCTATGATCTGAACCTGTTTCCGGAAACCCCGGCCTACGCCGTGGGCTCCATGCCGCAGTTCCTGGCGACTGTCGACCAGCAAACGTACGACGCCCGCCAATTGCCCAAAGGCCTTGAGCTCAAAGGGAATGCGTTGGTGGTGGATTTGAAGCTGTTTCCAGCCCAGGACTGGCGTTTTTTCGCCAAGGACGACAGCGGCAATTATCTGAAAGAAATTCTTTCGGTCACTCATGACGCGAGCGCGCAAGGCCCGGCGTTATTTGCAGTGCATTACTTCTATGGCCAGCCCACACGTCTGGAAACTTATCAGCGAACCAACCTCACCACTGTGCAGTATGGGTTCGAGGTCAAACTCGACAAGGCTGAGCCAGGCAACCTTGATCAATAGTCTGTTCAGTGCTCGGGCCGAAACTCCGGACCACTAAGGTTGCGGTAACGACCGCCATTGATCTCTCGCAACTGGGCTTGCAGATGCAGACACCAGATTTGCGGGTCGTCGGCCAGCTCGTAACCATGCAAGGTCAGACTTTCAACAATCGTGTCGAGGATCGATTCAGCCACGACAGGCCCACGGAACGGGCCTTGGGCCTTGATGGCAGAAGGCTGCTCGCCAGCCATTCCGGCGGCGAAGAGCAAGGTCCACATGCCCGTATCTCCCGCCAGCGGGCGGATGGCGCATTCGATACGGGTCACAAGACCCAGGCATTGACGGGTGAGGCAGAGGTTGCGCGACATGGCGGCGACCCTCGGTAGATCCGGTATTCAACCTCCACGGGAAGGCTGTCTCGATCCAGTGATTACTGTCGATATCCTTGAGCAGATAATAGAAGAAAAGTCTGGTTCGCACGCGAACCAAGACCAGAAGGTGCCGAGTGGTCACTGCGTGAATATTGACGCCATAATTGTGGCGAGGGGGCTTGCCCCCGTTGGGCCGCGAAGCGGCCCTTAAAACGGCTGAAGCGGTTTTTCAGAAAGACCGTATCAATCGATTTTACGACTGCTTCGCAGCCGAACGGGGCGGTGCGGCGTTCCGACAAGCCCCCTCGCCACAGGGAGCTTGCTTCTTTTAGCCGACTATCAGGCCGGTTTGATTTCCAGCATGGCTTCCTGCGCCAACTCTTTTTCGGCTTCCTTGAGGTCTTCCTCACTGATCATTTCCGCGATCACCCGTAAGCGTTCCACTACCCGCGCATTGATGCTGCCTTCAGGGAATTCGCCATTCTCATCCGGCGCACCGGCCGGCTCGCCTACCAACAGGCTCAGAGCCTCGTCGGCCTGGCGCACTGCGTAGACATGGAACTGCCCCGCCCGCACCGCCGCCAGTACCTTCTCGTCGAGCATTAGCGTGGCGACGTTGGCCTGAGGAATGATCGCCCCTTGCTCCCCCGTCAGACCACGCGCTTCGCAGAGTCGGAAGAAACCTTCGATCTTCTCGTTGACCCCACCCACCGCCTGCACTTCACCGAACTGGTTGATCGAACCGGTAATCGCAAAGCACTGCTTGAGAGGGGTTTTCGACAAGGCCGAGATCAGCGTGCACGCTTCGCCAAGAGACGCGCTGTCACCGTCGACATAACCGTAGGACTGCTCCAGGGCGATGCTCGCGGAAATCGCCAACGGGAATTCCTGGGCATAACGGCTGCCCAGATACCCGGTGAGGATCATCACGCCTTTGGAGTGGATCGGCTGGCCGAGGTTGACCTCACGCTCGATGTCGACGATGCCACTGCCGCCCGGATAAACCGTGGCGGAAATTCGCGCCGGAACGCCGAAAGCCGAATCGCCGACTTCCAGTACCGTCAGTCCGTTGCACTTGCCGACAGCCGCACCATCGGTGTCGATCAGAATGATCCCGGCCAGCATGTCATCGAGAATCCGCGCCGAAACGCGCCCGGTACGGGTGGCCTTGGCCTTGAGCGCACGCTCGATGTGCCCGGCGTCGGTCATGTCGTCGCCCGCCAGGTCACGAATGAAATCCGCCTCGCTGACCAGTTGGAACAAATCGCCGATCCGCGCCGACAATCGCCCCTGGTGTTCTGCCAGACGCGCGCTGTAAGTCGCCAGACGCGCCACCGCATCGGCGGTCAGCGGCGCCATGCCTTCCTCGGACGTACGGGTTTTGAGCAACTGGGCGAACTGCTCCAGGCTCTCGTCGACCATCGGGATGTCTTCGTCGAAATCCACCAGGACACGGAACATCTCCTGGAAGTCCGGATCGAGGTCTTGCAACGTGTAGTAGAGCTGCCGGGCGCCGATGATAACGACTTTGACCTGCAACGGAATGTGTTGCGGAGTAAGGGTCACAGTGGCGAAACGGCCCATCTCGCCCAGCGGCGATTCCATTTTCAGTTTGCGCGATTGCAGCGCGCGTTTGAGCGCATCCCACACGAAAGGCTCGCTGAGCATTTTTTCCGCTTCAAGAATCAAGAAGCCGCCGTTGGCCCGGTGCAGCGCACCCGGTCGCAGCTGCCGATAGGTGGTGTAGAGCGCGCCCTGATCGGTGGTGTACTCGATGCGGCCAAACAAGTTTTCGTAAGTCGGGTGCGGCTCAAAGACCACTGGCGCGCCGCCGCTGAACGGATGACCGACCACCAGGCTCGGGGCGTATTGCTCTTCGAGCAATTTGCGGGCGATGGCGTCGGTCTTGCTGTCGTCCACCAGTTGCTCGACCACCGTCTTGAGCAGGTAAACCTGCATCGCTTGCAGGTAGCCGCAAACGCCTGCGTTTTCCGCGTACTTTTCCGACAGCGGCGCGAGCAATGGCTGCAAGGCCAGGGTAATGGTTTCTTCGTTGAGCTGACGCAGTTGATTGCTCGACTCGCGCTTCCATTGCGGCAGGCTGGCGAGCTCTTCGTTCAAGCGCTCTTCCAGCCCGGAAATATCGTCATGAAAGCGTTCGCGCTCGGCTTCCGGCAACTGGGCGAATTCCGCCTCATCCAGTGCCTTGCCTTCGCTCATCGGCGTGAAAGCGATGTTGCTGCTGTCGCGGTAGAGCGCGACCTCTTTCTCCAGCGCCAGACGCTCGATCACATCCAGTGCACGGTCATAACGCTGGTTGAAAGCGCGGTCGATGGCGCTTTTCTTCTGCTGATAGGACGGGTGCTCGAACACGGCCGGAAAGGTCGCCAGCAGGTTGTCGATCAAACCGTTGATATCACCGATGAAGGCACCGGCGGTGCCCGACGGCAACTCCAACGCACGAGGCTCGCGCGGCTCATCGAAATTATTGACATAGACCCAGTCCGCCGGGGTCTGCAGGCGTTTGCCTTCGGCCTTGAGGTAGCGTTTGACGAACGAAAACCGGCCGGTGCCGGGTTCGCCCATGACGAATACGTTGTAACCGGGGCGTGGCATGGCCACACCGAACTGCAAGGCTTCGACCGCGCGTTCCTGGCCAAGCACACCGCGGAAGGGCTCCAGATCATTGGTGGTAGAGAAGCTGAACTGTTCAGCGGAAAACGGACGGGTCAGCGCTTCAGGCGCTAGACGCAAGCTGGCAGCAACAGGATCAGGCATCGGGCTTCCTTACATCAGGCGGGGCAGATAGCGGCATTCTGGCGCTGCCCGTACCTCACTGGCAAGGCGCGCCGATAGCCAAAGCTCAGACAAACCCTCAGCCTCGGGCCGAGCGGCTCAAAATCAGGCTTTTCAACGAATGTTTCGCAAAAAGTAACGGAACCCCCGGAACGTGCCTAAACTCCAAACTGCGCGGCTGGAACGAATAACCGGCCCACTGGCACGATCAGGGTTTGGACGAAAACTCGCGCAGGCAGTTTACGTACAGAGCCTGGGGCCAGCACCCTTGTCCATTGGAATGCACACAAAGAGAACATAGCTATGAAACGGATTCTTCTCGGTACTCTCTTCACCGCTGTATCCATCAACGCCATGGCACAGGCGCCAGGCGGTCCGGACTGCGGTTGGGGCAACATGCTGTTCGAAGGTCAGCGTGGCACCCCGGCACACTTCCTGGCATCCACCACCAACGGCACTTCCGGTAACGCAACGTTCGGTATGACCTCCGGCACCAACGGCTGCTCGACCAATGCGTCGCTGACCTATGGCGGCAAATCCTGGATCGCCATGAATGGCATGATGAACGAGCTGTCCGAAGACATGGCTAAAGGTCAGGGCGAAGCGCTGACCACTTACGCCGTGGTACTGGGCGTGGCGCCGGAAGACCGTGCACACTTCGCCGCTGTGACTCATCAGCACTTCCAGCAGATCTTCAGCAAAGCTGACGTGACCGCTGATGACGTGCATACCAACACCCTGGCCGTGCTGAAAAGCGACCCTCGTCTGGCCAAGTACGCCACTCAAGCTTAAGCTCGACCGACCCGCTCTCGTTGGGGAGCGGGTTTTATTTTTTGAACCTGGCCCTTTTGGCCTGCCCCTTTGGGTCTTTGTTTCTTTCGGCTTAAGTTGCTCACTATGCTCAAACGCCTTGCCTGGCTGGCGCTCTGTGTCTGCGCCCCGCTGTCCGCCGCGCCACACATCGACAATCAACGTTTGCAGCAACTGGCCAACGACCCCTTCTGGATTTCCCTGGGGCATTACGAAACCGCCAAGCTCGGTGGCTGGCGCAGCTATGTCAGCGACAAGAAATTCTTTCTCGCCCCCGATGGCAACGAACATCCCGACCGCGAACTGGCGGCGACCGTGCAGGCACTGTATGCCCCGACCAGTGCCGGCGAGCAGCATGCCCAATGCGTCTATCCGGCCCGCACCCGCTGGCTCAAGGCGCAACTTGAGCTGAGCGATCTGCCGACGCCGGACTGTGCTGAGTTCAAGCAATGGTTCAAGGATGTTTCGCCCCACAGCGCGGTGATGATTTTCCCGGCGGCCTACCTGAACAGCCCATCGTCGATGTTTGGCCACACCTTGCTGCGCATCGATCAGGCCAATGTGCAGAGCGACAAGACGTCGCTGCTCAGCTACGCGATCAACTTCGGCGCCTACATCGAAGGTTCGGACAACAGCATTCTGTACGCCTGGAAAGGCTTGATGGGCGGTTATCCCGGGCTGTTTGCGCTGGTGCCGTATCAGGAAAAACTCTCGGAATACCGCAGCCTCGAGAACCGCGACCTGTGGGAATACCGCCTGAACCTGACCCAACAGGAAACCGAGCGCATGGTCGAGCACGTCTGGGAACTCAAGCAGATCCAGTTCGACTACTTCTTCTTCGACGAAAACTGCTCCTACCGCCTGCTTGAACTGCTTCAAGTGGCGCGGCCGAGCCTGCATTTGACCGAGCAATTCCCGTTGACGGCCATCCCCACCGACACGGTCAAAGCGGTGAAAGAAGCCGGGCTGGTGGAATCGATCGAGTATCGCCCGTCCCGTGAGCGCGAACTGCTAAGCCGTGCCGAGCCATTAACCTCCGAAGAGCAGGAGTGGGTGCTGAAAGTCAGCGCCGATCAGAAGCAATTGCAGGACCCGGCGTTCAAGGCTCAGCCTCGCGACCGTCAGGCGTTGATCATCGATGCGGCTTATCGCCTGGAGCGTTATCGCGCCAATGGTCAGGAGCGTGACCCGCAACGGGCCCAACGCAGTTTCGAATTGCTACGCGCAATCAATCAAAACCCGCCCCCGGAGCTGAAAATTCCGCAACCTGGCTTGCCCGAGGACGGTCACGAGTCCCGCACCTGGCAGGCCGGCATCGGCACCCGGGGCGATAAAGCCTTCGGCGAATATGGCCTGCGGATGGCCTATCACGACCTCAATGACAACATGGAAAGCTTCCCCCTCGGCGCGCAAATCGAAATTCTGCAGATGAAGCTGCGTCAATACGAAGGCAATGACTGGCAGTTGCAGCAACTGGACCTGGCGACCATCCGCTCGCTGACGCCTCGCAATGAATTGTTGCAGCCGCTGTCGTGGCAAGTCACCGGCGGCCTGGAGCGCGTACCGGGCAAGCATGATGATGAAACCCTGGTCAGCCATGTCAACGGCGGTGGCGGCGGGACCTGGCAACTGGGCGACGACATGCTCGGTTTCGCCTTGGGCACCGTGCGTGTGGAGCATAACAACGACTTCGCGGGCTTCATCGCTCCGGCGGCAGGCTTCAACAGCGGCCTGCTGTGGAAAAACCCGCTGGGCAACTTCAGCCTGGAAGCCAAGGGTGATTACTTCACCAATGGCGAAGTGCGCCGAAGTGTGAGCCTGAATCAGCAATGGGAATTGTCGCGCAATCTGGGTGTGCGCCTGAGTGCCCAGCGTGAATTCAGCCACCTGGCGTCACCCGAAAACGAAGTGATGCTTGAGGTGAAGTGGTATCACTATTGATCTGCCCCCTGTGGGAGCGAGCCTGCTCGCGATGAGGCCATCACATTCAACATCCATACTGCCTGTTCCACCGCCATCGCGAGCAGGCTCGCTCCCACAAGGGATCTGCGCAACCCGACAGATTAATCACAAGCCTTTCACATACACCCGACAAATCCGCTTCTAGACTTCCCTTACAGGCCGTCAATGGCCCTGGAGTCCGAGATGTGGCGTTGCGTGGGTGTGTTGGGTTTTTTGGTAGTGATCACGGGGTGCCAGTCGACCCACGAGGATCTGATCGCCAAGGGCTATCCGCCGGCGTTCGCTGATGGCTTCGATGACGGTTGCAGCAGTGGCCGGCAAGCAGCCGGGGCGATCACCGGCGAGTTTCGCAAGAATGTCCCGCGTTACCTCAAGGACAAGCAATACGCCGAAGGCTGGATCGATGGCTTCCGTCAGTGCCAGGCCATGCGTGAAAACGAGGATCGTAACGAGTACAAGGACCGCCATTGGGACGAGCGCGAACGGGCCTGGCAACAAGAGAAAGACAGGGACGCCGCGCGAGCCTATCGCTCGCAATAAGTCGTTTACAGACATTCGTCGAAACTTAAAGCCTGCGACCATGGCCCAAACCCTATAACGGGAGAACAGCATGAGTCGCGCCTTCGTCAATGAAGATAACGCCGCCGCGCAAGCCGATCAGCCAGTCGAACGGCAGGTCAGCGCGCAGCCCAATTACGTCACGCCAGTGGGCCTGGCGCAGCTTCAGGCGAAAGTCGCCGAACTGCAAAAACTGCTTGATGAGGAAAGCGCCAAAGGCGAACTGGCCGACAAGCAGCGCCAGGCCGACCTCGATCGCGACTGGCGCTACTTCAAGCAGCGCCTGCAAAGTGCCCAGGTCGTTGCGCAGGCCTCCTCGGCCGATAAAGTGCAGATCGGCAACTGGGTGACCTTTGCCGATGAAGACGATCATCAGCAGCGTGTGCAATTGGTCGGAGAAGACCAGGCGGATGCCGCCCATGGCTTGATCAATTGGAGCTCGCCGCTGGGGCGGGCGTTGCTCGGAGCGCAGATGGGTGATGAAGTACTCTGGAAGCGACCGGCGGGGGATTTGGTGATTGAGGTTTTGACCATAGAGATCGGGTGAATTCGATGACGCCTTCGCGGGCAAGCCCGCTCCCACAAGGGCTCTCGAACGCTCTCAAAATCCGAGCCTGAAACAGATCCCTGTGGGAGCGGGCTTGCCCGCGATAGCCACGACTCGGTCTTCCTGAAACCCATAAAAAACGGAGCCCCGAAGGCTCCGTTTTTTATCCAGCCAACCCGAAATCAGGCCAGTTTCTTGTGCCGTACGCGGTGCGGCTGGGAAGCCGCTTCGCCGAGGCGTTTCTTGCGATCGGCTTCGTACTCGGTGTAGTTGCCTTCGAAGAACACCGCTTGCGAGTCGTCTTCGTACGCCAGGATGTGAGTCGCGACGCGGTCAAGGAACCACCGATCGTGAGAGATCACAATGGCGGCGCCCGGGAAGTCCAGCAAGGCTTCTTCCAGGGAACGCAGGGTTTCAACGTCGAGGTCGTTGGACGGTTCGTCGAGCAGCAGGACGTTGCCGCCCTCTTTCAGGGTCAGGGCCAGGTGCAAGCGACCGCGCTCACCACCGGACAGGTCCTTGACGAACTTCTGCTGATCGCCGCCCTTGAAGTTGAAGCGACCCACGTAGGTGCGCGACGGGATCTCGTAGTTGCCGATGCGAATCTGATCGGAACCCTCGGAGATCTGCTGGAACACAGTCTTGCTGCCGTCCAGGTCTTCACGGCTCTGATCGACGCACGCCAGTTGCACGGTTTCGCCGACTTCGATGGAGCCCGAATCCGGTGTTTCCTTGCCCATCAGCATGCGGAACAGGGTCGATTTACCAGCACCGTTACCGCCGATCACGCCGACGATGGCGCCTTTAGGCATGGAGAACGACAGGTTGTCGATCAGCACGCGATCGCCGTAGCCCTTGCTGACGTTCTTGAACTCGATGACCTTGTCGCCCAGGCGCGGACCGGCCGGGATGTAGATCTCGTTGGTTTCGCTGCGCTTCTGGAATTCCTGCGATTGCATTTCTTCGAAGCGTTGCAGACGAGCCTTGGATTTGGACTGGCGGGCCTTGGCGCCTTTGCGCACCCACTCCAGCTCTTCCTTCATGGCCTTTTCGTGAGCCGATTGCTGCTTGGATTCGGCCGCCAGACGATCGGACTTGGCTTCAAGCCAACCCGAATAGTTGCCCTCGTACGGGATACCGGCGCCGCGGTCGAGCTCGAGGATCCAGCCAGCGACGTTGTCCAGGAAGTAACGGTCGTGCGTGATCGCAACCACGGTGCCCGGGAAATCGTGCAGGAAGTGCTCCAGCCAGGCGACGGAATCGGCGTCCAGGTGGTTGGTTGGTTCGTCGAGCAGCAGCATGTCTGGTGCTGACAGCAGCAGGCGGCACAGGGCCACACGACGCTTTTCACCACCGGACAGGAATTCGACCTTGGCATCCCACGCTGGCAGACGCAGCGCATCGGCGGCGACTTCCAGTTGGCGATCCAGGTTGTGACCGTCGCTGGCTTGCAGGATGGATTCAAGCTTGGCCTGTTCAGCGGCCAGTTTGTCAAAGTCTGCATCCGGTTCAGCGTAGGCCGCGTAAACCTCGTCCAGGCGCGCCTGAGCGTCCTTGATCACGCTGACCGCTTCCTCGACCACTTCACGAACGGTTTTGGTCGGGTCCAGGATCGGTTCTTGCGGCAGGTAGCCAATGTTCAGGTCCGGCATCGGACGGGCTTCACCGTCGAACTCGGTATCGACGCCAGCCATGATTTTCAGCAGCGTGGACTTACCCGAACCGTTGAGACCGAGTACGCCGATTTTGGCGCCAGGGAAGAACGACAGCGAAATGTTTTTCAGGATTTCCCGCTTCGGCGGAACAACTTTGCCCAGCCGATGCATGGTGAAGACGTATTGAGCCATGGAGAACCTTGGGTCAGTGACTGATGAATGATTGGAGCGCAGGCGATGCCCGGCCAGGCCATGCGCGTCGTTCGTTTGATGGGTATCAAAGCGTGCGCGCTGAAAAAACCTTTCTAGGAGCTGGAACGCTCCCGCGTAACCGGCAAAGCTACCTTATTGATAGAAGGCAGTCCAGCCGAGTGGGGCTGGCACTTCGCCAGAACTCAAGGCATGCTAGCCGCCCTTCGGGCGTCCGGCTTATAGTGCACGTCGCGCCAGTCCAGCCAAACCGCAGGATTACAGTTTGTCTAATGTCTCTCCGCCATCGTCCATGAGCGCACTCAATCCTGCGACCGGCTCGCCCCTGCGCGGAACCTTGAAGGGCGCGCTGGCGACCCTCGTGCTGTTGCTGCTCGCACTGCTGTTCTGGCAGCTGCTGGATCAGCTTGGCGAAACCCAGAAAAACCAGCGCCAATACACCATCGACTATTCCGCCGATCTGGCTGCGCAAGTCAGCCTCAACATGGCACTCAATGCCCAGATTGCCCTTAATCTGCTACCGATCATCGAACAACCGCAAAGCCCCGACGAACAGCAGGCATTGCTGCACAAGCTGCAACAATCGCTGCCCGACCTGCGAAGTCTGGCGCTGCTCAGTCCCACCGGAAAAATCCTCAGCGACAGTGCCACCGACAGACCAGACGCCAATTACCTGAGCGAACTGGTTCAGCGCAGCCACGCTCAGGCCCACTATTTCAGCAATGCCGACGACGGTTCGGCGGTGTACCTGCTCCTGCATCAGGCCAGTGGCAGTACCCGCGGCTATTGGGTCCTGCGCCTGACACCAACGTTTTTCTCCTCACTGACCAAACAAGGCGACGTCGGCATTCGCCCCCAATGGCTGGTGGAAAACCGCATTAATCATCAGATCATCAGCCGAGATGACGCGCAGCCTTCAGCCAAACCGGCCGTGCTGACATCTGATGAGCTGGCCAACAGCGTCCTGACAATCCCTTTGAGCAGCAGCGATTGGCAACTGCGCGGGGTGTTCGACCGGCAACGGGTGATCGAACAACTGCTGCCGACGTTCATTGGCAAATGCCTGCTGGGCCTGGCCCTCTCCTTGTTGCCATTCATCGCGCTGCTGAACATTCGTCGCCGTCAACGTCAATTGCACGAGGGCCGTCGACGCTATCAGGACATTTTCGAAGGCACTGGCGTTGCACTGTGCGTGCTCGATCTGTCCGGGCTCAAAAGTGTCTTCGACAGGGCTCAACTCAACAGTAGCGAGCAGTTGAAAGCCTGGCTCGAGACACCGGAGCAACGCCAGCAACTGCTGCAGGAACTGCGCATTACCGAGGTCAACCAAGTCGCCCTGCAACTGCTCAACGTCAATTCCTGCGATCAAGCCTGGAAACTGCTGATCGACGGCAGCCCACTGGACTGCACGGCCATCGGCAATCAAGTGCTCGATGCGGTGCTCCACCAGCAGAAACAGCTTGAGCTGGAAATCAAGCTTCAGGACGCCAATGGCCGCGACCAGCATTTTTGGCTGGTGCTGCGCCTGCCGGAAGATCAGACCGACTATAAAGCGGTGATTTTGAGCATCAGTGACATCACCAGCCGCAAGCTTGTCGAGCTGTCGCTGCTGGAGCGTGAAGGGTTCTGGTCCGACGTGGTGCGCACCGTGCCGGATCATCTGTATGTGCAGGATGTGGTCAGCCAGCGGATGATCTTCAGCAACCATCACCTGGGGCAAACACTGGGTTACAACCGCACCGAACTGCACCAGATGGGCGAGTATTTCTGGGAAATCCTGCTGCATCCCGAAGACGCCGATTACTACCACCGCTCGCGCCAGTCCCAGCGTCACGCGGGTTACACCCAATTGCTGCAATGCCAGCTGCGTTTTCGCCATCGCGATGGCAAATGGCGGCGTTTCGATATTCGCGAACAGGCTCTGGCGCGGGACAAGCACGATCAAGTCACCCGCATCATCGGCGTGGCCAAGGACATCACCGACCAGATCGAAGCCAGCGAGTCCCTGCGCGACAGCGAGCAGCGCTACCGGATGCTCGCCGAAAGCATCAGCGACGTGATTTTCTCCACCGACAGCAAGATGTCGCTCAATTACGTCAGCCCCTCGGTGCAGGCCGTGCTGGGCTTCGACGCCGACTGGATATTCCAGAACGGCTGGCAATCGACCATCGCCAATCCGCAACAACTGACCGGCATCTACAGCCTGATGGACCGGGTCAGCAAAGCGCTGGATAAACCCGAACAACTGGCGCTGCTGCGCAGTCAGGTGCAAACCCAGCTGTTTCTGTTCGACTGCCTGCGGGCCGACGGGCGCAAGATTCCCATCGAGTTGCGTCTGGTGCTGGTCTGGGACGAACACGGTGCCTTCGAAGGCGTGCTCGGGGTCGGTCGCGACATCAGTCAGCAACGCCGGGCCGAGAAAGACTTGCGCATGGCGGCCACGGTATTCGAGCACTCGACCTCGGCGATTCTGATCACTGACCCGGCCGGCTACATCGTCCAGGCCAACGAGGCTTTCAGTCGCGTCAGCGGCTATGCGGTGGCCCAGGTCCTCGACCAGTTACCGAACATGCTCACTGTCGATGAGCAGCAGGAAGCCCACCTGCGCTATGTGCTCAAGCAATTGCATCAGCACAGCACCTGGGAAGGCGAAGTCTGGCTCAAACGACGCAGTGGCGAGCATTACCCGGCCTGGGTCGGGATTACCGCGGTGCTCGACGACGAAGGCGATCTGGCCAGCTACGTGTGTTTCTTCAGCGATATCAGCGAACGCAAGGCCAGTGAGCAACGGATTCACCGTCTCGCCTATTACGACGCCCTGACCCACCTGCCGAACCGCACGCTGTTCCAGGATCGCCTGCACACCGCGCTGCAATCGGCTGAGCGACAGAAGTCCTGGGTGGTGCTGATGTTCCTCGACCTGGACCGTTTCAAGCCGATCAACGACTCTCTGGGCCATGCCGCCGGCGACCGCATGCTCAAGGAAATGGCCACGCGCCTGCTCGGTTGCGTCGACGATGACGACACCGTGGCGCGCATGGGCGGTGATGAGTTCACTTTGCTGCTGCAACCGCGGGCCAGCCGGGAGATCGCGCTGAACCGGGCGATTCATGTGGCCGAACAGATCCTCGCCAGCCTGGTGAAACCGTTCGTGCTGGAAGGTCGCGAGTTCTTTGTCACCGCCAGTATCGGCATCGCCCTGAGCCCTCAGGACGGCAGTGAACTCAGTCAGCTGATGAAGAACGCCGACACCGCGATGTACCACGCCAAGGAACGCGGCAAGAACAACTTCCAGTTCTATCAGGCCGACATGAACGCCAGTGCCCTGGAGCGTCTGGAACTGGAAAGCGACTTGCGTCATGCCCTGGAGCAAAACGAATTCGTGCTGTACTACCAGCCGCAATTCAGCGGCGACGGCAAACGCCTGACCGGCGCCGAAGCCCTGCTGCGCTGGCGCCACCCACGACGCGGCCTGGTGCCGCCGGGGGATTTCATTCCGGTGCTCGAGGAGCTCGGGTTGGTGGTGGATGTCGGCGACTGGGTCATCAGCGAAGCCTGCCGTCAGCTCAAGACCTGGCACCAGGCCAAGGTGCGAGTGCCGAAGGTTTCGGTGAACATTTCGGCCCGGCAGTTCTCCGACGGGCAACTGGGCACGCGGATCGCCAACATTCTCAAGGAAACCGGCCTGCCGCCAGCGTGCCTGGAGCTGGAATTGACCGAAAGTATCCTGATGCGCGAAGTCAGCGAGGCGATGCAGATCCTCGCCGGGTTGAAGAATCTGGGCCTGAGCATTGCTGTGGATGACTTCGGCACCGGTTATTCATCGCTCAATTACCTCAAGCAATTCCCGATCGACGTGCTGAAAATCGACCGCACCTTCGTCGATGGCTTGCCCTCGGGTGAACAGGATGCGCAAATTGCCCGGGCGATCATCGCCATGGCCCACAGCCTCAATCTGGCGGTGATCGCCGAAGGCGTGGAAACCCACGAGCAGCTCGACTTCCTGCGTGAGCATGGTTGCGATGAGGTTCAGGGGTATCTGTTCGGTCGTCCGATGCCGGCGAGTCGGTTTGAGGCGCAGTTCAGCAATGATGCGTTGTTCATGTTCGACTGAAGCTATGTGGTGAGGCTGCTGGCCTCATCGCGGGCAAGCCCGCTCCCACAGGGATTTGCGAATAATCAGATATTTTTGGCTGACACCGACTCTTGTGGGAGCTGGCTTGCCTGCGATGAGGCCCGTACAGGCACCGCATATCTGGTCATGAAGCCCACTTGTCTGCGACATGATGTCCTTTCATATGCCATCTAAAACCCATTGGGTTAGAATGCCCCCCTTTTCTGCCCCGATCCTTGAGGACCGCCATGTTCAGCCGTGATTTGACTATTGCCAAGTACGACGCCGACCTTTTTGCCGCCATGGAGCAAGAAGCTCAGCGCCAGGAAGAACACATCGAGCTGATCGCTTCGGAAAACTACACCAGCCCTGCGGTGATGGAAGCTCAAGGCTCGGTACTGACCAACAAGTACGCCGAAGGCTACCCGGGCAAGCGCTACTACGGTGGTTGCGAGTTCGTCGACGTGGTTGAGCAACTGGCCATCGACCGCGCCAAAGAACTGTTCGGCGCCGATTATGCCAACGTTCAGCCACACGCCGGTTCGCAAGCCAACAGCGCCGTTTACCTGGCCCTGCTGCAAGCGGGCGACACCATCCTGGGCATGAGCCTGGCGCACGGCGGTCACCTGACCCACGGTGCCAGCGTTTCGTCCTCCGGCAAGTTGTACAACGCTGTTCAGTACGGCATCGACGCCAACGGCCTGATCGACTACGACGAAGTCGAGCGTCTGGCGGTTGAGCACAAGCCAAAAATGATCGTGGCCGGTTTCTCTGCTTACTCGCAGATCCTCGACTTCCCGCGCTTTCGCGCTATCGCTGACAAAGTTGGCGCCTACCTGTTCGTCGACATGGCTCACGTGGCCGGTCTGGTCGCCGCTGGCGTCTACCCGAACCCGGTTCCATTCGCTGACGTCGTGACCACCACCACGCACAAGACCCTGCGCGGTCCACGTGGCGGCCTGATCCTGGCTCGCGCCAATGCCGACATCGAGAAGAAGCTGAACTCCGCGGTATTCCCGGGCGCCCAAGGCGGCCCACTGGAGCACGTGATCGCTGCCAAGGCGATCTGCTTCAAGGAAGCGCTGCAGCCTGAGTTCAAGACCTACCAGCAACAAGTGGTGAAAAACGCCCAGGCCATGGCCGGCGTATTCATCGAGCGCGGTTTCGACGTGGTGTCGGGCGGTACTCAGAACCACCTGTTCCTGCTGTCGCTGATCAAGCAGGAAATCTCCGGTAAAGACGCCGACGCCGCACTGGGCAAAGCGTTCATCACCGTGAACAAGAACTCGGTACCGAACGATCCACGCTCCCCGTTCGTCACCTCCGGTCTGCGTTTCGGTACTCCGGCTGTGACCACTCGCGGCTTCAAGGAAGCAGAGTGCAAAGAACTGGCCGGCTGGATCTGCGACATCCTGGCGGATCTCTCCAACGAAGCGGTGATCGACGCCGTTCGTGAGAAGGTCAAAGCCATCTGCAAGAAACTGCCGGTATACGGCGCTTAATCAGCCCGCTAAACCGCAGCAATGAAAAACCGGCCAGTGATGGCCGGTTTTTTTTCGTCCGCAATTTTTTTCAAAACGCGAAAAGGCTCAAGGTCGGGCCATTGCGCCCAACTGGTAAGACCGGTCATTCCAATTACTCAAAATTTGCTTGCGATCCCCCAAAAACAGCGCCTAGACTGCGCCTGCACTGGACATACCGGTAAGACCACAATAATTAAGTCCTGAATCTGATGCGCATCGCGCACGGCAGCCAGGACACCGACCAGGATTCCTCCCATGCTCAGATGGTGCTCGCGCTCAATCTTCCTCCAAGTGGTTCTCGGACTGGTGCTCGGCATCGTCTGCGGGCTGACCCTTCCCGAATACTCCGCCCGGCTCAAACCTCTCGGCGACGGTTTCATCAAACTGATCAAGATGCTCATTGGCTTGATTGTGTTCTGCGTAGTGGTCAGCGGCATCAGCGGTGCCGGCGACTTGAAGAAGGTCGGACGCATCGGCCTGAAATCGGTGATCTACTTCGAAATACTGACCACCATCGCCTTGGTGATCGGCCTGGTATTCGCCTTCACGACCGGCATCGGCAGCGGCGCGAACATTCACCTGGACCAGCTCTCCGCCGCAGACATGGGCGACATCGCCCAACGCGGTCAGCACATGGCTACCACCACGCAGTTCCTGATGAACCTGATCCCGACTTCGGTGATCGGCGCCTTCGCGGAAAACAACATCCTGCAGGTCCTGCTGTTTTCGGTACTGTTCGGCAGCGCGTTGAACCTGGTGGGCGAAGCGGCGTCGGGTATTTCCCGATTGATCAATGAGCTGAGCCACGTGATCTTCCGCATCATGGGCATGATCGTGCGCCTGGCGCCGATCGGCGTGTTCGGCGCCATCGCTTTCACCACCAGTAAATATGGCCTGGATTCTCTGCAGCACCTAGGCAGCCTGGTTGGCCTGTTTTATCTGACCTGTGTGGCCTTCGTGACATTGATTCTCGGCTTGGTGATGCGCCTTTCGGGCCTGAAGATGTGGCCGTTGCTCAAATACCTGCGCGAAGAACTGCTGATCGTCATGGGCACCGCGTCTTCCGACGCCGTGCTGCCACAAATCATGCGCAAGCTTGAGCACCTGGGCATCGGCAGCTCCACGGTCGGGCTGGTGATTCCGACCGGGTACTCGTTCAACCTTGATGGTTTTTCGATCTACCTGACCCTGGCCATCGTGTTCATCGCCAATGCCACCGGTACGCCACTGGCCATGACAGACCTGCTGACGATTCTGCTGGTGTCGCTGATCACCTCCAAAGGTGCCCACGGGATTCCCGGTTCGGCGCTGGTGATTCTCGCGGCAACACTGACGGCGATCCCGGCGATTCCGGTCGTTGGCCTGGTATTGGTGCTGGCGGTGGACTGGTTCATGGGCATTGGCCGGGCGTTGACCAACCTGATCGGCAACTGCGTCGCCACCGTGGCCATCGCCCGCTGGGAAAAAGACATCGATATCCAGCGGGCAAACAAGGTGCTGTCTGGCCAGCAGGGTTATACCTTCCAGACGAGAAAATCGGTTGCCCCGGCGCATCAACAGGAATTTTGACTACAGACCTATAGGAGCTGCCGAAGGCTGCGATCTTTTGATCCTGCTTCTCGGTGCTCCTCAACAACTTTCGAGGCTCATGGAGCGAACAAGTGATTACCTCTTCAACCGTCGTAAATTCAGTCGTAGAAAAACTTCGGGCCGCTCTGGCCCGTGGTCAGTGGCGTTCCGGCGAGATGTTACCGGGCCAACGTGAACTGGCCGAACAACTGGGCATCAGCCGTCCAAGCCTGCGCGAAGCGGTCATCGTGCTGGAAACCCTGGGGCTGGTGCGCTCCATGCCGGGCAAAGGCGTGGTGGTGCTGGAGGCCAATCTCAGCGACAGCCAAAGCCACGACAGCGCGGTTGCCGGGGCCAGCCTGGAAGACGTGCTGCAACTGCGCTACACCCTCGAGCCGTTCATTGTCGGCCTGGTGGCGCAGTCGATCAGCAGCAAGGAAGTCGGGCAACTGCGTCTGACCCTGATGGACATGCGCGAAGCCCTTGAGGCCAACGACAGCGAGGCTGGCGCGAATGCCTACATCGCGTTCCACGAGGAGCTGTTCGCCCTGACCTCGAACCCGATTTTCCAGAGTGTGGTGCAGCAAACCAGCAATGCCCTCAAGCAAAGCGCCGACGTGCTGCGCAATTCGCCGGAGCATCTGGCTGAACGACTTGAAGAAAACGAAGCCGTGGTGCGTGCCATCCGCAGCAAGAACAGCGCCCAGGCCAGCGCCGAGATGCGTCGGCACATCCTTCGGGAAGGCCAGCGGATGGGCATCGAATTGAACATCCCGGACGACCACCTCGGCAGTTGAACCCCCTCTTCGAACTGGAGACAGGCCATGAACAGCTTCGCCTCACCACAGATTTTCACTGCACTGCCCTTCTCCCGAACGGACACCGGGAAACCGCCAGCGGATGATCTCTATTCTCGGATCTTCGACGCCATTCTCGAACAGCGCATCAGCCCTTCCAGCCGTTTCACCGAAGAAAGCCTGGGGCATATGTTCGGGGTCAGCCGCAGCACCGTGCGCCGGGTTCTATCGCGCCTGTCCCATCAGCAGGTCATCATCTTGAGACCTAATCAGCGCCCGCGAGTCGCAGCGCCAACCCCCGAACAAACCCGCCAGGTACTCCATGCTCGTCGCCTGTCTGAAAGCACGCTGGTTCAACTCGCCTGTCAACGGCGCCATTCCGGCATGCTGGTCAAGTTACGCGAATTGGCCGAAGAGCAACGTCAGTGCATGGAGCGAGGCCTGCCCGGTACGGCTATCCGTCTGTCCGGCGAATTCCATCTGCAACTTGCCAACATGGCCGATAACGCCCCATTGGCGCACTTCCTCGGCAGCCTGGTACCCCTGACGTCGCTGGCGATTGCGCAGTTTGAACATCAGCCAAACAGCCACTGCACCTGGCGGGAACACAAGACGATTGTCGATGCAGTGGAGAGCGCTGACGTGAAGGCCGCAGTCAGGCTGATGAGCGAGCACTTGGATCATCTGGAGCAACGGCTGCTTCAGGCACGATGAAGATTGGGGGCGACGCGTACTTGTTGGACAACATCTCGCTCCTCCCACGCTTCAGCAGAAAGCAAAATTGACCCACGATAGCGCCTGCAAGAAAAGCTTAACCTCCGACTGTGCCATCATCCGCTTCACAAAGATCCCCCCCCCGCCTGCCGTGACACGGAAACACTCTTCCCTGTATTTTCTGCGAGTTCACCAAAACAAACCTCGCTTAACTACCAGGCACACACTTCAGTTGCTGTATCCACTTGAGCCAAACCCCTACCAGTATTCTCGACGCGATTCCACGCTGTACGTTTTCTACAACTTCGAAGCTTACAATAAAGCGACAATCTGTAACGGCAACATGAAGTTATAAGCTACACATTGGTGGCAAACCAGGAGCATGTTACTGTTTTTCCACACCAACTCAGGTGTTGATAAAACAAAGGAAGTTCATAATGAGCGAAAAAATATTTGCAATGTCTGGTGACTTCGATGGTGAATTCGAGTCCTATCAACAGGTGAGCAACAGCAGTATCGAATCGGCAGCACTGACGATTGTCGAGTGCGGCACCGAAAACTGCACCGTTATCTTGTGCTAAATCCTGGATCGAGCGCTGCTTCAGAGCATAAAACGCGCATCTGCGCAACAGGACTCTTGAGACAAGACCGGTTCCGTCAACCAATATAATTCCCTGAATACAATACAGCCAACGGCGACTAATGGCAGCCGATTGACCGCGGCTCAACAACTGATAAACGATGAGGACAACACTATGAGCGAACAAATTCTAAACATGTCTGGCGATTTTGATCGTGACTTTGAAGCCTACCAAGCCTCCGACAAAGATAATATTGAGGCGATGGGAACGACCATTATTGACTGCGGCACTCTGGGATGCACTGTCATTGGTTGCTCGACGATTTGAAAATAGTCAATTATCCCTTGCCCTGACCAGGTTTGCGTCGAACTCAAGTCAAATCGTTGAAAGGGGGCGATAAATAAAAAAATAGAGCAGGCAACGCCTGTTCTATTCATGTCAGGAGTTTCAGTATGTTGGCTAATTTCTTAAAGTTTCATCAGCGAGGTGAGCGCAGGTTTTCTTCTGACAGGGACATTGTCAATTTTGAAAATAACATGATCCGCCTGCATGCTGATGATCAGGCTGTGTTGCATTACTTTGGTCTGGACAGGGGGCAGTTGGCTTCGCATGTGAAAGGCCCCATCAATGCACAGCCGTTGCCCCCCGATGGCGAAACTGCGCTAGTGACTTTACAGAAAAAGATCGCCAGGCTTGACGCGATTAATACCGAGGCAGAAACGCCCCCGAGAAGCAACGAAGATTTCTATTGGTTCGGCTACCGTTTCTTTCTTTACTTTATAGATGAGTTCAAATCCGACAAGCGCTACTTGAACGCTTCGACGCATATTGATGAACAAGCGTTACTTTCGAGCCTTGAAGGCTATGTATTGGATAGAATTGGACGCACATCCGAACAGAGCCTGGTTCACTATTTGAATACGCAGATTTCAAAAGGCTACAACGTTGAGTTGGCTGAACTCAGCCAGCAACTCAGAACGCTTTCACTCACATCGTTTTTTGAATCATATCCGGTGCTGGCCAGTCTATTGTTTGGTCTGTTGGAGGATACAGTCGATTATTTGTTTGCTGTCATTCTCGACTTCGCTGCCGATATTGAATACCTGCAGAACATTTTTTCAATCCCATCCCGAAAAATAGACGCTATCGAATTTGGCCTGGGCGATCCTCATGGCCGTGGCGAAACGGTTTGTCGTGTTGAGGTCTGCGCAATGTCCCTGGTTTACAAGCCAAGGGCGAGCCGGGAGGCGCTTTTTTTTAATCGGTTACTCAGGCAACTCTATGAACAGACAGGAGCAGAGTGTTTTTCTATCTATGCGCCAAGGATTGTCAGCCGCGAGCGGCATAGCTGGATAGAAAAAATCGAGAATACGCCTTGCAAGAGCGAGGCAGACGTTGAACTGTTCTACAGAAAAATGGGGACACAAATCGCCGTCATCTATGCATTGAACGGTATCGACTTTCATCACGAAAATATTATTGCGTGTGGAAGCAATCCCGTAATGATTGACCTCGAGTGCTTGTTTACGGCTTCTACCAGTGACCTGTTATTTGACTTGCCTGCGGACTCCGCACTATTCAAAGCATTTAAATTAACCCGTCAATCGGTGTTTTCCAGCGGCTTTGTTCCCTTCGCGCAAGGGTCTGGTAACGACTTGAGCGGGCTGACACGACAAGAGCGATTCGACTCCACTGGCAAATCGCTAGTCTACGAAAGCGGATTTTATCATTTGCGAAAAATCAGTATCGAACATCGCCCACTGCATAAACACTTGCCTCTTCTGGCCGGGGAGCGCAAGGGGCTTGAGGCTTACAAAGAAGCGTTCTTTCATGGCTTTGAATATGCTTATGATGCGTTGATGACCCATCAGCAGATAGTTGTTCAAATGCTTGAACAATCCGCAGACGAACTCTCAACCCGTGTATTGATCAAAAACACCCAGCGCTATGCAGAGTTTATCGGACTGAGCCGTCATCCACGCTTTATGCAAAACATGCTGGATAGAGAACTTCTGCTCGCCACCTTGTGGAATGACTTGAAGGACGCCTACCTGGCAAAGGGCATTCCCCGTTACGAAATAACGGACCTGCAAAGATTGAGCATTCCGTGTTTTACCATGCCACTCAACTCCAATTATCTGGTGAGTGCGCAAGGTGAAACAATTGAGATGGCACAGGTAGAGCCGCCCATCAAAAGCTGCCGACAGAAAATAGAAAATATGTCTCGAGCAGACAGGGTATTGCAACGCACGATACTCGAAACGTGCTTGTTTCCAAAGCCAAATGAACATCAACCTCTCAATCTCAAACATGTTCATACGAAAGTTGAAAGCCCCCTCCAGACGGAGCGACTTGAGAGCGTTATGAGAATCGCCGCCTGCATTGAAGAACTCGCGGTGACGGATGCAGGGTCGGGCATAAGATGGCTATCCTTTCATACACACCCCACGACTCATAAAAAATACCTCTCCCCAATGGGCAATGGCCTGTATTCCGGCATTGCTGGGCTTGGGCTGTTTTATCTGAGCCTGTTCAAAGTGAGCGACAAGCCTCATTACTTGTCTTGTGCCGATCAAGTGTTGCACTCACTGGCTCAATCCTTTGGCTATTTCAAAAGCGACTTGAGTGTCAGCGCTTATCACGGACTGGGATCTTATATTTATCTCCTTGTGAGTCGTCAGCAGATAACTGGCGATCAAAGAAACAACGACAAGCTTGAAGAACTGCTGATCAAGCTGATCAACGCACCACTCGAAGACTATGACTTCGACTTCCTGGGGGGCTGTTGTGGTGCGGTGACTCTACTGGCGAATATCTATGAATTGTATCCACGAGAAGATGTGCTGCCAGCCATCCGACGCATGGTCGAATACATAAAAGGTGAAGTCACGATTGAAGATAACCGATTTTTTCGACGCAATGATCGCTCTGTCATTTTGACAGGCTTATCCCACGGTCTTTCGGGTGTAATCCATGCGGTGTGCAAAGCCTATGACGTGACTCACGATGAGTCTCTGGTGCCGTTGGCCATCCAGCTTCTCGAGGGTGAAAACCGGTGGATCCGGGACGGCTTCTGGCTTGACTTGCGGGACATGGAGAATCCGGGGCATTTGGCCAAGTGGTGCCACGGGGACGGAGGAATCCTGATCGCCAGGCGGCAACTCTTGAAGTCGATGGGAGATGCCATGGACGAATCAACCAGGCAGAAAGTGAATGACGATATTTCGAGATGTGAGAGCAATCTCTGGCGTCATGGGCTTGGTAGTGGTTATAGCCTGTGTCATGGCGACTTTGGCAATCTGATCTGCCTATACAATTTGTATCGAGAATCACGCAATCACCAAGGCGTCAGCAGAGTTGAACAGGCCTTCGATGAGGTCGCACATAATTTTTTCGAAGGGAACTTTCTCGGTGGCAATCAGGTTCCCGACATCAGTCTACTGACGGGAATATCTGGCGTAGGTTATGCCTTGCTGTACGGGATTGATCCGACTATCCCCAATATACTGTCACTCGATTTCGGCGTGCCGGCGTAGGTCCACCGGATAAAGACAGACAAAAGAAACCGGCCATCACTCAGGCCGGTTTTTCCCCCAGCTAAACGGGCTAATCAAACGCCGTACACCGCATGCTGCTCGCACTCACCGGATCAACCCACTCCTGGGATCAGAGCGAGAGCAAGGCAAACCCCGCACGAATTTTCTCTTCCGGCAGATCATCGGCAATAAACACGATCACGCTTTCGCGTGTTTCATCATCGGCCCATTCCGTATCCCAGTCGAAGCCGTACAACTTCAATACCCCCTGAAACACCATCCGCCGCGGTTCGCCAAGAATGTTCAAAACACCTTTGTAGCGCAGCAGTTGCTTGCCATGTTCTTCCAGCAGTTCGTTCATGAACTCACTGAGTTTGTCGATATCCAGCGGCTTGTCGGTGCGCAGCACCAGGCTGGAAATACGGTCGATGGACGGTGCCTTGCTCACTGGACGCAGGCTCACCCCACCGCCGAGATCGGCATTGAGGTTGAAGCCGCGCACGTCGAGCAGTTCTGCCAGATCAATCTTGCCGTGCTCGACCAAGCGAATCGGCGCGCGACGGTTGATGCGGGTCAGACGCTCGCTAAGGGCGATGAAGGTCGGCTCGTCCACCAGATCGCGTTTGCTCACCAGCAAGCGGTCAGCAAAACCGATCTGCGCCTGGGCGATGGTCTGGGTCAGGTGATGTTCAGCATGTTTGGCGTCGACCAGGGTGATGATGCCGTCGAGGATGTAGCGCTCGCGCAGCTCTTCGTCGATGAAGAAGGTTTGCGCTACTGGGGCCGGATCGGCCAGACCGGTGCATTCGATGACCAGACGATCGAAGGCGATTTCGCCACTGTCCAGGCGTTCGAGCAGCAGGTACAGCGCCTTGGTCAAATCGGTGTGGATGGTGCAGCAGACGCAGCCGTTGGACAGCGTCATCACTTGCACTGGCTCGTCACCCAACAGTTGGGTGTCGATACCGGCGTCACTGAATTCGTTTTCGATCACGGCGATTTTCAGGCCGTGCTCGGCTTTGAGCAGATGGCGCAACAATGTGGTCTTGCCGGCGCCTAGAAAGCCGCTGAGGATCGTGACAGGGATGGGAGAGGACAAAGACAAGTCTCCTGTTTTCAAAAAAATTAAAGGAACACGAAACAAATGTGGGAGCGGGCTTGCCCGCGATAGCGATTTACCATTCAACATCAATGTTGACTGATAGTCCGCCATCGCGGGCAAGCCCGCTCCCACAGGGATTGCATCAACCTGGCTATCGGGTCAACAGCACTTCGGCCCACCCTTGCCACCGTAACGGGCTTCCTGACGTTCGCGAAAGAACATCTCGTAGCTCATCACCGGTTTGTCCGGGTGTTTGGTTTGCATGTGCTCGACGTAGTTGTCGTAGTCGGGCATGCCGACCATCAGCCGCGCGGCCTGACCGAGGTATTTACCGAGGCGACTCAGGTCATTGAACATGGTGCAATCCTCAGGTTACGCATCCGGCTGAGCCTGGAACGGCGATTCTTTATCCGTACGTTCTTTGGTACCCCAGGCGGCAATGCCGACCTTGAGCGCATAGAACAGGATGCTGAACACCACGAACAGGAACAGCGCGGTCAGCGTTGCGTTGGTGTAGGCGTTATAGATTACATGCTGCATCTGCTCGATGCTCTTGGCCGGGGCCAGGATTTGCCCGTTGGCCAACGCATCGCTGTATTTCTTCGCCAGCGACAGGAAGCCGATTGCCGGGTTGGCGTCGAACAGCTTGATGAAGCCTGCGGTGGTGGTGCAGATCAGCAACCAAACGGCTGGCAACATGGTCACCCAGACGTAGCGTTGGCGTTTCATTTTGATCAGCACAACGGTTGCCAGCATCAGCGCGATACCGGCGAGCATCTGGTTGGAGATACCGAACAGCGGCCACAAGGTGTTGATGCCACCCAGCGGGTCGATCACACCTTGGTACAGCAGGTAACCCCACATCGCCACGCAACCGGCGGTGGCGATCAGGTTGGCGGTCCAGGATTCGGTGCGTTTGAGCGCCGGCACGAACGAGCCGAGCAAATCCTGCAGCATGAAACGTCCGGCACGGGTACCGGCGTCGACGGCCGTCAGGATGAACAGCGCTTCGAACAGGATTGCGAAGTGGTACCAGAACGCCATGGTGTTTTCACCCGGCAGCACGCTGTGCAGGATCTGCGCGATACCGACCGCCAGGGTCGGCGCACCGCCGGCACGGGCCAGGATGGTGGTTTCACCGATGTCCTTGGCCACCGCTTGCAGCGCTTCCGGGGTAATCGCGAAACCCCAGCCGCTGACAGCTTGTGCCACAGCCACCACGTCACCGCCGACGACTGCCGCCGGGCTGTTCATGGCGAAGTACACGCCTGGCTCGATCACCGAAGCGGCAACCATTGCCATGATCGCCACGAAGGATTCCATCAGCATGCCGCCGTAACCGATGTAACGGGCGTTGACCTCGTTATCCAGCAACTTCGGCGTGGTGCCGGAGGAGATTAGTGCGTGGAAACCCGACACTGCGCCACAGGCAATGGTGATGAACAGGAACGGAAACAGACCGCCCTTCCACACCGGCCCGGTGCCGTCGATGAACTGGGTCAATGCCGGCATTTTCAGCTCAGGCATGGTGATCAGAATGCCGATCGCCAGCGCAACAATGGTGCCGATTTTGAGGAAGGTCGACAGGTAATCGCGAGGGGCGAGAATCAGCCACACCGGCAACACTGCCGCCACAAAACCGTAGCCAATCAGCATCCAGGTGATCTGGATCCCGGTAAAGCTGAACGCCTTGGCCCACACCGGGTCAGCGGCAATCTGCCCGCCCAGCCAGATCGAACCCAGCAGCAACGCCACGCCGATTACCGAGATTTCACCGATGCGACCCGGGCGGATGTAGCGCATATAGATGCCCATGAACATCGCGATCGGGATGGTCGCCATCACCGTGAAAATACCCCATGGGCTTTCGGCCAGGGCCTTGACCACGATCAGCGCCAGCACCGCGAGGATGATGATCATGATCAGGAAACAGCCAAACAGCGCGATGGTCCCGGGGATGCGGCCCATTTCTTCACGGACCATATCGCCCAAAGAACGACCGTTGCGGCGGGTGGACATGAACAGGACCATGAAGTCCTGAACCGCACCCGCCAGCACGACGCCGGCAATCAGCCACAGCGTACCGGGCAGGTAGCCCATCTGCGCCGCCAAGACCGGGCCTACCAGCGGCCCCGCGCCAGCGATGGCTGCAAAGTGGTGACCGAAGAGGATGTGTTTGTTGGTCGGCACATAGTCCAGACCGTCATTATTTAGCACGGCAGGTGTAGCCCGACGCGGATCGAGTTGCATCACATTGTTGGCGATGAACAGGCTGTAGTAGCGGTAAGCGACCAGATAAATGGCCACGGCGGCGACCACAATCCACAAGGCGTTGATCGCCTCGCCTCGGCGCAATGCCACTACACCCAGGGCGCACGCTCCCAGGATTGCCAGCAGCAGCCAGGGTAGGTGGCGTAGCAGGCTATTATTATTTTTCATTTTATGATTCCAGCCAGAGTGGACAAGAAAGACAGCCACCCCGAGTTTAGCGCTACTGGCCTCAAAGGCCACCCCCAACATTGGTCTAGAACCTGTCTTGCTGGCAGGCTTTAACAATGCGGGTCTATAGTCAGCGGACATTCAGAGGATTGCGCCATGAGTGACCACCCTGCTGATCGCCGCCACTTCAAACGTATTGCGTTCGATGCCCGAACCGAGCTGAGCCAGGGGGAATTCATCTGGCCGGTGAAATTGATCGACCTGTCGCTCAAGGGGCTGCTTATCGAGAAGCCCGAGCCGTGGCTGGGTAATCCAGACTGGCATTTCCTGGTTGATATTCATCTTAACGAAGACGTCGAGATCAAGATGGATGTGATGTTGACCCACGATGACCATGGTCAACTCGGATTTGTCTGCAAACACATCAGCCTGGAATCGATTGAACGGCTGCGGCGATTGATCGAGTTCAACCTGGGCGATCCGCAAGAGCTGGAACGTGAACTGGGTGCACTGATCGAAATCTGAAGACTCGACGCAATACCTGTGGGAGCCGGGCTTGCCCGCGATGGCGATTTTAATCCCACAACAAATGTCGACTGACTAACCGCTATCGCGGGCAAGCCCGGCTCCCACAGGATTGTGTGTTGCTTGCAGTTATTCAAACAACGCGTCGAGCGCCTGTTCCAGACGCGTCACCGCAATAATCTGCAACCCCGGCGGCGCTTCTTTCGGCGCGTTGCCCTTGGGCACGATGGCGCGTTTGAAGCCGTGCTTGGCCGCCTCTTTCAAGCGTTCCTGGCCACTCGGCACCGGACGCACTTCACCCGACAACCCCACTTCGCCGAACACCAGCAGATCATGGGGCAGCGGCCGGTTGCGCAAACTGGACATGACCGCCGCCATCAAGGCCAGGTCGGACGCTGTTTCCAGCACCTTCACTCCGCCGACCACGTTGAGGAACACGTCCTGATCGTGAGTCGGTATGCCGCCGTGGCGATGTAAAACCGCCAACAACATGGCCAAGCGATTCTGATCCAGACCGAGCGTTACCCGGCGTGGGTTGGCCAGATGACTGTCGTCCACCAATGCCTGGACTTCCACCAGCATCGGCCGGGTGCCTTCCCACGTGGCCATGACCACGCTGCCCGGGACTTCTTCCTGAGCACGGGTCAGAAAAATCGCCGAAGGGTTGGAGACTTCTTTCAGGCCCTTGTCGGTCATGCCGAACACGCCCAATTCATTCACCGCGCCGAAACGGTTTTTCACCGCCCTCAGCAGACGCAGGCGCCCATCGGATTCGCCTTCAAAATACAGAACGGTGTCGACCATATGTTCCAGTACTCGAGGGCCAGCCAGCGCGCCTTCTTTGGTGACATGCCCCACGAGGAAGATTGCTGTGCCGCTTTGTTTGGCGTAACGCACCAGCAATGCCGCACTTTCGCGAACCTGGGAAACGCCCCCCGGTGCCGATTGCAGTTGCTCGGTGAAAATCGTCTGGATCGAGTCGATCACCATCACCTTGGGCTTTTCCTGCCGGGCCGTGGCGATGATGGTTTCGATGCAGGTTTCGGTCATCACCCGCAACTGATCCTGAGGCAAGCCCAGGCGCCGGGCGCGCATGGCCACTTGTTGCTGGGATTCTTCGCCGGTGACATAAAGCGCCGGCATGCTCTTGGCGAGGTTGCACAAGGTTTGCAACAAAATGGTCGACTTGCCGATGCCGGGATCACCACCGATCAACACCACCGAGCCATCCACCAGGCCGCCGCCCAGAACGCGATCCAGCTCACTGGACGCCGTGGAGAAACGCGGAATCTCTTCAACGCTGACTTCGGCTAGGGTCTTGATCTGCGCCTGCTGGCCGGTCCATCCGGTGCGACCGCTGGGGGCTGCGGCGCCGCCGCTCTCCACCATGGTTTCGGTCAGCGTGTTCCAGGCCCCGCATTCGCCGCACTGGCCGGCCCACTTGGGGAAGGTTGAGCCACACTCGGTGCAGCCGTACATGCGCTTGGCCTTGGCCATCTGAACTCCCGGCAAAAACCGCGATGATAGCTCAGCTGGCGCGGATCAGCGCGGCGCCGCCGTGTGGATTTCACCGCTGGCCAGACGCGCGGCACTATTGCCCAGCGGATCTTCGGCGTTCATGTCCGCCCCTTTTGCTTTGAGTGCGTCCAGCAACTCAACGCGCTTGAACAAGCCGGCATACATCGCGGCAGTCTGCCCCGCGCCATTGCGTTGGTCGGGGCTGCAATTGGCCGCCAGCAGGGTTTGAGCGATCTGCATTTCGCCTTTGAAAATCGCACCCATCAACGCCGTGTTGCCGCGTTGATCCTGGGCACAGGCGTCCGCCCCGGCAGCGAGCAAACGCTCCACTGCGGCACCCTGGCCGTGATAGGCGGCCAGAATCAGTGCGGTGTACCCCTTGCTGTCACGGGTATCGAGGGAATAGCCAGCCTCGATGAAGGTATCGAGCATCGGCACATCACCGCGTCGAGCGGCATCGAAATAGTAATCCTCTAATTGGGCTTTCAACGCCGCAGGGTCTTTCGAGGCTTGCGCGTCGGATCCGGCGAACACACTGAGCGACCAGCACGCCAGAAACACAGACAGATAAAAACGCATGGCGAGTCTCCTTGATCAGACGGGACCTCACATGAGGCCCCGCTACAGGCAGATGGATCAGTCGACCAGTTTGGCCGCCAGCGCCTTGACCCGAGCCAGATCACCCTTGGCTACTTTGGCCACCCCGGTCCCGTATTCCGGATCGGCCTTGTATAGGAAGGACAGGATGATGTGCTTGCTCTCATCATCGGTGGTGGCCAGCGAGCCACCAAAGCTGTCGATCAGGTCCTGACGTTCCTTCGGGTTGAACGAGCGATACAGATCGCCGGCCTGCTTGAAGTTCTGCTCACGCGCAATCTTCACCTGCTGCGTGCTGCCCGACAGGGCCGACTGGCTGTAACGCGCGGTTTGCGGCTCTTCACGGGCCAGCAGGCGACTTGGCTGGTAATTCACGCCTGTGCTGCTGGCGCCGATGTTCATTGCGCCATCCTGATTACCGTTATTCACGGCGACTTTGGGTGCGTTGATCGGCAGCTGCAGAGCGTTGGCCCCCAGACGATACAGTTGGGTATCGGCATACGAGAACACTCGCCCTTGCAATAAGCGATCTTCCGAAGGTTCGATACCCGGAACTAAATTGGCCGGAGCCATGGCCACTTGTTCGGTTTCCTGGAAAACATTCGCTGGATTACGGTTCAACACCATTTGTCCAACTTTTCGCTCTGGAACACCTGGCCAGATTTTGGTCGCGTCCAATGGATCGAAATCAAACTTGGACAAGTCTTGTGGATTTACAACCTGGACGTACAAGTCCCATTTCGGAAAGTCACCCTTGTTAATATGTGAAACCAAGTCGTTAGTCATATGACTGTAGTCTTGACCTTGAACACCCGTCACTTCTTTAGGGTCAAGATTTTTTATCCCCTGCAAACTTTTCCAGTGAAATTTTACATAGTGCACATCGCCTTTGGCGTTAATTAACTTGTAGGCATGTACACCGTTACCGTCCATTTCCCGATAGCTGGCCGGCGTGCCGGAGTTTGAATACAACTCGGTCAAGGTACGAGTGGCTTCCGGAACATGGGAGAAAAAGTCGAAACGACGGGAATCGTCGTCAAGGTTGGTGCGCGGATCCGGCTTGAAGGCGTGGACCATGTCCGGAAACTTGATCGCGTCACGGATGAAGAAGGTCGGAAAATTGTTGCCGACCAGGTCCCAGTTGCCGTCTGCGGTGTAGAACTTGGTGGCGAACCCCCGCGGATCACGCAAGGTTTCCGGCGAATGGTTGCCATGGACCACGGCGGAAAAACGCACAAAGACCGGCGTGCTTTGACCACTGGCAAATACCTTGGCCTTGGTCAGGTCGCTGAGGTCGTCGGTCACGGTGAACGTGCCATGAGCGCCAGTGCCACGGGCATGCACCACGCGTTCGGGAATGCGTTCACGGTCAAAACGCTGGAGTTTCTGGATCAGTTGTATGTCTTGCAACAGCACCGGCCCGGTCGCGCCAGCGGTTTGCGAGTTCTGGTTGTCGCCGACGGCGGCGCCGTTATCCCGGGTCAACGTCGCCGCGCTGACGGAGAAGGACAGCAAGCTGGCGGTCAGAACGCCAAACGTACGACGGAGGGGCAAAGCCCCGAGGCCGAGGGGAGTTGTCATGGAAGTTTCCTCTGATTTTATAAGGCGCATCCAGGTGCGCCCCACAGAGGCTAGTGACCCAAAGGCCAAAACATAAATAGAAATCCCGTACCGAGCCGATAGAGAAAAGGTTCTGTAAAGCCCGGTCTAGAGCGGGTAAACGCGCGCGACTGGTGGCACTTTGTAAACTAATTGGCGGAAGATGTGTCGATAAGAGCGAGCATTGTAAGACGGTGTTTCGAGCAGGAGCCGTTTTGCTGATTTACACTGCATTCACCAACCTCATCTGTAACAAGGAAATAACCTATGGGCGTGATAAGTGAGTTCAAGGCCTTCGCGGTCAAAGGTAATGTGGTCGACATGGCCGTGGGTATCATCATTGGCGCCGCCTTCGGCAAAATCGTTTCGTCGTTTGTCGGCGACGTGGTGATGCCGCCAATCGGCTTGCTGATCGGTGGGGTGGACTTCAGTGACCTGGCCGTTACGCTCAAGGCTGGCAATGGTGAAGTCCCGGCGGTGATGCTGGCCTACGGTAAGTTCATCCAGAGCTTGATCGATTTCATCATCGTCGCCTTCGCGATCTTCATGGGCGTCAAGGCCATCAACCGTCTGAAACGCGAAGAGGCCGTGGCGCCAACCCTGCCGCCGGTTCCGACCAAGGAAGAAGAGCTGCTGGAAGAGATTCGCGATCTGCTCAAGGCTCAGAACAATCGGCCCTGATAACTGATTGCCCCAAGAAACGGCGCCTTCGGGGCGCCGTTTGTTTACCAGTAGTTTTCCACTGCCACCTGGCCGGGTCGTCGACTGAGGCTCAAGTGCATGTCCCGTTGTTTGAGCAACTTGCGTGTGTCATCGATCATCTGTGGATTACCGCAGAGCATTACCCGTGAATGCTCGGCTGTCAGCGCTACACCAGCCGTCTGCTCCAGCTCGCCACTTTCCATGAGCGTTGTGATCCGCCCATTCAAGGCACCTGGATGCTGCTCTCGCGTGACGGTGGCGATGAACTGCAGCTTGTGCGCGTACTCGGCCAGATAATCGCGCTGTGCCAGCCCTGCAATCAGCTCCTGATAGGCCAATTCCCGCGCTTCGCGCACGCTGTAGACCAGAATGATTCGTTCGAATTTCTCCCAAACCTCGAAGTCCTGCAGGATCGACAGAAACGGCGCCAGCCCCGTGCCTGTGGACAACAACCAGAGGTCACGGCCATCGACAAAGCGATCCAGCGTCAGATAACCAAAGGCCTGCCGGTCGATCAGCAGCGTGTCGCCGACTTCCAGCCGACTCAATTCACTGGTGAACTCCCCTCCCGGCACGACAATAGAGAAGAACTCCAGGAACTCGTCATAGGGTGAGGAGACCATGGAATAAGCCCTCCACACCGTACTGCCGTCCGCTTTGGTAACGCCCAGCCGGGCGAATTGCCCCGCGCGAAAACGAAAGCCCGGATCCCGGGTGGTCCTCAGAGTAAACAAGTTTGGCGTCAACGGATGGACGTCCAGTAGCGTCTGGCGCGTGAATTTTTCTGCACTGGCGGTCATGGGGCGCTCCATTCAACAGATGACGCCAGTGTCCCGCAAAGCAGGCGGCGTAAACACCGGTGATTTGTAATGGCTTTCACCCCATTCACTAAAATACAAAATTGATATGCAGTTGGATTTATTTCTCCTTAGTAAGTGACCTAAGAACTGATTTATGCGGTTGCACGCTTTTTCAAGAGCAAAAAAAACCAACATGCGTGTAAGAATTCTCCTACACTCCGGGGCGTGCCGGATCCTGGATCCAATAAGCGCCAATTGAAGTAAGTCCGCATGGAGTTACCCGATGAAAGTGTGGAAGGAATCACAATTAACACAGCTTTCTTACGCTCAGAAAATAGAGACTGCATACGAGATTTCTCTTAATCTCGTTAAAAATCTTGGCTTTAATTTTTGTGCATTTTCAATAACATCACAAACACGGGGGATACACCGCCATACGATCAATCTGAATAATTACCCCACCGAATGGAACACGAAATATGAACAAGAGCATTTCAGTGAAGTCGATCCGATACTAGCCCATTGCAATCACTCTGAATTACCGATTCTTTGGCAGGAAGAGGTCTTCTCCAAGACACCGACGCTGTGGCAAGCACAAAAAAAGCAAGGTTTGCACTATGGCTGGTCCCAATCCGTTCATGATCAGAACGGGCTTTGCAGCATGCTGAGCCTGGCCAGAAGCCACTGCCCGATTACTACGGATGATCTGTATAAAAATCTGGGCTACGCGTTGTTCATTAGCCGTCACCTGCACGGGCTTGTCGCGAAAGAACTGCCTGCACTCTCAAAACCAGGCACAGTGCATTTATCATGCAGGGAAATCGAGGTATTGAAATATTCAGCCGACGGCAAGACGGCAGGCGAGATCGCGATCATCCTCTGCCTGAGTGAAAGCACGGTACAGTTCCATATCCGCGGCGCCATACGAAAATTCGGCGTAAACAACAAGATTGCGGCGGTGATGAGAGCCGCGAAAGCGGGCGTTTTCTGAAGCTGTTCGAATCCGGTAATCCCCGCGAGTAATCCAAGCGAAAAAAACGTACCATTTGCGATCCATCCTGAGTGATGCCGTGTGAAATCCCACGACGCAGTCCATTCGGATGGTTCGCCCGCTACAAGCCCCTGAGTGGCGGGCCACTCGCTGATTATCCTCCGTTGACTACCCAGAGCCCCCGCCTCATGCCTCTGCTCGAAACCCCCTTCGCTCAACTCGATCTGATCCGCCAGCCAGAACAGCAGAATGAACCGTTGCAAGCATTTGATGCCGCAGACGAATACCTGCTCACTCATCTGGCCGAGCAACAACCTGCAGCCGATACCCGAGTGCTGGTGCTCAACGACAGCTTCGGTGCTTTGGCCGCCAGCCTGGTGGGCAAGGTTCGGGTGACCAGCAGCGGCGATTCGTTTCTGGCTTTTCAGGGGCTGGAAAAAAACCTGATACGCAACGGCCAGGCGTTTGATGAAGTGCCGAAGGTGCCTGCCAGCAAAGCGTTCATCGGGCCGTTTGACCGGGTATTGATCCGGGTACCGAAAACCCTGGCCTTGCTGGAAGAGCAACTGATCCGGCTACAGGGCCAACTGGCTCCCGGCGCTCAAGTGATTGCGGCCGCAATGGTGAAGCATTTGCCTCGCGCTGCGGGCGATCTGCTGGATCGTTACATCGGCCCGGTGCAAGCCTCGCTGGCCGTGAAGAAGGCTCGGCTGCTGATCGCCACAGCCGAAGCCAAAGCCCCTGCGGTCTCCCCCTACCCGACCCGCTATCGACTCGACGCCCCTGCTATCGAACTGCTCAATCACGCCAATGTGTTCTGCCGCGAAGGGCTGGATATCGGCACGCGGGCCTTTCTGCCGCACTTGCCGAAGAACCTCGGCACAGCGCGAGTTGCCGACCTCGGATGTGGCAACGGCGTGTTGGCGATTGCCAGTGCCCTGCAAAACCCTGAGGCTCACTACACGTTGGTTGATGAGTCGTTCATGGCGGTGCAATCGGCCACTGAAAACTGGCGCGCGGCGCTGGGCGATCGTGATGTGATCGTGCGAGCCGGCGATGGCTTGGCAGAGCAGGAACCTCAATCCCTGGACGTGGTGCTGTGCAATCCGCCATTTCACCAACAGCAAGTGGTCGGCGATTTCCTGGCTTGGCGGATGTTCCAGCAGGCGCGTGAATCGTTGGTGGTGGGCGGCGCATTGTACATCGTCGGCAATCGTCATTTGGGTTATCACAGCAAACTGGCGCGGTTGTTCCGCGGCGTCGAGCAAGTCGCGGCCACCCCCAAGTTCGTCATTCTCAAAGCACGTAAATAAAAGCGAAAAAAAACCCTCCATCGGGAGGGTTATAAATCCGTGCCGCAAGGCAACGGGATGGGAATTTCAGTGGGTGCTCAAACCGGCGGCATTCATGAACATGCGCATCAGCGAGGCCACAATGAACAGTGCCACGACGCTGCCGGTCCAGATCATCGCCAGCCAGCCGAGTCGCTGCCAGAGCGGCTTTTTCTCGGCCGCTTCGATTTCCTGCAACGTAGGTTTGCCAGCCATCATCGCTTTCTCCTCTGGAATGGCGCAGGTATCAATCCTGCGCCGTAGTCGTATTGGCTAGTGGTAACCATCTTCGTGGGTAACCTTGCCGCGGAACACGTAGTAGCTCCAGAAGGTGTAACCCAGGATGAACGGGATGATGAAGAGCGTGCCCACCAGCATGAAGCCCTGGCTTTGCGGCGGTGCGGCGGCGTCCCAGATCGAGATCGACGGCGGCACGATGTTCGGCCACAGGCTGATACCCAGACCGCTGTAGCCGAGGAAGATCAGCACCAGGGTCAGCAGGAATGGCGTGTAATGCGCATTGCGGGCCACCGCGCGAATCAGACCGTACAGGGTCACCAGCACCAGAATCGGCACCGGCAAGAACCAGAACAGGTTCGGCAGGGTGAACCAGCGTGCAGCGATTTCAGCGTGGGCCAAGGGCGTCCAGATGCTGACGATGCCAATCACTGCCAGCAACACGAAGGCCAATGGCCGCGCCAGGTCATGCATCTGCTCCTGCAACTTGCCTTCAGTTTTCATGATCAGCCAGGTGCAACCGAGCAGCGCGTAAGCCACCACCAGCGCCGCACCACAGAACATCGTGAACGGCGTCAGCCAGTCGAGTGAACCACCGGCGAACTGACGATTGACTACCGGTAGCCCATCGATGAAGGCACCCAATGCCACGCCCTGGAAGAAGGTAGCGGCGATCGAGCCACCGATAAATGCCTTGTCCCAGAGGTGACGCTTGTCGTCCTTGGCCTTGAAGCGGAACTCGAAGGCCACACCGCGGAAAATCAGCCCGATCAGCATAAAAATCAGCGGCAGGTACAGCGCCGAGAGCACCACCGAATAGGCCAGCGGGAAGGCGCCGAACAAGGCTGCGCCGCCCAATACCAACCAGGTTTCGTTGCCGTCCCAGACCGGGGCGACGGTGTTCATCATGACGTCACGGTCGGTCTTGCCCTTGATGAACGGGAAGAGAATCCCGATTCCCAGATCGAAGCCGTCCATGACCACATACATCATGATGCCGAAGATGATGATCACGGCCCAGATCAGCGGAAGATCAATACCCATGATTCAAATCTCCTTGGTCAGGCTGTTATCAGCTTCGGTGCCATCGTCATCGGCTGCAGACAGCGGACGGGCCGGTGTGCGTTTCTGGCCAGGACCGCCTTCGTTGGTTTCCTTGCCTTCGTCGATCTTCGGCCCTTTGCGCACCAGACGCATCATGTAGCCAAGACCGGCACCGAACAGGGCGAAATACACCACAACGAACATGATCAAGGTGATGCTCATCTGCACGAAGCTGTGCCCGGAGGACGCGTCTGCCGTGCGCATCAAGCCGTAGACCACCCATGGCTGACGGCCGATTTCAGTGGTGAACCAGCCGGCGAGAATCGCGACCAGGCCGGACGGCCCCATCCACAACGCCAGATACAGGAATGGACGTGAGGTATAAAGCCTGTCGCGTTTGCGCAGCCACAGACTCCACAAACCAGTGAAGATCATCAGCACGCCCAGGCCGACCATGACCCGGAACGACCAGAAGACGATGGTCGAATTCGGCCGGTCTTCAGGCGCGAATTCCTTGAGCGCCGGCACTTGCTTGTCCAGTGTGTGGGTCAGGATCAGGCTGCCCAGGTACGGAATCTCGACGGCAAATCTGGTTTTCTCGGCTTTCATGTCCGGCCAGCCGAACAGGATCAGCGGGGTCGGCTCATCGCCGACGTTTTCCCAGTGGCCTTCGATCGCGGCGATTTTCGCCGGTTGATGCTTGAGCGTATTAACGCCGTGGAAGTCGCCGATAACCGCCTGAATCGGAGCAACGATCAGCGCCATCCACATCGCCATCGAGAGCATGGTGCGGATTGCCGGGTTGTCCTTGCCGCGCAGCAAGTGCCAGGCTGCCGATGAACCGACGAAGAAGGCGGTCGCCACGAACGCCGCCGTGGACATGTGCAACAGCCGGTAGGGGAACGACGGGTTGAAAATAATCGCCAGCCAGTCCACCGGAATGACCTGGCCGTTGACGATTTCGTAACCTTGCGGGGTCTGCATCCAGCTGTTGGAGGCCAGAATCCAGAAGGTCGAAATAAGGGTGCCGATGGCCACCATGACAGTGGAGAAAAAGTGCAGCTTGCGCCCGACCTTGTTCCAGCCGAACAGCATGACGCCAAGGAAACCGGCCTCGAGGAAGAAGGCAGTGAGCACTTCATAGGTCAGCAATGGCCCGGTCACCGAACCGGCGAAGTCCGAGAAACGGCTCCAGTTGGTGCCGAACTGATAGGCCATGACCAAACCGGAAACCACACCCATGCCGAAGTTGACGGCAAAGATCTTCGACCAGAAATGGTACAGATCGCGGTAAGTGTCGTTGTGCGTCTTCAGCCACAGGCCTTCGAGCACCGCCAGGTAACTCGCCAGGCCAATGGTGATGGCCGGGAACAGGATGTGGAACGAAATGGTGAATGCGAACTGAATCCGGGCGAGATCAAGTGCCTCCAAACCGAACATAAGTCTTCCTCTGTCAGGTAATACCGGCTGAAGGCTTGTGGCCTACACCCACTGCCCCCACGGATATGGAGTGTGGCGAATTCGAATTCGTTCTTTTTGTACCATCATCACAAACGTAGGGAGTCTGGCCATCTGGCCGCCGGATCAATTCCACGAAGGGTCTTGATCTGGATCAAGCAACGTTGAAAGAGTAGTCGCATTTTTGCCGATGGACGGTGTGGTCTTTTGCCGCGTGACAGGTTGCCTCATGGGTTTTGTCTTGAGCTGAAATACATTTTTGGATGGGTGGACTAACTGTGGCGAGGGGGCTTGCCCCCGTTGGGCAGCGAAGCGGCCCCTGACCTTGGCAACTGATTTCTACCAGGCACACCGCAATAACCGGATTTACGACTGCTTCGCAGCCGAACGGGGGTAACCCCCCTCGCCACAGGGGGATTTGTATGTTCTGTGGGATCGGTGTTTAGCTAACTAAATTTATCGCGCTCGCAACTTCTGGTTACAGGTCGGTGATAATCTCGCCCTTCCCTCTCCCCACACCGGCCTTCAGATGCCCAGCCAAGCGCCCTTGCTGTTACGTCATCACCGCCCGTTTATTGCGTTCTGGCTGGCTCGGGTATTTACCGCCAGCGGTTTTCAGATGCTCACGGTGGCCATCGGCTGGAATCTGTATCAACTGACCGGCAATGTGCTCGATCTGGGCTTGGTAGGTTTGGTGGAATTTGTTCCCCGTGTGTTGTTCATGCTGCACACCGGGCATGTCGCGGACCGCTATGACCGGCGCAAGGTCGTGGCGATCTGTCAGTTCCTGCAAGCGCTGATCGCCCTGTCGCTGGCCATCGGTAGCGCGACCGATCATGTCACCCGAGAGATGATTTTCATCCTCGCGTTCCTCCTCGGCGCCGCCCGCTCCTTCGAAATGCCGACGACTCAGGCACTGCTGCCGAGCATCGTGCCCAGCGCGTTATTTCCCCGTGCCGTTGCCGCCGCGCAATCTGCACAACAATCGGCGACCATCATCGCTCCGGCACTGGGCGGTTTGCTCTACGCCTTCGGCAGCGTCTGGGTGTATGGCCCGACGGTGATCCTTTACCTCATCGCTTGTGCGCTGATGCTCAACCTCCCGGCCCGGCAGACACCGCTGAACAAGGGCAAGGCCACCCTCGATTCGTTGCTGGCGGGTATCCGCTTCATTCGCAGTCGCCCGGACATTCTCGGGGCGATTTCGCTGGATCTGTTTGCTGTCCTGCTGGGTGGCGCGACCGCGCTGCTGCCGGTGTTCGCCAAAGATATTCTGTTGACCGGCCCGTGGGGTCTGGGCCTGCTACGTTCCGCCCCCGCAGTCGGTGCGTTGCTGATGTCGCTCTTTCTGGCGCGATTTGCCGTGGAGCGAAACGTCGGGCGGGTCATGTTCACGGCCGTGGGTGTATTCGGCGTGGCGACCATTGCTTTCGGCCTGTCGACTTCGTTCTGGTTCTCTCTTGCCGTGCTGGTGGTATTGGGCGCGGCGGACATGATCAGCATGGTGATCCGCGCCTCATTCGTGCAACTGGAAACCCCCGACGAAATGCGCGGCCGGGTCAGCGCTGTGAATGGCTTGTTCATCGGCGCTTCGAATCAGCTCGGCGAGTTCGAGTCCGGCCTGACGGCCCACTGGTTCGGCACCGTGCCGGCAGTGGTGATGGGCGGCATTGGCACGCTAATGGTGACCGGGGCCTGGATCAAACTGTTCCCGACCCTGGCCAACCGCGATCGTATGCATGTGCCGGTGGAGGAGGTCAGGGTCTGACGTAGCTCAGGATACGGAGGTCCCGTACCTGCTTCCAAAAGACTGGAAATCAGCACAAAGCATAAATTCTCCGACCAAGTGCAATACATAGATAGTGCATCAAGTGTAATGTATCGCCTTACACTTCGAGCATGATCAAATCCTTTCAGCACAAAGGCCTTCGTGGCTTCTACGAAACAGGTTCGACTCGTGGGATTCGAGCAGATCATGCGAAACGTCTGGCTCGCATGCTGCAGTTCATGGATCGCGCAGTGGCCCCCGACGACCTCGACCTTCCGGGATGGCGATTACACCCGCTCAAGGGTGATCTGATTGAATATTGGTCACTCAGCGTTTCGGGGAACTGGCGGGTTATTTTTCGTTTTATTGGTTCGGATATCGAACTGGTCGACTATCTGGATTACCACTGACAGGAGGCAGGACAATGCCCATGCACAACCCGCCACACCCTGGTGAAACACTCTTGATGGATGTATTGCCCGAGCTTGGTATCAGCGTCACCGAACTGGCCAGGCACCTTGGATTCGCCCGCCCGCATCTTTCGCGAGTGCTGCACGGCCATGCGCCCATCAGTCCGGACCTTGCGGTACGTCTGGAGCGGGCTGGAATCGGTAAGGCCCGGATGTGGTTAGGGGTTCAGACTGATTACGATCTCTGGCAAGCGGAGCAGCGTGAGCAACCCTTCATCGAACCGATTGCTATCCACGCCTGATATTCACTAGACCACCAACTCCCCCGCCACCGTCGACCGCGTGGCTTTCCCGCAGAGTTGCTCCACCAGTGTCAGCGCAAACTCCAACGCGGCGCCTGAACCCTGGGCAGTGATGCAGTTGCCATCGACCACCACCGGTTGATCGATGAAGTTACATCCCGACAGTTGATTGCTGACCGTGGGCAGGCAAGTCATGCGTCGCTGACGCAAAACGCCGAAGGTTTGCAGCGCCAGCGCCGGAGATTCGGCAATACCGGCGAACAGACGCCCGGCGGCGGACTGGTCCTTGATCAATTGTTGCAAGGGTTGGTGGGCCGCCAAATGCTGCGCCCCCACGGCACCGCCAGGCAGCACGATCAGGTCGAAGGGTTGGGCGAGCAAATCCACCAACATCGCATCGGCGGTCAAGCGGGAGCCGCGAGCGCAGGTGAGCATGCGCCGTGCCTCGATGCTGGCCACCACCACTTCAACCTTGGCGCGGCGCAGCACATCGATCAGGGTCACGGTTTGCAGATCATCGATGCCCTCGGCGAGGGTAATCAGGGCTCTAAAGGTCATGGGCGCGGTCCACAGGATAATCTTTAAAGCGTAGTCAGCTTTCCTGACCCTTGTTCGAGCCTAGCCGTTACTTGATGTAAAGCTGCGTCGACAGCGTATTGCCGGGTGCGTTGATCGAGGTGTCGCTGAACGTGAAGGTGCCGTCCTGCTTGCCTGCCAGGTTGAAGATGTACAGATAGCCGACGGTTTTTTTCCCGGCGGAGCACTCGGTCAGGTTGCCGGTATCAAAAGCACAGACAGGGGTTCGGGTGCCGTCCACTTTGAATCCGTCCAGCGCAACATGAGGCTCGCGACCGTAGCCGACCTCCAGCACGTAGACCTTGATGTTTGGCCCTTTGTGGTCGCAACGGGTTTGCGCTTGGCCATCCGCGATATTTTCAAAGCCACAGCCTGGCGATTCGACCTTGAGCACCTTCACCTGGCTCAACGGTGGCGCCGAGGCTGCACCGGCTGTTTGCGCTCCCATGAAACAGGTGAGCAGCAATCCCAATACCGCAATCACACGCTTATTAATGCAATACATAGCTACCCCCTCCCTCCCCCAAAAAAACAGCGCGCAGTATGGCGCAGTTCCGTTTTGTGCAAAACATCGACGACGATCGCAGCCATAAGCAGCCATAGCCCCACGCGGCTGGTATGATGCGCGGCTTTTTCCGACCCACAGAAAATACCCAGGCGCCTGCAGCGGTCTGTGCTTTGCTGTTGAGGTCGATACATTCACGGCGCCGGGCGCGCCACGGGGAGCAGACATGCTGGAAAGGCTGTTTCAACTCAAGGCACACAACACCAACGTGCGGACCGAGATTCTGGCGGGCGTCACGACCTTTTTGGCCATGGCCTACATTCTGTTCGTCAACCCGAGCATCCTCGGCGAGACCGGCATGGACAAGGGCGCGGTGTTCGTCGCGACCTGCCTGGCAGCCGCCATCGGCTCGGCGACCATGGGCCTGATCGCCAACTACCCGATTGCCCTCGCGCCGGGTATGGGCCTGAACGCCTTCTTCACTTACACCGTGGTCCTGCACATGGGCCATACCTGGCAAGTGGCGCTGGGCGCGGTGTTCATCTCGGCGGTGATGTTTTTCCTGCTGTCGATCTTCCGCATCCGTGAATGGATCATCAACAGCATCCCGCTGGCGCTGCGCTCGGCGATTGCCGCCGGTATCGGCCTGTTCCTGGCGCTGATCGCCCTGCACAACGCCGGCATCGTGGTCAGCAACCCGGCGACCATGGTCGGCCTCGGCGACTTGAAGCAACCGGCGCCGATTCTCGCGACGCTCGGCTTTGCCCTGATCGTTGCTCTCGAAGCCCTGAAAGTACGCGGTGCAGTCCTGATCGGCATTCTATCGGTGACCATCGTCTCCATCCTGTTGGGCTTCACCCCGTTCGGTGGTGTGATGTCGATGCCGCCGTCGCTGGCACCGACCTTCCTGCAACTGGACATCAAAGGCGCACTGGACATCGGTCTGGTCAGCGTGATCTTCGCCTTCCTGTTCGTCGACCTGTTCGATAACTCCGGCACCCTCATCGGCGTCGCCAAGCGCGCCGGCCTGATGGGCAAGGACGGCCACATGCCGAAAATGGGCCGCGCCCTGATCGCCGACAGCACCGCGGCCATGGCCGGCTCCTTGCTGGGCACCTCGACCACCACCAGCTACATCGAATCCGCAGCCGGCGTGAGTGCCGGTGGCCGCACCGGCCTGACCGCCATCGTGGTCGCGATCCTGTTCCTGCTGGCGTTGTTCTTCTCGCCATTGGCGGCCAGCGTTCCAGCCTTTGCCACCGCGCCTGCACTGCTGTTCGTCGCCGTACTGATGACATCCGGCCTGGCCGAAATAGACTGGGATGACATCACCGTCGCCGCACCGGTCGTGGTCACCGCCCTGGCCATGCCATTCACTTATTCCATCGCCAACGGCATCGCCTTCGGTTTCATCTCCTGGACTGCCATCAAGTTGTTGTCCGGTCGCGGCCGTGAACTGAATTCGGCGCTGGTGATTCTGTCGATTCTGTTCGTGATCAAATTGGGTTGGTTCAACGCATGACTTTTGACTCCCAGGCCTACGCCGTTCAGCTCGAAGAAAAGGTCACGCGCCTGCGTGACCTGCTGACCCCGTTCGGTGCGCCCGAACCTGCAGTGTTCGATTCGCCGCTGAAAAACTTCCGCCTGCGTGCCGAATTCCGCCTGTGGCGCGAAGCCGGTGAGCGCCACTACGCGATGTTTTCCCTGGAAGACAAACGCACGCCGATCCTGATCGAAGAGTTCCCGATCGCAAGCCTGCGCATCAACCAGTTGATGCCGCAGCTCAAGGCGGCGTGGCAAGCGAGTGCGGCCCTGAGCCACAAGCTGTTTCAGGTGGAGTTTCTCACCACCCTGGCCGGCGATGCGATGATCACCCTGTGCTATCACCGCCCACTGGACGAACACTGGCACGCGGCGGCGTCGAAACTGGCAGCCGACCTGAACGTCAGCATCATCGGTCGCTCCAAGGGCAAACGCGAAGTGATCGGTCACGATTATGTGGTCGAGAGGCTCGAAGTTGGCGGCCGCACCTTCAGCTATCGTCAGCCGGAAGGCGCGTTCACCCAACCCAACGGTACGGTGAACCAGAAGATGCTCAACTGGGCGTACGACGCCCTCGGCGATCGTTCCGACGATTTGCTGGAGTTGTATTGCGGCAATGGCAATTTCACCCTGCCGCTCGCGACCCGTGTGCGCAAAGTGTTGGCCACCGAAATCAGCAAGACCTCGGTCAACGCAGCGCTCAGCAACCTGAGTGAAAACGCGGTGGATAACGTCACGCTGGTGCGTTTGTCTGCCGAAGAACTGACCGAAGCCCTGAACGAAGTTCGCCCGTTCCGCCGCCTGCACGGCATCGACCTCAAGAGCTACGAGTTTGGTAGCGTGTTCGTCGACCCGCCCCGCGCCGGCATGGACCCGGACACTTGCGAACTGACCCGGCGCTTCGACAACATCCTCTATATTTCCTGCAACCCGGAAACCCTCGCGGCCAACATCGCCCAACTGCACGACACCCACCGCATTACTCAATGCGCGATGTTCGACCAGTTTCCGTGGACCCATCACATGGAATCCGGGGTGTTGTTGACCCGTCGTTGATTGCAGGCTTCACCTACAAATCGGCCGTCCACTGGACGGCTTTTTTGTGGGCGATCAAAGCGCCACATCGACCTTGCGCGGGCGACCGCCCTTCTTGCCGTTGGCCCGCGCAGCCTCGGCCTTGGCGGCGCTGCTCTGACGACCATTGCGCGAGGCGATCACCGAGGCTGCCATATTCATAAGAGGTTTACTCGCCGAAATCAAACCGGCGATGGACACCTGCAATTCCTTGTCTTCATGACAAAGTGCGGCTCCGGCGAAACCGACTTTCAGCCCGGCGAAATCCTCGGTCTCAAAACCATCGAACTCTGGATAGTTTTTTACTGGCAACAACACACCGCTGCCATCCTCGAAGCCGACGGCGAGACATGGGTCAAGAAAGATCACCGTCGTTGCATTCAATCCGGCACGACGACGCGCTTCACCACTCTCGATCGCTTCGTCCAGAGCGCCCTCGGTCACGGGGTGATCGACCTGCATTTTTGCGCTTATCGTTTTCATAATTCGATCTCCACGCCTTCTGGTGCTCCCATCAGGCTCAGCAGGGTCTTGTTGCTCTCAGGCTCATAGCGAGCCGAACCAATCATGTAAGTCGTGCTGGCAATCCTCTTCATCACGACCACTTCATTGCCCTGCCAATCCCATAACTGATTGTCGAGGCAGGCCGTCTGCAATTTGTTCCACCAGATGCCACGAGCTCGCCGTAAATGGGCAGGTTGCCTGAGCGCCTGACGCAGTCCCTCCAGCACAGCCAAAGGAGGTCGATGTGAATGAGGGAGGACATCCCAGAGCTCGACCCCGTTGTGCCAGAAGCTGAACCTGAAGCGCGCGCTCCATGTGCCTGCGTCGACGTGACCGTGTGGCGGGCAATGCTCATTACGCAACATGACCACCAGTGAAAACCCTTTGTAGCGGCATACATCCATGCTAACCCATCCGTTAGGTTATAGAGTTCAAAGATTCGCCATTCCTTGAAGAATCCGATAACTGGCACTGATCGCTTGGAACTGTCCACGTTTGAGCCTAGCGTTCCAGGTCGATCGGGCTCCGCCAATCCAGACAAAAAAGAGTAAGCAATCCTTTCATTGCCAACCTGGCGGTGCTGAACCCGGCACTGTATTTATGCGCTCTTGTTTGATAAATATAGACTCAGACACTTCATTTGATTCCCGGTGTAATCAATCATGCAGCGACATTTCGACGATCTTCAATTGGGCAGCATCGAACTGTTTTGCCTGGCCGCAGAGGCCGGCAGCTTTACCGCAGCAGCACTTGTAGCGGGCGTAACCCCTGCCGCCGTCAGCCGCTCGGTGTCGCGCATGGAAGAACGTTTGGGTGTGCGGCTATTTGCGCGTACCACCCGCAGCGTCAAGCTGACTGACAGTGGCCGGCGTTATTTCGAAGAATGTCGCGAGGCTCTCGCACAACTGGTCGAGGCCCAGCGCGAGGTGATGGGGCAGCAGCAAGAACCTTCCGGCACTTTGCGTATCAGCATTCCCACGACCTATGCCCATCATCGAATCCTGCCTTTGCTACCGGCGTTTCGGGCGCGCTTTCCCGCCGTGAAGGTCGAGGCACATATCAGCAATCGCAACATCGATTTCGTCGGCGAAGGCTATGACATGGCAATCCGCGTGCGGGCCATTCCCGACTCCGGGCTGATTGCCCGGCCGTTGGAGGATGCCGCGCTGGTGATGATTGCCAGCCCTGATTACCTGAAGCGCGCCGGCACCCCGCAGACCCTGGATGACTTGGCGCAGCACGAATGCATTCAGTACGAACTGCCCAGCAGCGGCCGGCGGATTGCCTGGCTGTTCAACGACAACGGTGTGCCGCTGGAAATTCTCGCAGAGGGCAATTACTGCTGTTCCGATGACGTATTGGGTGGCGTGACGCTGGCGAAAAGCGGCGCGGGAATCTTTCAAACCTATCGCTTCATCGTCGAAAACGAACTGGCGGACGGTTCGCTGGTGGAGGTGCTCAAGCCTTATGGCGGACGCTCCCGCCCTTTCACTCTGCTGTACCCGCAAAGCCGCCATGTGCCGTTGCGGTTAAGAGCGTTTATCGATTTTCTGGTTGAGCATCTGCCGCGCTGAAAATATCGCACCTGTAGGCGCTGCCGAAGGCTGCAATCTTTTTGTATCTGTCCGATCACCGCACAAATAATCCACGCCTGGCACCCTCTTCAATTGACCTTATTAACCAGTTAGTACAATTTCTCTCCACAGGCTGAAACCCTCGGCCAATGCCAAAAATAATATGTGGAGAGTCCTCGATGTCCCCTATCGTTCTGGTGCTCAACGGCCCGAACCTGAACCTGCTGGGCACCCGTGAACCGGCGACTTACGGCCATGAAACCCTGGCGGACATTTCAGCGCTGTGCGGTCGCGCTGCCGAAGAATTCGACCTGACAGTAGAATTTCGCCAGACCAACCATGAAGGCGAACTGCTCGACTGGATTCACGCCGCCCGTGGCCGTTGCGCCGGGATCGTCATCAACCCGGCCGCGTGGACTCACACCTCGGTCGCCATTCGCGATGCCTTGGTCGCCAGCGAACTGCCGGTGATCGAAGTACACCTGTCCAACGTCCATGCCCGCGAACCCTTCCGGCATCACTCCTTTGTTTCGTCCATCGCCATCGCGGTCATGTGCGGTTTCGGCAGCCACGGCTATCGTTTGGCGCTGGAGCATTTCAGCCAACGTTTGGAAGGTTTAGCGTCATGACACAAAACACCGTGGTATTGGCCGGGCTGATCGGTGCCGGCATCCAGGCTTCCCGCACCCCCGCGCTGCACGAGCATGAAGGCGATGCGCAGGGTTTGCGTTACCTGTATCGGTTGATCGATCTGGATCAATTGAAACTCGACAGCAGCGCCCTGCCCGACCTGCTGATGGCCGCCGAGCGGATGAATTTCACCGGGCTGAACATCACCTTCCCGTGCAAGCAGACGATCATCCCGTTGCTTGACGAATTGTCGCCGGAGGCACGCGGTATTGGCGCAGTGAATACGGTGGTGCTGAAGGACGGTAAACGCATCGGCCACAATACCGATTGCCTGGGTTTTGCCCAAGGGTTTCGCCGTGGCTTGCAGGGCGTTGCCCTTGAACGCGTCGTACAAATGGGTGCCGGTGGCGCAGGCGCGGCAGTGGCCCACGCGCTATTGAGCGAATGCGTACAGCTGCTGAGCATTTTCGATCTGGATCAACGTCGCGCTCAGTCGCTGGCGAACAATCTCAATCAGCATTTTGGTTTCGGTCGCGCCGTGGCCGGGGATGATTTGCCAGGCACGTTGGGCCAGGCTGACGGGCTGGTAAATACCACGCCAATGGGCATGAAAAAGCTGCCGGGCATGCCAGTGCCGGTGGAGTTGCTTCGCGCGCAGTTGTGGGTCGCGGAGATCGTTTACTTCCCGCTGGAAACCGAACTGCTGCGCAACGCTCGTGCGTTGGGTTGCCGAACCCTGGATGGCGGCAACATGGCGGTGTTTCAGGCGGTGAAGGCGTTTGAACTGTTCAGCGGCGTGGTGCCGGATGCCCAGCGGATGCTGGCGCATTTTCAGAGCATGAATGGTTGAAAAACCTTCGCGATCCGACTTGCCCGCGAAGACGTCAGGCCTGCAAATACCGCAACACCGACTCGCAAATCATCTCCCGATGACGCTGCTTGATGCTTTCGTCCGGCAAGTCGATCTGAAAGATCTCGCCGAAGGTATGACGGTTCGACACGCGATAAAAGCAAAACGAGCTGATCAACAGATGCACATCCAATGGATCGAGGTCGCTGCGGAATACACCCTCTGCCGCCCCGCGCCGCAAGATCTCGCCCAGTGAATCGAGGATGGTGTTGTTCATCGCCTTGATCGCATCGGAGCGCTTCACATACTCGGCGTTGTGAATGTTCTCGATGCTGACGATACGCACAAAATCGACATTGCGATCATGGTGATCGAAGGTGAATTCCACCAACCGCCGAATCGCTTCCACCGGCGCCAGTTCGGCCAGGTGCAAACGGTTTTCGGTGCTGCGGATATCTCCGTAGAGTTTCTCCAGCACCTCGACGTAGAGCTGTTCCTTACTGCCGAAGTAGTAATAGATCATGCGTTTTGAGGTGTGAATGCGCTCGGCGATCGCATCGACACGCGCACCGGAAAGCCCCTGCTGGACGAACTCGACAATGGCCTCTTGAAGGATGTTCTCGCGGGTCTTTTCCGGGTTGTTCTTGCGACTCTTGCGAGGCTCGGCAATTGGCTTTTCGGGCGCTACGGAGAGTTCTGAAATTATTGTCATTGCGGGCTCACGGCCATCACTGCACACGCTGGTGATTATGGGCTGCCGCGCACAGTGAAGGAAGTCGCGAGGCAGCGGTTTTGTACCCGTGTTTACGATTTTCCTACAACTTTGCCTGACGTACGCCACCAGTTCGCGATTTAGCCATGGCGGCCAGTCGCACTGCCACGTTGGCCGCGCCATAACCCGCGTAGCCATTTTTGCGCTGGATGATTTCAAAGAAGAACCGTCCTTCAAACGGCTCGGTGTACACATGAAACAGCTCGCCGCCCTGAGCATCGCGGTCGTAGAGCACGTTGAAATAGGCCAGTTCGCTGAGGAACTCATCGTCGAAATCGAACCGCGCGGCGAGGTCATCGTAGTAGTTGAGCGGGATATCCAGCAGCGGTACGCCCGCTTCCTTGGCGCGGCTGACTTCGGCAAAGATGTCGTCGCAATCGAAAGCGATGTGATGCACGCCGGAACCGCGATAGCTCGACAGTGCGTGTGAGATGGCGGTGTTGCGGTTCTCGGAAATGTTCAGCGGCAGGCGAATCGAACTGCATCGGCTGCGCAATGCGCGGCTCTTCACCAAACCATACGGGTCGGGCAGAACCACTTCATCGTCGGCTTCGAAATCCAGCAGGCTTTTATAGAACAGCACCCAACTGTCGAGGCTGTCGGCCGGAAGTGCCATCGCCATGTGGTCGATGCGCTTGAGACCACCGCTGGCCACGGCCGTCGGTTGCAGATTGAAGTCGGTGCCGTAGACGTCGGCGTCCTTGTCCACCAGGTAAATCAGGCTGCCGTCCGGCGCACGCACTGCTGCCAGTTCAAGCTCATTGGGGCCTACGAGTCCTCGATACGGCTGGCCTTTATAAGCCACGGCACGGGCCAGCGCACTGGCGCTGTCCTTGACCCTCACGGCGGTCGCGCACAGCGATGGGCCGTGGGCCTCGAAAAAACTGTGGGCGAAGGAATAAGGCTCAGAGTTGAGGATCAGGTTGATATCGCCCTGACGCAACAGGCTGACACTCTTGGAACGGTGTTGTCCGGCCTTGACGAAACCCAGCCGCTCCAGCCAATGGGACAGCTTGGCACCGAGACTTTCGTCCACCGCGAATTCGAGAAACTCGATGCCGTTGTATTCGCTGGCGCTGGGGGTGTCGAACAGAATGTCGCGATTGGCTGCGGGCGTAGCTTCCTGTTCCAGACGTTGGCGGGTTTTCTCTTCCAGATACAGCAACGAACGCAAGCCGTCGGCGGCGTTGGCCCGTGGCGGTGCGGCGCGAAAGCCGTCATTGAAGATCTCCAGCGACAACGGCCCGGTGTAGCCACTCTTGATGATCGGCGCGAGGAATCCCGGCAGATCGAATTCGCCCTGGCCCGGGAAGCAGCGGAAGTGTCGACTCCACTCCAGCACATCCATGGCCAGGATCGGCGCATCGGCCATTTGCACGAAGAAAATCTTGTCGCCGGGAATATCGGCGATGGCGCTCGGGTCGCCCTTGAGCGACAGCGTATGAAAACTGTCCAGCAATACGCCGAGGCTTGGATGATCGGCCTGGCGAACGATGTTCCACACCTGTTGATACGTGTTCACATGCCGGCCCCAGGCCAGCGCTTCATAGCCGATCCGCAGGCCACGAATGCTGGCCCGCTCTGCGAGCTGGTGCAAATCATCAATCAGAATCTGCTCATCACCGATCGAGTCGGCCGAGGCGTTACTGCACACCAGCACCAGGTCGGTGCCCAGTTCCTGCATCAAATCGAACTTGCGCTCGGCCCGCTCCAGATTGCGTGGCAGACGATCGCGGCGGCAACCTTCGAAATCCCGAAAGGGTTGAAACAGCGTAATCGCGATCCCGAGATCGGCGCACATCTGTCTGATTTCCCGCGGGCTGCCGTCGTAGTAGAGAAGATCGTTTTCGAAAATCTCCACCCCGTCAAAACCGGCGGCGGCGATGGCTTCGAGTTTTTCCGGCAGGGTGCCGCTCAAGGAAACGGTGGCAATGGAACGCTGCATGTGTCGACTCCCGGTGGTGGGGACATTCTTGTTGGGCAAATTATTGGCTTGACGAATCCACACAGCAATTCAAAGTGTACTACCCGGTTAGTTTTGCGGGCGATTATCGAACACAATGGCGGTTGGCGAATTGACGATTTTTCGTCCACTGCGCAACATCGACACCACATTGAGTCTGGTCACGACCCCATGGACTCGGTTACCAAAGACCCTGAACACCACATAAAAATTTCAAAAAACGGGTACACGCTCATGCACTCATTCAACGCCTTGTTTGCTTGCTCCACCGCCCTCCCGCCGTGCCTGGCGTCCATCCGAACCTTGTGCCCTCTCGGCCGAACCGTGCCGCTCGCTGAATAACGCGTTGTCGTCAGTCCGGCGAAAACACCTCAGCCGATCAATCACACCCGCGCCTGGCGCCGGCGATTGATCACGCGCCCTTGAAGTCCCGACAAGCCTCGCTTGTCAGTCATTGAACGGATGGCACCTACATGTTTCCTTCTCAAAGCTCTCGCGTGGCTCCGGCCATGGGCGTCGCCACCGGTGGTATCGGCGACAAAATCCGCGGCGCCATGGCGGTCGGCAAAACCCGTTGGGGGATGCTGGCGCTGGTGTTTTTCGCTACCACCCTGAACTACATCGACCGCGCCGCCCTGGGCGTCATGCAGCCGATCCTGGCCAAGGAAATGAGCTGGACGGCGATGGACTACGCCAACATCAACTTCTGGTTTCAGGTCGGCTACGCCATCGGCTTTGTGCTGCAGGGCCGGTTGATCGACCGGGTCGGCGTTAAACGCGTGTTCTTCTGCGCGGTGCTGCTCTGGAGCCTGGCCACCGGCGCTCATGGCCTGGCCACTTCGGCAGTGGGCTTCATGGTCTGCCGGTTCATTCTCGGTTTGACCGAAGCGGCGAATTACCCAGCCTGTGTGAAAACCACCCGGTTGTGGTTCCCCGCTGGCGAGCGCGCCGTGGCCACCGGCATCTTCAACGCAGGGACCAACGTCGGCGCGATGTTCACGCCGATGCTGTTGCCGCTGATCCTCCACGCCTGGGGCTGGCAAGCCGCGTTCCTGTGCATGGCGGCACTGGGCGGCATCTGGTTGTTGTTCTGGGGTCTGAAGTACTTCAACCCGGAAGATCACCCAAGCGTTAAACAATCGGAACTGGACTACATCCAGAAGGAAGTCGAGCCGGAACAGTCCCGCGTACCGTTCTCACGAATCCTGCGCATGCGTGGCACCTGGGCCTTCGCCCTCGCCTACTCGATCACCGCGCCGGTGTTCTGGTTTTACCTGTACTGGCTGCCGCCGTTCCTCAATCAGCAATACAACCTGGGGATCAACGTGACCCAGATGGGTATCCCGCTGATCATCATCTACCTCACGGCTGACTTCGGCAGTGTCGGTGGCGGGATCCTGTCCTCGTTCCTGATCGGCCGCGGAGTCAATCCGATCAAGGCACGACTGATGTCCATGTTCCTGTTCGCCTGCTGCATCATCGGCGTGGTCATGGCCGCCGGCTCGAGCAGCCTGTGGCTCGCAGTGTTTGCCATCTCCTTGGCCATCGGTGCTCACCAAGCCTGGACCGCGAACATCTGGAGCCTGGTGATGGACTACACGCCCAAGCACATGATGAGTACGGTGTTCGGTTTCGGCGGGATGTGCGCGGCAATCGGCGGGATGTTCATGACCCAGTTGGTCGGCCACATTCTGACGGTCACCAACAACAACTACACCGTGCTGTTCACCATGATCCCCGCGATGTACTTCATCGCGCTGATCTGGATGTACTTCATGGCGCCGCGCAAGATTCCTACCGTCACCGAGTAAAATCCCTTCCTCAGGCAGGCCTGATTCCAGGCCTGCCTCCCTCCTCTTGTCGACGCCGTTGTTGCCACGCCGCTGCCAACCCGCTGCAACAAATCACCGCGATCCCGAGCACCGTGGTCAGGGTCGGTGTGTGTGAAAACAGCAACCAGCCCAGCAAACCGGCAAAGACAATCTGGCAATAGCCGAACGGCGCCAACAACGCGGGCGCGGCGTGACGGAAGGCCTGGGTCAGAAACAGATGCGCCGTCATCCCGCACGCCCCCAGCGCCACCATCAAAACCCCATGACCGAGGCTTGGAACTTGCCAGAAGAACGGAACCAGCGCGCTCATCACCAACGTATTGCAGAGCCCGGCGAAAAAATTACTGGTGGTCGGGCTGTCGATTTCGCTGAGTTTGCGGGTGAGCAATTGATAGAAACAGAAAAACAGCGCCGAGCAGAATGGCAGCAACACCGCAGGCGTGAACAGTTCACCGCCGGGATGGACGATGATCAACACCCCGATAAATCCACACATCACCGCCAGCCATTGGCCGCGCGTCACCTGTTCACCGAGCAGTGGCACCGACAGCGCCGTCACCAATACCGGTGCGAGAAAGTTGACCGCCGTGGCTTCGGCCAACGGGATAAACAGCAACCCCGTGGTGAACAGCAAACTGGTCCCCAACAGGCACAATGCCCGCAACAGTTGCAGCAATGGCCGTTTGGTCCGTAGGACACGCAACCCGGACTGCGGCAGAAAAATCCCCGCCATCAGTAACGTGTGAACCACATAGCGGGCCCAAACCACCATGATCACCGGATAGAACCCCGAGAGGTATTTCGACAAAGCGTCGTGACTGGAAAACAGGAAGGTGGCAACGACGATCAGCAAAATCCCCTTGAAGGGCTGATTGACACCGGAAAGCGGAGTGCTGAGGGTCATGGGGTATCCCTTGGGTTCTTGAGATCAAAAGCTTCGCGGGCAAGCCTTAATGCCGCCGGTAAGTTAAGAAATTTGAGCGATGAAAATCCTGTGGGAGCGTGGCTTGCCCGCGAAAAATGCACCGCGGTTTTTCAGGTACTACGCGTCATCGTTCTTCGCGGGCAAGCCACGCGCCCACAGGTTCTGCGTCTTAACTGACTTGCATTAGGGCAAGCCTCGCCCCTACAGGATTATTGTTGGGGCTTAACTCCAACAATTTAGAACCTGGTTCCAGATTCTCACAGGAGTTACGGTAAATAGTGTTCGATCAGCGCACAGATTCGCTTGGTTCCCACGCTATTTTTCTGTGCCGGTGAATTAAACGAACAACTCCGACGCCAGACTCGCCGCCGACAACTCCTCTGCAAACTTCAGCAACAGCGGCGCCAGTTCATGCAACCGCGCACCCGGCATCCGCGCACTCGGCCCGGCAATGCTGAGTACGCCGATCACCCGGCCATCACCCGGATGCCGCACCACCGCTGCAATTGCCGACGTGCCTACCGCCGAACTTTCCTCGACCCAGGCATAGCCCTGCTCCCTGGCCAGACGCAGGCGTTCGAGCAATTCGATGTTGGAGCGCGGTGCATTCGGCCCGAGGTCCTTGGGCCGGTCAATGCCCTGGCGTTCCACCAGCGACAACGCCTCGGCATCGCTCATGCACGCCAGCCACGCATGCCCCGACGCTGTGTAAAACAACGGTGCATCGCGGCCCATGTCCGGGTCGTAACGCAAGCCGGATCGGGCGCCCTGGGACTTGGCGATCCAGATCTGCCGCTCTCCTTCGATCACTCCAAGGCGCACCAGCTCGCCGGTTTCCTGGGCCAGGCGATCAAGCACCGGTTGAACGATATCCGCGCCGCTACTCGACAGGTAGCGGAAACCCAGGGCCACCAACTTGGTCGACAAGTGGTAGCGCAGGTTCTCTGGATTCTGCCGCACGTAGCCCAGCCGAATCAGCTCGGCGAGCAAGCGATGGGTCGCGCTTTTGGGAATATCCAGTTGCTCTGCCAGCGTCTGCATCGGCAAGCCACGAGGGTCACTGGTGAGGCTTTCCAATACGCTGAAAACACGTTCGATCTGACTGCCGGCCATGGGAAGTTCCACATGAAATTTGCCCGATTCTAGAAGACAACTCGCTGAATGCGAAATCTGGAACCCATGTCCGATAACCGCCCCCTTTACACGCCAAAAGCATGCGGTTTCACGACCCCTTACACATTTCATCCACGCCTCTTTGCCTGCGCGGTTATTCATAGACGCGGCGATACACGCCCAATCAATCTATGAGAGACCGCAAACATGTTATGGAACAGAGCAAGACGCAGCGACAACGTAAATGACACTCGGGAGGGCAAGGATGCCCGCAAAACCACAGCGAAAAGAATTGGCGCCACGGTGGCCGTCGCTACCCTCCTGACAGGCGCAGGACTTTATTCAACGGAGAGTACGACGCCGGATGACGTTCCCACCCTGTCAGATACACCGCCTCATCAATCCGCTGCCAGGGTTGCTGAAGACCCTCAGCTGATGTTCATTCAGTCCGTACTGGGCGATACCGAAGACACCTGGAAACAACTTTTTGCACAAACCGGCCGCCATTACCCGGAACCCACACTGACCCTGTTCAGTGACCGAGTGACCTCGGCGTGTGGCTTCGCAAACTCAGCCAGCGGCCCGTTCTATTGCCCGGCCAATCGCCAGGTGTATCTGGACCTGGAATTCTTTCGCGTCATGGCCCAGCAGTTTTCGTTGATCGGCGATTTCGCACAGTCCTACATCATCGCTCACGAAATCGGACATCACGTGCAACTGGAAATGGGACTCTCCGATCCTTTCGAGAAAGCCTTGACCGACAATCAGCCCGTCATTGGAGATGGAGGCCTGGAGGTTAGAGTCGAGCTGCAAGCCGACTGTCTGGCCGGAGTCTGGGCACACCATGCACAGAAACGCCATGACTGGCTGGAACCGGGCGATGTCGACACGGCCCTGCATGCCGCAGCCGTGTTCGGTGACGATTACCTGCAACGATCCCGTAACGCTGCGATACAGCCAGAAACATTCAGCCACGGCACTTCCATGCAGCGTGCGAACTGGTTCAAATCCGGTTTCGTCGCCGGTCGCATCGACGCCTGCGATACCTTTGCTGCAGTGGACCTGTAATTGCCTCGCGCCGACGAAACAGCCAAGGTGACCGAACCCTCGTCGCTCAGGGCTGTCTGACGACCGGACTGGCGCCGCGCTCACTCACCAGCAACACTCATCACCATGTTCAACGAGGATTCCCCCATGCTTTGGAAAAAAGGCCGACGCAGCGACAACGTGGTTGATGCTCGTGGCGATGATGTCGGTGGGGGCGGCGGTGGGATGCGCTTCGGTGGAGGCAAGGGCCTGAGCCTGACGGCGATCCTGTTGATCGTCGGAATCGGCTGGATCACCGGCCAGGACCCAATGCAGATCCTCGGCCAACTGACCGGGCAGATGAGCGAACAGTCAGCTCCGGCCCCCACCCAAACCCGCAAGGCGCCACCGGCCAATGATGAAGGGGCCGAATTCGTGCGCTCGATCCTTGGCGATACCGAAGACACTTGGCGCCAGATTTTCCAGCAGGCCGATCGGCAATATAAAGACCCGACCCTGGTGCTGTTCAGCAACCGCGTCAACTCGGCCTGCGGCCTGGCGACTTCGGCAACCGGTCCCTTCTATTGCCCCGCTGACCAGAAGGTCTACCTCGACATGAGTTTTTTCCAAGAGATGTCCCAACGTTTTTCCGCCGCGGGCGACTTCGCCCAGGCCTACGTCATCGCTCACGAAATCGGGCACCACGTGCAGACCTTGCTCGGTGTTTCAGCGAAGATTCAGACCGCTCGCCAACAGGGCCGGCAGATGGAAGGCGACAATGGTTTGCTGGTGCGCCAGGAACTACAGGCCGATTGCCTGGCCGGTGTCTGGGCCAACAATGCGCAAAAACGTCTGAACTGGCTGGAACCCGGTGACATCGAAGAAGCCTTGAACGCCGCCAACGCCATTGGCGATGACCGCTTGCAACAGCAAGGTCAGGGCCGCGTGGTACCGGATTCCTTTACCCACGGCACTTCGGCCCAGCGAGTACGCTGGTTCAAGGCCGGGTTCGCACAAGGCCAGGTTGGCCAGTGCGACACCTTTGCCGCGAAGAATCTGTGATGCGTAAGTGGCTGCTGACTCTGTTAATCACCTGCGCAAGCACCCAGGCTGCCGAGCAGGGCGTCAAGGCGATCAGTTCCGGACGCTTGCTGCTGAGCGCCGGGGAAATCGCGGTGAGCATTGGCCCAACGCCAGCGAAAATCGAACGCGTACTGATCATCGTCCATGGTCGATTACGCAATGCGGAAACCTACCGCCAAAGCGCCGAACACGCAGCCGAGCAGGCCGGGCAAAGCGCGAACACGTTGGTACTCGCCCCGCAGTTTCTCAACGAAACCGACATTGCGAGCCAACCGGTGTCTGACAGCGTTTTACGCTGGCAAGGCAATGACTGGATGGCCGGCGGCTTATCCACCGCGCCGTTTACGCTGAGTTCCTATGCGGCGCTCGACGAAATCATCGCGCGACTGGGCGATCGGCGACAGTTTCCGGACGTGAAGCAAATCATCATCGCCGGTCACTCCGGCGGCGCTCAAGTGGTTCAGCGTTATGCCTTGCTGGGTCACCCTCAGCCAGCCCTCGACACGGAGGGCGTGAAAGTGCGCTATGTGATCGCCAACCCTTCGTCGTACGCCTACTTCAATGAGCAACGGCCGGTGGCGTTCAGTCACGCGAAGTGTCCGAATTTCAATCGCTGGAAGTACGGACTGGCGGATCTGCCCGCTTATGCCAATGGGCAAACACCTGCGCAACTTGAAGAAAACTACGTCAACCGTGATGTCGTTTATTTGCTCGGGCAGCAGGACACCGACCCGAATCATCCGGCGCTGGATAAAGGTTGTGAAGCCAAAGCCCAGGGTGCTTCTCGATTGATTCGTGGGCGCAACTATTTCAATTATCTGAAGCGACGCCATTCTCAAGGGTTGAGTCAGCAGCTGATCGAAGTACCCGGGGTCGGGCATGATGGTGATGGGATGTTTACGTCGCCTGAGGGACAGAAGGTGTTGTTTGGTCAGTGAGTTTTGTGGTGCCTGATCTGACGCTATCGCGGGCAAGCCCGCTCCCACAGGGTTATGCACCATCCTTGTGGGAGCGGGCTTGCCCGCGATAGCAGTTAATCAGACGACCAATCCCTCAAGCTAAAAGCATTTGCCGCAACGCCACGCAGTCGGCTGCATGCCAATCAGTCAATTCCGGCCACGGATTATCCGGCAAATTCACCAATACCGTCCGCGTCCCCGCCGCCCGACCGCAATCCAGATCGAAGCGGTAATCACCGACCATCACCATTTCGCTCGCCGGCACTTTCCAGGCTTCGGCCAGTTTCAGCAACCCTCCAGGATGCGGCTTGGGCGGTGCTTCATCGCGGCCCAGCACATCCTCTACCGCAAAGCAGTCGGCCAGGCCGATGGCCTCCAGCGTGACATGCGCCAGCTCGCGAGCATTGCGCGTGAGAATGCCCAGACGATAACCGCGCCCGGCCAACTCACGCACCAGTTCCACCGCGCCCGGCGCCGGCTTCGAACCCAACGCCAGATCCCGCTCGTGCTCCAGCAGCCACGCGTGTTTGGCCGCGGCTTCATCGGCCGGCAGCGCAGCGAGGTGGGTGAGGATGTCGTCTTCGGCGGGAATCGCCAAAGCCACGCGAATCGCCGCGAAGTCATGCACGGCCACCGTCAGGGTGCCGTCCATGTCGAACACCCAGTGCCGTACCTCGGCCAGGCTCATGCCCAATCCTTGCGATGGCGAATCAGGCCTTCCTGAGTGACCGAGGCCACCAGTTGCCCAGCACGGTTGAACACGCTGCCACGGGAGAATCCGCGCGAATTGCCAGCCCATGGGCTGTCCATCGCATACAGCAACCAGTCATCGGCGCGCAGGTCGGCGTGGAACCACAACGCGTGATCAAGGCTGGCGACCTGCATGTCTTTCTGCCAGACCGATTTGCCGTGGGGCAGCATCGAGGTGGTCAGCAGACCGAAGTCCGACGCGTAGGCCAGCAGGTATTTGTGCAGCGCCGGGGTATCGGCCAAGGCACCATCGGCACGGAACCAGACATATTTGACTGGGTCGGCAGGCTGCGGGTTGTAGGGATCTTTTTCAGTCACCGGCCGGAATTCGATCGGTTTCGGGCACAGCAGTTTTTCGCGCATGTGCTCAGGGATCAGATGCGCGCGCTGCTGGGTGAGTTCCAGCTCAGACGGCAGGTTTTCCGGGCCGACCACTTGGGGCATTTCGCTCTGGTGCTGGAAGCCTTCTTCGTCGTACTGGAACGAGGCACTGCAAGTGAAAATCGGATTGCCCTTCTGGATCGCCGTCACCCGGCGCGTGCTGAAGCTGCCGCCATCGCGCACCCGATCGACCTGATACACCACCGGCAATTTGGCATCGCCCGGGCGCAGGAAATAACCGTGCATCGAATGCACATGGCGCGCCGGCTCGACGGTCTGACTGGCCGCCGACAGGGACTGGCCGAGTACCTGGCCGCCGAACAGCTGACGAAAACCCAGGTCCTGGCTGCGGCCACGGAACAGGTTTTCTTCAATCGGTTCCAGGGTCAGCAGGTCTACCAGATCTTCCAACACTTGGCTCATTCAGACTCTCCTCACACAACGCAATGCCGCGCAGTCTTGGCTGCGGCGGTCGATTCAGTTTATGGCCCGGTTCAACATGAGGGCCATTGTAAACGTCCGCGCCTGCTTATCCATGCAAGGTTTGCAGCCATTGCTCACGGGTGATGCGGTACAACACGTGCCGACGCAACGGGTGGTCGGCGTCGAGTCGTGGGTGGTCGAAGTCATCGGTGGGGGCATGGTGCATGCCAATGGCCTGCATGACTTTCTCGGATGGTAGATTGGTCTTGGTGGTGAATGCGACGACCTCTTGCAGCGCCAACCGATCAAACCCGCAGCGCAGAGCGGTCCACGCTGCTTCACCGGCATAACCCAACCCCCAGTGCTCGCGCGCCAGGCGCCAGCCGATTTCGATGGCCGGCGTGAATGGCGCATCAAAGCCGACCACGCCGAGCCCGGTAAACCCGATGAACGCCCCGGTGTCCTTGCGCTCCAGTGCCCAGAGGCCGAAACCATGTTCGGCAAAATGCCCGCGAATCCGCCCGATCAACGCGGCACTTTCCAGTCGACTCAAGGGTGCCGGAAAATAACGCATTACTTGTGGATCGGCGCACATCGCCGCAAACGCCGGCAAATCCTCATCACGCCACTGCCGTAACAACAGCCGTGCGCTTTCGAGTTCCAGTATTGGCTCCATTGTGCCCCGCCCCTCCGTTTTCATGCCGCCAAGTCTACATCGCTGGTAGGATCCTTCACTCATTCCTACAGGCCTTTCTGTATAAATCAGCCATGCCCCTGCCATTGATCTACCACGAAGACTACAGTCCCGAGTTCCCGGCGGATCACCGCTTCCCCATGGACAAGTTTCGCCTGCTGCGCGATCACCTGGTGGACAGTGGCCTTGCCCGCGACACCGACTTGCTACGCCCGGACCTCTGCCCGCCAGAGATTCTCGCCCTCGCCCATGACCCTGCGTATATCGAACGCTACATGGGCGGCGAGTTGTCCCGCGAAGATCAGCGACGCCTTGGCCTACCCTGGAGCGAAGCGCTGGCCCGGCGCACGGTGCGAGCGGTCGGCGGTTCGCTGCTGGCGGCCGAACAGGCACTGGAGCATGGTTTGGCCTGTCACTTGGCCGGTGGCACTCATCACGCGCATTACGATCATCCCGCCGGATTCTGCATCTTCAATGACCTGGCGGTGATCAGCCATTACCTGCTGGAAAGTGGCCGAGTGAATCGGGTGCTGATCTTCGACTGCGATGTGCATCAGGGTGACGGGACTGCACGGATTCTGCACAACACCCCGGAGGCAGTGACCGTTTCCCTGCACTGCGAAAAGAATTTTCCTGCACGCAAAGCCGAAAGTGATTGGGATATTCCGTTGCCGATGGGCATGGGCGATGCCGATTACCTGAAGGTAGTGGACGATGCGCTCAACTATTTGCTGCCGCTCTACCAACCGGATCTGGTGCTGTACGACGCCGGTGTCGATGTGCATAAGGATGACGCCCTGGGTTATCTGAAGCTGACAGACGAAGGCGTCGCCGCTCGCGATGAAAGCGTGATGCGCCATTGCCTGGGCCGGGATATTCCAGTGGTCGGCGTGATCGGCGGCGGCTACAGCAAGGACCGCAAGGCTTTGGCGCGCCGTCATGGCATCCTCCATCACAGCGCCCAACGGGTCTGGCAGTCATCAGGTTGTCATTGATCTATGGGTCTTTACCCACAATGCCTGTGGAACCGCCTGTGGATAACCTGAGTGAAAGGGCCTACAGGCCATGCGGGGTATAGGCTACAGAGCGGTGGTTGTTTTTTAACCAGTTCTTGAACACACCAATGATCCCTGTGGGAGACGGCTTGCCCGCGATGAGGCCGGTACATTCAACATCATTGTTGCCTGACAGTCCGCTATCGCGGGCAAGTCGGATCGCCGCACCGCCGCTCCCACAGTTATTGTGTACTGCTAGAATGCGCGGCTACTCCGCCATACCGCAGCTCTCGCCATGACCCAGCCCTCCACTTCCCTCCCCCCTCACGTCGCCATCATCGGCGGCGGCCCTGCCGGTTTGATGGCGGCTGAAGTGCTGAGCCAGGCCGGGATCAAAGTCGACCTGTACGACGGCATGCCTTCAGTGGGGCGAAAATTCCTCCTCGCCGGGGTCGGCGGCATGAACATCACCCATTCCGAGGCCTACCCGGCGTTTCTCTCACGCTATGCCGAACGAGCACCACAGATTGCACCGCTGTTACGGTCCTTCGGTGCCGACGCCTTATGCCAATGGATTCATGACCTCGGTATCGAAACCTTTGTCGGCAGCTCCGGCCGGGTGTTTCCTACCGACATGAAAGCCGCGCCCCTGTTGCGCGCCTGGCTCAAACGCCTGCGCGATGCCGGCGTAGTTATCCACACCCGCCATCGCTGGCTCGGTTGGGATGGCAACGGTGACTTGCGCATCGACAGTCCCGAAGGTGAAAAGACCATTCAACCCGACGCCACCCTGTTGGCCCTCGGCGGCGGCAGTTGGTCGCGCCTCGGTTCGGACGGTGCCTGGATGCTGCCGCTGGAACAACGCGGTGTAGGACTGGCGCCGCTGCAACCGAGCAATTGTGGCTTCGAGGTGAAGGCCTGGAGCGAACTGATGGTCAGCAAATTCGCAGGCGCCCCGCTGAAAAACATCGCCATTGGCCTCAATGACGATGTGCCGCGACTCGGAGAATGTGTGATCACTGCCACGGGAATTGAAGGCAGTTTGATCTACGCCCTGTCGGCACCGATCCGCGAAGCGATCAATCAACACGGCTCGGCAACCCTTCACCTCGACCTGTTGCCGGGCAAGCCTGTGGATAAAATCCAGTCTGCGCTGAGTAAACCGCGCGGCTCTCGCTCCATGGCCAAGCACCTGCACAGTCAGCTTGGGCTTGATGGCGTGAAGGCGGCGTTGCTGCGGGAACTGACACCGTCCGAATGTTTTACCGATCCGGCATTGCTGGCCAAGGCGATCAAGGCATTGCCGCTGACGCTGGTGAAAACCCGGCCATTGGACGAGGCCATCAGCAGCGCGGGGGGCGTGATGTTCGAGTCGATGGATGAACGTTTGATGCTCAAGCAACTGCCCGGCGTGTTCTGCGCGGGTGAAATGCTCGATTGGGAAGCGCCGACCGGCGGCTATCTGCTGACCGCGTGTTTCGCCAGTGGGCGAGCGGCTGGGTTGGGGATGGTGGAGTGGTTGCAGCGCAAGGATTGAAGACCGAGGCGCGTCCATCGCGAGCAGGCTCGCTCCCACAGGGGAATTGTGAACGATACACATCACTGTGGGAGCGGGCTTGCCCGCGATGGCGGCCTAACAGGCGCCGCAGCAGATCAAGGCTTACGCTTACGCGGCCCGGTATTAAACACCGGCACTTTACGCACAGGCTTGATCGAAGGCTCCGGCGCCGACGCATCACCGCTCTCGACCCATTTACCCAGGTTGCGCTTGCCGCCACTGGAGGTCTTGGGCTTCTTCGGTTTTTTCGGCTTCTTGACAACCTGACCGCTGGCATCAGTATCCGGCACGCGGTGTTCAGGCTCGAAATCCTGCTCCATCTGGCGAGTCAACGTCTGACGGGTCAACATCTCAATGGCTGACAGCTGATTCACCTCATCGGCGCACACCAGCGAAATAGCCTGCCCGGTTGCGCCCGCACGACCAGTACGACCGATACGGTGGATGTAGTCCTCCGCCACGATCGGCAGGTCGAAGTTGACCACCAATGGCAAATCTTCGATATCCAGACCACGCGCTGCCACGTCGGTGGCTACAAGGATCTGCACTTCACTGGCCTTGAAACGATCCAGTGCCCGCTGACGGGTCGCCTGAGGTTTGTCGCCGTGGATGCCGTCGGCATTGATGCCCAGGCCTTGGAGTTTTTCCACCAGCGCGTCTACGCCGTTACGGGTCTTGGCAAACACCAGCACCTGCTTCCACTTGCCTTTGCGCATCAAGTGAACGAACAGCTCCGACTTGCGCTTCTTGTCCACCGTCACCACCCATTGCTTGACGGTGTTGGCAGCGACGTTGCGCGGGCTGACCTCAATGCTCAGCGGGTCGTTGAGCATTTGCCCGGCCAGGGTGCGGATGGCGTCGGAGAAGGTCGCGGAGAACAACAGCGTCTGACGTTTCTTCGGCAGCGCTTTATAGATATTCCCCAGCTCTTCGGAAAAACCCAGATCGAGCATGCGATCGGCTTCGTCCAGCACCAGCGTTTGCAACTGGTTGAACTTGAGCGCGTTCTGACGGAACAGGTCGAGCAAGCGGCCCGGAGTCGCCACCAACAGGTCGACGCCTTTGCGCAGCTTCATCATTTGCGGGTTGATGCTGACGCCGCCGTACACCGCGTACGTGCTCAACGGCAGGTTCTCGGCGTACTGACGCACACTTTCGTGAACCTGTTCAGCCAGTTCGCGGGTCGGCACCAGGATCAGTGCGCGCACGGAGTTGGCGCTGACTTTCGGCCCTTCCATGGCCAGCAACTGCAGCAGCGGCAAGGCGAAACCGGCGGTCTTGCCGGTGCCGGTCTGGGCTGCGGCCATCAGGTCACGACCAGCCAGCACCGCCGGAATCGCTTGTGTCTGCACCGGCGTAGGGGTCTGGTAGCCGAGCGTCTCGAGAGCGCGCAGCAAGGGTTCGATCAGGCCAAGGGTGGCGAAAGTCATGGGAGTACCGTAGGAAAATTCAGCGCGGTTGTGCAAAACGAGTGTGCAATGGCGCGCAGTTTACCCTAATTCGCTCGGGATTCTGTCGGCACAACTACCGCAGGCCGATCGGCACCTCGGCGCCACTGCGGCAACCCGATCAACACCACCGCACTGATGATCACTGTCATGGCCAGTGCTTCTTCAATACCAATGGTCTCGCCAACAAATACGATGCCCAGCAACACCGCCACCGCCGGGTTGACGTAGGCATAACTGGTGGCCGCCGCCGGACGCACGTGTTTCAACAGGTACATGTAGGCGTTGAAGGCGATGATCGAGCCGAAGACGGTCAGGTACGCCAGCGCCGCCCAGCCTTCGATCGGTGGCATGGCCTCAAGTTGCTCACCGCTCACCGCGCTGCCGATCAACAACACCACGCCGCCCACCAGCATTTCCACCGCACTGGCCATCGCGCCCTGAGGCAACGGCAAGTGTTTGCTCCACACCGAACCGAAAGCCCAGGATGCTGCCGCGAATATCAGCAATGCCGCACCCAACGGGCTCGATTGCAGATTGAAACCGAGGTTGAGCATGGCGATACCGATCAGCCCGAGCACAATCCCGGCCCATTCGAGACGGGTATTACGCGCGCCCCAGAAATATCCGCAGAGCAAGGTAAACAGTGGCACCGTCGCCACCGCCAACGCGGCAACGCCGGAGGCGACACCGGTGTGTTCAGCCACGCTCACTGCACCGTTACCGCACGTCAGCAGCAAAATCCCGATGATCCCCGCAGCTTTCCATTGCGCCCACGTCGGTGCCGGTGCCCCGCGCCAGCGCAGGAACGCGTACATCAACGTCCCGGCGATCACGAAGCGAATACCGGCGAGCAACAACGGCGGCCAGTACTGCACGCCAATTCGAATCACCAGGTAGGTCGATCCCCAAATCACGTACAGCGCGAAAAAAGCAGCGATCAGCGGTAAGGAAAAACGGCGTATGCCAGGCATGGGCAGCTCGAGAACAAGACAAGGAGAGCAGCTATTCTAGAAAGGCCAACGGCAGAAAATAAGTTACAAAACCTGTTTATCGCACCGGTACACTTTTCAAAACACGGAGTTCAGCGCTATAAACCGTGCTTTCGAAAGTCAGTCTTTTTCCAGGAATGCCATGATGGACAAATACGACCGCATGCTCCTCAGCGCCCTGTTGGAAAACGGTCGTGCGTCCTACGCCGAGCTGGCGCGCAAGGTAAACCTGTCCGCTCCAGCGGTGGCCGAGCGCGTGGCCAAACTTGAGGCCTGCGGGGTGATCACCGGCTACCAGGCGAAAGTCGACATGGCGAAACTTGGCCTGCCGATACAGTGCGTCATCGAACTGCGCTTGAACCAGCACGGCAACCAGAAAGCTTACGACGAACTGATCAAAATCCCACAGCTCACCGAATGCCATCGCGTCACCGGCGACCCGTGCGTGATCATGCAAGCGGCGGTGGGCTCGATGCCGGAGCTGGAGGAGTTGATCAACCGGATTGCCACCTTCGGGTTCAGCAAGACCTCGATCGTGCTATCCAGCGCCATCGAGAAGCGCGTGCCGTTGGGGCAGTTGGAAGGGAATGGCAAATCGTGATGTTGTACGGCTCCTGTGGGAGCGGGCTTGCCCGCGATAGCGGACTGTCAGTCAACAAAGATGTTGAATGTTGATGGCCTCATCGCGGGCAAGCCCGCTCCCACAGGATTTGTAGTGGGTCTTAAAACCCACGATGCCGCTTCAAATGCTCATTGATCTTCGCCGCCGGCACTTTCTGCAAACTGACGAGCAGATCATGGGACAACTCCCGCAGCCCATGCTTGCGCCGCAATTCTTCAGCCAAGTGCGCCGTCAGGTTGGCGGCCATTTCGGCATCGGCCATGGCCCGGTGAGCCTTGCCGATAACCCGCCCCACAGAAATTACACCATCCCTGTGGGAGCGGGCTTGCCCGCGAAGCGAATTGTCAGACGCCGCTGTAACTTGCAGACAACAAACCCGGCATATCCCGCAGGCGCACCCAAGGTTCTTTGCGCCAATGCAGCAGCCGCAGCGTTCCACCGGCCCACTCCATCGCCCGCATATGCGGTGCTTGAGTCGAAACGGCTCCCGCCTCCTCGCGCAACATCGGCACCACATGGTGGGTCAACCAACGTCGCAAATGGCGGTTTTCCGGGCAGTAGTGGTAGACCAGCATCGCGTACACGCCTGACTCGCTGAGCATCAAGGTCTCTTGCGCGTCATCGCTTCCGGACAAACTCATCACCCGCCGCTGATCCGCATCAAGCTTGAGCGCTTGTCTGCCGTTTATATCTACTCCCATCAACCGGCCGATATCGCGGGCACAGAACCATGGCTCTGCATGCAGCAAAAGTGCTCGTAGCTGGATGTGATGACGGATGAATGTTCTGGGGATGAAGTGAGCTGCGCTCGCAACTGATTGCGCGGGGTCTTCAGAGGGATTGGGGGTAACTTTGATCATGGCGAATAATCCATCGAAAAGTTGGAGATACCAGCATCACTTGCAGGTGATGGGTGGCAGCTGTGTACGAGTCTGCAAGACCGAGTCGATAGATAACCCCGGCAGACCCGAAGGTCACCCCGTACACAGCCACCATAAATCGATGGTCGCCAAGTAAAGCGACGCGATTATAGGTGCGACTGTAGTTATCTACCAAACCTCGACGAGCTTGCAGGCCCGGTCGCTGAATTGGCAGCGACGTCCCAGAGGTTATCGATGCTGCAGGTACGGGGCAAGACGGACAAATTCCTAATATTTGGTAGGAGTAATCATCGAATTTGAGGCGTGGTTAAACACAAGAACAACGTCAGACACCGACCCTGTGGGAGCGAGCCTGCTCGCGAAGCTATTTACCATTCAACATTGATGTCGACTGACACTCCGCCTTCGCGAGCAGGCTCACTTCCACAGGGGTTCACCGGTGTTTCAGTCAGAACCCACGATGCCGCTTCAAATGCTCATTGATCTTCGCCGCCGGCACTTTCTGCAAACTGACGAGCAGATCATGGGACAACTCCCGCAGCCCATGCTTGCGCCGCAATTCTTCAGCCAAGTGCGCCGTCAGGTTGGCGGCCATTTCGGCATCGGCCATGGCCCGGTGAGCCTTGCCGGTATTGGGCAGGCTGGCGAACGTGGTGAGGGTGCCGAGTTTGTGGTCCGGCGCGGCGGGCATCAGGCGGCGGGCGAGTAACAGTGAGCAGGCAAAGTTCTGCAAGCGTGTGCGTTTGATTCGTCCGAGCTCGTAGTCCCAGAACTTCTGGTCGAACGCAGCGTTGTGCGCCAGCAGCGGTGTGATGCCGACGAACTCGTTGACCTCGTTCATCACCTGCTCGGCCGAGGGCGCGGTGCGCAGCATGGCGTTGCTGATGCCGGTGAGTTGTTCGATAAAGGCCGGCACCCGCACGCCAGCGTTCATCAGGCTTTGATAACGCTCGACGATGCGCCCCTGTTCAAGAATCACCACGGCAATTTCCGTGGCCCGGCAGCTGCTGCTCGGGGAGAGCCCGGTGGTTTCAAAGTCGATGACTGCTATGCGTTCCAAACCTGTTTCAACTCCGTAAAAATCAATTCTTGAGCAGCAACGCGCCTTCGATCGGCACATAACGGCTGGCGGCGCGGATCAGCGAATTGGCGGTGAGACCGGGCACACCATAGGCCACCGCTTGCACGCCGTGCTTGCTGATGATGCGTTCCAGCAGCATGTCGAAATCACCATCGCCGGAGGCCAGCACCACTTCGTCGACATGGTCGGCGGCGTCCATGATGTCGAGGGTGATGCCCACGTCCCAGTCGCCTTTGGCCGAACCGTCGCTGCGCTGGATGTAGGGCTTGAGCTTCACGATGAAACCGAGATTGCGCAGGATCTGCTGAAACTGCTGTTGCTTGCTGTCGCCACGATCGATCGCATAGGCATAGGCCTCGACGATCTGCCCTTCTTTACTGATGTCAGCCCACAGCGCGGCGTAGTTGAAGTGGCAACCATAAGCCTGACGCACGGTGTAATAGAGGTTCTGGACATCGGCGAACACTGCGATTTTTTTCACCGTACATCCTCATTAACGTGCCGAAGCGCGGGCAGGATCAGGCACCAGGCCCGAAAAGTTGCCCAGTATGCCAGCCCGATGGATTGTTCCGCGAATAATCGGCCATATGGTGAGGGAGCTTGCTCCCGCTGGGGTGCGCAGCGGCCCGCTTGCTTTAAAACCCAAGGGGCCCGCTATGCAGTCCAGCGGGAGCAAGCTCCCTCGCCACAGATGTATCAGACGAAGGAATCGTCGTCGCCACCGAAGAACGATGAGCTGTCATCGCTATAGTCGGCGTCGGCGAATCCGCCTTGATCGCTGGAATTGTCAGCCACACGCTGATCGCCGCCCCAGCCATTGCCGCTGTCGCTCTGATCGTTGACCTGAGCCGGTTCTTCCTTGATGACTTCAACCACTTCCGGCTGCTGATTGTGCTGGAACAGGCTGCTGATGCCTTGCGCCAGCATCACGCCACCGGCCACACCCGCTGCAGTTTTCAACGCACCGCCGAGGAAACCACTGCCGACCGGTTGTTGCGGGGTGTAGTTCTGCTGAGGCGGCGCTCCGAAGTTCTGCTGAGCAGCCGGCGCACCGAAATTTTGCTGTGGCGGCTGCGAGTTGAACGACGGCCGCCCCGGTTCACGCCAGCCGCCATTCGACGGAGCTGCGCTTTGAGTCGGCGCAGGCTGCGGATCACGGGAGCTACCACCGAAGATGCTCGACAAAAAGCCACCGCCGCTCGGCGCCGGAGCCGCCGTCTGAGCCTTGGCCGATTGCAGTTCAGCCTGCAATTGCTGGACTTGTTGGGTGAGTTGCTTGTTCTGTTCGTCGAGGCTCTTGATGGCTGCCTCTTGCACCAGAATCGCCTGGGTCATGAAATAGCCCGCCGCTGGCTGGCGAGTCAGGTGTTCCTTGATCCGCGCTTCGGCCTGGGCGTCGCGCGGGGCTGAATCCGTTTCGGCCTGTTGCAGCCGGGAATACAGTCCATCGATCAGGGTTTGTTCTTCGCTGTTCATGGCGACCTCGTAGATTGCCGGGAATATCGTTGCCCTCATCCACGGTGGATAAGGTGCTCACCAGTAATGGGGCTGATACAGGATGTTTCAATAACCTTTACCGAACGTTTACGTTTGCGCCCCAAAGGGTTTCATCGGTTAAAGTGAGGCACTGCTTTCAACCTGCGATACCGACTGATGAATCCGTTCGATGTACTGCGTGACTCTCTGTATTTCTTCAAGCGCAACCTGCGCCAGATCGTGCAGCTATGCCTGCCGCTGGTGATTTTCGAGGCGCTGCTGCAACAAGTAGTCGACCATTCCACCGAGCCGGACAGTTTCCCCGGCATCAGTGTATTGGTCGGCCTGCTGGTGTATCCGCTGTACACCGCCGCACTGATCCTGTTTCTCGATGCCCGCAGCCGTGGCGAATCGCCGCGCACCCGCGACTTGCTGGCGACCTCCGCGACCCTGTGGCCGCGCTTCGCCCTGCTGACCGCCCTCAATACACTGCTGATTCTGATCGGCCTGTCACTGTATTTTCTGCCGGGCATCTGGCTGATGGTGACACTGGCGTTCGGCGAGTACCTGCTGGTGCTGCGCGGCCTGGCACCGCTGGCGGCGATGAAGGAAAGCCTGCGCCTGACCCGTGGGAATTTCCTGCGCATTCTGGTGTGCATTCTGTGCGTGATGGGCCCGCTGTGGGTGCTCAAGGGGGCGACACTGGCGGTTTACCCCGAACCGCAGAACCCGGTGATATCTCTGCTGATCGACAGCGCTCACAGCTTTCTGCAACTGTTCACCAGCGTGGTGGTGTTCCGCTTGTTCATGCTGATCGCCGATGCGCCCGAGAAAGCTGACGGAGCGCTCTGAGCGCTCTGAGCGCTCTACCCTTGGGCTTGGGCGCTGCTCTCGGTTATGCTCGGGGTCAATTTTGTAACGCTATAAGCCGAGCCATGACCCGACTACTGCGCTACACCCTGCTGTGCGTGCTGATTGCCATTGGCCTGATTGCATTGCTGATCTACAGCCTGACCTGGCGCCCCCAGGCCAAGGAAGTGCTGCCAGTCAGTTGCAACGCCCAGGCGCCGACGCTGGTGCCCGGCCAGGCGCTGAAGGTGATGACCTGGAACGTCCAGTACCTGGCAGGCAAGCGCTACGTGTTCTGGAACGATCTGGCCGCAGGGAATGACGAGAGCCCTACACCTGAAGACATGGCCTTCAGCCTCGACGAAGTGGCGCGAGTGATTCGCGACGAGCAACCAGACATCGTGCTGTTGCAGGAACTTGATGACGGCGCCAAAGCCAGTGACTACCAGAACCAGTTCAAACTGCTTCAGGATCGAGTCACCGACCTGTATCCGTGCAGCGCGCAGGCCTTCGACTGGAAAGCCGACTTCGTGCCTGAACCGCACATCTACGGCAGCGTTGGCCGGCAATTGGCAACCCTGAGCCGCTATCAGATCGAACACGCCGAACGCCTGCAATTACCCGTCGCACCGACCAATTTCATCAGCCGTCAGTTCAAGCCGAAAAACGCCTTGCTGGTCACTCACCTGCCATTGAATAACGGCAGCCAAATGGCCGTGTTCAACACCCATCTGGACCGTGCCGCCAGCCCGTTCGACGAAACCTTGCAAAGCCAGGTGACTGCCGTGGCCAAGGTCCTCGACAAGTATGAAAGCCGCGGCACGCCGTGGTTGATCGGTGGTGACTTCAACCTGTTGCCGCTGGGCCAGTATCGACGCCTGCCCGCCGAGCAACGCACGCCCTACTCCGCCGACAGCGCGCTGCATGTGCTGTGGGACAAGTACCCGTTGATCCCCACCAACAACGAAGCCAGCGGGATCGACCGGGCGCAATGGCTGACCCATTACCCGAATGACCCGGGCTTGAACGGCCCGGACCGGACCGTCGATTACCTGTTTTATAGCCCGCACATCAAACGAGTTGAGGCGAGGGTGAGGCAGGACGATACGTTGCGGATTTCCGATCATTTGCCGGTGATTGCACGGTTTCTGTTGCCGGCCGCGCTATAGGTCAACTGTGGCGAGGGAGCTTGCTCCCGCTCGGCTGCGCAGCAGTCGTAAACCAGCTGACCAGGTACATCTGAAGAAAAGAGGTGACAGGATTTTGGGCCGCTTCGCAGCCCAACGGGAGCAAGCTCCCTCGCCACAGAAAGTGAACTCACCACATTTGTACTATTTACGAGGTTTGATCCGCGCCGTCGCCTCGGCCACCAGCGGATCGTCTGGCCAGTAGTGCTTCGGGTATCTACCCTTCAAATCCTTTTTCACCTCGGCATACGTACTGCGCCAGAAGTTCGCAAGATCCTGAGTCACCTGCACCGGTCGCCGCGCCGGGGACAGCAGATGCAGTTTCACCACTTGCCGGCCCCCAGCAATGCGCGGCGTCTCGGCCAGGCCGAACAGCTCCTGCAAACGCACCGCCAGAATCGGCGGCTGCTCGCTGTAATCCAGACGAATCGATGAACCCGATGGCACGCTCAAATGATGCGGCGCCAGCTCATCCAGCCGTTGCGGCAGGGGCCACGGCAACAAGTTATGGACGATGCTCGACAAGTCCAGATTGGCGAAGTGACTGAGTCGCGAGACTTTGCCCAGATACGGCATCAGCCAGTGTTCGAGGCTTTTGAGCAATGCAGCGTCGCTGACATCCGGCCATTCGCTCACGCCTTTACCAGCGAGATCCAACTGGCGCAACAACGCAACCCGCGCCTGCCACTGACGCAGCTCTGGCGTCCAGGGCAACAGCTCCAGACCTTTGCGCCGCGCCAAGTTCACCAGCGCCTGACTGCGAGCGTTTTCATCGAGCCCGGTCAGCGGCTCACGGCTAAGAATCAATTCGCCGACCTTGCGCTGACGCTCGGCCCGCAGCACGCCTTCGCGCTCATCCCAATCCAGTTGATCGACGCAACGCACCTGCTCGGCCAGCACTGAATCGAACAACGCTGGATCGAAATCCGTCGCCAGATAAATCCGTTCTTCACGCTGGCCTTGGCGACTACCAAGATCGGCAATCACCAGCCAAGGTTGTTTCATCAAACTGTCGGCTTCTGCGAACAGCGCCGCTCGACCATTCGCCAATCGATATTCAGCGCCACCGGCCCGCCGCTGTTGGGCGACTCGATCGGGATAAGCCAACGCCAGCAACGCGCCAAGCCAGCGCGGATGATCCGGATCGCTGACCGGCTCCGACGCTTTTCCTCGCAGGTAGCCGCGATACTGCCGCGCCAGCTGCCGGGCACGCTGAACACCGCCCTGCGCACCGCGTGCAGCCCGCTCTTCGCCGGACAACAGCACCAATCGGCTATGCAGATCGGCCCCGGCACCACGCAAAATATCTCGCTCGCCGAGCAAGGCCGCGACATCACAGGCCATGTCCGCCAAGCCGAGCGCCTGACCGCGTAACAGCAGATGCGCGATGCGAGGGTGAGCCGGCAGTTCAGCCATCGCCTGACCATGACGGGTCAGCGCTTCGCCTTCCAGCGCGCCCAAACGTTCAAGCAAATCCTGAGCCTGCGCATAAGCTGCGGCGGGCGGGATGTCCAGCCAAACCAATTGACTCGGCGTCACGCCCCAACGCCCCAGTTGCAAGGCCAGCCCGGCAAGATCCGCCGAGAGAATTTCCGCACTGGCGTAGGCCGCCAGTTGCTCGTGCTGATCCTGCGACCACAGGCGATAACACACGCCGGGCTCCAGGCGCCCGGCCCGACCCGCGCGCTGCGTGGCACTCGCTTTGGAAATGCGTTGGGTGTCGAGGCGGGTCATGCCACTGCCGGGATCGAAACGCGGCACACGCGCCAGCCCGGCATCGATCACCACGCGCACACCGTTGATGGTCAGGCTGGTCTCGGCGATGTTGGTGGCCAACACCACTTTGCGTTTTCCGGCGGGCGCCGGATCAATCGCCGCGCGTTGCGCCGCCAGATCCAGTTCGCCGTGCAATGGGCAAAGCAACACAGACGTGCCCTCGCCCAGCGCATCGACCAATTGCTGATGCACCCGACGAATCTCGGCCTGCCCCGGCAGGAACACCAGCAAGCTACCGGCCTCATCGTTCAGCGCGTCGAGGATGGTCTGCACCACCCTTGGCTCGATAAATTCACCGGACTGAAACGGTCGGCCCCAACGCATCGCCACCGGGTACATGCGACCTTCGCTGCGCAGGATCGGCGCATCATCGAGCAACCCGGCCAGGCGTTCACCTTCCAGGGTTGCCGACATCAACAGAATTTTCAGTGGCTGATCGTCACGAAACAGCTCCCGGCCATTGAGACTCAGGGCCAACGCCAGGTCGGCGTCGAGGCTGCGTTCGTGGAACTCATCGAAAATCAGCAAGCCCACGCCTTCCAGCGCAGGGTCATCCTGCAAGCGCCGGGTGAGGATGCCTTCGGTAACCACTTCGATACGGGTATTGGGGCCGACTTTGCTGTCGAGACGAATCCGGTAGCCAACAGTTTCGCCGACCTTCTCACCCAGTTCACTGGCCAACCGCTCCGCCGCCGCCCGCGCGGCCAAGCGGCGTGGTTCGAGCATCAGAATGGTCTGCCCGGCCAGCCACGGCTCATCGAGCAAGGCCAAGGGCACTCGGGTAGTTTTACCGGCGCCGGGCGGTGCTTCGAGCACGGCTTCGTGGCGTGTAGCGAGGGCTTCACGCAGGGCAGGTAAAACTTCATCAATCGGCAAAGAAATCATGCTGGCTCCCAAACAGAGCGGCGAGTATAACGGCGTTCAGCGCGGTCCTAATTCATATCGACGATGCTTCGTTTCCAGATAACCCAGGAGATTTCACATGCGTGCTCCCTTTCGCTTGATCGGCGGTGTATTGGTCGCGACCTTGCTGACCCAGGTAACGGCCTGCGGCTCGATTTTCTACCCGGATCGTCGCGGTCAGATCGATGGCAAGATCGACCCGGCCATCGCCGCGCTGGATGCCGTGGGTCTGCTGTTCTACATCATCCCCGGGCTGATCGCCTTTGCGGTGGACTTCGCCACAGGTGCCATTTACTTCGAACCCGGCCGGACTGCTCAGGTGGCTCCGGAAAAACTCAAGGAAGCCATCGGTGCCGACGGCAAAGTCGATAACCACAAGTTGCAGACTATTCTGGAAAGTGAACTGGGCCGCAGCTTCCCACTGGACGATCCACGCCTGATCCAGCACAAGGGCAGTGCCCAGCAATTGGCCATGTTCGGCCTGCAACCGGCCGCATAATTCATGCGTTCGAAGGGACACTTAAAGGAAACGCCGTACCTATGACCACCAGTACCGAACACGCCCGCCTGCTGCGGTTGGCTACGCGCGCCTCGGTGGCGGTGGCGTGCACGTTGATGGTCGCCAAAGCCATCGCCTGGTGGCTGAGCGGTTCGGTGAGCATGCTCGCCGGGCTGACCGACTCGGCACTCGACGGCGTCAGCTCGCTGCTCAATCTGCTGGCCGTGCATTACGCCTTGCGCCCGGCCGACGACGATCATCGTTACGGGCATGGCAAGGCCGAATCATTGGCGGGCATGGCTCAGGCTCTGTTCATTGGCGGCAGTGCGGTGCTGATTGCCTTGCAGGCGATCGAACGGTTGAAACATCCGGAGCCGATAGGCGCAGCGTGGCTCAGTATCGGGGTGATTGTGTTTTCCCTCGCCCTGACCGTGGCCCTGCTGATGTTGCAGCATCGGGTGATCAAGGCAACCGGTTCCAACGCCGTGAGTGCCGACTCCTTGCATTACCGCTCGGACCTGCTGCTCAACGGCAGCATTTTGGTGGCGCTGGTGCTGGCCGGGTTTGGCTGGTATCAAGTCGACCCTTGGTTCGGATTGGGGATCGCCGCCTACATCCTCTGGAGCGCCATTCATATCGCCCGGGAAAGTTTTGCGGTGCTGATGGATGAAGAGCTGCCGCCGGATGTCAGCCAGCACATGCTTGAACTGGCTTGCAGCGTACCGGGGGTTTTGGGCGCTCACGACTTGCGCACGCGGATTTCCGGTAACCAGTGGTTCGTGCAGTTGCATCTGGAATTGCCGGGGGAGCTGACGCTGTCAGTCGCCCACGGCATCAGCGATCAAGCCGCCGATGCGATTCACACCGCCTATCCGCGAGCCGAAGTGCTGGTGCACGCCGACCCGCAGGAAGTGGTGAACGCCGCCAGGGCTCAGTAACTCACCTGATAACCGCGACTGCTCAGGCAGTTGCCTTGGGCCTGTCGGTAGACTTGCACCACCGACGGATCCGGTTGATAGGTGACGGCGCGCGGATCGAAACCGCTCTGCTCCACGGCCCAGCGATAACACTCGTAACCGTCCCGACTGACCTCCTCTGGCGACTGGCCGTTGGCTGGATACGCCACCACGTCATAACCACTGCCCACCGGTTGCGGCTGCACCGGTGGTTCGACCACGACGTAATCCCGAGTGCTCTCCTGATAGACGTAATACGCGCCGGCCGCCAGGAACAACAGCGCGCCGCCGATCCACACTTCACGCGCGTAATCGGGCAAGTAGCTGACCCGAATCCCGCGAGGCGGCTGAACCACCACGTAACGCGGGCCTTGCGGGCGATACCAGTAACCGCCGGAATAAAAATAATCCTGCCCACGATACGGCACGCGGAAGTTGCGGTCCGGGAAGCGATCGATCACATGCCCTGGGCGATATTGCGGGCCCGAACCCCAGCCATTGCCGTGCCCATCCGGGCGACCGGGCCAACTACGGTCATCATGACGTGAGCCCTTACCGCCAGTCTGCCAATTCCGGTTGTCATTGTTGCGCCGCGGTTCGTCCTGATAGTAGCCACGCCGGGGTTCCTGGGTCTGGCGCACGGTGTCGGGCCGGCCCTGAATCGGCAGATTGTTACTGGGTTGTTGCGGCGCTCGCTCCTGAACATTGGAGTCGTGCTGTACACGGTTCTGACGCTGGCCGCCCTGATTCTGGTCGTGGAGCTCGAACTTGCGGCTGTTGTCGCCACGAATGATTTCGTTGCTCTGCTGGCGAGGCTGATTGTTACCGTCATGACCCTGACCTTTGCCCTGATGATCCGCCCCACGCTCCCCGCTATCGGGACCACGATATTGCGGCTCATCGGCCAGCGATTGCGCAGTGACACTCACACACAGCAAACCAACACCGGTCAAACGCCAGATGCGCGACTTCATGCTTTTCCTCACTGCGGGTTAGGGCCTGTACGTAAGACTGGGAAAGTGCAGGCCGGGTTCTGTGACAGGTTATCAGTCGCGCAACTTATTTATTGAGGGCTGGGGAGAAATTGCGGGCAAGAAAAAAGGGAGACCCGTCGGCCTCCCTTTGAGAACTTCGTCCGTGCTCGACGCTTATGACGTCGGCTCACCTCACGCCGTCTTCTGGACAGTGTGTAGCTCGGGGGCCGACACATCCCCGGTGGGGGTGGCGGCCGCAGCTGGCCTGATTGGGCGAGCCGCATTGGACTGTTTGTCCGAGCAGTGATTCTGGTGATAAGAATAGGCCCGGAGCGACGACAGAGGATTGCGAAGATTGCTCAAACAAACATCACTTGCGCAATTTTTAACTCAGGATAGATAATCCTCCGCAATAGTTATGACAAAGGCCTGATTGATGAGCAAACTCGACCGATACGACTTGAGCATTTTGGCGGAATTACAGCGCGACGCGCGCATCTCCAATCAGGAGTTGGCCGAACGCATCGGCCTGTCGCCTTCGCCTTGCTCGCGGCGGGTCAAGCAACTGGAAGACGACGGTTACATCACCCGTCAGGTCGCCCTGCTGGACCGCAAGATGCTCGGCCTGAGCCTGACCGCCTACGTGCTGATCGGCATGGACCGTCATACCCCCGAGCGTTTCGAGAACTTCGAAGCCGCCATTCGCACCTTGCCGCAAGTGCTGGAATGCAGCCTGGTGACGGGGATGGATGCGGACTATCAGCTCAAAGTGGTAGTGCCGGACATGGACCACTATCAGAAACTGCTGCTGGGGCATCTGACCCGGATTGAAGGGGTGACGAGTGTGCGGTCGAGTTTTGTGTTGAATCAGGTGCTCAACAGCACTGAACTGCCGTTGACTCATCTTCGTAGCTGATGACGCCATCGCGGGCAAGCCCGCTCCCACAAGGTTTTGTATTGACCGCAATATTGTGACCGACACAAAACCTGTGGGAGCGGGCTTGCCCGCGAAGGGGCCACCACAGGCGACGAATAGCCGCGACACACTGCCGCAGGTCAATGCCCCGCCAATCCACCATGGCGTATACTCCAGCGCCTTTTAGCCCCACCCACGCTGGAGATGTTCAATGGATCCTGCAGTACTCGAAGAGTGGATGATGACTGGACTGGTCAGCATCCTGATCATTTTCATGGGTTTCATCGTCTGGGATCTGGCGAAAAAATCCAAGGCCGGGCGCTTCGGCTCGTTCATTCTGTTCTTCGTACTGGGGCTGGGTGTGGCCGCATTCGTGATCAAAAGTGTGGTCATCGGCCTGATCGAATCCGGCACTCTATAAGCGCGCCGGCACTTCCTTCCACTGGCCCTGATCGAGCCCTTCGATCGACCAGTCTCCGATCCTGACCCGCACCAGACGCAACGTCGGCAAGCCGACCGCCGCGGTCATGCGTCGTACCTGACGGTTGCGGCCTTCGCGAATCACCAGTTCCAGCCAACTGGTCGGCACGCTTTTACGAAAGCGCACGGGCGGGTTGCGCGGCCACAGCTCAGGCTCGTCCAGTTGTCGCGCTTCGGCCGGCAGCGTCATGCCGTCGTTCAGCTCGACGCCATCGCGCAAGCGCTGCAACTGCTCGGCGCTTGGTTCGCCTTCCACTTGTACCCAGTAAGTCTTGGCCAGTTTGTGTTTCGGGTCGGCAATTCGCGCCTGAAGCTGGCCGTCGTTGGTCAGCAGCAGCAGGCCTTCACTGTCGCGGTCCAGCCGCCCTGCCGGGTAAATCCCCGGAATCTCGATGAAGTCCTTGAGCGTCGCCCGCCCTTCGCCGTCGCTGAATTGCGTCAGCACATCGAACGGTTTGTTGAACAGAATCAGCTTCGGCTCGGCCGGCGGCGCTTTGGCGACACGGCGCGGGGCTGAAGAGGATGGCGCAGGCTTCACGCCAGGGCGGCGGGAAACGGGACGTGGAGGACGAGACATGGGAAAAGGAACATCTAACGGTCAGGGCTGCTAATGCTAGTGCCCCAACCGCCAAATGACCATGACAAACCGTTAGCGGAACGGCGGCTCGTCGAAGCTGCGCAGTTTGCGCGAGTGCAGCGAGTTGAGTTCGGTGCGCAACAGATCCACCGCCTCGATACCGATCTTCAAGTGCTGGCTGACCGCGCGTTCATAGAAGGCGTTGGCCGAACCCGGCAGTTTGATTTCGCTGTGCAACGGTTTGTCCGATACGCAAAGCAACGTGCCGTACGGTACCCGCAAGCGGTAACCTTGCGCGGCGATGGTGCCGCTTTCCATGTCCACCGCCACGGCGCGGGACAGGTTGATCAGCGGACGTTCCTGCGCCCAGCGCAGTTCCCAGTTACGGTCGTCGTAGGTCAACACGGTGCCGGTACGCAGGCGCTTCTTCAGCTCGTCGCCCTTCTCACCGGTGATGTTGGCGGCCGCTTGCTGCAACGCCATCTGCACTTCGGCCAGAGCCGGAATCGGAATGTTCGGCGGCACGACGCGATCGAGAATCCCGTCGCGGCGCATGTAGGCGTGGGCCAGCACGTAATCGCCAATGGTCTGTGACTGACGCAAGCCGCCACAGTGGCCGATCATCAGCCAGCAATGCGGACGCAATACCGCCAGGTGGTCGGTGATGTTCTTGGCGTTGGACGGGCCGACGCCGATGTTCACCAGGGTCACGCCATGACCGTCGCTGGCGATCAGGTGATAGGCCGGCATCTGGTAACGATGCCAGACCACGCCCGCGGCAATCGCCGACGCTTCGCCATGGTCCATGCTCTTTTCGATGATCACGTTGCCCGGCAACACCATGCGTACAAAACGCGGATCGTTGCGCAGTTGCTCCAGGCCATGAACGATGAACTGGTCGACGTAGCGGTGGTAGTTGGTGAGCAGAATCCACGGCTGCACATGGCGCCAGTCGCTGCCGGTGTAATGCACCAGTCGGCGCAGGGAGAAGTCCACCCGCGCGGCGTCGAATAGGGCCAGCGGCAGCGGGTCGGTGTTTTCCCAATCGTACAAGCCATCGGCAATGCCATCGGTGGCGGCCGACAAATCCGTACTCGGGAACACTCGCGCCAGCACCGCCGCCGTCACGCCGGAGCCGGCCAGTTCATCGCCTTGCTCGACCACGTACGGATAAGGAATGTTCTGCTGACTGACGCCGACTTCCACGGTCACGGTGAAGTCATGCATCAACGGGACAAGTTGTTCCAGCAGGTATTTGCGGAAAGCTGCCGGATGAGTGACGGTGACGCTGTAGGTTCCCGGCAGTTGAACCTTGGCATAGGCGCGAGTGGTCTGTGGGACTTCGCCCTGACAAAGGTAGGTCAGACGCAACTCGGGATAACGAAACAGAGCACGCTGCTCAGCGTCCGGCTCGACACGATCCTTGAGATAACGCTTGAGCGCCTGATTCAGCGCTGTGGTTGCACGCTCGTGCAAGGCAGCAAGCCGATCCACGGCTTGCTCGGCGGTTTGAACGACAATAAACGCTTCGGTCACGATCAGCTTCCTGTGTTCTGACTTGCAGACCTTCATCTTGCCTGCATCGTCGCTTCACGGGAACAGTGGCGTGTTGGCTCACATCAATTCTGAGACACAGATAAACCCTGTGGGAGCGGGCTTGCCCGCGATAGCGGTGTGTCAGACAGCATCAATGTTGAATGTTAAACCGCTATCGCGGGCAAGCCCGCTCCCACAGGTTTCAGTGCTGTTGATCAAACTGTGGTCAGAATCCTTGCGGGGTCGACCGAGCCACAATCGCTTCCACATCCAGCCCGCGCGGCAATGTTCCATACACCCGACCGGCCGAACCGAGGCGACTGACGATGAAAGCATCACTGACCGACGCATTTCCCGCCTCCAGCAACAACTTGGCCTGAAGCCCCAAGGCAATGTCTTCGGTGAGTTGGCGGGCGCGGTATTGAATGTCGCCGGTGTCCTTGAACGCGGTCTGCAATTGGCTGATGTGCGCCGCCAGACGTTTGTCGCCATGACCGTCGCCCAACTCGCTGAACAGCACATCAAGTACGCCCGGCTCTTTCGACAATGCGCGCAATACGTCGAGGCATTGCACGTTGCCGGAACCTTCCCAGGTCGAGTTGACCGGTGCCTCACGGTACAGCCGCGGCAAGATGCTTTCTTCGACATAACCGGCGCCGCCCATGCATTCGGCAGCCTCGTTGATCATCGCGGGCGCGCGTTTGCAGATCCAGTACTTGCCCACCGCCGTCACCAGTCGGGCGAATTTCGCTTCGTGGTCGTCATCCAGATGATCCAGCGCCCGGCCCATGCGCAAACTCAAGGCCAACGCCGCTTCGCTTTCCAGGGCCAGATCGGCCAGTACGTTTTGCATCAAGGGTTGTTCGCTGAGCAACTTGCCACCGACCTTGCGGTGGGCGCAGTGATGACTGGCCTGGGTCAGCGCCTGGCGCATCAGCGCGCTGGAGCCGACCATGCAATCGAAACGGGTCACGGCGACCATTTCGATGATGGTCGGAACGCCCCGGCCCTCTTCTCCGACCATCCAGGCCAGGGCACCACGGAACTCCACCTCACTGGAGGCATTGGACCAGTTGCCGAGTTTGTTCTTCAGCCGCTGTATATAGAACTGATTGCGCGTGTCGTCCGGGCGATGACGCGGCAGCAGGAAACAGGTCAAGCCTTTGTCGGTCTGGGCCAGGGTCAGGAAGGCGTCGCACATCGGCGCCGAGCAGAACCACTTGTGGCCCACCAGTTCATACGCCTGACCGGGCCCACTGGCGCCGACCGGATACGCCTTGGTGGTGTTGGCCCGCACGTCGGTGCCGCCCTGTTTCTCGGTCATGGCCATGCCGATGGTGACCCCGGACTTGTGGGCCATACCGACGTTGCGCGGGTCGTATTCGGTGGCGAGGATTTTCGGCAACCATTGTTCGGCCAGATCCGGTTGCAGGCGCATCGCCGGGACGCTGGCGAAGGTCATGGTCAGCGGGCAACCGCTGCCGGCTTCAGCCTGACTGTGCAAATAGGTCATGGACGCGCGGGCAACGTGGGCGCCCGGTTGCGGGTCGGTCCAAGGCAAGCCTGTCAGGCCATGCTCCACCGCCGTGCGCATCAACTCGTGGTAGGCCGGGTGAAATTCCACCAGATCGATGCGATGACCATAGCGGTCATGGCTGACGAACACCGGTTTGTTCTGATTGGCCGCAAACCCCGCCTCCATCAGCGGCCCGCCGGCCAATGCGCCGTAAGCGTCGATCCGCGACTCGGCCCAACCGGCATCGAAACGCCGCGACCACTCCTGCAAAGGCAGGTCGATGCGATAGAGGTTGGTGCCGTCCAGCGACGGTGGCTGGTTGGTGACTTCGTGGGTTTCGGCGAACTGATGCAGGTTCATGACGGGGCTCCTTTGGTCAGCCAAGGGACTTTCAGTTAAGCACCGCCCCGAAGTTGAACAAAGTGGCATATCTGCCTAACTGTCGGCGCTTTCGCTTTGCCCTGGACAGAGCACCCGCCGATAGAGCGCCGCCTGCAAGTCTTCGAATTTCACCGGCTTGCTCAAGTAGTCGACCAAGGTGTCGCTCGGGCAATAGGCCCGGTCCGCGCTCAAGGCAATCATGAACACGGGTAATTCGGCGCAACCCGGCAAGGCGCGGATTCGGCAGCAGATCGAGACACCGTCCAGTGGCGGCAGCTGACTGTCGAGCAGCACCGCGTCAACGGTTTCACGCTGCAAGTAATCGAGCGCAGCGAGGCCGCTGTCGGCGGTGCGCACGCGGAACCCAAGCTTGAGCAACATGCCACGCATCACCAATTGATTGATGCTGTTGTCGTCGACCAGCAACACCGTGCAGTCCTGAGGCAAACGCAGGTGGGAGGTTTGCCGGATAATCGAAGGCGCAGACTCCACCATCGGCAGCACGAATTCGACGTCCAGTTGAAAGCGACTGCCGCGCCCCGGTTCCGAGCGGTGGCTCAGGCGCCCGCCGAGCAATTCGACCAGTTGCCGACAAATGGCCAGGCCAACGCCCAAACCACCGTATTCACGGGTCATCGAGCCGTCGAGCTGGAAGAAGCGTTGATACAGCGTTGCCTCGTCCAAATCGGTAAAGCCGATGCCGGTATCGATCACCGCAAAGGACAGTGCCAGTCGATCGGACGCTACCGGCCTGCCCGTTACCCGCAGCGCCAACCCGCCGACACGGGTGAATTTGATTGCGTTATCCAGCAGGCATTCCAGGCATTGCGTCAGCTTGTCACTGTCGCCATGCAAGCGATCCGGCAACCCCGGTGCAACCTCGACCTTGAAGTCCAGCGACTTGCCCGACGCATTGCCATCGAACTGCATGCGCAAGGCCTCGACCACACTGCGCAAACTGAACGTGTCCCGATAAACCTTGAGCTTGCCGGCCTGCAATTCGGTCAGGGTGAGGATGCCGTTGACCATGCGCATCATGTCCCGCGCCGAACCGGCGGCCGTTTGTTGATATTGCTCCAGTTCCGGGTTCATCTCGACGGTCTGCATCAACTCCAGCGAACCGATTACACCGTTCATGGGCGTGCGCAGTTCGTGGGTCAGGGTGGCGAGGAATTCATCCTTGAGCTTGTTACTGTGAGCCAATTGCTGGTTCAGCACTTCGAGCTTCTGGCCGGCATCGAACAGCGTCTGAGCCTGTTGCTCGCGCATGGCATTGATGCGGTCGGCCAGGGCCAGGGACAGCAGTGCCACTTCGATCGCCGAACCGATCTGGCTGGCGTACATGGTGAGGAATACGTTGGGCAAGTAACCCAACACCATCAGGGTGTTGACGATGCCACCGAGCAGGAACGCCGACCAGGCAATGATGAAATACCGCGCGACCCGCAGGCCGCGCCACCAGGCGAAAATCCCGGCGGCGAATATCACCACGGTAAAGACCAGCGCCAGCAGCGTCGCCAGACGCAGGGCCAGGGCGTAACTGGTCATCAATGACAACCCGACCACCACCGCACTGAATGCAATCAACACCAGCAGCAAACGGTCGAGCCAGCGACTGAGGGTCGCCGTCCGCAAAAAGCTTCGGGCGAACTGGCTGCCGAACAACCCTGAACAACCGATGAAGAACGGCGTCGCGGCGTTGGCCCACCACGGATTGTTCGGCCAGAAATACTCCACGGCCGCGCCATTCACCGACAGCTGGTACAAGCCAAACGAGGCGATATAAACGATGTAATAGAGATAGCTGGTGTCGCGCACGCTGAGGAAGATGAACAGGTTGTAGACCAGCATCCCCAGCAACACCCCGTAAATCAGCCCCAGCACATAGAGCCGCACCGGCTGCTCTTCAAGGTAAGCGGTGCTTGACCACAAGGTGACGGGCGCCTGAACCGACCCTTCGCTTTGCAGGCGCAGGTACACGGTTTGCGCCTGCCCAGGCGCAAAGTTCAGATCGAACAGATAGTTGTTCTGGCGGATCTGGCGAGTGGCGAACGGCAACGCATCGCCAGTCTGTCGGACCAATTGATAGTCACCGCCAGCATCGGCCAAGTACAGATCAAGATGATCGAGGGGCGGATAGGCCAGCTCCAGCAACCAGGACCGTTGTGCCGCCGGGTTGGTCGGATGGTACTGCAGATCGATTTTCAGCCAGAACGCTGACCGCGAATAACCGGCGTTGAGGGTGGCTTTATCGTGGGGCTTGAACTGCCCGGCCGCCGCTTGCGCACGGACATCGGCGATAGTCGCCTGACCGCCCGCGTCTTCATAAACCTGCATCGTTCGGCCCAGGGGAAGGCTCTGGGTGAACTCGTCGAATTCGACGGCGCTCGCCAGGAGGGGCAAGCACAACAGCAACATCAGCAAATAGCGCATTTAAGCCCCAGCGTGGCCTGTCCGGTTCTGTCAGGAAGCCCCCCATTCCTTTTGAGTAGACGTAAACCGGTATTACCTGTTATTGGTTTGGATCCACTCTAGCATAGCCGTTGATGGCCATTGAGCACCATAGAAATTTTTCCTACAAAGGCTCTAGAACAAGCGTTCCAGCTCTATATATTGAGTTAGAGCTGTTGGCTTGGTCAGGTTGTGACAATGCCCCAGTGCATAGAGATTCCTGTGGCGAGGGAGCTTGCTCCCGCTGGGCTGCGTAGCGGCCCCAAAACAGGCAGTCGGCTACATATAGCATCGCCTGACTGACGACTGCTTCGCAGCCGAACGGGAGCAAGCCCCCTCGCCACAATGTATCGGCCGCGATGGCCGCCACAACACCCGAAAAAATATGTTTGGTGGTAAGCTCGCGCACCATGAATATCTACAGCTCTCGCCCCGTTGTCCTCTGTCTCTCCGGCCACGACCCAAGTGGTGGCGCCGGCTTGCAGGCAGATATCGAAGCCCTGCTCGCTCAGGGTTGTCATGCGGCTCCGGCCGTCACCGCCCTGACTGTGCAAGACACCGTCAACGTCACTGACTTCCGCGTTCTCGATCGCGAGTGGGTGCTGGCCCAGGCCAACGCCGTGCTCAACGACTGCGAAGTCGCCGCCGTCAAACTGGGCATGCTCGGTTCCCTGGAAATGGTCGACACCGTGGTCGAACTGCTTTCAGCGCACCCGCATTTGCCGGTGGTCTGCGACCCGGTGCTGCGCGCCGGCGGCGGTGGACGACTGGGCAAGGACGAAGTCGGCTACGCCATGCGCGAACGCCTGTTGCCACTGTCGATCATTGCCACCCCCAACCTTCCCGAAGCCCGGATTCTCGCCGAACTGCCCGAAGGCACTGCGGACGAGTGCGCTGAAAAACTCCTGCCGTTCGTCAAACACGTGCTGATCACCGGCGGTCATGGCGACGAACACGAAATACACAATCGCCTGTACAGCCGCGACGGTCGCCGCGAAACCTTTACCTGCCAGCGCCTGCCCGGCAGCTATCACGGTTCCGGTTGCACGCTGGCCAGCGCCCTCGCCGGTCGCCTGGCCCAGGGTGAGCACCTCGTCAGTGCCGTACAGAGCGCGCTTGACTACACTTGGCGCACCTTGCGTGATGCGGAGCAGCTGGGCAAAGGCCAGTTCGTGCCGCGCCGCTTGCCACTGGACTTCTGTTCGTAATTTTCTATGCGTGAAGCGCAGAGGCTTGTCCGATGAAACTACGTGGCCTGTACGCCATTACCGACAGCCAGTTACTGGCCGGTAAATTTCTTTCGTATGTAAAAGCGGCGCTGGACGGCGGCGTTACTCTGCTGCAATACCGCGACAAAAGTAGTGATGAGGCCCGGCGTCTGCGCGAGGCCGAATCCCTGCGCAGCTTGTGCGAACTCTACAAGACCCAGCTGATCATCAACGATGACTACGAACTGGCTGCACGCCTTGGTGTCGGTTTGCACCTTGGCCAGACCGATGGCCCGCTGATGCCGGTTCGCGCACTGCTCGGTCGCCAGGCAATTATCGGTTCGACCTGCCACGCGCAACTCGAACTCGCCGAACAAGCCGCCAAAGAAGGCGCCAGCTACGTCGCCTTCGGCCGCTTCTTCAACTCCAACACCAAGCCCGGCGCACCGGCCTGCAGCCTCGATCTGCTCGATCAGGCCCGCGGCAAACTGCATCTACCGATCTGCGCGATCGGCGGCATCACTCTGGACAACGCTGCGCCACTGGTGGCCCACGGGGTCGATCTGCTGGCGGTGGTGCATGGCCTGTTTGGCGCCGAGAGCACGGCTGAAGTAACGCGCCGTGCCCGCGCCTTTAACGAATTATTCAAATCCTGATTTTCTGAGAGCCCGATCATGTCTCGTTCCGAAACCCTGTTTGCCAATGCCCAGAAACACATTCCCGGAGGCGTGAACTCGCCTGTTCGTGCGTTCAAGAGCGTTGGCGGCACGCCACTGTTCTTCAAACACGCCGAAGGCGCCTACGTCACCGACGAAGACGACAAGCGCTATGTGGATTATGTCGGTTCCTGGGGGCCGATGATTCTCGGTCACAGCCATCCGGACGTGCTGGACGCGGTGCGCAAACAGCTGGAACACGGCCTGTCCTACGGCGCCCCGACCGCGATGGAAACCGAGATGGCCGATCTGGTCTGCTCGATCGTGCCGTCGATGGAAATGGTGCGCATGGTCAGCTCCGGTACCGAAGCGACCATGAGTGCCATCCGTCTGGCCCGTGGCTTCACCGGCCGTGACAGCATCATCAAATTCGAAGGCTGCTACCACGGCCACTCCGACAGCCTGCTGGTCAAGGCCGGTTCCGGCGCCCTGACCCAAGGCGTGCCGAGTTCGGCCGGTGTACCGGCGGCGTTCGCCAAACACACCCTGACGCTGCCGTTCAACGACATCGACGCGGTGGAAACCATGCTCGCCGAAGTCGGCCAGGAAGTGGCCTGCATCATTGTCGAGCCAGTGGCCGGCAACATGAACTGCGTACCACCGGCACCGGGCTTCCTCGAAGGCCTGCGGACCCTGTGCGACAAACACGGCGTGGTGCTGATTTTCGACGAAGTGATGACCGGTTTCCGCGTCGCCCTCGGTGGTGCCCAAGCCCACTACGGCGTCACGCCGGACCTGAGCACCTTCGGCAAGATCATTGGTGGCGGCATGCCGGTTGGCTGCTTCGGCGGCAAACGCAAGATCATGGAGCAAATCGCGCCACTGGGGCCGGTCTACCAGGCGGGTACGTTGTCGGGTAACCCGCTGGCGATGGCGGCTGGCCTGACCACTCTGCGCCTGATCAGTCGTCCTGGTTTCCACGCCGAGCTGAGCGACTACACCAGCCGTCTGCTCGATGGCCTGCAGCAGCGCGCCGATGCCGCCGGCATTCCGTTCGTGACCACTCAGGCCGGTGGCATGTTCGGCCTGTACTTCAGCGGTGCCGACGACATCGTGACCTTCGATGACGTGATGGCCAGTGATGCCGGCCTGTTCGGGCGTTTCTTCCACCTGATGCTGGAAGGTGGCGTGTACCTGGCGCCAAGCGCCTTCGAAGCCGGTTTCACCTCGATCGCCCACGGCGAAACAGAATTGAAACTGACGCTGGACGCCGCCGAGCGTGCATTCGCCGCACTAAAATAAAGCTGCAACGCTGACGTTGGCGATTGCCAGCGTCAGCTTTCACCTACATTCGCGTCCTTTTTCCTACTCATCTGCTAATAATCTGCGCAAAGTGGGCGATATATTCCCCGCGCAGCAGAAAAACGAGTAAAGACTTTGTAAGGTTGGTCCTGCTTATTTCATAATGCGCGCTTATTGGATCCCCTCGATGGGTCCACGCGCCCCTCAGAGGTAAGTCGATTCCCATGAACCGCACCGGCCGCACCCTTGCACTGGGCTGCCTGTTGCTCCTTCAGCCCCTGCTCGCGCTCGCACAAGCAGGCGGCAACTCGTTGTTGATCCCGGCGATGGGTCGCTGCACCCTCAATACTCAGCCGCAAGACCTGACGCAAGCGCTCGCCGCCTGTCAGAAAGCGTCGGATGAAGGGGATGCGCAAGCGCAATACGAGTTGGGTGAGTTCTACTACGACGGCAAAAACGCGCCGCGCGACCTCAATCAAGCCCTGAGCTACTTCGAAAAGGCCTCGCTGCAAGGCCACGCCCAGGCGCAATTCAAACTCGGCACCATGTTCTTCCACGGCGAAGGCGTGCCGGCCAATAACGTTCAGGCGTATATCGTGCTGAAAATGGCCGCGGTCAACGGTGCCGAAGAGGCGCTGGACACCGCCGACGAAGTCGCCGAGAAAATGCCCCGCGAAGATCTGGAAGTCGCTACCCAGGTGCTGGGGCAAATTTTCCGTAAATACCTGATGGAATTGCAGAGCGCCGATGGGCGTACGCCGTTTTCGCCACTGCCCTGAGCTCGCTGATCGCAAGGGAGCTTGTTGTGGCGAGGGAGCTTGCTCCCGCTCGGCTGCGCAGCAGTCGTAAAGTCAGCACACGCGGTCTGCCTGGAAGTTAGCGGCGGCTGATTTCAGGGCCGCTTCGCAGCCCAACGGGAGCAAGCTCCCTCGCCACAACAAGCATCAGCCACAAGCATCACTAGCCACAAAAAGCCGTTCTCACCTCAAAGACCTGCTTCCTACTTCTCAGGCATCGGCATCGGAAACGGCATGACATTGCCGACCGCGCCACGGGCTTCGCTGATTTTCGGCGTGCCCAGGCGCTCGACCTCGTCGATGCGCACGATCGAATGCATCGGCACAAAACTGCGCACAACGCCTTCGAACTGAGCCTTGAGCTTCTCTTCGCTCGGATCGACGACCACTTGCGTGCGCTCGCCAAAGACGAACTCTTCCACTTCCAGGAAGCCCCACAAATCACTTTGATAGATCTGCTTGGCGTACATTTCGTACACCTGGCCCTGATTGAGGAAAATCACCTTGTAGATTGGAGCTTCACGTTTGGTCATGGTGGGCGGGTAACACATCGGGGATAAAAATGAGGGCGCGAACTATAGCATAGCCGCCGGACGCGCAACGGTAGGAACCTTGGTGCATGTTCCCTATAATGCGCGGTTCTTTGAATCACGTGATGACTCTGTCCATGGCCAAGAAGCTTTACATCGAAACCCACGGTTGCCAGATGAACGAGTACGACAGCTCGCGCATGGTCGATCTGCTGGGCGAACATCAGGCCCTGGAAGTCACCGCTCGCGCTGAAGACGCCGACGTGATCCTGCTCAACACCTGCTCGATCCGCGAACGCGCCCAGGACCGGGTGTATTCCCAGCTGGGCCGCTGGCGCGAATTGAAGCTGGCCAACCCGGACATGGTCATCGCCGTCGGCGGTTGCGTGGCCAGCCAGGAGGGCGCGGCCATCCGTGATCGCGCTCCGTACGTGGACGTGGTATTCGGCCCGCAGACCCTGCACCGCCTGCCGGAAATGATCGACGCCGCGCGCCTGACCAAGCTGCCGCAAGTCGACGTCTCGTTCCCGGAAATCGAAAAATTCGACCACCTGCCCGAGCCGCGCATCGATGGGCCGAGCGCCTATGTGTCGGTCATGGAAGGCTGCAGCAAGTACTGCACCTTCTGCGTGGTGCCTTATACGCGCGGTGAAGAAGTCAGCCGGCCGTTCGACGACGTGATTGCCGAGATCATTCACCTGGCCGAAAACGGCGTGCGCGAAGTGACCTTGCTGGGGCAGAACGTCAACGGTTATCGCGGCACCACTCACGATGGTCGCCTGGCCGATCTGGCTGAACTGATCCGCGTAGTGGCGGCTGTCGATGGCATCGACCGGATTCGCTACACCACTTCGCACCCACTGGAATTCTCCGACAGCCTGATCCAGGCCCACGCGGACGTACCGGAATTGGTGAAACACCTGCATTTGCCGGTGCAATCGGGTTCCGACCGGATCCTCGCGGCGATGAAGCGCAACCACACCGCACTGGAGTACAAATCCAAACTGCGCAAGTTGCGGGCCGCCGTGCCGGGAATCTGCATCAGTTCAGATTTTATCGTTGGCTTCCCGGGCGAAACCGAGAAAGACTTCGAGCAGACCATGAAGCTGATCGAAGACGTCGGTTTCGACTTCTCCTACTCGTTCGTTTATAGCCAGCGCCCGGGCACTCCGGCCGCTGATCTGGCTGACGAAACGCCGGAAGAACTGAAAAAAGAACGCCTTAACGCCCTGCAGCATCGCCTGAACCAGCAAGGTTTTGAGATCAGCCGACAAATGGTGGGCTCCATTCAGCGGATTCTGGTAACCGATTATTCGAAAAAAGACCCCGGCGAACTGCAAGGCCGGACCGAGAATAATCGTATCGTCAACTTCCGTTGCGACAATCCGACCCTGATCGGCCAGTTCGCCGACGTGCACATCGATGCCGCACAACCGCACTCGCTGCGGGGCTCGCTGATCCCATAACACCTCGTCACCTGTGGGAGCCGGGCTTGCCCGCGATGGCTACACCGCGGTCCGTCGGACAAACCGCGTTATCGTTCATCGCGGGCAAGCCCGGCTCCCACAGGGACGGTGACTGACTTTGCGATATTTAAGAGCTTTCGCACCCAGGCGACTGGCGCTATCCTTGATTCATCATAATTGCCCCAGGGCGGCTAAATACGACCTTGAACGCACCCATAGAACCACATCGTTTCATCCTCGAGCCTTTTGAAGCTCGCCGCTTCGCCAATTTGTGCGGGCAATTCGACGAGCATCTGCGCTTGATCGAACAGCGCCTCGCTATCGAGATCCGCAACCGTGGAAACCAGTTCGAACTGATCGGCGAGCCCAAGCACACTACCTCCGCGGAAAACCTGCTGCGCCGCCTGTACCGGGAAACCAAAGGTACCGAGCTGTCGCCAGACACTGTTCACCTGTTTCTGCAGGAATCGGCCGTCGAGGAACTGGACAACCACTCCCCCGCCGAACCGTCCGTCGCCTTGCGCACCAAGAAAGGCATGATTCGCCCTCGCGGCTTGAATCAGCTGCGCTATGTGAAGGAAATCCTCGGTAACGATATCAATTTCGGCATCGGCCCGGCCGGTACCGGCAAGACCTATCTGGCCGTTGCCTGCGCGGTAGACGCGCTGGAGCGCGAGCAGATTCGCCGCATTCTGCTGGTTCGTCCGGCGGTTGAAGCGGGCGAAAAGCTCGGCTTCCTGCCCGGCGACCTGTCCCAGAAAATCGACCCGTACCTGCGCCCGCTCTACGACGCGCTCTACGAAATGCTCGGTTTCGAATACGTCGCCAAGCTGATCGAGCGTCAAGTAATCGAAGTCGCACCGCTGGCCTACATGCGCGGTCGTACGCTGAACAACAGTTTCATCATCCTCGACGAAAGCCAGAACACCACCGTCGAGCAGATGAAGATGTTTCTGACCCGGATCGGCTTCGGCTCCACCGCCGTCATCACGGGTGACATCACCCAGGTCGACCTGCCGAAAGGCACCAAGTCCGGGCTGCATCACGTGATCGAGGTGTTGAAAGACGTACCGGGTATCAGCTTCACCCACTTCATGCCCAAGGACGTGGTGCGCCATCCGCTGGTGCAGCGCATTGTCGAAGCCTACGAGCGCTTCGAAAATCGCACAGCCGACGAACCGGCGAAGCTCTCTCCCAAGGACACTCGCCCCGATGCTTGAGCTTGATCTGCAACTGGCTACCGAAGCGTCTGCCCCAAGCGAAGCCGAATTCCGTCAATGGTGCGAACTGGCCCTGCGCCAGCGTACTGCCGACTCCGAAATGACCATCCGTTTGGTCGACGAAGAGGAAGCCCGTGAACTGAACTTCACCTGGAGGCAGAAGGACTACGCCACCAACGTTTTGTCGTTTCCGGCCGATGTTCCCGATGAGTTTCTCGACATTCCCTTGCTCGGCGATCTGGTGATCTGCGTAGCAGTGGTCGAGCGCGAAGCGGCGGAACAAGGCAAGGAATTAACGGCCCACTGGGCGCATCTGGTCATTCACGGCTGCTTGCATCTGCTTGGTTACGACCATATAGATGACGATGAAGCCGAAGAAATGGAAGCACTGGAACGAACGTTGCTTGCAGAACTGGGTCATCCTGACCCTTATGCGGACGACGAAACAGACACATCCCCTACCGTAACAACAAAGGATTCAGAGTAATCGCTATGAGCGAAGATCGATCGAGCAACGGGCAGAAGTCATGGCTGGGTAAGCTCACCCAGGCTTTTGCCCACGAGCCGAAGAACCGTCAGGAGCTGCTGGAGCTGCTGCGCGATGCACATCAAAACAAGTTGCTGGACAGCGAAGCGCTGGCCATCGTCGAAGGCGCCATCCAGGTTGCTGACCTGCAAGTACGGGACATCATGGTCCCGCGCTCGCAGATGATCAGCATCAAGGCGACCCAGACACCCCGCGAGTTCCTGCCGGCCGTTGTCGACTCGGCCCACTCCCGCTACCCGGTGATCGGTGAAAGCCACGATGACGTGATGGGCGTGTTGCTGGCCAAGGACTTGCTGCCGTTGATCCTCAAGGAAAACGGTGACAGCTTCAACATCAAGGACCTGCTGCGCCCGGCCACGTTCGTGCCCGAGTCCAAGCGCCTGAATGTGCTGCTGCGCGAGTTTCGCGCCAACCATAACCACATGGCCATCGTCATTGACGAATACGGCGGTGTGGCCGGCCTGGTGACCATCGAAGACGTGCTGGAACAGATCGTCGGCGACATCGAAGACGAGCACGACGTCGAAGAAGACAGCTACATCAAGCCGCTGCCCAGCGGTGACTTCCTGATCAAGGCCCTGACGCCGATCGATAACTTCAACGAGTTCTTCGACAGCGAATTCTCCGACGATGAATTCGACACCGTCGGCGGTTTAGTGATGAGCGCGTTCGGGCACTTGCCAAAACGCAACGAAATCACTGAAATCGGCGCCTATCGCTTCCGCATCCTGAACGCCGACAGCCGTCGGATTCATTTGCTGCGCTTGACACCTATCGCCCGGTAATTCTAAGGACTGAAATGCTCCGTATCACCCGCCCCGGCTGGCCCGGTAACCTGCTGGCCGTGGCGGCCGGTGCACTCACCACCCTGGCCCTGGCGCCGTTCGATATCTGGCCGCTGGCATTGCTGGCGGTCGGTTTCTTTTACGCCGGTTTGCGTGAACTGAGCCCCCGCCAAGCCTTGGGCCGTGGCTGGTGTTTCGGTTTCGGCCTGTTTGCCGCGGGCACTAGCTGGATCTACTACAGCATCCACAACTTTGGCGGCGCCTCGGTGCTGCTGGCCGGATTCTTGATGCTGCTCTTCACCGCGGCGATTGCCTGGTTCTTCGCCCTGCCCGCCTGGATTTGGGCGCGCTGGCTGCGCCGTAACGAGGCACCGCTGGCCGATGCCTTGGCATTTGCGGCGTTGTGGGTGGGTCAGGAAGCCTTTCGCGGCTGGTTCCTTACCGGTTTCCCATGGCTCTATTCCGGTTACAGCCAGCTCGATGGCCCCTTGGCCGGGCTCGCGCCGGTCGGCGGAATGTGGCTGATTTCCTTCACCCTGGCCCTGACGGCTGCACTGCTCTACAACGCTATGCGACTGGTGCGCACTGGCCGTAAAGGCTTCATCGCTGTCGGCGTGTTGCTGCTGGCTGGCCCATGGGTGGCCGGCATGGCGCTCAAGGAACATGCCTGGACCAGCCCGGCGGGCGCACCACTGAGCGTCGCGGCGCTTCAGGGCAACATTGAACAAAGCATGAAATGGGACCCGTCGCAGCTCAATGCGCAGTTGGCGCTGTACCGCGACATGAGCTTGAGCTCCAAACGCGTCGACCTGCTGATTTGGCCGGAAACGGCGGTCCCTGTGCTCAAGGAGTCCGCCGAGGGCTACCTGAACATGATGGGAAGTTTCGCCGCCGAGCGTAAATCCGCGTTGATTACCGGTGTGCCGATTCGCCAGGTAGTCCACCACGAGAAGCGCTTCTTCAACGGCATTACCGTTGTCGGTGAAGGCGATGGCACTTATCTGAAGCAGAAACTGGTGCCGTTCGGCGAATACGTTCCATTGCAGGAAGTCTTGCGCGGCCTGATCGCTTTCTTCGACCTGCCCATGTCCGACTTTGCCCGTGGGCCGGCCGATCAAGCGCTGCTACAAGCCAAGGGTTATCAGATTGCGCCGTTCATCTGCTACGAAGTGGTCTACCCGGAATTCGCCGCAGGCCTCGCCGCCCGCAGCGATTTGCTGCTGACCATCAGCAACGACACCTGGTTCGGCACCTCGATCGGCCCTCTGCAACATTTGCAGATGGCGCAGATGCGCGCACTTGAGGCCGGTCGCTGGATGATCCGCGCCACCAACAACGGCGTGACCGGTTTGATCAACCCGTTTGGCCAGATCACTGCGCAGATCCCGCAGTTTGAACGCGGCATTCTATACGGCGAAGTGGTGCCAATGCACAACCTGACGCCGTACCTGCAATGGCGTTCGTGGCCGTTAATCATTGTTTGCGTGTTGTTGTTTGGCTGGGCGTTAGTGGCCAACCGGATGGCGAAAACTGTTTAAGTTCCGTGGCGAGGGAGCTTGCTCCCGTTGGGCTGCGCAGCAGCCCCAAACCCTGCAATCCAATTCTGGCTGATACACCGCATTAACCCATATTGCGGCTGCTACGCAGCCGAACGGGAGCAAGCTCCCTCGCCACAGGTTCTATATTCGGCACTTCTATCGATAAAACAACGAATACCCGATCTGCCCCACCGCCTCATTCATCAACTGCCCGCTCTGCCAGATCGATTTGAATTCCGGCATCCAGCCGCCCAGCGGCCGGGCATTGTCCACGCCTAAAAACCCCACTGGCGCTGGCACCACTTCAAATCCGGCCTGCTGAAAACTCCAGACCGCTCGCGGCATGTGCCAGGCCTGAGTCACGACCACCACCCGCTTGATCCCCTCTGGCAACAACACCTGGGCGCTGAGTTGCGCGTTTTCCCAGGTCGTGCGGCTGCGCCCTTCCTGCCAGCGCACCGTCACGCCAAAATCATCGAGCAATGAGTCCGCCATCAGTTTCGCTTCGGTCGGTGGCGTGCCGTAATGCAGACCACCACTGGTCAGAATCGGCAAGCCGGACGCCTTGGCCAGGCGCGCGGCATAGCGCTCGCGCCCCAGGCCTACGCCGGTCGGCTGGTCGACACCCCAGGCCGGGTCGCCACGCTCACGTCCTGAACCCAGCACCACGATCGCATCGGCCCGTCGGCCCAAGGTTGCCCATTCCTCGCGCGTCAGCGACGGCTCGCGCTCCAGGGCCTTGGCACTCCACTCCACCATCACTGGCAGGCTCATCAACCAGAAGCCGCCTACGCCCAGGACGAAACACAACCCCGCCAGCCTCGGCCTTGAGCGGCGCCACCACCAGGCAAGCACCAGCAACAGCAATAAAATGCCGGGCGGCAGTAGAAGTTGTTTAATGAAATAACGAAAAGGCATCGGGCATCTCCATAGATGCCCGAAGCCTAGGTGGATTGACACAATGCGACAACAAATGTGGAAGGACTTTGCTTCAAAAAAGCATATCCCACGGCTCAGTGCCCTTACTTGAATTGCAAAGACCGGACCTTTACCGAGCCTTTGCCGGGTGCCTTGTCCTTGAGCCAGATGATCTTGGCCGAACGTGGTGCTTCGAGTTGCTTCACTGCTGCTGACAAGCATCCGTGCGTCTCACGCTCACTGCGGTCCAGGTACGCCTTGACCAGTTCAAACTCTGCGGGGCTCAAGCCACGCAGCTCCAGCTCCAGGGGGCGCTCATCGCGAAGCCGACCGGCGGTTTTGGCCACATCCAAGGCCATTGCGAGACGGTCTATCAGTCTTTCGTACAGCTCCGGTTTTGTAGCATTTTGCTGTGACTCAACCATCCATCACCTCATTGAAGATAAGACTCACTCCCCTTTTAGAGCTTAGCCTCACTGAAAAAACCGGCTGAGTGCCGCGACCAACGGCCCTCGGGACGGGTATTCGCTGCGTCCTTGCGTGTAATCAGGGTTTCCCTCGGTAGAGCGCGGTCATGTATGCTACGGCGCTTCCTGTAACTCCACTTCCAGCTCGCCTGGACACCGAAACGTCGATTTGGCGTTATCACCGTCCAGCGTTGCATTGAAGAGGATTAGGCCACCCCTATTCAGTTCAAAAGTAGCCATGCACGAACAATATCAGCCCCGTGAAATCGAAGCCGCCGCCCAGTCGTTCTGGGACGAGCAAAAGTCCTTTGAAGTCAGTGAACAGCCAGGCAAGGAGACGTTCTACTGCCTGTCGATGTTCCCTTACCCCAGCGGCAAGCTACACATGGGGCACGTGCGCAACTACACCATCGGCGACGTGATCTCCCGCTACCAGCGCATGCAAGGCAAGAACGTCCTGCAACCCATGGGTTGGGACGCCTTCGGCATGCCGGCGGAAAACGCCGCGATGAAGAACAACGTAGCGCCCGCCAAGTGGACCTACGAAAACATCGCCTACATGAAAACCCAGCTGCGCAGCCTGGGCCTGGCGGTGGACTGGTCGCGTGAAGTGACCACCTGCAAGCCCGATTACTACCGCTGGGAACAATGGCTGTTCACTCGCCTGTTCGAAAAAGGCGTGATTTACAAGAAAAGCGGCACCGTGAACTGGGACCCGGTCGACCAGACCGTTCTGGCCAATGAGCAAGTGATCGACGGTCGCGGCTGGCGTTCCGGCGCGCTGATTGAAAAGCGCGAAATCCCGATGTACTACTTCAAGATCACCGCCTACGCGGATGAGCTGCTGGAAAGCCTCGACGAACTGACGGGCTGGCCTGAGCAGGTCAAGACCATGCAGCGCAACTGGATCGGCAAATCCCGCGGCATGGAAGTGCAGTTCCCGTTCGACGTCGCCTCCATTGGCGAAACCGGCGTGCTGAAAGTATTCACCACCCGTCCAGACACCCTGATGGGCGCGACCTACGTTGCCGTGGCCGCCGAACACCATTTGGCTACCCTGGCCGCACAGAACAACCCTGAGCTGCAAGCGTTCATCGCTGAATGCAAGGGCGGCAGCGTCGCCGAAGCCGACGTCGCCACTCAAGAGAAAAAAGGTCTGCCGACCTCGCTGTTCGTCGAACACCCACTGACCGGTGAAAAACTCCCGGTATGGGTCGCCAACTACGTGCTGATGCATTACGGCGATGGCGCGGTGATGGCTGTTCCGGCTCACGATGAGCGTGATTTCGAGTTCGCCACCAAGTACAACCTGCCGATCAAATCCGTGGTGCGCACAAGTTCCGGCGACACCAGCCCGGCCCCTTGGCAGGATGCGTACGGCGAGCACGGCACGCTGATCAACTCCGGCGAACTCGACGGCCTCGACTTCGCAGGCGCCTTCGACGCCATGGAAGTGGCGCTGATCAAGAAAAACCTCGGCGCCTCGCGCACCCAGTTCCGCCTGCGCGACTGGGGCATCAGCCGTCAGCGCTACTGGGGCTGCCCGATCCCGATCATCCACTGCGACACCTGCGGTGATGTGCCGGTCCCGGAAGATCAACTGCCCGTGGTGCTGCCGGAAGACGTCGTACCGGATGGTGCTGGTTCGCCATTGGCACGCATGCCCGAGTTCTACGAGTGCACCTGCCCGAAATGCGGCGCACCGGCCAAGCGTGAAACCGACACCATGGACACCTTTGTCGAGTCCTCGTGGTACTACGCCCGCTACGCCTCGCCACACTATGAAGGTGGCCTGGTAGACAAAGCGGCTGCCGACCATTGGCTGCCAGTGGATCAGTACATCGGCGGTATCGAACACGCCATTCTTCACCTGCTTTATGCGCGCTTCTTCCACAAGCTGATGCGCGACGAAGGCCTGGTGAGCTCCAACGAGCCGTTCAAGAACCTGCTGACCCAGGGCATGGTGATCGCCGAGACTTACTATCGTCGCGAAGCCAATGGTGCTTACACCTGGTTCAACCCGGCGGACGTGGAACTCGAGCGCGACAGCAAGGCTAAGGTTATTAGCGCCAAGCTGATCGCAGACGGCCTGCCGGTGGAGATCGGCGGCACCGAGAAGATGGCCAAGTCAAAGAACAACGGCGTCGACCCACAGTCGATGATTGACCAGTTCGGCGCAGACACCTGCCGCCTGTTCATGATGTTTGCCTCCCCGCCCGACATGAGCGCGGAATGGTCTGACTCCGGCGTAGAGGGTTCGCACCGCTTCCTCAAACGCGTCTGGCGTCTGGCTCAAGCGCACGTCACTCAGGGCCTTCCGGGCAAACTGGACGTCACCAGCCTGAACGACGAACAGAAAGCCATTCGCCGTTCGATCCACCAGGCCATCAAGCAGGCCAGCCACGACGTCGGCCAGAACCACAAATTCAACACCGCCATCGCCCAAGTGATGACGCTGATGAACGTGCTGGAAAAAGCCGCGCAAGGCACCGAACAGGATCGCGCACTGATTCACGAAGGTCTGGAAGCCGTAGTCCTGCTGCTGGCACCGATCACCCCGCACATCAGCCACGATCTGTGGCATCGACTGGGCCATGCTGACCCGGTAATCGATGCCGGTTGGCCGGTACTGGACGAAAATGCCCTGGTGCAGGACAGCCTGCAGCTTGTCATTCAAGTGAATGGCAAACTGCGCGGCCACATCGAAATGCCGGCCAGCGCCAGCCGCGAAGAAGTCGAAGCTGCCGCACGGGCCAACGAAAACGTCCTGCGCTTCGTCGATGGCCTGACTATTCGCAAAGTGATCGTAGTGCCCGGGAAACTGGTCAATATCGTCGCCAGCTAAATTGGATCGGGCGCCAGGTCATGCCTGGCGCCGAGTAAAACCTTTCGGGCCGCTTGACCGGCCCACATGGTTTCAAGGGGAGCAACAAGATGATCAAACGCAATTTGCTGGTAATGGGCCTTGCAGTCCTGCTGAGTGCCTGCGGCTTCCAGCTGCGCGGCACCGGCACCACCGAACTGGCGATCAAGGAACTCGACCTGAGCGCCCGCAATGCCTACGGCGAAACCGTGACGCAACTGCGTCAGGTGCTGGAAAGCAGCGGCGTCAAGGTCTACAGCGGCGCACCTCACAAACTGGTGCTGACCGATGAGCAGGAAAGCCAGCGCATCCTCAGTTACGCGGGCGCCGGTCGTACTGGCGAGTACCAGATGACCATGGTGTTGAACTACGACATCCAGGGTCAGGGCAACCTGCCACTGCTGAGCGACAAGCTCGAAGTACAGAAAGTCTTCATCCATGACGGCAACAACCTGGTGGGTTCCGATCAGGAAGCCAACGATGCCCGCAAGGAAATGCGTCGTGAACTGGTTCAACGCATGATGCTGCGCCTGCAACAGCTCTCTCCGACCCAGTTGGAACAGCTGCAACAGACCGCTGACGCCAGGGCCAAGGCTGAAGCCGACGCATTGGAAGCAGCGCAGAAGGCTGAAGCGCAGACGCCGCGTCAGTCGCCTGTCGAACTGCCGCAGCAATAAGCCTTACGGGGCGCTCAGGCGCCCCGTTCGCCTCTTCTTATGAAACTCGCCCCCGCCCAACTCGGTAAACACCTGCAAGGCGCCCTCGCGCCGGTCTACGTCATCAGTGGCGATGACCCACTGCTGTGTCAGGAAGCCGCCGACGCCATTCGCGCGGCTGCCCGCCTGCAAGGTTTCGATGAACGCCAGGTCTTTGCCGCTGACGCCAGTTTCGACTGGGGTACGCTGCTGCAGGCCGGCGCCAGCATGTCGCTGTTCGCCGAAAAGCGTCTTCTGGAGCTGCGTCTGCCCTCCGGCAAACCCGGTGACAAAGGCGCGGCGGCATTCATTGAGTATTGCTCGCGCCCGGCCGAAGACACGGTGCTGCTGATCAGCCTGCCCAAGCTTGATGGCAGCGCGCAGAAAACCAAGTGGGGCAAGGCACTGGTCGAAGGTCCGCAGACCCAGTTCGTGCAGATCTGGCCCGTGGACACCAACCAGTTGCCGAGCTGGATCCGTCAACGCCTGTCCCAGGCCGGGCTATCAGCCAGTCAGGACGCCGTCGAACTGATCGCCGCTCGAGTCGAAGGCAACCTGCTGGCTGCCGCCCAGGAGATCGAAAAGCTCAAGCTGATGGCCGAGGGTGGCCAGATCACCGTCGAAACCGTGCAAGCGGCGGTGGCCGACAGCGCGCGTTTCGATGTCTTCGGCCTGACCGATGCGATTCTTAATGGCGAGGCTGCTCACGCCTTGCGCATGCTCGAAGGGTTGCGCGGCGAAGGCGTCGAACCGCCGGTGATTCTCTGGGCGCTGGCCCGGGAGCTGCGCCTGCTGGCCAACCTGTCGCTGCAATACAGCCAGGGCGTGCCGCTGGACAAAGCCTTCAGCCAGGCCAGACCGCCGATCTGGGACAAACGCAAACCGCTGATGAGCAAGGCGCTGCAACGTTACTCGGCGCAACGCTGGGCGCAGTTGCTGCTCGAAGCGCAGCGCATCGACGCGCAGATCAAAGGTCAGGCAGCGGGATCTCCATGGATGAGCCTGAGTCGGTTGACGCTGTTGATGGCCGGTCAGAGATTGTCGCTGCCTGCCGAATAAGGCTTTTGTGGCGAGGGAGCTTGCTCCCGCTGGGTTGCGAAGCGACCCTAAAACCAGTCACCGCGCGTCTTCAGATACTCCTCGGCTATCCGTTTTACGACTGCTACGCAGCCGAACGGGAGCAAGCTCCCTCGCCACAGGTATCATTTCCTACACAATGCGGGGACTAGACAAAACCCCGACTTCGGCCGATGATTTGCCCCGCAAAAAACCACTCACTTGCGAGAAATCATCATGAGCAAAAAGCCATCGAAGCATGGCCCCAACAAGGCCAAATCCATCATCGCCCAGCCACTGTTCCGCAGCCGTCAGGAACGAGCCGGCAAGGGCAAAGGCAGCTACCGCCGCGAAGCCTTCCAGTCTAATAGCTGGGAGGCTTCTTACTTTCTGGCGGCCTGAAAGGCAAGCCATCGCTCAACATGTTAAGGTCTGCACCTGATTCGTATCCTCTGGACCTGTGCATGCCCCTTTGTATTTCCCGTCGTTGGCCCCTTCGCCAACTGATAGCTGCCTCCAGCCTCATTCTGCTTGTCGCCTGCGCGGAAAAACCCACCGCCGCCGACGCCCAACCGCTTCAGACCCGCACCGTTGCGACGGCCCCTGCGATCATTCCGCCGGTGGTTCCGACTGGTGAGAATCTCGACATCCAGCCTACCCAGACCTTTGCCGAATGGCAGGCGGGTTTCCGTAAAGACGCCCTCGCCGCCGGTATTCGCGCCGACCTGTTCGACCGTGCGTTTGCCAATGTCAGCGTGGACGACAGCGTGATCCGTGCCGATCGCAGCCAACCAGAATTTACTCGCCCGGTGTGGGAATACCTCGATGGCGCGCTGTCGCCGTTACGGGTGCGAAAAGGTCAGGCACTGGTCGGCGAGTACGCCGACATCCTGCAAAGCATAGAACAGCGCTATGGCGTCGACCGCCAGGCTCTGGTTGCGGTGTGGGGCATGGAAAGTAACTTTGGTCAGTTCCAGGGCAACAAGTCGGTGATCAACTCCCTGGCGACCCTGGCTTATGAAGGTCGACGTCCGGGCTTTGCTCACGCACAGCTGATCGCTGCCCTGCAAATCCTGCAACAGGGCGATATCGAACCTGAGAAAATGCTCGGTTCCTGGGCCGGCGCCATGGGCCAGACCCAGTTCATTCCGACCACCTACAACACCCACGCCGTGGACTTCGACGGTGATGGCCGCCGGGACATCTGGAACAGCTCCGCAGATGCACTGGCCTCGACCGCGCACTACCTGCAAAGCTCCGGCTGGCAGAAAGGCCAGCCCTGGGGTTTCGAAGCACAGCTGCCGAGCGACTTCAATTACGCCCTGGCCGATGGCACGATTCGCAAGAGCGTTGCCGAATGGCGACAACTGGGGGTGATCCTGCCCAATGGCGCTCAGGTTCCGGCAGGCTCCGAACACCTGTCGGCCGCCCTGCTGCTGCCGGCAGGCTATCGCGGCCCGGCGTTCCTGGTCCTCGATAACTTTCGCGCGATCCTCAAGTACAACAACTCTTCGTCCTACGCCTTGGCCGTGAGTCTGTTGTCCGAGCGTTTCAATGGCGGTGGACTAATCAGCGGTCTATGGCCAAAAGATGACTTGCCGCTAAGCCGTACCGAGCGAATCGAGCTGCAAAACCTGCTAAGCGCCCAGAACTACGACGCAGGGACCGCCGACGGGATTATCGGCGCCAATACCCGCAAAGCAATCCGCAGCGCCCAGCAGTCGTTTGGCTGGCCGGCGGATGGTTATCCGACGCACAAGTTGCTCGAAGGGTTGCGTAGCCGCTAAAAGCATCGCGGGCAAGCCCGCTCCCACAGGTTCATAGGTGATCACAACATTGCGTACACCTTAAACCTTGTGGGAGCGGGCTTGCCCGCGATGACTGACTAACAGGCGACGAACTCTACCGCCTGATCACCACATCCTGCTCCAACACCAACGTCTTGTCCCCCGCATCCAGCCTGACCAGCGCGCCCATCGGCAGCGTCAAATTCGGATCACAATGCCCGCTGCGCCATCCAGATAGCACCGGTATCCGCAAAGGAGCAAAGGTCTGCTTGAGCAACCTCTGCAGCGCAATCGCATCAACCCCTGCCACATCCCCCACCAGAACCCCACGCAGCTTGTGCAGCGTGCCGGCCAGACGCAGATGAGTCAGCAGCCGGTCGATGCGATACAGCGGCTCGTTAATGTCCTCGATGAACAGGATGACGCCCTCGGCATCGATCTCATAAGGCGTGCCCATGGTCGCGGCAATCATTGACAGATTGCCCCCCAGCAAACGTCCGTGAGCGATGCCGGGCTCGATTGTGGTCAACGGCCAGGCCACCGGGTGAGAAAGCACACTGCCCGCCTTTACCTGCCCACGCAGCATATTGAAAAACGAGAACTCGGTGGGTTGCTGCTTGTCACCCAGCAGGTCAGCGTTGAGCATCGGGCCATGGAAGGTCACGAACCCGGCATAACGACTGATAGCCGAGTGCAGTGCAGTAACGTCGCTGTAGCCGATAAACGGCTTGGCGTTGTTGCGTAGTAATTCGAAATCGATGCGATCGAGCAAGCGCGGCGTACCGTAACCGCCACGCAGACAGATGATGGCATCGACCTCGCTGTCGGCGAATGCGCCATGCAAGTCATTGAGCCGCACATCATCGCTGCCGGCCAGGTAGCCATCTTTCTCATAAACACCGGGAAACACCCGCAGCGAATAGCCGCGAGCGCGCATCCAGGCAATGGCTTTATCGGTGTCCAGCGCTGCGGGGCCGGCGGGCGCGATCACGCCGATCAGCCCTGCAGGCGGCAAGGCCGGAACGGGGGCATGAGGACAAAGGGTGTGGGTCGGTCGAGCAGTCATCCATGATTCTCCCTGCGTGAATACTTCAGCACACAGTAGTCAGGAACGGGAATAAACAGAAGAGGGTCAGTCGTACTACGGTTTGCAGGAAAAGGCGGTAATGGCCGTAGGCAACGCCAATGAAAACGCCCGCAAGGGTAAAATCCTTGCGGGCGTTTTCTCATAGCGGGATCAGGACGACATCAGCTCGGCCTTGACCAGTTTCGCCTGCTCGTCGGCATGGTACGAGGAGCGTACCAGCGGACCGGAAGCGACGTTCTTGAAGCCCATCTTGTAACCTTCCTCGGCAAACCAGGCGAAGGTATCCGGGTGCACGAAGCGCTGGACCGGCAGGTGGCTGCGGGACGGTTGCAGGTACTGGCCCAGGGTCAGCATGTCGATGTCGTGTTCGCGCATGCGCTTCATGACTTCGATGACTTCTTCGTCGGTTTCGCCCAGGCCCAGCATCAAACCGGACTTGGTCGGAATGTGCGGCATCATCTGCTTGAAACGTTGCAGCAGGGTCAGCGACCACTGGTAATCCGAACCCGGACGCGCAGCCTTGTACAGGCGCGGCACGGTTTCCAGGTTGTGGTTGAACACATCCGGCGGCTCGGCGGCGGTGATTTCCAGCGCGACGTCCATGCGGCCACGGTAGTCCGGGACCAGGGTTTCGAGCTGTACGTTCGGCGACAGTTTGCGGATTTCGCGGATGCAGTCGGCAAAGTGCTGGGCACCGCCGTCACGCAGGTCGTCGCGATCTACCGAAGTGATTACGACGTACTTGAGTTTCAGATCGGCGATGGCAATAGCCAGGCTTTCCGGCTCGTTGACGTCCAGTGGCTTCGGACGACCATGGCCAACGTCGCAGAACGGGCAGCGACGGGTGCAGATGTCACCCATGATCATGAAGGTTGCGGTGCCGCCGGAGAAGCATTCGCCCAGGTTCGGGCAGGACGCTTCTTCGCACACGCTGTGCAGCTTGTGTTTACGCAGCAGGGCCTTGATGCGGTCGACTTCCGGGGAAACCGGGATGCGCACGCGAATCCAGTCGGGTTTCTTCGGCAGTTCAGTGGTCGGGATGATCTTCACCGGGATGCGTGCAACCTTCTCGGCGCCGCGCAGCTTGACGCCGGCTTCAACCTTGGCACGCGGGGCCGGACGCTCGGTGACATCGAGCGTCGGGATCATGGTTTGCACTGCATCAGTAGTCATATCAGTCGATTCCGCCCGTTAGGGTCGTCTGCTCAGCATAGTCGAGGTGTTTGACGAGCTGCGCGCGCAGCCGGGCACTTACCTCGGCAAATTCAATCGATCCTGCGTGATCGCGCAGCTGGGTCATTGCCAGCCCGGCGTAGCCGCAGGGATTAATCCGTCGAAACGGTTCCAGGTTCATATCCACGTTCAAGGCCAGGCCATGAAAGGAGCAACCGTGGCGGATCCGCAGACCCAGAGAAGCGATTTTCGCGCCATCGACATAGACACCCGGCGCATCCGGCTTGGCCACCGCGGTCACGCCGTAGCTGGCCAGCAGCTCGATCAGGCATTGCTCCATGCGGCTGACCAGGTCACGCACGCCGAACCCCAGCTTACGCACGTCCAGCAACAGGTAGGCCACCAATTGGCCGGGACCGTGGTAAGTCACTTGCCCGCCGCGGTCGACCTTCACCACCGGAATATCCCCGGGCAACAGCAGATGCTCAGCCTTGCCGGCCTGGCCCTGGGTGAACACCGGCGGATGTTCCACCAGCCAGATCTCGTCGGCGGCATCGCTACCGCGTTCGTTGGTGAAGCGCTGCATGGCATGCCAGACCGGCTCGTAAGCCATCTGGCCGAGTTCGCGAAAGCCCAGCGTGCCAGACATCACAGCACCATGTGCACGAAACCGGTAGCCCGCAACTCGCTGTTGATGTCGTACAGCTGTTCCTGGCCGGTGGCGATGATGTGCAACTGGATAGTTGTGTACTTGCCGTTGGTACTCTGCCGTTCGGCAAAAGTTTTGTGGTCAACGGTCGCGTGTTTCTCAAGGATCGCGATGATCTTGTCCTTGAAACCCACACCGGTGTCGCCGATTACCTTGATCGGGTAATCCGCGCAGGGGAATTCGATTTTTGGTGCCTTTACTTCAGTGTCTGTCATGGCGTAACGGCCTCGTAAGCCGTGGCAACGGACACGGCCCCGCTCCGGATTGGAACAGGGCCATGCAGGTCCACACTAATTCAGTTGAACAAGCCGTAGAAGAATAGACGGATGCTATCCCACATGCGGCGGAAGATACCACCCTCGTCGACGGCGTCCAGAGCGATCAGGTCGGCGCTGTGCACCACCTTGTCGTCCAGTTTCACTTCGACTTTACCGATCACATCGCCCTTGGCGATAGGCGCAACCAGTTGCGGGTTCATGGTCATGCTGGCGGCGAGCTTTTTCAGCTGGCCTTTTGGCAGGGTCATGGTCAGGTCTTGAGCCAGGCCGGCCTTGACTTGATTGGTGGTGCCTTTCCAGACAGGTGCCTGAGCCAGCTCGGCGCCTTTCTGATAGAAGGTCTGGGTTTCGAAGAAGCGGAAACCGTAAGTCAGCAGCTTCTGGGTTTCAGCAGCGCGAGCTACATCGCTGTTGGTGCCGAACACCACGGCGATCAGGCGCATGCCATCACGTACGGCCGAAGACACCATGCAGTAGCCGGCTTCGTCGGTGTGACCGGTTTTCAGACCGTCGACGGTCTTGTCGCGCCACAGCAGCAGGTTGCGGTTAGGCTGCTTGATGCCGTTCCAGAAGAACTCTTTCTGCGAGTAGATCGCGTAGTGAGCCGGGTCTTCGTGAATGATCGCGCGAGCCAGCACTGCCATGTCGTGAGCCGAGGAGTAGTGCTCAGGATTTGGCAGGCCGGTCGGGTTCATGAAGTGGGTGTTGGTCAGGCCCAGGTCGGCGGCGGTTTTGTTCATCAGGTCGGCGAAAGCGTCTTCGCTGCCGGCGATGTGCTCGGAGAGCGCAACGCTGGCGTCGTTGCCCGACTGGATGATGATGCCGTGCAGCAGGTCGTTGACGGTAACCTGCGAGCCGACTTTGATGAACATCCGCGAACCGCCGGTACGCCAGGCGTTTTCGCTGACGGTCACCGGATCGTTCTCGCCGATCTGGCCACGACGGATTTCCAGGGTCGCGATGTACGCGGTCATCAGCTTGGTCAGGCTGGCCGGCGGCAGACGCTGGTCACCGTTGTTCTCCACCAGCACGTTGCCGCTGCTGGCGTCCATGAGTACATAGGCTTTGGCGGCCAACTGCGGTGGCGACGGCATCATCTCGACCGCGAAAGCGGCAGGCGAGAGGAGCAGCGGGACTAGCAGGCACAGGCGTTTGGCAAAGGTGGTGATATTCATCCGTCTCTCGAAATCGCTAATGGAAACTGCCCTAAGGCAAAACTAATCAGACAACTTTCTAAAAAGCTGTCGCGTGTTCAGTTGCTCACTCTGCAACCCTTGCCGGGCTTTTGTTCTTCAACGAGCCAACAACCCGGTTCGCCCCCCAAACCGCAAGCGAACCGTCAATCAAGTACTGCGTATTACTCGGCGCTGACCAGGCTCGGCGAACCGAGGTTGGCCAGTCGCACGCTGTTCTGCACCTGCTGGATTTCACCCGGCGAGCCGATCGGCCCCAGCCGCACCCGATGCAGCGTCTGCTGGTTACGCACGATCGAGCTGATAAACACCGGAGCGCTCACCATCCCGCTGAGCTTCGATCTCAGGAGTTCTGCAGCGTCCGGGTTGGCGAACGCGCCCACCTGCAGATACTGGCCAGAGGCTGGTACAGAAGCGTTTTTTTTTGCATCGATCTGCACGGGCACAACGGCCGCGGCGTGTTGCTGCGGAGGTGGCGTCCATTGCTCGACGGTGCCGGTGGAGGCCGTCACGGTGGGCGCGGCATTTTGCGCCACTTGCGGCTCGTTGAGCATCAAAGGCGCCGGACGGCCTTTGGCTGCCCACCATTGCTGCGGGTCGATGCCTTCGACCTTGACCCGCGCGGTACCGGTTTCGGCATAGCCGAGCTTCTTGGCCGCTGCATAGGACAAGTCGATGATCCGGTCCGAGTAGAACGGCCCACGGTCATTGACCCGCAGGATCACGCTCTTGTTATTGTCCAGGTTGGTCACCCGAACGTAACTTGGCAGTGGCAAGGTCTTGTGCGCGGCGCTCATGCCGTACAGGTCGTAAACCTCGCCATTGGCGGTGTTCTGACCGTGGAACTTGGTGCCATACCAGGACGCAGTGCCCGAGGCCACGTAGGTCTTGGATTCCTGCAACGGGAAGTAAGTCTTGCCCAGCACGGTGTACGGGTTGGCTTTATAAGGACCGCTGTGCAGGGTCGGCGTGGCATCCGGGATGCGCGAAACGTCGACATCCCACCAGGGTGCGCCATCCTTGTGAGCCCGGTTGATATCCAGGCCAGGTGCCGAACGAACGGCGGTCGGAGATTTCTGAGTCGGCGAGCGGCTGGTCGAACAACTGGCGACCAGCACCGCCAACGCGGCGAATGCCATGAGCTTCAGGGGTTTATTCATAGGCAATGCCCGCATTACTTGACGCCCCGTGCTTGGACCAGCTGTTCAGACAGTTGATGTACGGCCATGGCGTACATCACGCTGCGGTTATAACGCGTGATCGCGTAAAAATTCGTCAGGCCCATCCAGTATTCAGGGCCATTGTCACCTTCCAGGCGGAAAGCCGTGACCGGCATATCATCGCGCAGCGCATCATGACTCGACCAGCCCAGCGCCCGCAACTCCCCGACGGTTTTCGTCGGCTCGATGCCTGCGGTCAAACCCGCGTCTACCTGATCGCCACGCACATCGGCGCGGCTGACCACAGGTTCGCCGGCGACCCAGCCGTGACGCTTGAAATAACTGGCGACGCTGCCGATGGCATCAATCGGGTTGTTCCAGATATTAATGTGGCCGTCACCGTCAAAATCCACCGCATAGGCGCGAAAACTGCTCGGCATGAACTGCGGCAAGCCCATGGCCCCGGCGTAGGAGCCTTTGAGGGTCAACGGGTCGACTTGCTCCTCGCGGGCCAGCAGCAGGAATTCACGCAATTCCTTGCGGAAGAATTCGGCACGGGGAGGATAGTCGAAACCCAGGGTAGCCAAGGCATCGATCACCCGAAAATTGCCGGTATTGCGACCAAAAAAGGTCTCGACGCCGATGATCGAGACGATCACCTGCGCCGGCACGCCGTATTCCTGTTCGGCACGAGCCAGGACCGCTTCATGCTGACGCCAGAAGTCCACACCTCGGGCGATGCGCGCGTCGGTGATGAACATCGGGCGATATTCTTTCCACTGTTTAACCCGTTCGGCGGGCTTGGAGATCGCGTCCAGAATCGACTGTTTGCGCTCGGCTTCGCGGAACACGCCCATCAGCTGTTCACCGGCAAAGCCATAGTCGCGGGTCATTTCACCGACGAACTCGGCCACCTGGGGTGAGCCTTCGTAATCGCCGGCCAACGCTTGCTGCGCGGTACCAAGGATGCTTACCAGGCCGACCCATGGCGCGTATCGAGCCGCCCAGCCACGCATTACTTGCATTGAAATCTTCACCTTATTCAAACCTGTGCGATCCACTTGCGATGGGTATGGATCGACATCAAAACCCCAAACGCTGACAGTAGCGTCACCAGCGAAGTGCCTCCGTAGCTAATGAACGGCAACGGCACCCCCACAACCGGCAACAGGCCACTGACCATACCGATGTTGACGAAAACGTAAACAAAAAACGTCATGGTCAGGCTGCCCGCGAGCAATTTGCCGAACAATGTCTGCGCCTGGGCGGTAATCACCAGTCCGCGACCGATCAACAACAGATAAATCAGCAACAGTGCGCAGATGCCTACCAGGCCAAACTCTTCGCCCATTACCGCAATAATGAAGTCGGTGTGGCTTTCCGGCAGGAAGTCCAGGTGCGACTGGGTACCGAGCAGCCAGCCTTTGCCGAACACGCCGCCGGAACCGATGGCCGCTTTCGACTGAATGATGTTCCAGCCCGTGCCCAGCGGATCACTCTCGGGGTCGAGGAAGGTCAGGATTCGCTGCTTCTGGTAGTCGTGCATGATGAAGTACCACATGCCGACCGCCACCGGCACAGCCGCGGCAATCACGCTGAGAATCCAGCGCCAGCGCAGGCCGCCCATGAACAGCACGAACGCGCCACCGGCCAGAATAAGCAGCGAAGTGCCAAGGTCGGGCTGGCGTACGATCAGGATGAATGGCAACCCGATCAGGAACAGACTGACGCCCACATGCTTGAGCTGCGGCGGCAAGGTGCGCTTGGACAGGTACCAGGCGATGGTCGCCGGCATCAGGATCTTCATGAATTCCGAGGGCTGGAAGCGAATCACCCCGGGGATATTGATCCAGCGCGTGGCACCCATGGCGTTGTGGCCCATGACATCCACCACCACCAGCAACAGCACGCCGACCACATAACCGACCGGCACCCAACGGGCCATGAAGCGCGGCTCGAATTGGGCGATGACGATCATCGATACCAGGCCGATGCCGAAGGAAGTGGCTTGCTTGGCCAACAAATCCCAACTCTTGCCGCTGGCCGAATACAGCACGAACAGGCTGCCGGCAGCCAGGGTCAGCAGCAGGATCAGCAACGGGCCGTCAATGTGCAGGCGTTGCAACAGCGTTGCGCGGCGACGCATCACATCCTCGCTGGAGAGCATGCGATCGAAATTATTCTTCACGGGCCGTAGCCTCCGCACTGATAGGGCTGGCGTATTCGGCTTTCAGTCGACCGTCCTGGTCCAGGAGCCAGGCGTCCATGACTTGACGCACCACCGGCGCGGCTACGCCAGAACCGGACTCGCCGTTCTCGACCATCACCGACACCACGATTTGCGGGTTGTCGGCCGGCGCGAAACCGACGAACAGGGCGTGGTCGCGGTGACGCTCCTGAACCTTGGAGCGGTCGTACTTTTCGCCCTGCTTGATGGCGACCACCTGTGCCGTACCACTCTTGCCGGCAATCCGGTATTGAGCACCGATGGAGGCCTTGCGCGCCGTACCGCGGGCACCGTGCATCACCTGCTGCATGCCGTGGTTGACCTTGGTCCAGTCCGACGGGTCACGCAGGACAATGTCCGGCATCGGATTTTCATCCTTCGGCCGCTCGCCTTCGACGGTCTTGGCCAGGTGCGGACGGTTCCAGACACCCTTGTTCGCCACCAGCGCCGTAGCCTGGGCCAGTTGCAAGGGTGTTGATTGCATGTAGCCCTGTCCAATCCCGAGAATCAGCGTTTCGCCCGGGAACCAGGCCTGACGACGGGTCGCGCGCTTCCATTCCCGGGTCGGCATCAACCCCGGCGATTCTTCGAACATGTCCAGGGAGACCTTCTGGCCAATGCCAAATTTGCTCATGTACGACGACAGCCGATCGATACCCAGCTTGTGGGCCAGGTCATAGAAGTAGGTGTCGTTGGACCGCATGATCGCCGTGTCCAGATCCACGTAGCCGTCGCCGGTACGGTTCCAGTTACGGTATTTGTGATCGTAGTTGGGCAATTGGTAGTAACCGGGATCGTAGACCCGGGTCGACGCCGTAACCACGCCCGCATCCAGACCGGCAATCGCCACCGCCGGTTTAATCGTCGAGCCCGGCGGGTACAGACCGCGCAACACGCGGTTGAACAGTGGCCGGTCGATGGAATCGCGCAACTCGGAATAGGCTTTGAAACTGATGCCGGTGACGAACAGGTTCGGGTCGAAACTCGGCTGACTGACCATCGCCAGCACTTCGCCGGTTTTCGGGTCCAGCGCCACCACCGCGCCACGGCGACCGCCGAGTGCAGCTTCGGCGGCCTCCTGCAATTTGATGTCCAGGCTCAGGACGATGTCCTTGCCGGAAATCGGTTCGGTACGCTTGAGCACGCGCAATACGCGGCCCCGAGCGTTGGTCTCGACTTCTTCGTAACCCACCTGACCGTGCAGCTCGGGCTCGTAGAACCGCTCGATGCCGGTTTTACCAATTTGATGGGTGCCGCTGTAACTCACCGGATCGAGCGACTTCAGCTCTTTCTCGTTGATCCGCCCCATGTAACCCACTGAATGCGCAAAGTGCGCGCCCTGCGGGTAATGACGCACCAGTTGCGCGACCACTTCCACACCGGGCAGACGGAACTGGTTCACCGCGATGCGGGCGATCTGCTCTTCGGTCAGCTCGAACAGGATTGGCACCGGTTCGAACGGCCGGCGACCCTGACGCATGCGCTTCTCGAAGATCACCCGGTCCTCGGGCGTCAGCTCGAGCACCTCGACGATTACGTCGAGCACTTGTTGCCAGTCACCGGAGCGTTCGCGGGTCATGCTCAGGCTGAAGCTGGGCCGATTGTCGGCCACCACCACGCCATTGCGGTCAAAGATCAACCCCCGAGTCGGCGGAATCGGCTGCACATGGACGCGGTTGTTTTCCGACAGGGTCGAGTGGTACTCGTACTGGATCACCTGAAGGAAATACAACCGCGCGATCAGCACGCCAATCAGCGTTACCACAGCAATAGCCCCGAACACGACGCGGCCACGCACCAGACGGGCGTCTTTTTCGTGGTCCTTGATGCGGATCGGCTGGGACATGAGGGCAGAACTACTTGTGGTAAGGGTGGCCGGACAACACTGTCCAGGCACGATACAGCTGTTCGCCGATCAGAATCCGCACCAGTGGGTGCGGCAACGTCAACGGTGATAACGACCAGCGTTGATCCGCCCGTGCACAGACTTCCGGCGCCAGCCCCTCGGGGCCGCCGACCATGAAATTCACCGTGCGCGAGTCCAGCCGCCAGCGATCGAGTTCGACCGCCAGTTGCTCGGTACTCCAGGGCTTGCCGTGGACTTCGAGGGTGACAATGCGCTCATTCGGCCCGACCTTGGCCAGCATGGCTTCGCCTTCCTGACGGATGAAGCGCGCCACGTCGGCGTTCTTGCCGCGGGTGTTGAGCGGAATTTCCACCAGTTCCAGCGCCAGCTCGGATGGAAGACGCTTGGCATATTCATGCCAGCCTTCTTCCACCCATTTGGGCATGCGTGAACCGACGGCGATCAGTCGCAGTCGCACAGCGGTCCCTTATTGCTGGTCTTTGTTGAGCTTGATGAAATGCTCATGGGTGTTTTCCGGGCTGTGATGCGCGGCGCTGCCGGCACGGCTCTGCTCGGCACCCTGCCACAAACGCTCCAGGTCATAGAACTGGCGAGCGCTGGCAGTCATCATGTGCACGATGACGTCGTCCATGTCCAGCAACACCCAGTCGCTGTCGCCCTTGCCTTCTTCACCCAACGGCTTGACGCCCTGGGCCTTGACCGCCTCGCGGACCTTATCCAGCATCGCGCCAATCTGGCGGTTGGAAGTACCGGTAGCGATGATCATGAAGTCAGTGATGCTCTGCTTTTCACGAACGTCGATCACCAGAACATCCTGGGCCTTGACGTCTTCCAGGGCTGCTACGGCAACCTTGACCAGCTCTTCGCCACGCAGCTCCGGCCCGGTTGGGGCCTCTACTGGCAGTGGGGCGCTCTTGAACGTGCCCTTGCGCTTTACTTTGCTTACGTCTTTGTCAGTCATATAAAACTCGTTTTGCTCGTATGTTCGGGCGCTTCGCTACACGCATTCACGTGCCTTGAAGCGCACCCTTTTTCAGTTCGACGCACGGTAAAGCCCGTGCGCATCGATGTAGGCCAGGACCGCGTCGGGCACCAGGAAACGTACCGACTTACCGCTGGCCAGCAGTTGACGGATCTGGGTGGCGGATACCGCGAGCGGCGTCTGCCAGACGAATGCAATCTGTCCGCTCGGCCCTTTGAGGGCCAGCGGGTCGCTCACCGAGCGCGCTGCCAGCAGGTTGCGCAAGGCATCCGGCGGTTCGCTGTCGGCATCCGGGCGTTGCAGCACCAGGATGTGGCAATGCTGGAGCAACTCTTCCCAGCGGTGCCAAGTGGGCAGGCCGCAAAATGCGTCCCAGCCCAAAAGTAGAAAAACCTGGTCTGGGGCGGCCAATTCGGCGCGCATCAATTCCAGGGTGTCGATAGTGTAGGACGGTTTATCCCGCTGCAATTCGCGAGCGTCCACCACCAACGGCGGCACACCGGCCACCGCGCACTTGACCATCGCCAGACGGTCCTTCGCCGACACCTGCGGCGTGCCCCGATGAGGCGGCCTGGCACTGGGTGTCAGACGCAACTCATCGAGCGCCAGCGATTCGGCGACTTCCAGCGCACCGCGCAAATGGCCGATGTGCACCGGGTCGAAGGTCCCGCCCAATACGCCAATGCGTCGAGGCTGAGGCTCGCTGGCGGTCACTTGGGCTGATGGGTCGAAGTCGCCCAAGTCAGACCGACTCCTGGCCGCGCAACTGCCCGTCACCGACCACGACGTACTTCTCGCAGGTCAGCCCTTCGAGGCCCACCGGGCCGCGGGCGTGCAGCTTATCAGTAGAAATGCCAATCTCGGCACCCAATCCGTATTCGAAGCCATCGGCGAAGCACGTCGGGGTGTTGATCATCACCGAAGACGAATCGACTTCAGCCACGAAACGCCGGGTGTCAGCCAGGTTTTCACTGACGATCGAATCGGTGTGATGGGAGCCGTACTTGTTAATGTGCTCGATGGCCTGATCCAGCCCGTCAACCACGCGGATCGAGAGGATCGGCGCCAGGTATTCGGTGTGCCAGTCTTCTTCAGTGGCCGCAACGGCCTCGATGATCACCCGGGTAAGCTCGCAACCGCGCAGTTCGACGCCTTTTTCGCGGAACTGGGCAGCCATCGACGGCAGGAACTCCTTGGCGACTGCCTGATCGACCAGCAAGGTTTCCATGGCGCCACAGATACCGTAACGGTAAGTCTTGGCGTTGAACGCAATGCGCTGGGCCTTCGGCAGATCGGCGTGGGCACTGACGTAGACGTGACAGATGCCGTCCAGGTGCTTGATGACGGGCACGCGGGCATCGCGACTGACCCGTTCGATCAGGCCACGGCCGCCACGGGGCACAATGACGTCGACGTATTCAGGCATGGTGATCAGCGCGCCAACGGCGGCACGATCGGTGGTTTCAACCACTTGCACCACGGCGGCCGGCAGATCGGCTTCGGCCAGGCCGCGCTGGATGCAGGCGGCAATCGCACGGTTGGAATGAATCGCCTCGGAGCCGCCACGCAGGATGGTGGCGTTGCCGGACTTCAGGCACAGGCTGGCGGCATCGATGGTCACATTCGGCCGTGATTCGTAGATGATCCCGATCACGCCCAATGGCACGCGCATCTTGCCGACCTGGATGCCAGAAGGGCGATAACTCATGTCGCGGATCGCACCCACCGGGTCCGGCAATGCCGCGACCTGGCGTAAACCGACGATCATGCCGTCGATGCGCTCCGGGGTCAGTGCCAGGCGTTCCAGCAGAGCAGGCTCAAGACCATTGGCACGGCCGGCGGCCAAATCCAGTTCATTGGCTGAGGTCAGCTCGGCGCGTGCAGCGTCCAGCGCAGTGGCAGCCGCCTGCAAGGCGCGGTTTTTCTGCGCGGTGCTGGCACGGCCGATCACGCGGGAAGCTTCGCGGGCGGCGCGACCCAAACGGGTCATGTAGTCAAGAACGGACTCAGTCATGGTCTGCAATGGTCTTTGCTAAGGTCTTGGTAAAGAGTAAAGCGGCAGATTATAGCTGTCGCGTCCCGGGACTAACAGCGGTGACAGGCGGATGGTCGAAATGGAGCGCAATTTGCCGACGTTCAGCCGGGATTAAGCTGCATATTGTTATCATCACGACTCAATCAGCCCTGATAAACGCTGTTCATCATGACCAACCTGCCTGTTTCTGCATCCACTACGCGCCAGCCCAAGGGGTTGCCGGATGCATTTTTCGACCGCGATGCCCAAACGCTGGCCCGGGATTTACTGGGCAAAATCATCCGTCATCGGGTCGGCGACCTGTGGCTAAGTGCCCGGATCATCGAGACCGAAGCCTATTACTGCGAAGAAAAAGGCAGCCACGCCTCCCTTGGCTACACAGAAAAGCGTAAAGCTTTGTTTCTGGATGGCGGCCACATCTATATGTATTACGCCCGCGGCGGTGATTCCCTGAACTTCAGCGCTCAGGGGCCGGGCAATGCGGTATTGATCAAATCCGCCTATCCATGGGTCGATGAATTGAGCGGGCCGGCAAGCCTGGCGCAAATGCTTTTGAACAATCCCGATGCCCAGGGCCGCCCTCGCCCCTCGCAAAAGCTGTGTGCCGGGCAGACATTGCTCTGCAAGGCGCTGGGGCTGAAGGTGCCGGTCTGGGACACCAAGCGCTTCGACCATGAAGTGCTGCTGGTGGAAGATGTCGGGCCCGCGCCCGGCCATATCATCCAGACCACACGCCTGGGCATTCCCCACGGGCGCGACGAACACTTGATGTACCGCTTTGTTGATGCGGCTTACGCGCTTTACTGCACGCGCAACCCGCTGCGCCGGGGGCAAATCGAAGGTCGCGATTATTTTTTGTTGTCCTGAGACGTGCCCGGGCTACAGGTAAACGGGAATCCCTGCGGGAGCGGGCTTGCCCGCGATAGGGCCCTACCGGTCGACATCAATGCTGACTGTCCCGGCGCCATCGCGGGCAAGCCCGCTCCCACAGGGTTTTATGGAGTTGTTTAAATTGTGTTCGCCCACCAAGGGCTAATTGAATCAGATGGAGTTGTTTTTATGGGCCCATGGCTCGATAGCGTGACCGGTTGGTTGACGGTCAATCCGCAATGGCTGGCCGCGGCAGTGTTCGTAGTGGCTTGTATGGAATGCCTGGCGATTGTCGGATTGATCGTGCCCGGCACGGTGTTGCTGTTTGCCGTGACGGTGCTGGCCGGCAGTGGCGCGCTGTCATTGGGTGAAACGCTGTTGATGGGCTTTCTCGGCGGAGTGCTGGGCGACATCGTTTCGTATTTGTTAGGGCGACATTTCCACCAGAACATCCGGCGCCTGCCGGGGTTGCGCCATCATCCGGAATGGATGGCCGGGGCCGAGGCTTATTTCCAGCGTTATGGTATCGCCAGCCTGTTGGTCGGACGCTTTATCGGCCCGCTGCGGCCAATGTTGCCAATGGTCGCCGGGATGTGCGACATGCCCTTCCCGCGCTTCGCCGTCGTCAGCCTGTTGGCTGCCGCGGGCTGGAGCCTCGCCTATCTCCTGCCGGGCTGGGCCACCGGGGCGGCGATCCGCTTGCCATTGCCGGAAGGTTTCTGGCTTGAAGCCGGGATTGTCGCCGGCAGCATTGCAGTGATGGTCGGCCTGAGCGCAAACAGCAGCCTGCGCCGCCATCGCCGGGCGACCATCTGGATCAGCAGCATGAGCCTGTTGATCCTGATCGGCCTGTTCATCGGTTACCCGCACCTGACCGCCCTCGACCAAGGATTGATGACCCTGATCCAGGAACACCGCAGCCCGGCGCTCGATGAAGTGGCGGTGGTGTTCACGCTGATCGGTGAATTGCGCAACATGTTTATGCTCAGCGCCCTGCTGACAGTTTTGCTGTTGCTGACACGACAATGGCGACACGCGATCTTCGCTGGCGGCACCCTGCTGTTCACCGCGCTGGGCAACACTGCGACCAAACACTTTTTCGCCCGTGTGCGCCCGGAAGTGCTGAGTGATCCACTGACCAGCTACAGCATGCCCAGCGGCCACGCCTCGGGCTCTTTCGCGCTGTTCTTGACGCTCGCAGTGCTTGCCGGTCGCGGACAACCACCGCGCATGCGCCTGACCTGGTTATTAGTGGGCTGCTTGCCGGCGCTGATGATTGCCCTGTCACGGGTGTACCTGGGCGCGCACTGGCCGACCGATGTGCTGGCCGGCGCAATGCTGGCGGCGTGCGTGTGTGCGGCGAGCCTTTGGCTGACTCAACGCCAGACTTCGCTCAATGCCATGCCGCCGAAAATCTGGTGGCTGGTGTTGCCATCGTTGGTGGCGTTGTTCGGTTTCTTTGCGTTGAGGCACATGCCGCATGCGATGTTGCGGTATGCGTACTGAAAAGATCAAAAGATCGTCCGAACGCGGCCCGAGCCTTCGGCAGCTCCTACAGGGTGTACGCCAATTTAATGTAGGAGCTGCCGCAGGCTGCGATCTTCTGGCGGACGTCAGGCAAACAACTCACCCTGCAACTCATTCAGCAACGCCTGAATCGCATCCAGCCGCTGCTGCGGATCATCAAGTTGCAGCAGGTCTATCTTGTCCACCTCGGCAAACGGCAACAGATACGCCAACTGGTTGGCCAGCGACTGTTGCCCTGTCGCTTCGGTGCCCATGCTCAGCGCTTCGACCATCGGGTGTTCCGCCAAAGCCTTGAGCAGCGCGACCAGGTCGGCGTCCTCATCCTGTAGCGGTTGCTCGGGCTCGTCTTCCAGCCACTCGACTTCGGCGACGATCAACTGGTTGCGCTGCACCTCGGTGCGCACAACGTAAAAACGCCGCCCGCCCTTCACCCGAATGCCCAGCAGGCCGTTGTCCTGCTGATGGAAATCGGTGATCAGCGCCTCGCACCCCACCCGTGCGTAACCTTCAGGGGCGATGCCGACTTCTTCACCGTCGAGAATGCACACTACGCCGAAGCCGCCGCCCTGTTTCATGCAGCGACCGATCATGTCCAGGTAGCGCGCCTCGAAGATCTGCAAGTCGAGGATGCAGTCCGGAAACAGCACCGTGTTCAGCGGAAAAAGCGGCAGACTCATAGACATTTCCTTTACACCACCATCGACACTGCCAGCGGCAGGAACACCGCCGTGGCCACACCCATCAGACTCATCGCCAGCGCCGCGAAAGCGCCGCATTCTTCACTTTCCTGCATCGCCACCGCAGTGCCGACCGCATGCGCCGTCATGCCCAGCGCCATACCGCGCGCCTCAGGACTGTGAACACCAAGCCTTGTCAAAAGACTCGGCCCGAAGATCGCCCCGATCACCCCGGTAATCAACACGAACACCGCCGCCAGCGCCGCGACGCCACCGATCTGCTCCGCCACCAGCATGGCAATCGGCGAGGTGACCGATTTGGGTGCCATGGTCATCAGGATCATGTGTTCGGCACCGAACCACCAGCCCAGCAATACACCCATACCTGTGGCGACCACGCCACCTATCACCAGCGTAGTAAATATCGGCCAGAACAACTGCCGGATCCGCCGCAGGTTGAGGTACAGCGGCACCGCCAGCGCAACAGTGGCCGGCCCGAGCAAGATGCTGAGGATCTCGGTGCTCTTGCGATATTCGGCGTAGCTCAGGCCGCACCCCACCAGTACACCGATGACCAGCAACATGGAGACCAGCACCGGTTGCAGAAAGATCCAGCGGGTTTTCTCGAAGGCCGCCAGTACCAACTGATACGCACCCAGCGTTACGCCAATGCCGAATAACGGATGATGAATCACCGACGCCCAGGCGCCGTGCCAATCGAGCATCATTGGCCGTCCTCAGGATGGGCATGGTGCTTGACCATGCGCTGCATCAGTACGCCGGCAAAGGCCATGGACAACAGCAACGACAACACCAATGCGCCAGTGATCGCCCAGAAATCCGCGGCAATGTCGGCGGCGTAAACCATCACCCCCACCGCCGGCGGCACCAGCAGCAATGGCAGATAACGTAACAAGCTGCTGGCCGCAAGGCTCAGCGGCTCGCCGACTTGACCGCGGAGAATCAGATATCCCAGCAGCAACAACAGGCCCACGATCGGCCCCGGCAGCACCGGCAAAAACAGATGGTTTAGGGCGGTGCCGAGCAATTGAAAAAGCACCAGCCAGGTCAGGCCACGTAACAACATCCATCATCTCCCACGTGCTCTCCCCACAAAGAAGGGGCCCGACATTATAAGCACGCTAACGCTATGAATCGGCATTCGCCAAAAGCATGGTTAGTTGACCGGAACAATTTGTCATGTTGATCTAAAGTGGTTCGCAAGGGAGGTCATCCCACCCGCTCGAAAATCCAATAAAACCGATGAACCCAAGGAGAGTCTCAATGCCCTATGTTCCAGTTGCGGAGCTCAAAGATTATGTCGGCAAGGAACTCGGACGTTCCCAGTGGCTCACCATCGATCAGGAACGCATCAACCTGTTCGCCGAAGCCACAGGCGATTATCAGTTCATCCATGTCGACCCGGTCAAAGCTGCGCAAACACCTTTTGGCAGCACCATTGCCCATGGTTTCCTGTCGTTGTCACTGATCCCCAAACTGATGGAAGACATCCTCATCCTGCCAGAAGGCGCGAAGATGGTGGTCAACTACGGTCTGGATAGCGTGCGTTTCATCCAGCCTGTGAAGGTCAACTCCAGGGTTCGACTCAAGGTCGACATGAACGAGGTCATCGAGAAGAAACCCGGCCAATGGCTGCTCAAGGCCACCGCCACGCTTGAAATCGAAGGGTCGGACAAACCGGCGTATATCGCCGAGCCACTGTCCCTCTGCTTCGTGTAAAGCATCCCGGATGCGAAGCAGCTCACGCTGTTTCGCGCCGTCTCTCTGCCGTGTCCCTATAAATGCGACACATAGCTGCGTCATACTCCGTCGCCTAATTGCCCGGATCCCGCTATGCGCCCACTTGCACTCCTTGCTCTGACCCTGTTGCTCACCGCTTGCGGCGACGGCGAATCGCTGTTGCCCCCCGATGCCCGCCTGCCGGACGGCGGACGCTATCGCGGTGATCTGGTCAATGGCTTGCTGCAAGGTGAAGGCCGCATCGATTACCCGAACGGCAGCTGGTACGCCGGCCAGTTCGACAAAGGCCAATGGCATGGCCAGGGCGAATGGCATGGCAGCAACGGCGAGGTCTATCGCGGGCAATTCCAGCAAGGGCTATTCGACGGCCAAGGCACGCTGACCACCACTGGCAGCACCTATACCGGCGGTTTCAAGGCGGGTCGACGCGAGGGTGAAGGTACCCTCAAAGAAAATGCCATGACCTACCGCGGCGAATTCAAGGCCGATCAATACTCAGGGCTCGGTCGTCTGGAACTCGAAGACGGCAGCCAGTACCAGGGTCAATTCGCCCACGGCAAACCCAACGGCGAAGGCCAGCGCAGCGATGCCAGTGGCAACCAGTTCACCGGGCATTTCGCCGACGGCCAACTAGAAGGCAACGGCACCTTCAACAGCGCCGATGGCGATATCTATGTCGGCGGTTTCAAGAACAATCAACTGCACGGCAAGGGTCGCTACGAAAACGCCGATGGCGATGTCTGGCTCGGTCAGTTCAAAGAAGGCGTGCTCAGCGGCAAAGGCGAGTTGATCGGCGCCGACGGCAGTCACTATATCGGCCAGTTCAGCGACTGGCGTTTTACCGGCCAGGGCCGTTTGAACCTGGCCGATGGCAGTTTCTATGTCGGCCAGTTCGATGGCGACAATTATCAGGGCCAAGGCACTTTGGTGCTGACCGATGGCACGGTGCAGAGCGGCACCTGGGTCAATAGTCAACGCGTGCGCGACGCCGACGGCAAGCTGCTGCCCGACCCTCTCGAACTCGGCTTGCTGGCTCAGGGTCGCTTGCTCGACGATGCACTGGCCAACGTCCCGGCCTCGACCCCGGCGGTCGAACTGTACACCTTGACCTTGGGCGGCGATGGCAAGCAGAGCGTGTTCCTGCGCGAGTCCGACTACGTCGCCAACATGCTCTCCAGCCGGTTCGGCGCCTTTGGCCAGATCCGCCTGGTCAACCATCGCGATCACCTCGGCGACCGGCCGATGGCCACCCGGGAAAACCTGCGCCGCGCCGCCCTGACCCTGGCAGAGCGCAGTGGCCCGGAAGACTTGCTGTTCATTTACCTGACCAGCCATGGTTCGAGCGAACACGAACTGGTGCTCGACCAGCCACGCATGGAATTGGCCGACCTGCCGGCCGACGAACTCGCCGCCGTCCTCGCCCCCCTGAAAAAGCGCGACAAAATCATTGTGATTTCGTCTTGCTATTCCGGCGGTTTCATCCCCGCTCTCAAGGATGAACGCACCCTGATCATGACCGCCTCGCGCGCCGATCGAGTGTCCTTCGGGTGTTCGGAGGAGGCCAACTTCACGTATTTCGGCGACGCGCTGTTCGCCCAGGCGCTGAACCAGACTGACGATCTGGAGCAAGCCTTCAAACTGGCCAGCGCCACCGTGGCCGAGCGTGAACTGGCCGACAGCTTCGAAGCTTCCGAGCCACAGATCTGGGCGCCGAAAACCGTTCTCAGCCACTGGCAACTGTTGCGCAAACAACAGGCACGAAAGGCACTGCAAAGTGTCTCTATCAGCAAGGATGAAAAGAGCAACTAAGCTGAACAGTATCAAGGGGGAATAATTATGTACTTGACGCCTCAGCATGTATTGCTTGCCGGAGCCACCGGTTTAACCGGTGAACATTTGCTTGACCGTCTACTCAACGAGCCAACGATTACACGCGTATTGGCCCCCTCACGCCGGCCGCTGGCCGAGCATCCACATCTGGAAAACCCGGTCGGCGACCCGGTGGTGTTTTTGCCGCAATTGAACGGTCGCGTCGACATTGCCTACTGCTGCCTGGGCACCACGATCAAGCAGGCCGGCTCCGAGGAAGCGTTTCGCGCGGTGGACCTGGACATGGTCGTGGCTTTCGCCAAACGTGCTCGGGAAATGGGCGCACGGCACTTGATCGTGATCAGCGCCTTGGGGGCCGATCGCAGATCCTCGATTTTCTACAACCGGGTCAAAGGCGAGATGGAACACGCATTGCGCGCACAGAATTGGCCGCAGCTGACCATTTGCCGACCTTCGCTGCTGTTGGGCGATCGCGTCGAGCCGCGACTGGCCGAGAAAGTCGCCGGTCCGTTGTCGCGATTGATTCCGGGCAAATACCACGGCATCGAAGCCTGCCAATTGGCCCGCGCCATGTGGCGCCTGGCACTGGAAGAGCAGGATGGCGTGCGGATTGTCGAGTCGGATGAGTTGCGCAAGTTAGGTAAATAACGCGCCGACCTGTGGCGAGGGAGCTTGCTCCCGCTGGACTGCGCAGCAGTCCCATTCTTTTGGGGGATAAGCGGGGCCGCTACGCGGCCCAGCGGGAGCAAGCTCCCTCGCCACAAGAGCCGCGCTCGTTCTTACAAACCACCCGTCGCTTGAAAACTTACGCCAATCACCGTCAACAACGACAGCGGCAACAGCAGCGTGTCGAGCAACGCACTGGCTGGCAGGTCAATACCCGGATAACTCGGCGCTTCTGCGCCAAATCGGTCCATGGCACAGCAACCGCCGTTCATTGCATACAAATCCAGGCGCGTTCCCGAATACACCACCGGCGCTCCAGGCTTGGCGGCATCGAGCGTGCGCGCCGTGGCGCAGCCGGCCAATTGCAATGCCAGCAGAATGATCAGCAGCTTATTCATCGCTGCTCAAATGGTGTTCGCCCCAGCGCGGCAGCATGTCTTGCGGGATGTTTAAACAGTTAAGAATTCGCGCCACGACGAAGTCGATCAAGTCATCGATGGTCTGCGGCTGGTGATAGAAGCCCGGCGACGCCGGCAGAATCGTCACGCCCATGTTCGACAGCTTGAGCATATTTTCCAGATGAATGCTCGAATACGGCGCCTCGCGCGGCACCAGAATCAGCTGGCGGCGCTCCTTCAAGGTCACGTCGGCGGCCCGTTCGATCAAGTTGTTGCAGGCCCCGGTCGCGATAGCCGACAAGGTCCCGGTGGAACACGGCACCACCACCATCGCCGCTGGCGAGCCAGAGCCCGAAGCCACCGGCGACATCCAGTCTTCCTTGCCATACACCCGAATCTGCCCGGCGGCGGCGCCGGTGTATTCAGTGAGGAAGGCCTGCATCATTTGCGGCTTGGACGGCAGCGAGACATCGGTCTCGGTGGCCATCACCAGTTGCGCGGCCTTGGAGATCAGGAAGTGCACCTCGCGGTCTTCGCGCACCAGGCAGTCGAGCAGGCGCAAGCCGTACTGGGCGCCCGAAGCGCCGGTCATCGCCAGCGTGATGCGTTCCGGGCCGTTGTTCATTGCAGCGCCTCGGCCAGTTTGCCGTGCAGGCCGCCGAAGCCGCCGTTGCTCATGATCACCACGTGAGTGCCGGGCTGGGCCTGACTCTTCACACGCTCGATGATGCCTTCCAGCGAATCGCTGACAATCGACGGCACGGTGCACAACGCGGCGGTGGCGCCCAGATCCCAACCGAGGTTGGCCGGTGAATACCAGATCACCTGATCGGCATCGACCACGCTTTCCGGCAAGCCATCACGATGAGCGCCGAGCTTCATGGAGTTGGAGCGCGGCTCGATGATCGCGATCAACGGCGCGTCGCCAATGCGTTTGCGCAGACCGTCGAGGGTGGTGGCGATGGCGGTCGGGTGGTGAGCGAAGTCGTCGTAAATGGTGATGCCACGAACTTCCGCGACTTTTTCCATCCGGCGTTTCACGCTTTTGAACGCGCTCAGTGCCGCAATGCCCATCGACGGCACTACGCCGACGTGACGCGCAGCGGCCAAGGTGGCCAAGGCGTTGGCGACGTTGTGCTGACCGGTCATGTCCCACTCGACCACGCCTTGAACGGCGCCTTCGAACATCACTTCGAATTTCGAGCCGTCTTCACTGAGCAGTTTGACTTGCCACTGACCGCCAGCACCTGTGGTTTGCACCGGGGTCCAGCAGCCCATTTCGATCACGCGCAGCAATGCCGGCTCGGTGGTCGGATGGATCACCAGGCCTTCACTCGGGATGGTCCGAACCAAATGGTGGAATTGCCGCTCGATCGCCGGCAGATCAGGGAAGATGTCGGCGTGATCGAACTCAAGATTGTTCAGGATCGCCGTGCGCGGGCGGTAGTGAACGAACTTGGAGCGCTTGTCGAAGAACGCGCTGTCGTATTCGTCGGCTTCGATCACGAAAAACGGCGTATCACCCAGACGCGCTGACACCGAGAAATTCTGCGGCACACCGCCGATCAGGAAACCCGGGCTCATGCCAGCGTGTTCCAGGACCCAGGCGAGCATGCTGCTGGTGGTGGTTTTGCCGTGAGTGCCGGCAACTGCCAGCACCCAGCGACCTTGCAGTACGTGATCGGCCAGCCATTGCGGGCCCGAGACGTATGGCAGGCCTTTGTTCAGCACGTACTCGACGGCCGGGTTGCCACGGGACATGGCATTGCCGATCACCACCAGGTCCGGGGCCGGATCGAGTTGCGCCGGGTCGTAACCTTGGGTCAACTCAATGCCCTGGGCTTGCAGCTGAGTGCTCATCGGCGGATAGACGTTGGCATCGGAGCCCGTCACGTGATGGCCCAGCTCTTTGGCAAGAACCGCCATCGACCCCATGAAAGTGCCGCAAATACCAAGAATATGAATGTGCATAGTCGACCTCGTAAAACATGGCCGCAGGTTAGCGTAGGGAGGGGAAAATCGCACCTTGTGTTTCGCCCATACTGACGCCATCGCGGGCAAGCCCGCTCCCACAGGGTCTGCGCTGCCCTTGTGGGAGCGGGCTTGCCCGCGATTGGCCGCGACTCGGTTTACCGGGCGATTCCGTGTTTACGCAGCTTTCTGTAGAGGGTATTACGACTAACGCCCAGCTGTTCAGCCGTGTGCGTCATGTGCCAGCGCTGCTGCTCCAGCACATTGAGCAACGCTAGCCGCTCGGCATCGTCCAGCGGATACTCGGACTGGGCTTCAACCGCCGGTACTGTCACCGGCCGGGCCTGGCGAATCATCGCCGGCAAATCCTCCAGCCCGATCCGACCACCATCACACAGCGCCGCCAAAGTCCGCAGCACATTGCGCAACTGCCGCACATTCCCCGGCCAGGCAAAATCCAGCAAGGCCTGCCGCGCCGGCCCGTCGATCAATACCGTTTCCCCACCCGCCTCTTCGGCCAGCAAAAAGTCGAGCAACTGTGATTTGTCAGCGCGCTCACGCAGCGCCGGCAATGCGACCTCCAGCCCGTTGAGCCGGTAATACAAATCCTCGCGAAAGCTGCCGTCCTGCACCCTTTCAAGCAGATTGCGGTGAGTGGCGCTGATGATCCGCACATTGACCGATTCCGGCTCACCGCCAATCGGCACCACCTGACGGTCTTCCAGCACCCTTAATAGACGGGTCTGCATGCTCAGCGGCATGTCACCGATTTCATCGAGGAACAACGTCCCGCCATCGGCCTGCTGCAACTTGCCGCGCATGCCTTCCTTGCGGGCACCGGTGAAGCTGCCGCCGCGATAGCCGAACAGTTCACTTTCGATCAGGCTTTCGGGAATCGCCGCGCAATTCAGGGCGACGAACGATTTTTCCGAGCGTTGACTGGCCTGATGCACCGCTTTGGCGAAGGCTTCCTTGCCTGAGCCGGTTTCGCCGTTGATCAGCAACGGTACATCACGCTCGAATACCCGCAGGGCCTTGCGGAAATCCTCCTGCAACGCGGCATCGCCCAGGCAAATGCCTGACAAGCGCGGACGCTCGGCAACCATCGGGCTTTGCACCACCGGCACCGGAATACTGCGCGACTGCCCGCGCAACACGGCAAACAGCCGCCGCCCATCACGGGTGCGCAACGGCCAACTGGCGCTGGCACCAGGGCTCGCGCGGCCGAGCAACTCATCCAGCGAGCAGTCGAAAAACGCCTCCACCGGTTTGCCCAACAGCCCACCGCGGATATGCCCGAGCAAATTCAGCGCACTCTGGTTCACCGCACAGATCCGCCCTTCCCCGTCAAACGCCAGCAACCCTTCGCTGAACAGGCCGACGGATTCGGCCTGCAGGTGAAAACGCAGCAACCATTGATTGTCGAAGTAACGCAGGAAATAGCAGCTCTCGATCATCTTCGCCGAGAGGTTGACCAGAGCCATGGTGTGAAACTGGCTCTGCCGTGAAACCTCATGACGCGCAGAAGACACGTCGAGCACCGCCAACAGCTCGCCGTGAGGGTCGAACACCGGGCTCGCCGAGCAGGTCAGGCCGGTATGACGCCCCCGAAAATGTTCGTCTTGATGGATGGTCAGGGACTGACGCTCCACCAGGCAGGTGCCGATGCCGTTGGTACCTTCGCAGGCTTCGCTCCAGTCGGCGCCGAGCCAAAGGCCGGCGCGCTCGAAAATCTTCCGTTCGGCGGGCGCGGTGACGCAGTTGAGGATCACCCCGCGGGCGTCGGTCAGCAGCACCGCGTGGCCAGCACCGGAAAGTTGCTGGTGGAGGCTGGTCATTTCGTTGCCGGCGATCTGCAGCACTTGCTGCAAGCGTTCGCGGCTTTCCAGCACGCGGCCATGCTCCAGCACCGTCGGCGCCATGGTCAGGGCCGGGTCGAGGTGATAGTCCTCAAGACAACGCAGCCAGGAACGGGCAATGGATGGATCGCTGCCGGGACCATGCAGGTGGGATTTACCCTGGGTCACGGTCAGCACTTGCTGGGCATGGCGACTCAAATGGTTGTCGTGCATTTCTTATTATTCTCCCCGATAGCTGTGCTGCCCCCTATCAAGAGGCTGGCACACACCTGTGGCGAGGGAGCTTGCTCCCGCTCGAGTGCGAAGCGCTCGCCAAAAAATCATGACCGGCAGACATTTTAGGGGTCGCTTCGCAGCCCAGCGGGAGCAAGCTCCCTCGCCACACAAGCCCCTCACACACAAGCCTCGCCACAGAGGATTACCTGTGTGGCAATTTGAGGCCCAGCATCCTCCAGCCATCGACGCATTGCAATGCTGGCAAGACCCGCCAGTCACAGCCTGCGCCACAAACGGTACAAAGTGTCACAGGGGCTGTACCGCAAGCGTCACAAACACCGCCCATCCGTCCGACAAAAAACGCGCAAGGCCTTGATTTACCTGACCTGCAAGGCACTGGCCCGACCTTTGCTCTACGCTTGTACAGCGCTTTAGCGCGTCCTCCCTTATAAGCACAAAAGCCAAGGAGAAACCCATCATGCGTTACGCTCACCCCGGTACTGAAGGCGCTATCGTTTCGTTCAAGAGCAAATACGGTAACTACATCGGCGGCGAGTTCGTCGCGCCTGTCAAAGGTCAGTACTTCACCAATACATCGCCGGTCAACGGCCAACCTATTGCCGAATTCCCGCGCTCCACAGCCGAAGACATCGAAAGGGCCCTGGACGCTGCCCATGCCGCCGCCGATGCCTGGGGCGCCACGTCCGCCCAGGCGCGCTCGCTGGTGCTGCTGAAAATCGCCGATCGCATCGAACAGAACCTGGAACTGCTGGCGATCACCGAATCCTGGGACAACGGCAAGGCCGTTCGCGAAACCCTCAACGCCGACATCCCGCTGGCCGCCGACCATTTCCGCTACTTCGCCGGTTGCATCCGCGCCCAGGAAGGCAGCGCCGCCGAGATCGACGGCAACACCGTGGCCTATCACATCCATGAACCGCTGGGCGTGGTCGGGCAGATCATTCCATGGAACTTCCCGATCCTGATGGCCGCCTGGAAACTTGCCCCGGCCCTCGCCGCCGGTAACTGCGTGGTCCTTAAACCGGCCGAGCAAACGCCATTGGGCATCACCGTGCTGATGGAACTGATTGGCGACCTGCTGCCGCCCGGCGTGCTCAACGTGGTGCAAGGCTTCGGCAAAGAAGCCGGGGAAGCCCTGGCCACCAGCAAGCGCATCGCCAAGATCGCCTTCACCGGCTCGACCCCGGTCGGCTCGCACATCATGAAATGCGCCGCCGAAAACATCATTCCGTCGACCGTGGAGCTGGGTGGCAAGTCGCCGAACATCTTCTTCGCCGACATCATGCAAGCCGAACCGACCTTCATCGAAAAGGCCGCCGAAGGCCTGGTGCTGGCGTTCTTCAACCAGGGCGAAGTCTGCACCTGCCCGTCCCGCGCCTTGGTGCAAGAGTCGATCTACGACGACTTTATGAAAGTCGTGATGAAGAAAGTGCTGTCGATCAAACGTGGCGACCCGCTGGACACCGACACCATGGTCGGCGCCCAGGCATCCGAGCAGCAATTCGACAAAATCCTTTCGTACCTGGAAATCGCCAAGGGCGAAGGCGCCGAGCTGCTGACCGGCGGCAAGGTGGAAAAACTCGAGGGCAGCCTGGCGACCGGGTATTACATCCAGCCGACCCTGCTCAAGGGCACCAACAAAATGCGCGTGTTCCAGGAAGAAATCTTTGGCCCGGTGGTGAGCATCACTACCTTCAAGGACGAAGCCGAAGCCCTGGCCATCGCCAACGACACCGAGTTCGGCCTGGGTGCCGGTCTCTGGACCCGCGACATCAACCGCGCCTACCGCATGGGCCGCGCCATCAAGGCCGGCCGTGTGTGGACCAACTGCTACCACCTGTACCCGGCGCACGCCGCGTTCGGTGGCTACAAAAAGTCCGGCGTCGGTCGTGAAACCCACAAAATGATGCTCGATCACTATCAGCAGACCAAAAACCTGCTGGTGAGCTACGACATCAATCCGTTGGGCTTCTTCTAAAAACCGGGGGCGATACAGGTAGTTCTGTATCGCCCTTCAGATGGTCATCGCGGGCAAGTCGGATCGCCGCACCGCCGCTCCCACAGTGTTTTGGGTCAACCCCAATAGGTGAACTTACCCCATAACCCTGTGGGAGCGGGCTTGCCCGCGATGGCGTCCTTAAACGCACCGTAAATCATAGCCCTGCTTGTCTGGCACGGGCTTTGCGTGCCCGCATTACTCGAAAACGCCATACCCGAAAGTCCAACAGATCAAACAATAAAAAAGACAGAGAGGACTTATGACTTCTATTACACAGCTCAAACCCACACTCGGCACCCTGCATCTATGGGGCATTGCCGTCGGCCTGGTGATTTCCGGCGAGTACTTCGGCTGGAGTTACGGCTGGGGCACCGCAGGGACCCTGGGTTTTCTCGTCACCGCCTTGATGGTGGCGACGATGTACACCTGCTTCATCTTCAGTTTCACCGAATTGACCACCGCTATTCCCCACGCTGGCGGGCCGTTTGCCTACAGCCGTCGGGCCTTCGGTGAAAAAGGCGGACTGATCGCCGGCATTGCCACCCTGATCGAATTCGTCTTTGCGCCACCGGCCATTGCCATGGCCATCGGCGCCTACCTCAACGTGCAATACCCGGAACTGGACCCGAAGATCGCCGCTGTTGGCGCCTATTTCGTGTTCATGGGTTTGAATATCCTCGGCGTGAGCATCGCTGCCACGTTCGAATTGGTGGTCACCGTGCTGGCGGTCGCCGAGTTGCTGGTGTTCATGGGCGTGGTCGCACCGGGCTTCAGCTTCAGCAATTTCGTGCTCAACGGCTGGTCGGGCTCCAACGAATTCACCATGGCCTCGATTCCCGGCATCTTTGCGGCAATCCCTTTCGCGATCTGGTTCTTCCTCGCCATTGAAGGCGCCGCCATGGCCGCCGAGGAAGCCAAGGACCCGAAACGCACGATTCCCAGGGCTTACGTCAGTGGCATTCTGACCCTGGTGTTCCTGGCCATCGGCGTCATGGTGATGGCTGGCGGTGTTGGCGACTGGCGCCAACTGTCGAACATCAACGATCCGCTGCCTCAGGCGATGAAAGCCGTGGTCGGCAATAATTCGACCTGGATGCACATGCTGGTGTGGATCGGCCTGTTCGGCCTGGTGGCGAGTTTCCACGGGATCATTCTTGGCTACTCGCGACAGTTCTTCGCCCTGGCACGCGCCGGTTACCTGCCCAAAGGGCTGGCCAAACTCTCGCGCTTCCAGACTCCGCACCGGGCGATTCTGGCGGGCGGCGTGATCGGCATCGCAGCGATCTACAGCGACGGCCTGGTCAACCTGCAAGGCATGACGCTGACGGCGGCAATGATCACCATGTCGGTATTCGGCGCCATCGTGATGTACATCATCAGTATGCTGAGCCTGTTCAAGTTGCGTAAAACCGAGCCGAACCTGGAACGCACCTTCCGCGCCCCGGGTTACCCGATCGTACCTGGGATCGCGCTGTTTCTGGCGGTGGTGTGTCTGGTGGCGATGGCATGGTTCAACACGCTGATCGGCTGTGTATTCCTCGGGTTCATGGCGGCCGGTTACCTGTATTTCCAACTGACTGCCAAGCAGCGTTCCGACGCGCCGGCGGATGCGATGCTCGAAGGCGTCTGAGTTGCACCGGCGCCGGGCTGATTCCCGGCGCCTGCCCTGATACAGCGCAATCCATGTGGGAGCGGGCTTGCCCGCGATTGCATCACCGCGGTGCAACTATTGAACCGAGTTGTTTGCATCGCGGGCAAGCCCGCTCCCACAGGATGCTCCGTGTTATCAAGATTTGTATTCATCAGGAGGACACCGTCCCATGGCCATATTTGCCCATACCGTCGGCGCCCAGACCTACCGCTTCGACAGTCTCAAAGACGTCATGGCCAAAGCCAGCCCGGCGCGTTCCGGGGACTTTCTGGCCGGCGTTGCAGCCCTAAATGATGGCGAGCGGGTGGCCGCGCAGATGGCCCTGGCTGACATCCCGCTGACTCACTTCCTGCAGGAAGTACTGATTCCTTACGAGGCCGATGAAGTCACCCGGCTGATCATCGACACCCACGATAAACAAGCTTTTAAAGCGGTCAGCCACCTCACTGTCGGTGGCTTTCGCGATTGGCTGCTCAGCGACGCCGCCGACGAACAGAGTCTTCGCGCCCTCGCTCCGGGCCTGATCCCGGAAATGGCCGCCGCCGTGTCGAAGATCATGCGTGTGCAGGACCTGGTGCTGGTGGCGCAGAAAATCCGCGTGGTCACGAAATTCCGCGGCACTCTGGGCCTGCGCGGCCGGCTCTCGACACGCCTGCAACCCAATCACCCCACCGACGAGCCGGCCGGCATCGCCGCGAGCATTCTCGACGGCCTGCTGTACGGCAACGGTGATGCAATGATCGGCATCAACCCGGCCACCGACAGCATCGCTTCGATCTGCGCCATGCTGGAAATGCTTGATGCGATCATCCAGCGCTATGAAATTCCTACACAGGCCTGCGTGCTGACCCACGTCACCACCTCCATCGAGGCGGTGAATCGCGGCGTTCCGCTGGACCTGGTGTTCCAGTCGATCGCCGGCACTGAAGCGGCCAACGCCAGTTTCGGTATCAACCTCAACGTCTTGCAGGAAGGCTATGACGCGGGCTTGAGCCTGAATCGCGGCACGTTGGGCCAGAACCTGATGTATTTCGAGACCGGCCAGGGCAGCGCCTTGTCAGCCAACGCTCACCATGGCATCGATCAACAGACCTGCGAAACCCGCGCCTACGCCGTGGCGCGCCATTTCAAACCGTTTCTGGTGAACACCGTCGTAGGCTTCATCGGCCCGGAATACCTCTACAACGGCAAACAGATCATCCGCGCCGGTCTCGAAGACCACTTCTGCGGCAAGCTGCTGGGCGTGCCAATGGGTTGCGACATCTGTTACACCAATCACGCCGAGGCCGATCAGGACGACATGGACACCCTGCTGACCCTGCTGGGCGTGGCCGGAATCAACTTCATCATGGGCATCCCCGGCTCTGATGACATCATGCTCAATTACCAGACCACCTCGTTCCACGACGCCCTCTACGCCCGGAAAACCTTGGGCCTGAAACCGGCGCCGGAGTTTGAACAGTGGCTGGCGAACATGGGCATCTTCACCCAGGCAGACGGCAAAATTCACTTCGGCGACAACCTGCCGCCGGCCTTCCGTCAGGCCATGGCGCAACTGGGATGAGTATTGAGATGGATAAACCACCTGTCGATCCGCAAAACCCATTGCTGGAGTTGCGGCGCCTGACCCCGGCACGTATTGCCCTCGGTCGTACAGGCACCAGCATGCCGACCAGCGCGCAGCTGGATTTTCAGTACGCCCATGCACAGGCCCGGGATGCAGTGCACCTGCCGTTCGACCACCTGGGGCTCAGTTCGCAACTGGCCCAGCGTGGACGTGAAAGTTTGTTGCTGCACAGCGCCGCCACCGACCGGAACAGCTATCTGCAGCGCCCCGATTTGGGGCGCAAGTTGAGTGATGAGTCGGCGCAGACCTTGCGCGATTACGCGCTGAGCCATCCTGGCGGAGTGGATTTGGTCGTGGTGGTGGCCGATGGCCTCTCGGCATTGGCCGTTCATCGCCACACCTTACCGTTTCTGGCGCGTATGGAAGAACAGACAGCCGCTGAAGGCTGGTCCCTGTCGCCAGTAATTCTGGTGGAACAGGGCCGTGTAGCGGTGGCCGACGAGGTCGGCGAGCTGCTCGGCGCGAAGATGGTGGTCATATTGATCGGCGAACGCCCCGGCTTGAGCTCGCCAGACAGCCTGGGGTTGTATTTCACCTATAATCCGAAAGTCGGACTGACAGATGCCTATCGCAACTGCATCTCGAATGTTCGGCTCGAAGGCTTGAGTTACGGCATGGCGGCACACCGCTTGCTGTATTTGATGCGCGAAGCCTGTCGGCGGCAGTTATCAGGGGTCAGTCTGAAGGACGAAGCCCAGGTTCAGACGCTGGAGTCGGACATTGGTGCAGACATGAGAGGTAATTTCCTACTGAGCCCGTCGGATACCTGAACCGTTTCCGCATTGCGTTTCTATTCAGGTTTCAGGCAGGATCGATGCACGGCCGCCAGGGTTTCCCGTCGCCGTCACCACGTAAGACAGCCACTTGAAGACGAGACCTACCATGCGGATTATTCAAGCGACCCTCGAACACCTCGACCTGCTGACCCCGTTATTCGTCAAATATCGTGAGTTTTACGGTTCCCTGCCGTATCCGGACTCGTCCCGGGCGTTCCTCGAGAAACGCCTGCGACGCAAGGAATCGGTGATCTACCTGGCCTTGGCCGATGACGACAACAATAAACTGATGGGTTTCTGTCAGTTGTACCCGAGCTTTTCGTCTCTTTCGCTTAAACGCGTGTGGATCCTCAACGACATCTACGTCGCCGAAGACGCCCGCCGCCAGTTGGTGGCCGATAACCTGATCCGCACCGCGAAAAAAATGGCCAAGGAAACCAATGCCGTGCGCATGCGCGTTTCCACCAGCAGCGATAACGATGTCGCACAGAAAACCTACGAATCCATCGGGTTCAAGGAAGACACCGAGTTCAAGAACTACGTGTTGCCGATCAGTGACGGGCTGTAACGCACTGGGGCCTTATGTGGCGAGGGAGCTTGCTCCCGTTCGGCTGCGCAGCAGTCGTAAACCCACCAAAGCGATTTTCCTGATACACCGCGTAGTCGGACCAGGAGCGCTTCGCACTCCAGCGGAAACAAGCCCCCTCACCACAGTGGATTGTGCAAAGCCAACAGACCTATGGTCGACCCATCGACATTCCCCGCTACAAACTCGACGCGTTTTTCACTTGTCACCCCGTATAATGCCCATTCTTCCGGCTCGTAGGAAAAATTACACCTGGCTGTAGTCTTACGCGAGCCATCCGCACAGGCCTGCAGAGTCGGGCCATCACCACAGGTGCTTTCCATGGATTTCAACCCGATCGACCTTATCCTGCATCTCGATGTTTACCTCGACCTGCTGGTGACTAACTACGGGTCATGGATCTACGCCATTCTGTTTCTGGTGATCTTCTGCGAAACCGGTCTGGTGGTGATGCCATTCCTGCCGGGCGATTCTCTGCTGTTCATCGCCGGCGCCGTGGCGGCCGGTGGCGGCATGGACCCGGTGCTGCTGGGCGGCCTGCTGATGCTGGCTGCGATTCTCGGTGACAGCACCAACTACGTGATCGGCCGCACCGTTGGCGAACGGTTGTTTCGCAACCCGAACTCGAAAATTTTCCGCCGCGACTACCTGCAACAAACTCACGACTTCTACGACAAACACGGCGGCAAAACCGTGACCCTGGCGCGCTTCATGCCAATCATCCGTACCTTTGCCCCGTTCGTCGCGGGCATTGGCAAAATGCCTTACCCACGATTCTTTGCCTTCAGCGTCCTCGGCACCATCCTCTGGGTGGGTGGCCTGGTCACCCTCGGTTACTTCTTCGGCAACGTACCGTTCATCAAGAAAAACCTGTCGCTGCTGGTGGTGGGCATCATCCTGCTGTCGCTGCTGCCGATGATCATCAGCGTGATCCGCAGCCGCCTCGGTCATGCTGCGTCCAAAGCCGAACCCCGCTGACTCACGATGTGGTCCCTTAGCGCCTGGCGACGCCGGCGCACCCTGGCCAGGCATCCGATTGCCGACGACATGTGGCAACGGGTGCGCCATCACTTGAGTTTTCTCGATGGCCTCAGCGCAGCCGAAGACCAGTGGCTGCGCGAAGCCTGCGTGCTGTTCCTGCAAGACAAACACCTGACCGCCCTGCCCGGCGTCGAACTTCACCAAGAGCAACGCCTACTACTCGCCGCCCAAGCCCAATTGCCGCTGCTGCACCTGGGCGATCTGAACTGGTATCAGGGCTTTCACGAAATCATCCTTTACCCCGACGATTTCCTCAGCCCCCAGCGCCATCGCGACGCCAGCGGCGTCGAACATGAATGGGACGGCGAACACAGCGGCGAAGCCTGGCAGCAAGGCCCGATCATCCTCGCCTGGCCCGGCGTGATGGCCAGCGGTGGCTGGGAAGGCTACAACCTGGTCATCCACGAACTCGCGCACAAACTCGACATGCTCAACGGCGACGCCAATGGCCTGCCACCGCTGCATGCCGATATGCGCGTCAGCGACTGGGCCAAGGTCATGCAAGAAGCCTATGACGACCTCGATCGGCATCTGGACCGCAACCCTGACGCACAAACCGCCATTGACCCATACGCAGCGGAAAACCCCGCCGAGTTCTTCGCGGTCACCAGCGAATACTTCTTCAGCGCCCCGGATTTATTGCACGAGGCTTATCCGCAGGTTTATGAGCAGCTGAAGCTGTTTTACCGGCAAGATCCGCTGGCGAGGCTGAAGCAACTTCTGGCCGAGAACCCTGTCTATCAGGCACACGACTAGCGGGCACCTGGGTCTCTACGACCTCTGGCGCATGGCAACGACGGCGGAATATGCCTATAATCGCCGCCACTTTTTGGTCAATCCGGCCAAGTGTTTTTGGTCAACTAACGGGGGCACCGCCCAATGAGCTACAGCAAGATTCCGGCTGGCAAAGACCTGCCGAACGACATCTACGTCGCGATCGAGATCCCGGCCAACCACGCGCCGATCAAATACGAAATCGACAAAGACAGCGATTGCCTGTTCGTTGACCGTTTCATGGCCACCCCGATGTTCTACCCGGCCAACTACGGTTACATCCCGAACACCCTGGCCGACGACGGTGATCCCCTCGACGTGCTGGTCGTGACACCTTACCCGGTTGCTCCAGGTTCGGTAATCCGCGCGCGTCCAGTCGGCATCCTGAACATGACCGACGACGGCGGCGGCGATGCCAAAGTGATCGCGGTTCCACACGACAAGCTGTCCCAGCTGTACGTCGACGTGAAGGAATACACCGATCTGCCACCTCTGCTGATCCAGCAGATCGAGCACTTCTTCGCGAACTACAAAGATCTCGAAAAAGGCAAATGGGTGAAGATCGAAGGCTGGGCCGGCGCAGATGCCGCCCGCGACGCGATCACCAAGTCGGTTGCTGCCTATAAAGGCTGAGAAGCTGCTTAGCTTCTAGCTGCGACGCTTGAAGAAAAACCCCGGTTGATCCGGGGTTTTTTGTGGGCGCTCCGCTCAGACACTGACCTTTAACGGTACGTGGAACGCTTCTTGGCTTTGGTTTTTTCCTGTTTAAATTCCACTAAAAGCGTCTTACATCCAGTCTTAAATTTCCCTCGAAATTTGAACGGGTCGTTTATTCAAACCCCCATCCTGCGCCAGTAAACTCGTGTTTATGAAAAAGAACACTAGCGGCCCACGGTTTAAAGCACTCCTCGAAGCAGCGAAAATCACAACCACTGGATTTGCCGCTTTCTTCGACACGGAAGCGCAAAATATCCACAACTGGTACACCCGAGGTGTGCCCGCCTACCGCATGGAAGAGGTCGCCAGACTACTGTCTGTAAACAGCGACTGGCTAAAAACCGGCGAAGGCCCGAAAGAATCCTCACGCCTGCGCGTGCTCGACGAGGCCGGCAACACCTTCGACGCCCAAGCCATCCGCGGCATCTACACGGTGATCGAAGCCATCGACGTCGAGCTGCCCTTCTACAAAGAAACAACCACCGCCCCGGGCTCCAACAAAACTCACGTCGTCAAAGACCCCAGCCAATCCATCCGCCTGCCCCGCAGCCATCTGGACTCCCTGGAAATCAACCACGCCGACGCTATTTTTACCCACATGATCGGCAACAGCATGGCCGAAAAGATTGAAGACGGTTCGACGCTTGCAATCGACCGCGGGCTTACTCAGGTTATTGATGGGGAAATTTATGCGATCGAGCATGACGGGATGCTGCGGATCAAATACCTGCACCGAATGCCGGGGAATGCGCTGCGGTTGCGCAGTTACAACAAAGCCGAGTATCCAGACGAGATCTTCAATGCCGAGCAGATCGACAAGCAAAACATCAGGGTATTGGGATGGGTATTCTGGTGGTCGACGCTCAACAAACGGCGGCCGTCTGTGCCCTTCCTGTAAGCAACCATGGCGAGGGGCTTGCCCCTGTGTAGGAGCGAGGCTTGCTTGCGAAGGGAGCGCCGCAGTCCGCCAGGCAGACCGTGTCATCGCTCTTCGCGGGCAAGTCGGACCGCGCACCGCTCGCTCCTACAGGGGCTTGCCTCGTTCGACTACGCAACAGCCGAACGCAGCCTTCGGCAGCTGCTACAGCTCAGCGCAATCCCTCTACCCTGCATACCAAGCTGGGAATTCCTCAAAAAAATCAGTATGCTGCGCCCCACATTTGCGCATCGACCCTTCTTCAGGCTCAGATCGCACCGACAAGGCAGATGATTTTCTCGCCGAGTCCCACAGCCGGACGCAAGATCCGGGTGTACGTTTTGAAGGCTGGCGCGGTTTACCAAAAATAAACCAAGCCAGTCCCCGAGAAGCCGGCCACAAGCCGGCTTTTTAATTTATTTTTGAAAGCCACTCTCATCTCCTGAAAACCGCGAGAGCCTTGCTAGATCAAGGGTTTCAGCCTACTTTTGTTCCTGTGACTTCCGTTTTCATCCATCGTCTTCCACAGCCAAGTGGGGGATCAAGTGGGGGACCAGAGGGCCGAAAAGATGGGCAAGCTGACCGCAAAGTATGTCGAAAATGTGACCGAGCCAGGCACCTACGAAGACGGTGAAGGGCTACGCCTTATCGTCAAAGCTACGGGGCGAAAAAACTGGGTGTTGCGGTTTCAGCTACACGGCAAACGACGAGAGATGGGATTGGGTGGCTACCCCCAGCTCGATCTAAAAAAGGCCCGCGCGGCCGCCTATGAAAACAAAGTCCAGATTTTGAAAGGCACTGATCCACTCGCAAAACGACAGGCTGAACAAGCCGCTCAACGGGAAGCTGAACGCCGTGAACTGGCGCAGCTGATTACCTTTGAGAAATTGGCCACCGACTATCGAGATGCCCATGGTTCGAGCTGGTCGGAGAAATGGCGCAAGGGCTGGCTGAGGAAACTAGAACTCTATGCTTTCCCTACGATAGGGAAGTTGTCAGCCGACAAGGTCGAGACCAAACACCTGATCAAGGCACTGCAACCACTTTGGGTGACCAAAACGCGGACGGCTGACGAAGTACGTGGGCAAATCGAACAAATCCTGGATGCCGCCAGAGCCCGAGGTCTCAGGACTGGAGAGAATCCGGCACGCTGGCGCGGCCATCTGGAAAACCTGCTGAGCCGGCATGAGAAGAAGAAAGCTCGTAAACGCCAGCATCATCCTGCGCTGAAATGGCAGGATCTGCCGAAGCTTATGGAAGCCTTACGCAAGGATCCCTGCCACGCTTCTGTCGCGGCTCAGTTACTGATTCTAACCGGCGCTCGCTCGCATATGGTCCGATTCGCACGCTGGGATGAGTTTGACTTGGAATCGGGTCGATGGTCTCTGCCTGATGAGCGCATGAAAACCCGGCAAGCGTTCGCGATCCCCCTGGCTCCAGAGGTGGTTTCACTTCTGAAGGGCCTTCCGAAAGTCACCCCCAAAAGTCCCTACGTTTTCCCCGGCCACGGCCGAAGCGGCGTGATGCACGCTAATGGCATTCGCAATTTGCTTCATGCATTGGGTTATGAGCACATCACTCGTCATGGTTTTCGCTCAACCTTCCGGGATTGGGCAGGTGAAAAGACTCCTTTCCCAAGAGATATCTGCGAGCTCGCGCTGGCCCATGACGAACGCGGGGAAACGGAAAGCGCATACTCTCGATCAGACTTTTTTGATAAGCGACGGGAGCTCATGCACGCATGGGCCATCTACGCCACATCCACACCTGAACACGCGGATGAGGCCCAACGCGAAACATCAGGAGAATGATGAGACGGCGACCGCTGAATGCCTCGGACCTTGGAGCGGATGCATCAACGCTACAATCCCGCAAGCGCGGCGCAACCAACATCGATGTAGGACCACGAGGCCTCTGGTTACCGATTTTAAAGCCGGGTCCCTTTAAGCAGGGAGGCATAGCCTCCCTGCTTAAAGGGACCTCACTTAAAAAATCTAAACCCCATGCATCTGTCTGTGAAAAACCACTGATTTCCACCGGTGGATAATTGCATCCACAGCCGCAGAACTACCGAAAATTCGGGCCTTGACCCAAGTTATTCACCGACGTAAAAAAGATCGGGCAAAGCGCTGTCGTTGACAGCAACCCAGGTAACCAGAACCTTTAAGGCTACGCCACACCGTGTGTGGTTCACCCCGAGTGCGATTCGCGCCCGGAAGCTCGCATAGTTACTTGCCAGATCGGTGGACGCTTAATAACCCCCTGGCTGCATTGACACCCCCCCCTCTCCCCGTATGATGGCTACTGGCCAATTACAGGGAAGTATCCGGGTATGACCGGTAAGTTTTCAGCCGAAATTGAAGCGTTCATCAGAACGTATGTGAAGGACATTGAGAATGGGGGGGCCGCTGTGTTTGCCGGCGCGGGCCTTTCTAAAAGCTGCGGTTTCGTCAACTGGAGCGAGCTGCTCAGTGAAATCGCCGAAGAACTGGGTCTTAAGGTTGAGCTGGAGCACGACCTGATTTCGGTTGCGCAATACCATGTCAACCAGAAAAACAGCTCGAACGGCCTGGCCCGAAAAATCCTTGAAGAATTCTCGGAGCAGGCAGAACCCTCCGAAGCTCACGACATTATCTCCCGACTTCCGATCAGAACGTATTGGACGACCAACTACGACACTCTGATAGAAGATAGCCTCAAGCAGAACTACCGCGTCGCGGATATCAAACGCAAAACAGACGACCTAGTTACCACTCGCCCCAAGCGTGACGCCGTCGTTTACAAAATGCACGGTGACGTGTCGTCGCCAGGTGCTGCCATTCTCTATAAGTCTCAATACGAGAAATACCACAAGAGCCACGAAGCCTTTGTAACAACCCTGAGTGGGGATCTGATTTCTAAGACATTCCTGTTCATAGGCTTCAGTTTCACGGACCCCAACCTGGATTACGTGCTCAGTAGACTGCATGTGCCGGACGATTATCGGCGAACCCACTACTGCTTCCTTCGCAAGGAGCCTGCTGAGCTGCAAGGGAAGGAAGACGAAGAGTCCGCGAAGTATCGGCGGCGCCGACAGGAGCACCATGTTCGCGACCTGCTGCGGTTTGGCATTCAGGCACTTCTGATCGACGATTACAATGAAATACCGGTGATTTTGAAGGAGATCGAGAGCCGCTTCCTCAAGAAGACCATCTTCATTTCCGGTAGCGCCGAAGAGTACGGTGCCTGGGACAAGCAGGATGCCCTGAATTTCGTGCACTCCCTTTCTGCATCCTTGGTGAAAGGGGGTTACAGAGTCGTCAATGGATTTGGCTGGGGAATCGGGAGCGCGGTCATCAACGGTGCTCTCGATGCCATTTATTCCAAACCGGAAAAGTACTCAGAGGATCAACTCATCATGCGGCCGTTTCCGCAGGTGGCCTCGAATGGCAAAGACCTGCCCGATCTGTGGCATGAATACAGGCACCGCATGATTGGGCTTTCCGGCATAGCCCTCTTCATTTTCGGCAACAAGGTTAAGGACGGCAGCGTCGTTAACGCCGACGGCGTACATAAGGAATTCGAAATTGCTCAGGAGAAAGGCGTCGTAGCACTGCCCATTGGAACTACCGGTTACATGGCGAAGGCTCTGGCAGACGAGATGCTTGCGGATCCAGCTAACCACTTCTCCGATTATCCCTGGCTTGAAGCGGAGGTGGCGCAACTCGCGGACCCCGCAGCTAATCGGGCCAAAATCGAACGGCAGATTCTGTCCATCATTAAGAAACTTGGGGGTTAGGGATGAAACGCAAGGTTTTCTATAGCTTTCACTTCGACAACGATGTGATGCGAGTGCAGCAGATCCGCCGAATGGGTGCGCTGGAAGGCGATGAGCCCGTCAGCCCTAACACGTGGGAACAGATCAAACGCACTGAGCAAGGCGTGAAAAACTGGATCGACCAGAACCTGAACGGAAAATCTTGCTTAGTGGTGCTGATCGGCAGCCAGACCGCCAACCGTCCATGGGTCCAGTACGAAATCAAGCGAGCCTGGGAGCTGGGCAAGGCAGTGGTGGGCGTTCATATCCACCGCCTGAATTGCCCCCGCAATGGCTTCGGGACAATGGGGACCAACCCTTTTAATCAGTTCAGCTTCAAGAACAAAAGCGGCCAGATCGTTAAGCCCCTTGTGTATGAGCCCAACTATAGCGATGCCTATGGCGATATTAGGGACAACTTGGCGACCTGGATCGAAAACGCCATCAATCAGTAACCCATACCAGAAGTACTTAATATGGCTTTTTTTACCAAAAGCGAGGCGCGTGCCGCTGCGGCCGGCGCTCGTGGATATCGCACTGCAAAAGCTGTTCTGACCGCAACAATGGAAAACTACAAATCATACGAGGAGTTCGACATCTTCCTGTCACACTCCACCGACGATTCTGACCTTGTTCTGGGGGTGATGATCCTCCTGCAAAAGCAGGGAATGCGCGTCTATGTGGACTGGGTTGTCGACCGGCAACTGGACCGCAGCTCGGTGGACAAGGAGACAGCTGCCATCCTCCGAGACCGCATGAAGCACTCAAGCTCCATGATGTATATCGCCACTGAAAACTCTTCCAACTCGAAATGGATGCCCTGGGAGTTAGGGTTCTTCGACGGCCACAAGCCTGGCCGGGTCGCCATCCTTCCGCTGTTGGACTCTGAAAACCAGAGCTTCCAGGGACAAGAATATCTGGGTCTTTATCCGGTGGTCACCAAGTACTTAAAGAACCAAGTCACGAACCACTACGTCGAAGACCGCGGCAATAAGTGGAGTCATCTCGGTAGCTTTGCCCGTGGCGTACCCACGTGGAACAGCTATTGATAACCCTCTCCCCCCTTGTCTCGACATGCTTGGTCCCCCACGCTGTAGCATGACACTCACGCTTCTTCGGACCATTATCAGCCTCGCTCTAGGTTTTCCGACCGAGCCCCTGCGCATGGGATGACTTCACATTCCCACGCGCAGGGGTTCACATTAAAAAGACGACAAACGGCTAAATGTCCACCCAATATCACTAACGACCAACGCCTTCCAGCATCGCCGATTGGCGCAATGGACTGCGCGCAACTCGGTTGACCCAGCCATACGCGGGCGATAAAAAGAAGCCTCAAAGCGCTGTCGTTAGCGGCTCCCAGGTAGCCAGAACCTTTAAGGCTACGCCACACCGTGGTGGTTCTCCCAAAGTGCGATTAGCGTCCGGTAGCTCGCACGGTCACAGCGATGTGATGGATGCCTACTTTTACCAGTGCGCCCACTGCGGCAACTCATCCCCTTTCATAACTGCCCTGCAGCAACCTATCCGCTTGGCCATTTCCTTGCGCCAACCTGCGCCCGTCTCTTTCTTCCGGAAAGAGACGGGCGCTCCTACCGCTGCTGCAGCCCACCTCGTACAAGGCTTTGCGGCATTTCCCCTCGTGACAATTGGCGTGACAAACACCGAAGTCACCAGCAACAGCGATGCCGATGATGGTGCCGCAGCCCACGGAATGGACTGCACCTGACTGACAGTCAGGCATGCCCCGGTCATCGCTTCACTACCTTCACCTAACTCAGATCTCGCGGCGCTGGTCTCGTCAGCCAGCGCAGCCTCCACCCGCCCACGTCTTCGGAAGTGTTCAGGAGGTCAGATCATGAGATGCCCAAGCTCCCGGTCGTAAGGAGTCGTCAGTCCCGCGTTAGTGGACAACCCTCACAGGTCGCAGGGGCCTTGATCCCTGATAACACTCAACATTTTTGGCGGGACGACGTGAGGAATAGGCATCAGTACGTGACCACAGCTACTGCTGGAGCCTACATGAGCATGAAACGGATCCTATCGAGCACACAGGGTCGGCTTGATCCCGTAGAGACGGGGAATTGAACAATAGCGACATAGCTACCTGATGCTACGTCGGACCTACTCACTGATCTGAAAACGGTCTATGCTGGCAAAATGACGCACTGCATCAGGGAGTAGAGGCATGGCCAAACAAAAAAACGTATTCATCAGTCACGTACACAAAGACGATCATGGATTGCAGAAACTGAAGGATCTTTTGGCTCCAAAAGGTCTAGACATCCGGGACTCATCTATTCATACCGGAAAATTCAACAATGCGACCGATCCGCATTACATCAAAACCCAAATACTTGCCCCTGCAATAAATTGGGCAGGTGTATTTATTTGTTATGTTTCCCCACAAACAAAAGATAGTGACTGGGTAAACTGGGAAATTGAATATGCTGCCAAACAAGGAAAAAGAGTTATTGGCGTGTGGGAACACGGAGAAAAAGAGTGCGATCTTCCCTCAGCGCTCAAAGAATACGCCGATGCGTTAGTAGGTTGGAACGGCGATTCAATAATAGATGCCATTAACGGAAAGGATACGTGGGAAAAACCAGACGGTGGTGACTGCGAGCCAGTTGAACTTAATAGGCACCCCTGCTGATGGCACGTATCCACTCATATGTTGTACGTTATGATAGCGGATTTGCGCCCAATCCCTACTATGGATTTTGTACTTTAGCTACCTGCAAGCCAACCATTCGTAAAAGTGCACACATTGGTGACTGGGTTGTTGGTAGTGGGAGTAACGACAGAAAAGTCAAAAGAGGCGGACATCTGGTTTACGCCATGAAAATCACTGAAGCGCTTTCTTTCGATGAATACGCGTCAGACCTCCGCTTTGAAAATAAAAAGCCATTCCGTAATGGGAGCAGAAAGCAGAGTTGCGGCGATAACATTTACTTTCGAGGCAACCCTGAATCGGACTGGAATCAACGAGACTCTTTTCACTCAAAAGAAGATGGTGCACTTAAACCTGAACATGTTAAACGGGACACTGGTACAAATCGCGTACTAATTAGCAGCGATTTCGTCTATTTTGGCGGAGAAGGACCGGAGTTTCCCGAACACCTTGTGGATCGACGAGGACGCCGTTTGTGCAAAAGTGGGATTGGATCTACTACTTTCAATGACCCACAACTTTTCGAAAGCTTGGAAACATGGGTGCGCAGCCTTGATTTAACAGGGTATCAAGGGGCGCCTTTTGAATGGATCTCACTTAGGAAGTGACGCCTCATGCAAAAAGAAGGTTCTCTCTTACTTTCCGAATATGCCACGGAAATTGCCCTTACTGACGTGCTCGATCTAAAAGATGTCAACCCAATACTACAAGGTCTATATGGTGAAGTCGGTGGAATCATGTCCACTGCAAAAAAACACATTCGAGAGCAGTCCGCCTACCCCGGCTTTAAAAAAGCAGCAGAAGAAGAATTTGGAGATACACTTTGGTATTTAGCAGCGCTTTGTAAACGCTTGGAACTTCCACTTAGCGATATATTTTCCGACGCAGTCAAGTGTGAAAACTTTCAAACCGTGGGCGTAGCAAGTGATGTTATTGACGGTGCTTTCGCGTATGTAGCAATGCCAATTGCTTCAAGAGATTCTGCAGATGTTTCACTGGTACGCCTCGGTCGTTCTGCGGCGTCATTATTGGGAAGTGTGCCCTCGCGAGAAAATGTTGTAAATTTCGCAAAAGACTATCTTGATGCCCTTCACGCTGCCAAGCTAGTATTTTCAGAGGTTGCTAGGGCAAACCTACGCAAAGCTCGCGGAGCATTTCTAGATCCAAACCCTGCTGACTTAATCGACTTCGATTCAAATTTTTCGTTTGACGAGCAACTTCCGCGCGACTTTAAAATCCGTATTAATCAACGTGAAAGCAGCAGAAGCTATCTCCAATGGAATGGAGTTTTCATCGGAGATCCTTTGACAGACAATATATCCGACCACGATGGATACCGCTTTCATGATGTATTTCATCTTGCATACGCAGCCATTCTCCATTGGTCGCCAGTAGTCCGCTCATTGATAAAACACAAGCGAAAAAGCAACCCTGAGTACGACGAGGAGCAAGATAGCGGACGAGCAATCGTTGTTGAAGAAGGTTTGACTGCCTGGATCTTTTCAAGAGCCAAAGAACTAAACTTTTTTGAAAACCAAGATAAAATCTCACTTGGAATGTTGAAAATCATTGGGGAATTTGTAAGCGGTTACGAAGTAGAACGTTGCCCTTTAAAACTTTGGGAAAAGGCGATATTAGAAGGGTACAGCGTCTTCCGCCAAGTGAAAGCGGCTCAAGGAGGCTGGATCATTGGTGATCGCTCACTGCGTACCATACGATATGAACCACTAGAGTAGAACATATGAAGCTACACCCTTTTGTTGAAACAATCGTTAAATTGCACCTAGAAAATTGCTTCAACCCGTATTCAGATCGCTGCGAAATACATGACAGTATAGAAGCACCCAGCCTTCGTGCCCAAACGCTATCCAACATAATATACAGCGCAACAAGCCGCCCTATCGATGCCATATGGATCGGACGGGATCTTGGTTATCGCGGCGGCCGCCGTACAGGTCTAGCATTGACTGATGACGCGCACATTGAAAACCATGCCAAACGGTTCAATCTATTCGCCGAAAGACCTACCATTGGGAACGCTGTCACGGAACGGACAGCTGCAGTTATTTGGAACATGTTAGACCAAGTAGATGCACAAATATTCCTCTGGAATGTTTTTCCTCTTCATCCGCACGCAGCGGGCGAACAGTTTACAAATCGACAGCACAATACTCTAGAAAGAAAAATCGGTGAGGAGTTACTAAAAGAGCTAATTCGCCTGCTGAATCCGTCACGCATTGTAGCTATAGGAAACGATGCTGCCGCTTCTGCAAGCCGAATTACAAATTCCATACCGGTATTGTGCGTAAGACACCCAAGCTATGGCGGGCAGAACATATTTATTGCACAAGTTTCCGAGATCTATGGATGCTCTCCACGCCAGAAAACACTTTTATAGATCCTGGCACATATAAAAAATCCAGAAAATCTATACAACAGGAAATTATCAAGCTGCAGAGCCATCTTCCCCCAGCACGTCGAGCCCTAGGTACGAGCAGCCACCTGTCGAGCGAAAATCAGTGAAAAACCTACCGCACAAAAGGAAAACTCTTACAATCCATCTCTAGATTTCTGACGTGGCTGTTCGGTCACGTTCCTGGTGGCGAGCGAGAGGCGAGTCTGTGAGCAAAACAGATGGCACACCCGAACAACTGGTCGACGTGGAAAATCTTGCCTCGTCGCTTCACCGCTTTGCAGATGATCGCGATTGGAAGCAGTTTCACTCACCCAAGAACCTCCTCTTGGCTCTCACAGGCGAGGTAGGTGAACTCTGCGAAATTTTCCAATGGATGAGCGAGGCCGATTCAACGGGTGCAGCAAAGCGTCCCGAAACCGCCCAAGCTGTGAAGGACGAACTGGCTGACGTGCTTATGTACTTGGTCCGCTTGGCCAGTGTGCTGGGCGTCGACCTCAACGAAGCTGTGACAAGCAAGCTCGCCCTGAACGGGCAGAAATACCCTGTCGACAAAGCTAAAAGCACCAGCAAAAAGTACGACCAACTCTGACCCATTGGGCTCTAAGGACCACTCGTGATCGTTTACGCTGCGACCAAACAGCAATTCCTCAAAGACAGCGATAACGACGATATTGAAGATGTGATCCTCAGGCACTTCAAAGAAGCCACCGGCAAGAAGGTAGGAGCTTCGGAGATTAGATCCTGGCAGGGTTCACTGACTTATATGGCCAAAGTGCTTCGAGACGACGGCCTGCCCAACAGTGCCGGCCTGGCGATTGAGCTGCACATCCCTCAGTCATCGAAACGAATCGACTTTTTGCTGACAGGCCGCGATGAGAATCAGACTAAAAATGCGGTATTGATCGAACTGAAGCAATGGAGCAAGGCCAGCGCAACCACCAAGGATGCGATTGTCAAAACGGCGCTGGGTGGAGGTCTTGTCGAAACCATTCATCCGTCCTACCAGGTCTGGTCGTACGCCGCGCTGCTGGAGGGCTTCAACGAAGCCGTCTACGACAAAAGCATCGAAGTACGCCCCTGTGCCTACCTCCATAACTATGTCAGTGATGGCGTCATCGACTCTGCTCACTACGAAGCCTATACCAGCAAAGCCCCCTTGTTCCTCAAGGGCCCCGAAGAGCTTGCAAAGCTGCGAAGTTTCCTCAAGAAACACATCATTCATGGCGACAACAAGGAGGTTCTTTACGAACTCGCCAACGGGAAGATTCGCCCGTCCAAAGCACTGGCGGAGGCGCTGAGCGGGCTAATGAAAGGCAAGCCTGAGTTCGTATTGATTGATGATCAAAAATCAATCTTCGAGTCGGCGCTCGCTGCGGCAAGTGAGGCCTCTATTGAAGCGCCGAAGGTGCTGATCATCGAAGGCGGTCCGGGTACCGGAAAAACAGTATTAGCGATCAACTTGCTGGTGAGGCTCACCGCCTTGAAGCTGTTGAGCAAGTACGTCTCAAAAAATGCTGCGCCACGCAAGGTGTACGAGAGCAAGTTGGTTGGCACCGTCAAACGTAGCCATTTCTCCAACTTTTTTTCCGGTTCGGGAGCCTTCATCGATACCGAGCCCAATACGTATGACGCACTCATCGTTGACGAAGCCCACAGGCTCAATGAGAAAAGCGGGCTTTACGGAAACCTGGGTGAAAACCAGATCAATGAGCTGATCGAATCAGCAAAATGCTCGATTTTCTTCATCGACGAAGACCAGCGCGTGACCTTGAACGACATTGGTAACAAGCAGGCTATCCGCGCCTTTGCCAAAGCCAAAGGCGCAACCGTGGAGGAATACATACTATCTTCCCAGTTCCGTTGCAGTGGTTCTGATGGCTACCTGGCGTGGTTGGATGACGTATTGGGGATTCACGCGACAGCCAACCCGCTGCTCGATACCAGCGAGTATGAGTTCAAGGTGTTCGACTCCCCTCAGGCGATGCATGCGGCTATCGAGCAGAAAAACCACGGAAACAAGGCTCGCGTTGTCGCGGGTTACTGCTGGTCTTGGCTCAGCAAGAAAGACTCCGAGGCCGCTGACATCGTTATCGGCAATGACTACGCACGCCAATGGAATCTGGATCAGGATGGCAGCTTGTGGATCATCGCTGAAAATTCCATTGAACAGGTCGGTTGTATCCACACCTGCCAAGGGCTGGAAGTTGATTATATTGGAGTGATCATCGGACCGGATCTAGTCGTGCGTGATGGGCAGGTGATGACGTCGCCGCATGAGCGAGATAAGCACGACAAATCGATTCGTGGCTGGAAGAAGTTGATGAAGGAGCAACCTGCTCTGGCGCAGCAAGAGACAGACCTGATCATCAAAAACACGTATCGAACATTGATGACTCGTGGGATGAAGGGCTGCTACCTATACTGTACCGATCAGGAGACCGCGCAATACTTTGAGAGTCGACTTGCCGGGTACAGCAACGACTGATGGCCCCGCGGGTTGGATGTCACTATTCGGGTTCAGCCTCACGAAAAAACCGTAGGCGGAACCACGAAAAAAGCCGGTCAAATGCCGTGCAAAAACCACAAAAAAGTGGGGGAACAAATGGGGGATCAGAGCGCTTTCCAAAACACCTAAATCATTGTTTTTCAAAAACATAGATCAGTTAAAAGCTAACCACAAGCCGGCTTTTTAATGCCTGAAAATAAATCCTGAATACACTTTGACCGCATTGACCTGCAGCCAACCCACATGTTGCGATCCAGTCGCAGCCGCACGTGAGGCGACACGCTCTCCGACAACTGGACGATGAGCCGAATAGGCGTCATATTCGGCTCACTATATGAGCCGAATAGCATTTTTAATCGGCTCACTCATTCCAAGAGCACCGACTTCATGGCACCTCACTGGATCTGGCAGCAGCCTGATTGGCCGAATTTCCAATGGCAAGCCGAGCGCTTGACGCTACTGTTGCGCGACTGCGTTCAGGCGCAGGGGCGGTTGATGGGGATGGCCAGTTCGGTCGGCAGTTCGTTGAGCGCGCAAAACGAACTGGATGCGTTGTTGCAGAACATCGTGACCTCGTCCGCTATTGAGGGTGAACAACTGAATGTTGGCTCCGTACGCTCTTCTCTGGCGCGACGGTTAGGGTTGGACCTGGTCAATGGCGATAAGGTGAGTCAGCGCAGTGAGGGCCTTGCGCAATTAATGCTCGACGCGACCCGGCATTTCGCTGAACCACTGACATTGGTGCGATTGCTGGATTGGCACAAATGGCTGTTTCCTGAGCAAGACACTGATCTTTCCTCCCGGTCGATCCGTGTCGGCGCCCTGCGCGGCGACGAGCCCATGCAAGTGGTTTCGGGGCGGCTCGACAGGCCGACCGTTCACTTCCAAGCGCCACCTCGCCTTGGTCTTGAACGACAACTCGAAACCTTCCTGACCTGGTTTGAAGCCAGCCAAAATCAGGTCGGCCTCGACCCTTTGCTGCGGGCCGGCGTCGCGCATTTCTGGTTCGTGACGTTGCATCCTTTCGACGATGGCAACGGTCGCCTGACGCGAACGATCACTGATTTGGCCCTGGCTCAGGGTGAGGCTCAGGCCATCCGTTTCTACGCTATGTCGGCGAGTATTCTGGATGATCGTTCAGGCTATTACCGAGTGCTGGAAACCAGCCAGAAAGCCACACTGGATATCACCGAGTGGCTGGAGTGGTTCCTGCAAACCTTATTGCGCAGTTTGCAGCAAGCCATGACGCGGATCGAGTCGGTACTGGGCAAGGCGCGTTTCTGGCAGGCGCATCGGGAATCTGAACTGTCGGCCGAGCAGACCAAAGTACTGAATCGCTTGCTCGATGGCGGGGAGCGAGGTTTCGATAATGGCATCAGCGCCGCTCAATACCAGGCAGTGGCAAAGGTTTCCAAAGCCACCGCAACCCGTCATCTGACCGATCTGTTGGAAAAGGGCTGCCTGAAACGCCTGCCCGGTGGTGGGCGTAGCACTCGGTACCAGATCCGTTATCCCGATGACGTGACAGATTGAGTCCGATTTTTTGTAAATAATCTGATCCTATTTATTTGCCTATGCCCATGTCACCGTTATCGGATAACGGCTTTTATTACCCAAGCCAGGCCTGCTAAAGCGCTCCTCGTTCCTCCCCCTAGCGAACCCTCTCATCAGGCATCGATCTGTGTGCGCACGCACGCCTGCGCGCTATCGAAACAAACAGGCCTCCAACTGTCATGGTCGCGCAACGATACAGTTCGTTGCCCATGTTCGTCGCCGTACCGGTACATCCCTCGCCAAGCGCCCTAATCTGCAGGTCTTCATCAGGCACCCACGCCTCAGTTCGTCAATTACCGATAAAAATGCAATAAAAAAGGAGCTTCAATTGAACACTGATGAAACAGTGGTTGTCACCGGAGTGACGTCAGGTATTGGTCTGGCCTGTGCCAGGAAGTTGATAGAACAGGGAAGCAAAGTAGTTGGAATCGGGCGCAGAACCGAGCGCCTCAATGCATTGGGCGACGAATTGGGTGAACGTTTTTATCCCCTGAGTTGTGATGTTCGTGATATCGACTCACTCAACACACAGTTGAAACAACTTCCGGATGCATTTGCCGCTATCAGCAAACTCATCAATAGCGCCGGCTTACTGCAGGGACAAGGGACGTTACTGGAAGTCTCGGATGCTCAAATATCCACCATGCTGGAGACCAATGTTCACGGTTTGATCAATGTCACTCGGGCGGTATTACCCAAGCTGATAGAAAGCGGGCGCGGGCACATTATCAACCTGACCTCGATCGGCGCTCATTATCACTACGCCGGCGGCCATGTCTATGCGGCATCCAAGGCCTTTGTCGACCACTTCGGACAATGCCTGCGTACTGAACTGGTGGGTGCCCGGGTCCGGTTGACCAACATCGCACCTGGTAAAACCCGCTCAGAATTCGCCTTGGTTCAGTTTGCCGGCGATCAAGCCAGAGCCGACCGGGTATACAGCACCCTGACGCCGCTTGAGCCGATGGATGTTGCCGACTCGATCCTCTGGGCCCTGCATCAGCCCTCCCACGTCAATATTAATCTTATTGAACTGATGCCTGCTGATCAGGAACTTTCATACCGGTGATCCCATGAGCCAATCTCTCGCCCACTACTATGTCAGAAACAAACTTACCCACAAGTTGATCAGCAAGCGCGTGCTGTCACCTATTTCACTTTCCCAACAGCCACCGGCTGACTTGGTACAGGCACTTTGCATTGAAAGTGAAGTGTCAAAGTTGTCCGATGTTTATGCCCGGTTCCAACACTCGGACGATAACCAGACGGGGCTTCCTCGTTACATGCCGTTTTATCGTTTCATACAGTCCAAATTCCCCGGCTTTCAATGGCAGGTCCGTTCCACTCAGGGCAAGAAAACCTTGATTCTGGACAAGCCGTACATCAACCAAAGCCGTCCTTCGCTATTGAATTTGCTGCTGTGTGCCATCAACGACAACACCGCCACGACCCCGGCCCTGAAGGTGCGATACCCCGCCATGCGAGAACTGCCGGACGAATTGGTGGTGGATCTTGAGCAGGCTTTTGAGCGCTTGTCATTTGCCCAATCAGCCCCCCACTTCGTAGCGCGTTTTGCCCAGGCCCTGGCCAAGGGGCTGGCCGGTGAAACCATTACCTTGGTCTCCCCGGTGTGTCCTGATTACGGCTACGAAAACAAGAATGGCCGCCTGCGTTATACCTTCGAGCATCTGGGCGAAGGCATCGGGCTGGTGGCCGGGCGTGTGGTCAAGACCCTGCCTGACCTGCAAGCAGTGCTGCAAAAGCACGGCATCGATGCACGGATCGCCGTCGCGGCCGGGGATTTTGAAGGGTTTGACGCCAGCACCCTGAACCGCCTCAAGGAAACACGCGAAGGCTTCGCTCACAAACTGCGCATCAGCCAGCAGAAGATCCTCGACGTTCTCGGCCCTGACGCCGAGTCGATCATGATCGCCGAAGCTGCCGGTGGCGAAGACTGCTGGCATGCACTGACGACAGAGGCACAACAGCGCCTGGCACACCAGGACAACGGCTGCATCGTCGAGGACGATCTCGACTATGCCTCCATCTTCAGTGCACGACTGCCGCTCTATCAGGCCTGGCACCAGCAGCGCAGCAATGAAGAGCTGATGCAGATCCTGTATGCCCAGGGTGCGGAGTATGCGGCCATCGGCAAGGTGTTTGCCCAGCAGTGGACCAACCCCATTGTCATCGGCGCGGATCACAACCGCATGCAACCCTTCTATTGGTTGTACAGCACCATTCCTGTCCTTTACCTGACCAGGGTTTACTGATGAATGCCCGTGAAAGTGCACGTCCATGCACTCACTACTGTCAGTACGGGCCACAGGGCGATGTCCGCGCCAGCTATGCCCATTTGCCCTTCCAGGGTTTCTGGACCTGGCTGACGGGCAAGGGACAGGTACTTGCGCCCGAGGCGCTGAAGAGCGCAATGAATGAGAGCGGCGAGCGTTTTCTGGTGGCTCATTTGCTGTTCACCTGGTTAGTGATGATTGCCCTGGTGATGCTTGGCCAAGCCGTTCTGGAGGGTGCTTTCGCCACGGGTACGGCAGTGGTGCTGGTGCTGATGGGCTGGGTCCTGATGGTTAACCGGTTGCGCAGCATGCAAGCCACTTTCCACTACCTGACCCACGGTGCGGTGCTCAAGGACAAGGCTCGCGCGCAGCGTTATGCCAGGCTCTTTCTGACCACACCGCTGCTGTACCAGGATTGGGACACCTATAACCAGAGCCATGTACGCGAACACCACAATATCCATGTGTTGTGTTCCGACACCGATCCCGACCAGCGCTTCATCCGTGAGCAAGGGTTCTACCCGGGGATGCCGGAACCGGTCTACTGGTGGCGAGTCTGCAGCACGCCCTTTCGCCCTGTTTACCTGATGCGCCAATGGCGTGGGACGTTGCTCGACAGCTTCGTTCGTCTTGACCGTCGTGAAGCGCTGTTTCGCGCCTGCTTCTGGGGGGTATTGCTGGCGCTACTGTGGGCGACAGGCGGGTTGCAAGCCTTCGGCTTGATGTATGTGATCCCGCGCGCCGTGTTGTTTGAGCACTCCATGTGGCTGCAATTGTTTACCGAGCACCTGTGGTTCTATCACCGGGACGCCCGGAGCACCGAGAAAAGCCACTATGGCCGACTGACTTGGGGTCGTTTCCAGGGCCGTACACCGCCAGAGCGCGGGGTCATCGCACATACCGCCTGGGTATTGAAATGCGTGCTCTACGATCTGCCGGTGCGCTTGTATGTGTACCCGCAAGACTTGCCCAACCACGACGCACACCACCGCCGCCCCAACGTGCATTACCGGCATATCGCCAATTATCGCGCCAGCGTCGAACTACAGCCCTCCCCTTATGGGCCGTTCCTCGAAGTCTGGGGGTTCATGGCCGGGCTGTACCTGATTCGCGACCATTTGTGCCGAGGGGTGGTCGAGCCGTTTACCCCTCGGGAACCTGCTTCTCTCGATACCCCAAACAGCCTGTACCCAACGTCCACCTCTCAAGGAGTCTGAGCAATGCAAGAGACGATTCAAGCTGCGAACCACGAACTGCAGAACAACGCCTACGCCTCCCTCAAAGCCTCACAGCTGTTTTCTCAGGAAGAGCTGGAGTACATGGAAGCGGCGTGCCAGGTCATCCCGAAAACCATTATCGAAATCGGCGATGTGGGCGAAGAAAACTTTCTCGCGGTGGGGCGCTTCATGGAGGATCAAAAAGGCCAGTTACCCGTGTATCGCAACGACCCTTACGGAAAACGCGTGGTGGAGATCCTCTCTTCGGGAAAAAGTCGCGAGTTCTTCAACGGCATCATGGAAGCCGAGTGTTTTATCCGTCGCTGCCAGTCCAATCTGCTGGAAGCCGGCAACTTCATCGGCAAGCACATCGATACCTACAGCAACCTGGAATATCGCTACTCCGTGGTGATCCAGTTCGGCAAACAATACGAAGGCGGCGAGTTTTTCATCGAGCATGAAGGCCGCGAGTCGCAATTCAAGACCGGCTACGCCGATGTGCTGATCAATCGCTGCGAGATTCCCCACGGCGTACGCAAAGTGGAGAGCGGCACACGCTCCTCCCTGGTGTTTTTCCTGAGCACCAGCCCGTTGGACAAACCCAACCTCAACAACAAACAGATCTGATCGGAGTGTACGTCCACCCCGCCGGGTGGACGTACGACCGACGAAGCCAGAAGGAAACGTCCCATGACGCAAACCAACGTAGCCAGTTTTCAAGAAACAAAGAATCAAGACCTGCAAGCCTATTTCCTGGGCCTCATTTCGGTCGCGGCCTTTGCCATGACCTTGCCGGCGGCAAAAATGCTCGCTGGCGACCTGAGTGCCCTGCAAGTCGGGTTCTTTCGGTCGGTGTTGGCTGCGTTTGCGGCAATTCCCTTTTTGCTTATCGGTCGGGCAAAGTTTCCCAATCGCTCGCAAATCAAGCGAATGTTGCTGACCTCCACCGGGATTGTTTACGGCTTTCCGATCCTCACCGCGCTGGGCATGCAGTACGTGCCGGTCAGCCATGGCGGCGTGGTGCTCGCCGCACTACCGCTGTCCACAGCGATCTTCGGCACCCTCATCACAGGCACTCGCCCATCCAAAATGTTCTGGGCGGTCTCAAGCCTGGGCTTCTTGGTGGTGATGGCCTACACCGTCATCAAGTCGGACGTTTCAGACATCTACATCGGCGACCTGGCGCTGCTGGGCGCTGTACTGCTGGCCGGTTTTGGCTATGCCCAAGGCGGTGCACTGTCCAAGGAACTGCCGGGTTGGCAGGTCATGTGCTGGACTCTGGTCATCAGCCTGCCGGTGCTGCTTCCGGTCAGCCTCTGGCTCTTTGATAGCCAGACCATCGCCAACTTGCCTGGACAAGGCGTCGCCGCCCTGTTGTTCCTGGCTCTGATCAACTCATTGCTGGGTTTCTTCTCCTGGAACCGCGCGTTGGCCCTGGGTGGCATCCAGCGCATCAGCCAGCTGCAGTTGCTGCAACCGTTCTTCACTTTTGCCTTTTCGATCATCCTGATGGGCGAGTCGTGGAACTGGCTGACCCCGGCCGTCTGCGCCATCGTCATCGTGCTGGTCTGGCTGTCCAAGCGCATCTGAACAGGACCGCGCGCTGGCTAACCAGCGCGCTCCACCCAACGTGCTCCTGCAGGTATCCCCATGTCCGAAATGACCTTGATCGACCCCAACGTCATGCTGGTAGCCCCTCTGGATTCACCCCTCACGCTGTCGTTCAGCGATGCCCGGCATCAAGCCAACATCACCCTGTGGACAGCCGGGGAACAGTGGCTGGCGGAATCCGCCACTCACTTTTTCATTGTGTATAGCGGTCGCCTGGAGGTCTCCGTCGACCATCACCGCTTCGAATTGGGTGCGGGGTTCTTTGGCAGTTTCCCCGGCCGCACACATGTACAGGGAGAAGGCCGGGCGCTGATCGTCAGCCAGGGTGGCTACCGCGGCACGACATTGCTGGGTGGCCCGGTGGAAGATCGGGGACGCCTGCTTTATCTCGACGGCTGCACCAATAGCCTGTTGCTCCCACCGCCCATCGACGGGGATCCCTGCCTGAACTTTTTGCACCTGCCCGCCCATGTTTCCCAGACACCTCATACCCATCCCTCGCTCCGTGCAGGCCTGATCTTGTCGGGTAATGGCCAGTGCGAAACCGAACAGGGTGTTCTGCCGTTTGAGGAGGGCACGGTGTTCGTCATCCCGCCTGGCGTATTGCACAGTTTTCAGAGCGCCGAACAGGCCTTGCGCATCGTGATTTTCCATCCTGATTCCGATACCGGCCCCAGCGATACCAACCACACCATGCTCAACAGAACCCTGATCGAGGGGCTGTCGGCCCAGCAGTTACAACATCTCCATACCCAGACGGAAAACCGCCCATGACCTCTTCGAGCTTTTTTCGCCCCACCTCTGAACTGCAACAATGGGACGCCTCGCAGTATGAAAACAACGCCCGTTTCGTCGCTCATCTGGCCAATGGCGCGGTGGAACTGTTGGCCCTCAAGGCTGGCGAACGGGTCTTGGATATCGGTTGTGGCGACGGCTACCTGAGCGAGCAATTGGCTCGGCAAGGCGCTGACGTGGTGGGTTTCGACTACAGCCCGGAACTGGTGAAAGCCGCACGTTTGCGCGGCCTGGATGTAAGGCTGGGTAATGCCGAGGAGCTGATCTTTCACCAGGAGTTCGACGCGGTGTTCAGCAACGCTGCCATGCACTGGATGCGACGTGCCGATCAAGTCGCCCATGGGACCTTTATGGCACTCAAACCCGGTGGGCGTTTTGTCGGTGAATTCGCCGGCGCCGAGAATGCCTTACTGATCCGTCGGGCGATTCACGGCGCCCTCGAGCGTAGATCCGTCGATGCACAGGACATTGACCCCTGGTACCTGCCCACGGCCGGTGAATACCAACAGGTGCTGGAGAACGCCGGGTTTCACGTCAGTTTCATCAGTTGGTTTGAGCGACCGGTGGTGCTGGATTACCCCATTGCCCAATGGATACAAACTTTTGGCAGCCCATATCTGACAGTGCTGCCAGTTGAAGCCCGTGCGGGTTTTCTGGAGGAAGTAACGGAGGAGCTGGCCAATGACCTGCTGAACTCCGACGGCTGGACGGTGGACTACACACGCTTGCGTTTCAGGGCCGAGAAAAAGGCATAACCCCCAGAACCTGTCTGAAAAAGAGCGGCACATTGAAGCAAGCAGCAGACGGCGGGCGATGCTTGCCGTCGAACTGGGAATAACGATATGTCTATGAAAACCAATGGATTAACGCTGAAGTCTTTTTACGCCGACGCCCAGATGTGGTCGAGCCAGGACGGTAAACCGCTGTACTGGATCGATGACATCAGCCTGGCCGTCAACGGCTCGGAAATCGTCGAGGATTCGCTCATCAAGGCCCTGCACGATAATGACGAAGTCCAGATCCTCAATGGCGTCATCTACTCCTATGCAGACCTGGGTGAAGTGGCCACCTTGGTGGAATACTTCAAAAGCTGGCAGCAAAACCTGAAGTCGATGCACCGCCCTCCCTTCTCCCATGAAGCGCCGCCGGGCAGCGAGATTGACTAGCATCAGGCTAACCTGGGCATGGCCTCAAGCGCCGGGTTCAGTGACCCGGCGAGCTGTTTCGCTGCGGGTCTGAGACTCGATGAAACGCTTGAACTGGATGTCATTGCAGTGGCTGACGTTCAGGCGGATGTACTGATCGTAGTCCCGGGTGTTGCTGAACAACGACCCTGGAGCCAGAAAGATGCGGGCGTCATGAGCCTGCTCAATCAGACGACGAATATCCACGTGCGCGGGGAAACGTCCCCACAGGAACAAGCCATCCACGCCGGGTTCGTCAAACACCACGCCGACCTTGCCCAGCCACTCCCGCGCCCTGACACGCTCCTGCATCACCCGCTGACGCAGGGCATCCAAATGGTGTTGGTAGCGCCCGGACTCCAGGGTGTAAGTCACGATGGTTTCGTCCAGCGATGAGCCGCACAACAAGTTATACATCTTCTGCTCCACCAGACGCTCGACAAAGGCCGGTGGTGCCGCCACATACCCAAGGCGCAGGGCAGGACTTAGCACCTTGCTGAAACCGCTGATGTAAAACGTGCGATTCAAACCATCCAGGCTGGCCAATCGAAGTGTTTGCTTGGCAGACAACGAGCCGAAAATATCGTCTTCAACAATGTGAAAATCATATTTCTCGGCCAGCGAAAGAATCTTGAACCCCTTGGCCGGGGAGGTATTGCCGCCAGTGGGGTTGTGGATCAGGGTCTGGGTCAGAAACAGTTTTGGCCGGTACTTGATCAGCATGGCCTCCATGGCCTCCAGGTCCGGACCATCCCCCATACGTGGCACCGTGATGATGTTGAAATCCCGCCCCTTGATCAGCTTCAATTGCAGCAACAAGTAGCTTGGGTCCTCGACCAGCAGGTAATCACCAGGCTTGAGCATGACATTACGAATCAGCGAGAACGCATGGGTAGCGCCCACCGTCACCACAATCTGGCTGCTGGAGGCATTGATGTGAACCTCTCGCAACTTGCGCGCAATCACCGAGCGCAACGCCTGGCTCCCCGCTGCTGGCGCCGGGACGCTGCAAGACAGCGTGTTACGAATCAACCGTCCGGTCACGGAAACAGGCACCGCTTCAGCCAGCCAGGACGGAGGAAAGTAACCTGAACTGACGGGGATATCGTACTGGGAAGGGTCCAGCGCGCGGTACAGAAACCCCGCGTGCAGGCTGGACGGCGGGATCAACTCGTCCAGGTCCTTGAGGGTTCCCGCTGGATTGGTCGCGAGAATAAAGTAACCGGCCCCGGGTCGGGACTCGATAATGTGCTGCGCCACGAGGTCCTCATAAGCGCTGCTCACCGTAAAGTTACTGACGCCCAGTTGTTTGGACAGCGCCCTGACCGATGGCAACCTGCTGCCTTGAACCCATTGAAAAGATTCAATGCGGGTAATAATTGCGCTTCGGATCTGGTCCACCAACAACGTCTTGCTGCTGCGATCTATCTCAAACATCTCATTCCCTTAATGAAACCGCCGCCATCATGGCCTTCCTGATGCCTGGCAAAGCGCAGACAGGTGATCGACAGGCCATCGCGCCAACACTCGCGTACGAGACAGCCCTTGGAACTTTGTAAGCAAAGTTTACGCCAGCGCGCAAAAAATGCCTCGTCTATTGCAACGTCTGCGGCGATCACGATGCTCGTCGATCTCTCATCACTGGCAAGATTTTTTATCCGCTCCTGGCAACAGGTCGAGCGATAACTATCGGAGCCGGCAATTGTGTCAGCAGCACCGTCACAATGACCGCCTATTTGCCCCAACTCCCTCTCTCTGCTAGTGTCGCGCCGGTTTAACGTCAACCGGAAATAGCCGCCATGGCCCGCAAAAAAGCTGCACTGGATTTCGAACAATCCCTCGCTGACCTGCAAACGCTGGTAGAGCGTCTGGAGAACGGCGAATTGTCGCTGGAAGACTCGCTGACCGCTTTCGAGCAGGGCATCGGTCTGACCCGTGATTGCCAGGCGGCGCTGGCTCAGGCCGAGCAGAAGGTCCAGGTGCTGCTCGAGCGTGATGGTGAGCTGGCCGAGGAACCCTTCGACGCGGATCAGCCAGAATGATTGCGGCGTATTCGGCGACCAGCCAGGCGCGCGTCAATGCTGCACTGGAAACCCTGTTCAACGCACCGGGTCCTGAACTTGCCCGCCTCTACGAAGCCATGCGCTACAGCGTGATGAATGGCGGCAAGCGCGTACGCCCGTTGCTGGCCTACGCCGCGTGTGAGGCGCTGGGCGGCAAGGCCGAGCAAGCCAACGGCGCGGCCTGCGCGGTGGAGCTGATCCACGCTTATTCGCTGGTGCACGACGATTTACCGGCCATGGACGACGACGATCTGCGTCGCGGCCAGCCGACTACGCATAAAAAATTCGATGAAGCCTGTGCAATCCTCGCCGGTGACGGTTTGCAGAGCCTGGCCTTCAGCGCCCTCCTCGACCCGCGCCTGAGCAGTTGTGACGCCGAAACCCGTCTACAGATGGTCAGCGCCCTGGCGTTGGCGGCGGGCCCGGCGGGCATGGTCGGCGGGCAAGCCATCGATCTCGGTTCGGTGGGCCTGAAGCTCGATCAAAAAGCCCTTGAATACATGCATCGGCACAAGACCGGCGCGTTGATCGAAGTCAGCGTCAAGCTCGGCGCCCTGGCCAGTGGTCATGCCGCGAAGGACGAACTGAAGTCCCTGCAGACTTATGCACAGGCCATTGGCCTGGCATTTCAGGTCCAGGACGACATTCTCGACGTCGAAAGTGACACCGAAACCCTCGGAAAACGCCAGGGCGCCGACATTGCCCGGGACAAGCCGACCTACCCGGCTCTGCTCGGTCTTGACGCGGCCAAGGCCTATGCCCTGGAACTGCGCGACCAGGCCCTGCACGCGCTGCGACCGTTTGACGCGGCGGCCGAGCCATTGCGCGATCTGGCCCGGTACATCGTCGATCGCCGCAGCTGACGGCGTATCCGCCAAAAAAAACCAACGCGTGGGCAGGGGGCGATGCATCAGGTAAACTGCCGCATCTTTTATACCTATAACGATTCGCCTGATGCCCACGACGTTTCATGAGATTCCCCGCAAGCGCCCGACCACGCCCCTGCTCGACCGTGCCAACACGCCGGACGGCCTGCGCCGGTTAGGCGAAGCCGAGCTGGAAACCCTGGCTGATGAGTTGCGCCTGGAATTGCTCTACACGGTCGGTCAGACCGGTGGGCATTTCGGTGCCGGCCTGGGCGTCATCGAGCTGACCATCGCGTTGCATTACGTCTTCGACACCCCGGATGACCGGCTGGTGTGGGACGTGGGTCATCAGGCCTACCCGCACAAAATCCTCACCGGCCGTCGCGAGCGCATGAGCACCCTGCGCCAGAAGGACGGCATTGCCGCCTTCCCGCGTCGTTCCGAGAGCGAGTACGACACCTTTGGCGTCGGCCACTCCAGCACCTCGATCAGCGCAGCGCTGGGCATGGCGATTGCCGCCCGCCTGCAACACAGTGATCGCAAGGCGATCGCGGTGATCGGCGACGGCGCACTGACTGCCGGCATGGCTTTCGAGGCGCTGAACCATGCGCCGGAAGTAGACGCCAACATGCTGGTGATCCTCAACGACAACGACATGTCGATCTCGCGCAACGTCGGCGGGCTGTCGAACTATCTGGCGAAAATCCTTTCCAGCCGCACTTACGCGAGCATGCGAGAAGGCAGCAAAAAGGTCCTCTCGCGCCTGCCCGGCGCCTGGGAAATCGCCCGTCGCACCGAAGAATACGCCAAAGGCATGCTGGTTCCCGGCACGCTGTTCGAAGAGCTGGGCTGGAACTATATCGGCCCGATCGATGGCCACGACCTGCCGACCCTGATCGCTACCCTGCGCAACATGCGCGATCTGAAAGGCCCGCAATTCCTGCACGTGGTCACCAAGAAAGGCAAAGGCTTCGCTCCGGCAGAAGTCGACCCGATCGGTTACCACGCCATCACCAAACTCGAACCTGTGGATGCTCCGGCCGCCGCGCCGAAGAAAGCCGGCGGGCCGAAGTATTCCGGTGTGTTCGGTGAATGGCTGTGCGACATGGCCGCGGTTGATCCGCGTCTGGTCGGGATTACCCCGGCGATGAAGGAAGGCTCCGATCTGGTGGCTTTCAGCGAGCGCTTCCCGGAGCGTTATTTCGACGTGGCGATTGCCGAGCAACACGCCGTGACCCTCGCCGCCGGCATGGCTTGCGAAGGCGCCAAACCGGTGGTGGCGATCTATTCGACGTTCCTGCAGCGCGCTTACGACCAGCTTGTGCATGATGTGGCGGTGCAAAACCTCGACGTTTTGTTCGCCATCGACCGCGCAGGCCTGGTGGGTGAAGACGGCCCGACGCACGCGGGCAGCTTCGACCTGTCGTTCCTGCGTTGCATCCCCGGCATGCTGGTGATGACCCCGAGCGACGAAAACGAACTGCGCAAAATGCTCAGCACCGGCCATCTGTACAACGGCCCGGCGGCGGTGCGTTATCCGCGCGGCACCGGCCCGAATGCGCCGATCGCGAAAGACCTCGAACCGATTGAAATCGGCAAGGGTGTCGTCCGCCGTCAGGGCAGCAAAGTCGCCCTGCTGGTGTTTGGCGTGCAACTGGCCGAGGCACTGAAAGTCGCCGAGAAGCTGGATGCGACCGTGGTCGACATGCGTTTCGTCAAACCGCTCGACGAAGCACTGGTTCGCGAAATCGCCGGCAGCCACGAGTTGCTGGTGACCGTCGAAGAGAACGCAATCATGGGCGGTGCCGGTGGCGCGGTCAGCGAGTTCCTCGCCCGCGAAAACATCCTCAAGTCGGTGCTGCACCTGGGCTTGCCGGATACCTATGTGGAGCACGCCAAGCCTGCGCAAATGCTGGCTGAGTGTGGGCTGGATGAGGCAGGGATCGAAGAAGCGGTACGTCAGCGCCTGCAACTGCTGAATATCTAAACATCAGATATACGCAAAACCCTGTGGGAGCGGGCTTGCCCGCGATAGCGGAGTGACAGTCAACTTATTCATTGACTGACACACCGTCATCGCGGGCAAGCCCGCTCCCACATTGGGTTTTATGCAACCTTCAGAATGTATTCGCTTTAAAGCGCCAACGGACTGTTCATGAAACTCTCCCCTTTTGCCCTGACGCTGACCCTCCTGCCGGCCGGCCAACTCTGGGCCGACACCTTCGAACGCGACCAGGCCCTGAAACTGCCCGACGTGCTGATCAGCGCCAACCGTCAGGTCGAAGCGCGCAACGACAGCAGCGCCGCCAACACGGTGTTCACCCGCGACGACATCGACCGTCTGCAACCGAGCAGTGTCACTGACCTGCTGCGCCGCGTACCAGGCGTACAAGTCGGGCAAACCGGTGGGCGCGGCAGTCTGCCGGGGATCTACATTCGTGGTACCAAGTCGGCGCAAAGCCTGGTGCTGGTCGACGGCCAGCGCATCGGCAACTCGACCTCCGGCGACAGCAACCTGCAACACATCAACATCGAACAGGTCGAGCGCGTGGAAGTACTGCGCGGCTCCCGCTCGGTGATTTACGGCAGCGATGCGATTGGCGGGGTGATCCAGATCTTCACCCGCCGTGGCGACGAACAAGGCCTGCAACCACGCATGCACGTTGGGGCTGGCAGCAACCAGACCTGGGAGCGCAGCCTCGGATTGTCCGGCGGCGACGCGCAGACCCGCTTCAACCTCGGCGCCAGCCTTGATGAAACGGCAGGCATCAATCGCACCCATGAGTCATATCCCAGTGATGGCGATCACGATGAATACCGCAATAAGTCGGTCAGCTTAAGCCTGAGCCACGCGCTCACCGACGACATCGAAATCGGCGCCAATCTGCTGGATAACCAGGGCAAAAGTGCGTTCGACAACCCGTTCGGTCGCTTCGATATGAACACCTTCGAATCGGTCCAGCAGCAGCCCTACAGCGAGTTCTCTGTGAGCAGCGTCAGCAGTTACGTCGACGCGCGGATCAATGACCGGTGGAAAACCCGCGTCGAGTTCGGCCACAGCGAAAACCGTGAGAAGACGCTCGACAAGCTCAGCGACGAGCGCAGCGTGTTCAACACTTACCGCGATTCTGTGAACTGGCAGAACGACCTGACCCTGGATGAGCGCAACAGCCTGATCCTCGGCGGCGACTGGTACGAAGACCGAATCAACAGCAGCACAACGTTCGATGAAGATAGCCGCTGGAACCGTGCAGCGTTTATCCAGCATCGCTATCAGGCCGACAGTTTCTCTACAGAACTGGGCCTGCGTCGCGACCAGAACCAGCAGTTCGGCAGCCAGAACAGCTGGAGCGGCACGTTTACCCTGCCGCTGAACCCGGACAACGATGTGCTGCTGACCTACAGCGAAGGCTTCCGCGCGCCGACCTTCAATGACCTGTACTACCCGGATTTCAGCAACCCGAACCTGAAACCCGAAACCTCGAAAAGTTATGAACTGCAATGGCGCAGTCAGCTGACGCAGAACAGTCGCCTGGAAGCTTCGCTGTACCGCACTGATCTGGAAGACGCGATTATTTTCGGCAGCAACAACCGCCCGGCGAACGTCGCTTCGGCGCGCATTAACGGTTTTGAAGCGGCTTTGAAACAAGAGCTGTTCGGCTGGCAGAGCAACCTCGGCATATCAATCATCGACCCACGAGATCGCGACAGCGGCCACACCCTCGCCCGCCGTGCACGGCGGACTTTGAGCCTGGATCTGGATCGGCAGTTCGACCGGCTCGGCCTCGGGGCCAGTTGGCAAGCGGTGAGCAGCAGTTATGACGACCAGAACAACCAGCAGCCGTTAGGCGGGTATGCGTTGTTGGGGTTGCGCAGCAGTTGGGCGCTGAATCGCGAGATCAAGCTACAATTGAAGGTCGATAATTTGCTGGACAAGGGCTACAGCCGGGCGTTGTACAGCCATGACGGCAGTCAGTATGGGTATCGCGAGGAAGGCCGGGCGTGGATGTTCGGGGTGACCTGGACACCGGATATTTGAAGCCATCACCCGATCACTGTGGCGAGGGAGCTTGCTCCCGCTCGGTTGCGTAGCAGCCGCAATCCAAGCTGATCCGATCCATCTGAAAAGTTTTGGGGCCGCTTCGCAGCCCAACGGGAGCAAGCTCCCTCGCCACAGGTTAGAGGTCGGGCGCGATCAACTGGCACAACTTGGCAGTCGCTTCGATCATCTGCCCACTCGGCCGCTCCAGCCCCTTATCCGTCACCAATAGCAATTGCCCCTGCGCCACCGCCGTCACTTGGGGCCAGGACTTCCATGCATCGAGCTGCGCCTGATCACTGGCCAGAATCACCTCGGGATTGCGCTGCAACACCGCCTCCACACTGACCTGCGGTGCAGGCTGCGTCAGGTCGGCAAATACATTGCGCGCCCCGCACACCTCCAGCGCATCGCTGATGATCTGCCCACCGCCCACGGTGTACAGCGGCCGATCCCAGACTTGATAAAACACCCGTAACGGCTCATCCCTTCGATAACGCTGGCGCAGGAAATCAAGTCGTTGACGCAGATTTTCGGCCAATAAAACGCCACGCTCCGGTCTTCCGAGCTGCGTAGCGATCACTTCAATCTGGGCGGTAAGTTGTTCGAGGTTGTGAGGTTCGGCGACATAGGTGGGAATGTTCAGCCGTTTGAGCTGCTCACGCTGAGCCGGCCCCACACTACCCGGCCAGAGCAGCAACAGATCGGGTTTGAGGCTGAGCAGTCGTTCCATGTCCAACTGGCCGTAGCTGCCAACGGAAGGAATGTCTTTGAGTTCAGGAGGACGTTCGCCTGCATCCAGCATACCGACCAGAAGGTCAGCCGAGTTCAGCTCAACGATGATTTCAGAAAGCGACGGTGCCAGACTGACGACCCGTTCAATTGCAGCCGCCGAACCGCTGACGGCCAGCAGCAACACTGCCAGCCAGATGCTGCGCATCAGCCGAGTTGACGCGGGATACGGTAGAGGTAGAACAGCACCGTGGTCGACAGCGCCAGCAGCACCAGCGGCACAGCTTCAAGCCCAACGAATACCGCAAGCGCACCAATCCAGGCGGGCAGGCCGGCCACCAGAAACGCGGCACGGCGTTTCGCGGCCAGGGCGATCCAGGCGTCGGGTTCTTCAGGGGTGTCGAGGGCTTTCTGGGTGGCGATCAGCGCGTGCTTGTAGCCGCCAAAGAACTTCAGGCTGACAAACATCGAGGCCACACCGGCGATGAATAACGGCATGGCCAGCACCGGCAGAATCGCCTCGCTTTTGCCGAATACACCGTTGATCACGAACAGCGGCAGCAAGGCCAGCGCCAGGTATTGCCACCAGTTGACAGAGAGTCGCCGCCGTACCTGACCGCGGGTCACGCCCGGTCAACCTCGCCCTGATGCTCGTTACCCATCATGTGGTCGAGCTTGCTGGCCTTGGTCGCCAGGTAGAGTTTGTTGTGCGGGTTGTGCCCGGTGTGCAACGGCACGCGCTCGGCAACCACGATGCCCATGTCGGTCAAGGCTTTGACCTTGCGTGGGTTGTTGGTCATCAGACGCAAGGACTTCACGCCCAAATGCTCCAGCATCGGCAGGCACATGGCGTAGTCGCGCTGGTCAGCGGCGAAACCCAGACGCTCGTTGGCTTCAACGGTGTCGGCACCGCCGTCCTGCAATTCATAGGCGCGGATCTTGTTCAACAGGCCAATGCCGCGACCTTCCTGACGCAAGTAGAGCAACACCCCACGGCCTTCACGGGCGATTGCCTGCAAGGCTGCCTCGAGTTGCGAACCGCAGTCGCAGCGCTGGCTGAACAAGGCATCGCCCGTCAGGCATTCGGAGTGCAACCGGCCGAGTACCGGAGCACCGTCGGCGAACTCACCCAGGCTCAGCACCACGTGCTCGCGCCCGTTCTCTTCATCGAGAAAGCCATGCATGGTGAATTGCGCAAAAGGCGTTGGCAGCTTGGAAGCGGCGACAAAAACGACAGGCACCGGTGTGCTCCTGATCTAGATGTACTGAAGATTCGCAGAGGCGGCATTGTAACAGGCCGTTCCTACAGACGCTTAGGCTGAATTATCGGCTATAACGATCAAAAAGTTTGATATCAAATCCACCTATCCCTTGTGGGAGCGAGCCTGCTCGCGATAGCTGATTGTCAGTTATATCTGTGTCAGCTCACAGTCCGTCATCGCGAGCAGGCTCGCTCCCACAGGGAAGTCCTTGCCAACTGCATGATCTGTGATCAGTTCGACTCAAACGGATAGGGCTGCTTCCAGCGTTTGAAGATCGGTTTCAGCTGGCCGTTTTTTACCAGCACTTCCATGCGCTGATCGAACAGCACCATCAACTTGCGGGCATTCGGTGTATCGGCAAAGCACAGATAAAGCGGCAAATCCACGATGTGCGTGCGGCGAAATTGCGATGGGGCCTTGGCTCGGTTGACGATGGAGTTAACCTCGTCCAGCGCGTCGATGTAGTAATCGATGCGGTTGTGAATCAGCATCGAAAGAATCCCGGTACGCCGCACGATTTCGTTGTAGCTCTGCACATTGGGTAAATAATCCTGGAATTTGTAGCCGCGTACCCAGGCCAATCGATAGTTGCCCAGGGTTTGCAGGGTCGGCGCCGGATTGCTGGCCAGACCCAGTGCATAGATCGGATCGGTATCGAAATGCCAACGCGGATAGAGCACATCGCTCACTTCATCCCGATAAGCACCGACACAAGCATCCACTTCACCGCGCTGTGCCAGGCCCGTGGCGCGCGTGTAGGGTTCGGTTCGAATATCCAGTTTGACGCCAGCCGGCTCAAACACTTCGCGCAGCACATCCCAACCCAAACCATGGCCATCGGCGGCGGTAAAGTCTTCCCAGGCTTCGCTCGCCAGGTGAATCACGGACGGCGTCGTCGGTGCATCCCCCGCCTGGGCGAACGAGCAAAATAGCGCGAAAACCATCAGCAGCAACCCGCGTTGCGCCATCCCCGTTTCTCTCAGTTGATGCATCAGACGAAAAGCCACACCAGCCCTTGCATCGCCAACCACGCAAATACGCCCGCCAGCACATCGTCGAGCATGATGCCTACACCGCCGTGCACATGCCGGTCGATCCAGTGAATCGGCCAGGGCTTGAGGATGTCGAAGAAGCGGAACATCAAGAACCCCGCCAGCAACCAATACCAACCTTCCGGCACCAGCCACAGGGTGATCCACATCCCGACCATTTCGTCCCAGACAATGCCTTCGTGATCGTGCACGCGCAAATCATCGGCGACCTTGCCGCACAGCCAGAAGCCGAACAGCATGGTGATGCCGAGCATCAGCCAATAACCCCAATCGGGCAGCATCTGCCACAACGGAATGAAGGGTAACGCCACTAACGAACCCCAGGTGCCCGGCGCTTTTGGCAGGGTGCCCGAGCCGAAGCCGAACGCCAGGAAATGCCAAGGATTGCGCCAGACCGACGGCGGTACGAACTCCGCCGGAACCTGTTTGGGATGATCTGTCACGGTGTCTCCCGAAAATGTTGATAACCCCGGATTGGCGGGGTGATGTCGTGTCCGTCGGCGTCCAGCAGTGTCACGCCCTGCCCTGCTACGACCCGCCCAAGCACATGGATCGGCCAGCCGTCCGCCAGCAACGATGGCAACTCGGCGGGCGGCAAGGTGAAGGCCAGCACGTAATCGTCACCACCGCTCAGGGCGGCTTGCTCAGCGCCAGACTGACCGAGGAAGGCCAGTAGCGCCTTCGATAACGGCAGCTTGTTGCGCTCTATCTGAACCCCGACTTTCGACGCCAAGGCAATGTGCCCGCAGTCGGCGAGCAGGCCGTCGGAGATGTCCAGCGCCGCAGTGGCTCTGCCGCGCAACGCCATGCCCAGACCCAGCTGCGGTTGCGGCGACCAGTAATGGGCACGCAACGGATCAGCGATGGCCGCATCAGCCATTCGCTGGCCGAGCACCAAAGGCAACGCGCCCGCGCCATTCCCCAGCTCACCGCCCACGCAAAGCAAATCGCCCGGCTGTGCGCCGCTGCGGGTCAAGGCCAGACCGGTTGGCACCCGACCGAACACGGTCATGGTCAGGCTCAACGGCCCGCGAGTGGTATCGCCACCCACCAGCGCCACACCGCAATTTTGCGCCATGAGGTTCAAACCACGGGCGAAGGCTTCCAGCCAATCGGTGGTCACCGTCGGCAAGGTCAGGGCAAGGGTAAAGGCAATGGGAGCAGCGCCCATGGCGGCCAGATCACTGACCGCCACGGCCAGCGAGCGCTGACCGAGCAGAAACGGGTCGCAAGGGTCTGCGAAATGCACACCGGCCACGAGCGTGTCGGTGGAAATCGCCAACTGCTCCCCGGGGGGAACAGCCAGCAAGGCGCAGTCGTCGCCGATCCCGAGGGCAACGCCTTCGCCGCCCTGCGCACAAGGCGCGGCGGCGAAGAAATTGCGGATCAGCTCAAACTCACCCATGGCGCAGACTTAGTGTTCAAGCGCCAATCAGCGCTTGAACGCCTTCACTTCAGCTTCACGCAGACGCGGGGCCAGCTTGTCGAGCACACCGTTGACGAACTTGTGGCCGTCGGTGGAACCGAAGACCTTGGCCAGTTCGATACCTTCGTTGATCACAACGCGGTACGGCACATCAACGCGCTCGAGCAGCTCCCAGGTGGACAGGCGCAGAACCGCCAGTTCAACCGGGTCCAGCTCTTCGATGGTGATGTCCAGGCATGGCGCCAGTGCGGCGTCGATCCGGTCCTTCTGAGCCGGAACCCCATGCAGGATTTCACGGAAGTAGGCGCCGTCGACATCGCTGAAATCGTTATCGACCCGAAACTGCGCTTCGATCTCGTTCAGCGATTGCTTGGCCATATGCCATTGGTACAGCGCCTGAGTCGCGAGCTGACGGGCTTCGCGACGCTTGACGCTTTTCGATGGCTTGCCGGCATCCGCAGGCTTTGGATCGCGCGGGTTGAAACGATCGCTATCGTCGCTAATCACTTGGCCTCCAACTGCGCCAGCAGGCTGACCATTTCCAGGGCGGACAGGGCAGCTTCAGCACCTTTGTTACCGGCCTTGGTGCCGGAACGTTCGATGGCTTGTTCGATGGAATCAACGGTCAGTACGCCGAAAGCGACCGGTACGCCGAACTCCATGGACACCTGGGCCAGGCCCTTGGTGCATTCGCCAGCCACGTATTCGAAGTGCGGAGTACCGCCACGAATGACTGCGCCCAAGGCGATGATTGCCGCGAACTCGCCCTTCTGAGCGACTTTTTGCGCAACCAGCGGGATTTCGAAGGCGCCAGGCGCACGGATGATGGTGATGTCGCTTTCGCTCACGCCATGGCGAACCAGGGCATCAACTGCACCGCTGACCAGGCTTTCAACGACGAAGCTGTTGAAACGGCCCACTACCAAAGCGTAGCGGCCTTTAGGGGCGATGAAGGTACCTTCGATGGTCTTCAGGGTCATTCGTTAGATCTCTTAAAGAGCCGGGACGCGTCTCGTACGCATCCCTCAGTGATATTAGCCACGAATACATGGCCGCAGACACCGCATTGCCGTTCACTTACACATCCGTGCCGAGGGAGCTTGCTCCCGCCGGGCAGCGTAGCAGCCCCTTTTGTGGGCGCTGCGCACCCAAGCGGGAGCAAGCTCCCTCGCCACAATGGATCTAAGTCAACAATGCCGAAATCTCCGGGGTCATTATTCGGAGGGCACGTATTCTACAACTTCCAGATCGAAACCGGATATCGCATTAAATTTCATCGGCGCACTCATCAGACGCATTTTGCGCACGCCCAGGTCCCGAAGAATCTGCGAACCGGCACCGACGATGCTGTAAGTGGTCGGTTTTTTCACTGCGCTGTGATCCGCGGTTTCGCGGATATGCGCCAGCAACACGTCGCCATCGAGCGGGTGACCGAGCAACAGCACCACGCCGCTGCCAGCCTCGGCAACCGCAGCCATGGCGGCGCGCAGGCTCCAGCGGCCCGGTTGCTTGACCATCAGCAGGTCACGCAGCGGGTCCATGTTGTGCACCCGGACCAGCGTCGGCTCTTCGGCGCACACGGTGCCCAGGGTCAGGGCCATGTGCACATCGCCTTCCACCGAATCACGATAGGTCACCAGGTTGAACTGGCCCAATTCGCTGTCCAGCGGCTGCTCGGCAATCCGCTGAACGGTACGTTCGTGGATCATCCGGTAGTGAATCAGGTCGGCGATGGTGCCGATCTTGATGTTGTGTTCAGCGGCAAACGCTTCGAGTTCGGCGCGACGGGACATGGTGCCGTCGTCGTTCATCACTTCGCAGATCACACCGCTCGGCTCGAAACCGGCCATGCGCGCCAGATCGCAAGCAGCTTCGGTGTGGCCGGCACGGGCCAGCGTACCGCCGGCCTGGGCCATCAGCGGGAAGATGTGGCCGGGGCTGACGATGTCTTCAGCCTTGGCGTCTTTGGCGGCAGCTGCTTGTACAGTGCGCGCACGGTCGGCCGCGGAGATACCGGTGGTCACGCCTTCGGCGGCTTCGATGGACACGGTGAACTTGGTGCCGAAACCGGAACCGTTACGTGGCGCCATCAATGGCAGCTTGAGCAGTTCGCAACGCTCGCGACTCATCGGCATGCAGATCAGGCCACGGGCGTGCTTGGCCATGAAGTTGATGTGTTCAGGCTTGCAGCATTCGGCGGCCATGATCAGGTCGCCTTCGTTCTCGCGGTCTTCGTCATCCATGAGGATGACCATCTTGCCTTGGCGGATGTCTTCAACCAGTTCTTCGATGCTATTGAGCGCCACAAGGCACCCCCTTGAGTCAGGATTTGAGGTAGCCGTTGGCGGCCAGAAAGCTTTCGGTAATGTTACTGGAAGTTGGCTCTGCAGCCTTATCGCCCAACAACAGGCGCTCCAGATAACGGGCCAGCAAGTCGACTTCCAGATTCACTCGGCGACCCGGCTGGTACGACGCCATGATGGTTTCGCTCAGGGTGTGCGGAATGATGGTCAGCAAGAACTCGGCGCCATCGACTGCGTTCACGGTCAGGCTGGTGCCGTCGACAGTGATCGAGCCTTTATGGGCAATGTACTTGGCCAGCTCTTTCGGAGCGCGGATGCGAAATTCCACGGCGCGGGCATTTTCGGTGCGGGCAACCACTTCGCCCACGCCATCGACGTGGCCGCTGACCAGATGCCCGCCGAGGCGAGTGGTCGGGGTCAGGGCTTTTTCCAGGTTGACCGGGCTGCCGCTTTTGAGGTCATTCATCGCGGTGCAGTCGAGGGTTTCGCGACTGACGTCCGCCGCAAAACCATTGCCCGGCAATTCAACCGCGGTCAGGCACACGCCATTGACGGCAATGCTGTCGCCCAGCTTTACATCGCTCAGGTCGAGCTTGCCGGTTTCTACGTAAACCCGCACATCTCCGCCTTTTGGGGTCAATGCACGAATACTGCCGATGGATTCGATGATGCCGGTAAACATGGAGTCCTCCTCGAGAACAGAGCCAGCGCTAGAGCAATGGCCGGGAATTATACGCTCGCCGACGGCACAGGAATGGCAGTGACTCGCCAGTCATCGCCAACCGCACGAATATCGATGATTTTGAGCTCGGGCGCGTCTTTCATCTGCGCCAGCGGCCAGTCCAGCAAGGGACGGGCCGAGGAGCCGAGAAACTTGCCGGCGATGAAGATCTGGAATTCGTCCACCAACCCGAGTTGGGCAAACGCGCCAGCCAGTCGCGGGCCGGCCTCGACCAGCACGTCATTGACGCCACGGTTGGCGAGTTCGACCAGTAACTGATGCAGATCGACCTGGCCATCGTCGCCCGGCACGATCAGGCATTCCGGGCCGTTGGCGTACTGTTCTTCCACCGCGACACACGTGGCGACCAGTGCCGGACCGGCCTTGAAGAACGGTACATTCAGCGGCACCCGCAGGCGACCGTCGATCAGTACGCGAAGCGGCGGACGGCTCATGGCCAAGGCCGTTTGTTCAGCGTCCAGACCCAATTCGTCGGCACGTACGGTCAAGCGCGCATTGTCTGCCAGTACCGTGTCGGCGCCGGTCAGCACCACGCTGGCCTCGGCGCGCAAACGCTGTACCGCCGAACGCGCCGCTGTACCTGTGATCCACTGGCTCTCGCCGCTTTCCATCGCTGTGCGACCGTCGAGGCTCATCGCCAACTTGACCCGCACGAACGGCAAGCCATGTTCCATGCGTTTGAGGAAGCCTTGATTGAGCTTGCGCGCCTCGCCTTCCAGTACGCCGCTTTCAGTGGCTATACCGGCCTGGGCCAGACGTTGCAGGCCGCGACCGGCGACTTCCGGGTTCGGGTCCTGCATCGCCGCAACGACGCGCGCCACACCGGCATTCACCAGCGCATCGGCGCAGGGCGGCGTACGGCCGTGGTGGCTGCAAGGTTCGAGGGTCACGTAAGCCGTTGCACCCCGCGCCTTGTCGCCAGCGGCGCGCAGGGCGTGGACTTCAGCGTGCGGTTCACCGGTGCGCACATGCCAGCCTTCGCCGACTATCTGACCGTCACGCACCACCACGCAGCCAACCCGGGGGTTGGGATGCGTCGTGTAATGACCTTTGCGCGCCAGTTCCAGGGCTCGGGCCATGTAATGCGCGTCGAGGATGGCTTGTTCGGGAGGTGTGGTCATTCTTTCACCGGCTCACGGGCGAGGCGATCGATCTCTTCGCGGAACTCGTTGAGGTCCTGGAAGCGTCGGTACACCGAAGCGAAGCGGATATAGGCGACTTCATCAAGCTTCTTCAGCTCGGCCATCACCAGTTCGCCGACCACGAGGGATTTGACCTCGCGTTCGCCGGTGGCGCGCAGCTTGTGTTTGATGTGCACCAGCGACGATTCGAGGCGCTCGACACTCACCGGGCGCTTCTCCAGCGCCCGCTGCATGCCGGCACGCAGTTTTTCTTCGTCGAACGGCTGGCGACTGCCGTCGGTTTTGATCAGGCGCGGCAACACCAGTTCAGCGGTTTCGAACGTCGTGAAACGTTCGCCGCAGGCCAGGCATTCACGCCGGCGGCGCACCTGTTCGCCCTCGGCGACCAGACGCGAGTCGATGACCTTGGTGTCGTTGGCACCGCAGAAGGGACAGTGCATGGTGGCAGGCAACAAAAAATGGGAGGGCCATGGTAGCGCATCCCCGTGGCAAGACAAGCCATAGGGTTTGCGGTATACAGACTGGCTGTATATGGATTTCGCTTGCTGGAGCCGCCCATGTCTTTACGACCCCTCATTTTGCTCAGTCTTTTCAGCCTGTTGGTGGCCTGTGGCAGCGATGCGCCCAAGCCCCAGCCGCCAACGCCCGGCCCTGCACCGCAACAGGCGCAGAAGAAAGCCAAGGCGTCGGCCGAGCTCGGTCCGCTGCCAGCTTATCAACGTGAATTGAGCGGCACCCTGCAGGGCGTGCCGGCCGGTGCCGAAGTCGAACTGGCGTTGCTGGTGATCGACGAAAAGGATCGTCCGCAACTATTGCTCGCCAGTTCCAACCTGATCGGTACCAATCAAGTGTTGCCGTTTCGCCTGCGCTTCAATCCCGAGTCCTTTCCCGTCGGTGCCCGCGTCGAACTTCGCGGCCGCGCCAGCCAGTCCGGGCAGTTGATTCTGCATCTGCCGGCGCAAATGATCACACAGCCAACCACCCAGGCATTGGGTCAGCTGCAATTCGTCAAAGCGCCATGATTGCACCGCTCGACCTGCAACAGGCGTTAGGTGAACTGCTCGGCGATGCACAGCTTGTAGCCTGTGAGTTACCCGGCACCGAGCTGAAACTCTGGCTGATCGACGGCGATAACATGGACCGTGCCTTCAGCCCGGAAGAAACCCGGCGGATTCTCCACGAGCCGCCGTACTGGAGTTTCTGCTGGGCCAGTGGGCTGGCCGTGGCCCGTTATCTCGCTGAGCACCGGCAATGGGTCGAAGGTAAACGGGTGCTGGATTTCGGCGCCGGCTCAGGGGTCGCCGCGATTGCGGCGGTGAAAGCCGGAGCACTGGAAGTGGTGGCCTGTGACCTGGACCCGTTGGCGATTGCCGCGTGTCGGGCGAATGCCGAACTTAATGGCGTGCAACTCAGCTACTCGACGGACTTTTTCGCCGAGGTCGATCGGTTTGATCTGATTCTGGTGGCCGATGTGTTGTACGACCGGGCGAATTTGCCGTTGCTCGACGAGTTTCTCAGCCGTGGCCGGGAAGCCTTGGTGGCGGATTCGCGGGTGAGGGATTTTCGCCATCCGTTGTATCAGCGCATTGAAATGCTGGAAGCGATGACCTTGCCGGATCTGGCCGAGCCTGAAGAGTTTCGGTATGTGAGCCTTTACCATGCGCGGCGCGGCTAAAAGCTTCGCGGGCAAGCCTCGCTCCTACAGGTCCGCGCTGATTTCAAGATCGACACCAACCCTGCAGGAGCGAGGCGTGCCCGCGAAGGCGTCCCGTCAGACAGCACATCACTCAATGGCCACCCCGCTTTCAGCCACCCCCCACCAAGCCTTATAGTGACCACATTCACGCTTTTACGAGATCCCCCATGAGTCAGGAAACGCCGTACATTTTCGACGCCACGACTGCCGATTTCGACCAGTCGGTGATCGAGAACTCTTTTCACAAACCGGTGCTGGTGGATTTCTGGGCCGAATGGTGTGCGCCGTGCAAGGCCTTGATGCCGATGCTGCAAACCATCGCCGAGAGCTATCAGGGTGAGTTGCTGCTGGCCAAGGTCAACTGCGACATCGAGCAGGACATTGTTGCGCGCTTCGGCATTCGCAGCCTGCCGACGGTGGTGTTGTTCAAGGACGGTCAACCGGTGGACGGTTTTGCCGGTGCACAACCGGAATCGGCCGTGCGCACCATGCTCGAACCCCACGTGCAAATGCCGCCGCCCGCTGCTGCCGATCCGTTCGAACAGGCTCAGGCGCTGTTCGATGACGGCCGTTACGCCAACGCCGAAGCCACCCTCAAAGTACTGCTGGCTGAAGATAACACCAACGCCAAGGCGCTGATCCTCTACGCCCGCTGCCTGACTGAGCGCGGCGAGCTGGGTGAAGCGCAAATCGTGCTCGACGCGGTCAAGACCGATGAGCACAAGGCCGCGCTGGCCGGCGCCAAGGCGCAGATCCAGTTCCTCGGTCAGGCCAGGGATTTGCCGGATGCGGCAGACCTGAAAGCACGTCTGGCGAAAAATCCGCAGGACGATGAGGCGGTCTATCAACTGGCGATCCAGCAACTGGCCCGCCAGCAATACGACGCGGCGCTGGATGCCTTGCTGAAGCTGTTCATCCGCAATCGCAGCTACAGCGAAGGCTTGCCGCACAAGACCTTGCTGCAAGTGTTCGAACTGCTGGGCAACGATCACCCGCTGGTGACCACGTACCGTCGCAAGTTGTTTGCTGCGCTTTATTAAAATCAAAAGATCGCAGCCTGCGGCTACAGGGGAAATACAAATCCCGTGTAGGAGCTGTCGCAGGCTGCGATCTTTTTTGCGGCTTACTCGATCTGTCCGTGTGAACCCGATTCCTACGCTGGCTCGATCCAGCTGTACAGCGGCGTATCCCCGCCGCTCACCACTTTGACATTTGCACTGTGGCGCAAGCGCACCAACAAGCGCTTGCCCGCCACTGCGCTGCCGGTCAGCCCTTCCAGCTGCTCCAACAAATCCGGCCCGCTCAATTGCCCGGCCTTGCGCAACAATTCCTGGGCGATCTGCCACAGCGCATCGTCCTGATTCACCGGTTTGGCCGGCGTAGCACTCTCCTCGGGTTTTGCTGCCTGCAACTGCGCACCCAGCTGCGCCCAGTCGCCCTCATCCAGTTCCAGCGTCAAATCCACCGGCCAGTCGCCGATGCTTCCGCGTATTCGCAACATAAGTCTGCTCCTGCACATACCTGACTCGCATGCTCCCATGGGTCTTGCGCAACGCCAAGCAGACGGTCAAACTCTCGGCACTTTCGTTATAAGATTACATAACAATTTTTTCATTTTACTTTTCGGAGACCCGCCATGCGCCGTCTGCTGCTCGCTTTGCCGTTTGCCTTGTTGCCGCTGGCTGTCGCCCATGCCGCTGTCGAACATGATCACGATCATGATGAGCACGGCAGCCTCAGCGCCCACGAACACGGCGTCGGTCGCCTGAACGCGGCGCTGGACGGCCAGACGCTGGAGCTGGAGCTGGAAAGCCCGGCGATGAACCTGGTGGGTTTCGAACACGCCGCCACCACCGACGCCGACAAGGCCAAAGTCGCCACCGTCCGCGCGCTGCTGGAAAAACCGTTGGTGCTGTTCAACCTGCCGAAAGCCGCCGGTTGCATGGTCGCGACTCAGGAACTGGAAAGCCCGCTGTTCGGTGACAAGCCGGATGCCGATGATCATGACGAAGAAGACGCCAAGGACGGTCACGAGCATCATCATGACCACAGCGAGATCCATGCCCATTACCAATTCAGCTGCTCAGCCCCTGGCGCACTGAAAACCCTGGATTTGGCAAATATCTTCAACACATTCCCGGCCACCCAGAAGATTCAGGTACAACTGATCAGCCCGAGCGGGCAGCAAGGGGTTGAAGTGACCGCCAAGGCTGCCGCCCTGAAATTCTGATCCGACACCAATCCTTGTAGGAGCGAGGCTTGCCCGCGAAGAGACCATTAGATTCAACAGTGATGTTGACTGTGAGATCGCTTTCGCGGGCAAGTCGGACCGCCGCACCGCTCGCTCCTACAGAAATCGGGGTTGGTGTGGAATGTGAAGTTGAGACAAGTACCCAATACCCATGAAATCGGCGCTATGACCCAAGCACTCATCGAACTGTCCGACCTGGGCTTCAGCTGGCCCGGTCATCCGCCGCTGCTGGACATCCCGGCGTTTCGCCTTATGCCTGGGGAAACCCTGTTCCTCAAAGGCCCCAGCGGCAGCGGCAAGACCACCCTGCTGGGCCTGCTCGGTGGCGTGCAAAAGCCTGATCACGGCAGCATCCGCCTGCTCGGCCAGGAGCTGACCGAACTCTCCGCCGGGGCTCGCGACCACTTCCGCGTCGATCACACCGGCTACATCTTCCAGCAGTTCAACTTGCTGCCATTTCTCTCGGTGCGCGAGAACGTCGAGCTGCCCTGCCACTTCTCCAAGCTGCGTGCCGAACGGGCGATTCAGCGCCACGGCAGTGTCGATCAGGCCGCCGCTACCCTGCTCGCCCACTTGGGCCTCAAGGATGAAAAGATCCTCAGCCGCCGCGCCGATTCGCTGTCCATCGGCCAGCAGCAACGGGTCGCCGCTGCACGTGCGTTGATCGGTCAGCCGGAACTGGTAATCGCCGACGAACCGACCTCGGCGCTGGACTACGACGCCCGCGAAAACTTCATTCGCTTGCTGTTTGCCGAATGCCGTGAAGCCGGGTCGAGCCTGTTGTTTGTCAGCCATGACCAGAGCCTCGCGCCGCTGTTCGATCGCCACCTCTCGCTGGCCGATCTCAATCGCGCCGCCCCCCCGTCCGAGGTCTGAGATGTATTTGTTTCGTCTAGCCATGGCCAGTCTGGCTAACCGTCGCTTCACCGCGATCCTCACCGCATTCACCATCGCCCTGTCGGTCTGCCTGCTGCTGGCGGTGGAGCGGGTGCGCACCGAGGCCAAAGCCAGTTTCGCCAGCACCATCAGCGGCACCGACCTGATCGTCGGCGCGCGCTCCGGCTCAGTAAACCTGCTGTTGTACTCGGTGTTCCGCATCGGCAACGCCACCAACAACATCCGCTGGGACAGCTTTGAACATTTCGCCAACAACCCGAAAGTGAAGTGGGCGATCCCGATGTCCCTCGGCGATTCCCATCGCGGTTATCGAGTGATGGGCACCACCGAGGCGTACTTCGAGCACTACCAGTACGGCCATCAACAGCACCTCGAACTCACCGACGGCCGCGCCTTCGCCAACGATCCGTTCGAAGTGGTGCTCGGCGCCGAAGTGGCCGATGCGCTGCACTACAAGCTCGGCGACAAACTGGTGCTGGCCCATGGCGTAGCGGCAATCAGCCTGGTCAAACACGACGACAAACCATTCACCGTGGTCGGCATTCTCAAACGCACCGGCACCCCGGTGGACCGCACGCTGCACATCAGCCTCGGCGGAATGGAAGCGATCCACATCGACTGGCACAACGGCGTGCCAGCACGCGGTAACGGCCGGATCAGTGCCGACCAAGCGCGCAACATGGACCTGACGCCGCAAGCGATCACCGCGTTCATGCTCGGCCTCAACAACAAGATTTCGACGTTTGCGCTGCAACGAGAGATCAACGAATTCCGTGGCGAACCGATGCTGGCGATCCTGCCGGGTGTGGCGTTGCAGGAGCTGTGGAGTTTGATGAGCACGGCGGAAAAAGCCTTGTTCGTCGTCTCGCTGTTCGTGGTGCTGACCGGGTTGATCGGCATGCTCACGGCGATTCTCACCAGCCTCAACGAGCGACGCCGCGAGATGGCGATTCTGCGCTCGGTCGGCGCTCGGCCGTGGCACATCGCGACCTTGTTGGTGCTGGAGGCATTTGCCCTGGCATTGTCCGGAGTGATTGCCGGTGTGGCGCTGCTGTATGTGGGCATCGCCGTAGCGCAGGGTTACGTGCAGGCGAATTACGGCTTGTACCTGCCGCTGGCCTGGCCGAGCGAATATGAATGGACGCTGCTCGGTGGCATCCTGATCGCCGCGCTGCTGATGGGCAGCGTGCCGGCCTGGCGTGCTTATCGCCAATCCTTGGCCGATGGCCTGTCGATCCGACTATGAGGACATTAATGATGCCCCGCGCTGTGCTTGCGCTATTGATGCTGGTTGCCCTCCCGTTGTGGGCGGCCGAGCCGAAGGACCTGACCTGGTCGGAAATGATCCCGCCGGATGCGGCGCCAGAAGTGCCGAACATGACGCCGCTGCATGACCTGTCGAAGATGAGCGACGCGTTGTCTGCGGAGTCGGCTCCAGCGGCCAAACAGGACATGCCGAACGCGCCGGTGGTGAAGAGCCTCGACGGCAAGAACATTCGTTTGCCGGGCTACATCGTGCCGCTGGAAGTCAGTGAAGAAGGCCGCACCACGGAGTTTCTGCTGGTGCCGTATTTCGGCGCCTGCATCCATGTACCGCCGCCTCCGTCGAACCAGATCGTGCATGTCAAAAGCGAAGTCGGCGTGAAGCTTGATGAGTTGTATCAGCCGTACTGGATCGAAGGTGCGTTGCAGGTCAAGGCGTCTACCAGCGAGTTGGCGGATGCCGGGTATCAGATGGAGGCGGACAAGATTTACGTGTATGAATTGCCGGAGTGAATCTGGTAGTTCGGTGTTGTCTGTTCAATCGCCATCGCGGGCAAGCCCGCTCCCACAGTGTTCTCTGTTGTTCACAAATATTGCATTCACAGAAGATCCCTGTGGGAGCGGCGGTGCGGCGATCCGACTTGCCCGCGATGAGGCCATCAAAGACTCCACCAAAAAACCGCCCATCACTGTTTCATTGAGCTGAATCAAAAGACCGTATCAGTTGGATCCCTACCATTGGACATCGAACATTTTTAACGTCCTCTGGAGCCCCCATGCACAAGTTCAAGCTCTGCGCTTCGCTGTTCGCCCTCGCGCTCGCAGCACCGCTCGCCCATGCTCACACCGCTGGTGACATCATCGTTCGGGCCGGTGCGATTACCGTCAACCCGGAAGCCGACAGCTCCAGCGTCAAGGTCGATCAGGGCCCGCTGAAGGGCGCCGATCTGGGTGGCAAGGCCACCATGAGCAGCGACACGCAACTGGGCCTGAACTTCGCTTACATGATCACCAACCATCTGGGAATCGAACTGCTGGCGGCCTCGCCGTTCGAGCATGACGTGAAGCTCAAAGGCACCGCCCTCGGCGCCGCCAACGGCAAACTCGGCACCCTCAAACACCTACCGCCGACCCTGAGCCTGGTCTACTACCCACTGGACGCCAAGTCCGCGTTCCAGCCGTACATCGGCGGCGGTATCAACTACACCTGGATCTACGACGAGCACGTCAGCAGCGAAGCCAGCGCCAACGGCTTCAGCAACTTCAAGGCGGATAACTCCTGGGGTCTGGCCTGGCAGGTGGGTGCCGATTACATGCTGACCGACAACGTGATGATCAACGCCCAGGTGCGCTACATCGATATCGACACCCGTGCGACCGTGGAAAACAACGCCGTCGCGCCGGGCACTCGCGCCAGGGTCAATGTTGATGTGGATCCGTTCATCTACATGGTTGGTTTGGGTTACAAGTTTTAAGAAACACTTGTCCGGCTTTTGTGGCGAGGGAGCTTGCTCCCGCTGGGCTGCGAAGCAGACCCAATAGTGATGGCGACTGCCGCGCAGTCGAACGGGAGCAAGCTCCCTCGCCACGGTTATCGCATCGGCCACAAAAAAGGCGCCTTCAAAGGCGCCTTTTTCATGGCTGTGTAAACCTCAGCGTCCCAGCAACCGCGCAAGGCCGACGCTCATCGGTGTCTGCTGCGGGTAGGTAAACCGCTCCAGCAAACGTCGGTTGTTCGCGCGTGAATGACGGATGTCACCGGAGCGCGCCGGGCCGTAGCTCACGGGCGGAAGCTTGCCGACCACCGCCTCAAGGGCTGCAAGCATTTGTTTGAGGGTCGTCGCCTGATTCCAGCCGACATTCACCGGGCCGACTTCGACCTGCGGCTTCTCGATGGCTTGCACCAACACGTCCACCAGGTCCTCTACATAGACAAAATCGCGAGTCTGCTCGCCATCGCCGAACACGGTGATCGGCAAGCCTTTCTGCGCGCGCTCGCTGAAAATGCTGATTACCCCGGAATACGGCGAGGACGGATCCTGGCGCGGGCCGAAGATGTTGAAGAAGCGGAAAACCACCGGCTCCAGAGCATGCTGGCGGCGATAGAAATCGAAGTAATGCTCGCTCGCCAACTTGTCCGCCGCATACGGCGTCAACGGTGCCTTGGGTGTGTCTTCGTCGATCGATTCGCCTTCACCGTTGTTGCCATAGACCGCGGCGCTGGATGCAAACAGCACCCGTTTTACGCCAGCCTGACGCATGGCTTCGCAGACATTCAGCGAACCGATGAAATTGCTCTGGTGAGTCTTCACCGGATCATCCACCGATGCCTGCACTGAAGCCACCGCAGCCAGGTGCGCCACAGCGCTGCAACCGACCATCGCCTGCGCCACCAGTGCAGCATCGGCGACGTCGCCCACGATCAGTTCGACGAGGGGATTGTCCAGCGGCAGGTTACTGCGTTTTCCGGTAGAGAGGTCATCGAGAATCCGCACCGAATGCCCCTTGGCGAGCAAGGCGTCGGTCAGGTGCGAACCGATGAAACCGGCACCGCCGGTGATTAAAACAGGGCTGTCAGCCATGGCGATAAAACCTATCCAGTAAGCCCGGGAGTGCCGCGCGCCAGGCGCGGGGCTTGATCCCGAAAGTGTGCAGAATTTTCTTGCAGGCCAGCACCGCGTGTTGCGGTTCTTCGGCGGCGTCGGACCGCGCGGCGTGAGCCTGGGCGGTCGGCGCTTCGATGGCCAACGGGTGCAGGGCGCGTGCTTCGGTAAGAATCGCCTGCCCCAGTGCCAGCGGCGTGGTCGCTTCATGTCCGGCGTAGTGGTAAGTGCCCCACAGCGGCGCGGAGCAATCGAGTTGCTTGAGCACCGAAATGATCACCCGGGCGGCATCGTCCACTGGCGTCGGATTACCGCGACGATCATCAGCCATCAGCAGTTCTTCAGCTTTCTCGGCCCGGCTCAGGAATCGCCCGAGGGTACCGTCGGGGCTGTCATCGAGCAGCCAGCCGAAACGCAGCAGTACGTGCTGCGGACAAGTGGCGCGCACGCTTTGCTCGATTCGCCACAAGGCCTGGCCACGCAAGCCCAGCGGCACCGGTTCGTCTTTTTCGCTGTAGGCGGTCGCCCGGGAGCCGTCGAACACGCGATAACTCGACGGTTGCAGCAGCACAATGTTGTGATGCTGGCACAGCTCGGCCAGCCGTTCGACGGCTCGCTCTTGCCCGGCCAGACGCTGTTCGCTGACGGCCTCCGCCTGGAACCAGTCAAAATAGTAGGCGAGATTGATCAACGCATCCGGACGGGTATCGTCGAGCAGTTGCGTCAGGCTCGCGGCGTCCCAGCCGTCTTGCGGTGGGCGGGGGGCGAGGAAACCGATGTCTTCCTCCGCACCGAGGCGAATCAGCGCCTGCCCAAGGGCATTTCCGCCGCCCAGTAACATAAGGCGCATTCGCATAGAGTCAGCAGGCCCAGTCTGATTGGAACGATGGCTATATCGACAACGCCCGCAGGCGATGTCCTCAATAATTGCCGGAATCGTTGCATTTTGCGGGTTTAGTGCGCAACCGTCATCCGTAAAGTGTAGATCTCCCAGATTTGCGGTGCTGCAACCGGCCCCATCGCGGGCAAGCCCACTCCCACAGGGATCTTCTGTGAATGCAATATTTGTGAACAACAGAGAACACTGTGGGAGACCCCAGGGATTTGGTGCTGCTACTGCCCCATCGCGGGCAAGCCCGCTCCCACAGGGATCTTCTGTGAATGCAATATTTGTGAACAACAGAGAACACTGTGGGAGCGGGCTTGCCCGCGATAGGGCCCTAAAGGCCGGCAAAGGTCGTGAGCGGTACTTGCATCTTCCCCGACTCGCCCGCATAAATCAGGACATGAATCTGCCCATCCCCACGGACGCTGCTCTGGCAGGCTTTCACCCCGCCGTCAGCGCCTGGTTCAGCAATACCTTCGCGACGGCCACCGCCGCCCAGGCCCGGGCGTGGCCGTTGATCCGCCAGCGCCGTTCGACCCTGATCGCCGCGCCCACCGGTTCCGGCAAAACCCTTACCGCGTTTCTGGCCGTGCTCGACGATCTGGTCCATCGTGGCCTGGAGAGCCCGGACGGCCTGCCGGACGAAACCCTGGTGGTCTACGTTTCACCGCTCAAGGCGCTGTCCAACGACATCCAGATCAACCTGCAAAACCCGCTGGCCGGCATCACCGAACAGTTGCGGGTGATGGGCCTGCCCGATGTGCCGATCAGCACCGCCGTGCGCACCGGCGATACGCCGCAAAAAGAGCGTTCGGCCATGCGCAAAACCGCGCCGCACATTCTGGTGACTACTCCGGAATCCCTTTACGTACTGCTCGGTTCCGACTCCGGCCGGCAAATGCTCGGCACCACGCAAACGGTGATCGTCGACGAAATCCACGCCATTGCCGCCAGCAAACGCGGTAGCCACCTGGCCCTGAGCCTGGAGCGTTTGCAGGCCCTCTGTTCGCAACCGCTGGTGCGTATTGGCCTGTCCGCCACGCAGAAACCCATCGAAGCGGTCTCGCGCTTTTTGGTCGGCCGTGATCGCGACTGCGACATCATCGACATCGGCCACGCCCGCCCACGGGATCTCGATATAGAGGTGCCGCCCGTGCCGTTGTCGGCGGTAATGGCCAACGACGTCTGGGAACTGGTCTATGACCGACTCGCCGCCCTCGCCCGTGAACACCGGACCACGCTGATTTTCGTCAACACCCGGCGTCTGGCCGAACGCCTGAGTCGACACTTGAGCGAACGCCTCGGCAAGGACGCGGTAGCGGCCCACCATGGCAGCCTGGCCAAGGAGTTTCGCCTGGACGCCGAGCAACGGCTCAAGCGCGGCGAGCTGCAAGTGCTGATCGCCACTGCTTCGCTGGAATTGGGGATCGACATCGGCGACGTCGACCTGGTGTGCCAGATCGCTTCGCCACGCTCGATTGCCGGGTTTGTGCAACGGGTCGGCCGCTCCGGGCATCAGGTCGGCGGCATGCCCAAGGGCCGGTTATTCGCCACCACTCGCGACGATCTGATCGAATGCGCCGCCCTGCTCGATTGCGTCCGCCGTGGCGAACTCGACACGCTGCAGATCCCAGAAGCGCCGCTGGACGTGCTGGCCCAGCAGATCATCGCTGAAGTCAGCTGTCAGGAATGGCAGGAACAGGCGCTGCTGGACATGCTGCGCAACGCCTCGCCTTACGCCAGGCTCGACGAAAAGCACTATCAGGCACTGCTGCAGATGCTCGCCGAGGGCTACAACGGGCGCCTGGGTATTCGCAGCGCTTATCTGCACCGGGACGCCGTAAGCCGCGCCCTTCGCGGCCGTCGAGGCGCCAAGCTGACCGCCGTGACCAGCGGCGGGACGATTCCCGACAACGCCGACTACAGCGTTCTGCTGGAGCCTCAAGGGCTGAACATCGGCAGCGTCAACGAAGACTTCGCGGTGGAAAGTATCGCCGGAGATATCTTTCAGCTGGGCAATACGTCGTATCGAATTTTGCGGGTTGAAACCGGCAAAGTCCGGGTCGAAGACGCTCAGGGTCAACCGCCGACCATTCCGTTCTGGCTCGGAGAAGCACCCGGGCGCAGCGATGAACTGTCGTTCGCCGTGGCCCGCCTGCAAGCGCAACTCGATGAACGCCTCGGTGCCACACCCGGCAACCTGCAGCCAGCCGTCGACTGGCTGACTGACACCCTCGGCTTGAATCTCGCCAGTGCCGAGCAACTGGTGGATTATCTGGCCCGGGCGCGTCAGACCCTCGGCGCCTTGCCATCGCAAGACACGCTGCTGATGGAGCGGTTTTTCGACGAGTCCGGCGGTACTCAACTGATCATCCACTCGCCATTCGGCAGCCGCATCAACCGCGCCTGGGGCCTGGCCCTGCGCAAGCGGTTCTGCCGCACCTTCAACTTCGAATTGCAGGCCGCCGCCAGCGAGGACGCCATCGTGCTGTCGCTGTCCACCGGTCACAGCTTCGAGCTTGAGGACGTCTGGCGTTATCTGCACAGCAACAGTGCCGAACATACCTTGATTCAAGCGGTGCTCGAGGCGCCGCTGTTTGGCGTGCGCTGGCGCTGGAACGCCGGGGTCGCCCTGGCGCTGCCGCGCTACAGCGGCGGACGTAAAGTACCGCCGCAGATCCAGCGGATGAAAAGCGAAGACCTGATCGCCAGTGTGTTTCCCGATCAGATCGCCTGCGTGGAAAACCTCGCCGGCGAGCGTGAGATTCCCGATCACCCGCTGGTGGAACAAACCCTCGACGATTGCCTGCACGAAGCCATGGACAGCGAAGGCTGGCTGGCGTTGTTGCGGCGCATCGAACAGGGCGACATCCGCCTGATCAGCCGTGATCTGCCAGCGCCTTCGCCACTGGCGGCGGAGATACTCAGCGCCCGCCCCTACACCTTTCTCGACGATGCGCCGCTGGAAGAGCGCCGCACTCAGGCAGTGCTCAGCCGCCGCTGGAGTGATCCGCAGTCCACCGATGATCTCGGTGCGCTGGACGCCGAGGCGATTACTGCGGTGCGTGATGAAGCCTGGCCAACGCCCACCGGCATTGATGAAATGCATGAAGCGTTGATGAGCCTGGCGTGCATCGCCGATAACGAGGCTCAGGCCAACCCGAATTGGCTCGATTGGCTGAATACCCTCGCCGACACTGGCCGCGCCAGTCGTTTGCAAATCAACGCAGAGCGATCGCTGTGGTTGGCGCTGGAGCGACTGACCTGCCTGCGGGCGATTTATCCACAGGCCACATTGGCTCCACCGTTGGAGGCATTGCCCGGTTTCGATGAAACCTGGGAGCCAGACGAAGCGGTGCTGGAAGTGATCCGCGCGCGGCTCAGCGCGTTTGGTCCGTTGCCGCTGAAAGCGATTGCCGAACCGCTTGGATTACCGGCGATTCAAGTCACTCAAGCCTTGGCGCAACTGGAGCGCGAAGGCTATGTACTGCGCGGGCAATTCACCCCAGGCGTCCCTGAAGAAGAATGGTGTGAACGACATCTGCTGGCGCGGATTCATCGCTACACGGTCAAACGGCTGCGACGGGAAATCGAGCCGGTGGCGTTGCAGGATTTCATGCGTTTTCTGTTTGACTGGCAGCATCTTTCCGCCGCCAGCCAAGGTCAGGGCCGCGCGGTGTTGCCGGCGATCATCAGCCAGTTCGAAGGCTACCCCGCCGCCGCGTCGGCGTGGGACAGCGACATTCTGCCGGCGCGTATCAAAGACTATTCGGCGAGCTGGCTGGATGAGTTATGCCGCAGCGGCAAACTGGTGTGGACCCGCCTGACCACGCACAACAAGAGCACCAGCACGGCATTACGCAGCACGCCGATTCTACTGCTGCCGCGCAGTCAAGTCGGGTTGTGGAGCGGCTTGACCGAGCAGACACCGGTCAGCGAACTGTCGCCTAAAACCCAAAAAGTCCATGAAGCGCTCAGCCAGCATGGCGCACTGTTTTTCGATGAGCTGATTCACGAAGCCCATCTGCTGCGCTCGGAACTGGAAATCGCCTTGCAGGAACTGGTCGGTGCCGGGCTGGTAAACGCCGACAGTTTCGCCGGCCTGCGGGCGCTGATTACCCCGGCCAGCAAACGCCAGAATCGCAGCAACCGACGCGGGCGCGGAGCGTTTGTTGGCGGCATGGACGATGCCGGACGCTGGGCGTTGCTGCGCCGCGGTGCTGTCGCGCCGATTGTGGATAAACAACAGCCGGCGCCTACGCCGAGCGACACCCTGGAACACATCGCCATGACCTTGTTGCGCCGTTACGGCGTAGTGTTCTGGCGCTTGCTGGAGCGGGAGGCGGACTGGTTGCCGAGTTGGCGGGAATTGCTGCGCACATTTCATCGGCTCGAGGCCCGGGGCGAGATTCGCGGCGGGCGGTTTGTCAGTGGTCTGGCGGGGGAGCAATTTGCGCTGCCCGAGGCGATTCCATTGTTGCGCGAAGTCAGACGGCGCCCCTGCGATGGAAGTCTGATCGCGGTGTGTGGGGTGGATCCGCTGAACCTCGCCGGCACCTTGTTGCCTGGCGCGAAAGTGCCGGCGCTGGCGAGCAATCGACTGGTGTATCGCGACGGCCTACCGGCCGCCGCCGAGATCGCCGGCAAGCAACAGTTCTGGCTGGAGCTGGATCAGCAGGCCAGTGCCGAGGTCCGAAACAAACTGATCCGGCATTGATGTGGTCTGGAACGGCCCCATCGCGGGCAAGCCCGCTCCCACAGGGATCTTCTGTGAATGCAATATTTGTGAACAACAAAAAACACTGTGGGAGCGGGCTTGCCCGCGATGGCGGTCTAACAGTCGACATCAATGTTGAATGTTCTGGCCTCATCGCGAGCATGCCCGCACACATTTGATTTGTGGTGTTTTTGAGTTTTACCGTCCGTAGCCCCGTCGAAACTTTCTCGCACGCCCGGCAGTCATCAAAAGACAGAGGCTGTCCGAGGGTTACATAGACGGGAGGCGACATGGCGGCGATTCATATTGGTATTTCAGGCTGGCGCTACACGCCTTGGCGGGGGGAGTTCTACCCGAAGGGGCTGACCCAGAAGCGCGAATTGCAATTCGCTTCACGGGCAGTGAACAGCATCGAAATCAATGGATCGTTTTACGCCCTGCAACGGCCAGAACGTTATGCCCAGTGGTACGACGAAACCCCGGCGGGCTTCGTCTTCAGCGTCAAGGCGCCGCGTTTTATCACCCACATCAAGCGCTTGCGGGACATTCATAAGCCGCTGGCGAATTTCTTCGCTTCCGGGGTGCTGGAACTCAAGGAAAAACTCGGCCCGATCCTCTGGCAGTTTCCACCCAACTTCAAATTCGACCCGCAATTGTTCGAAAGCTTTCTCGAACAATTACCCCACGACACGGAACAGGCCGCCGCCCTCGCCCGCCAACATGAGCCGCGCCTGAATGGTCACGCCAGCATGAAGGCCTACGGCAAAAAGCCGCTGCGCCATGCCGTGGAAATTCGCCACGAAAGTTTTGTCGATCCCGCCTTCATCCGTCTGCTCAAACGCTACAACACTGCGCTGGTCATCGCCGACACCGCCGGAAAATGGCCGTACCGCGAAGACCTCACCAGTGATTTCGTCTATCTGCGCCTGCACGGTGCCGAAGAGCTCTACGCCAGCGGTTACACCCCACAAGCGCTGCAACGCTGGGGTGACCGGATCGAGGCCTGGTATCACGGACAGCAACCGGCAGATCCGCAATTGATCGCGCCTCGGCAAAAACCCAAAACACGCAGATCCCGTGAGGTGTTCTGTTATTTCGATAACGACATAAAAGTCCGGGCACCCTTCGATGCGCGCCGCCTGCTTGAGCGTTTGCATCTCGACAAAGACCTTGCCACTGCCCCCGGCGAACCCGCTGCCGAAGGAGTGCTGCCATGAGCATTCCCGAACCGGTCGGCACAACGGATGAACAGCAACCCATCATCAGCACCGTGAGTCGTTTTACCGTGCTGACGGTCAACACCCACAAGGGTTTCACCGCGCTCAACCGACGCTTCATCCTGCCCGAATTGCGCGAAGCGGTACGCAGTGTGTCCGCCGACGTGGTGTTTTTGCAGGAGGTCCATGGCACTCACGAACATCATCCACAGCGCTACCTCAATTGGCCGGCAATGCCTCAGTACGAATTCCTGGCCGATACCCTGTGGCCGCAATTTGCCTATGGGCGCAACGCAGTCTACCCGGCGGGCGATCACGGCAATGCGCTGTTGTCGAAGTTTCAGATCATTCGCCACGACAACCTCGACGTTTCCATCCACGGCCATGAGAACCGTGGAATCCTGCATTGCGTGCTGCGCATGCCCGGCGATGGCCGGGAAGTGCATGCCATTTGCGTCCATCTGGGGCTGCGCGAAAGTCACCGCAAGGCACAACTCAAGCTGCTGAGCCAACGTATGGAAGAGTTGCCGGAGGATGCCCCGGTGGTGGTGGCCGGCGACTTCAACGACTGGCGCCTGCGCGCCGATGCGCTGCTCAAGCCCTGCGGTTTGCGTGAAGTATTCGCTGAGTTGCATGGCAAACCAGCACGCAGTTTCCCGGCGCGTTTGCCCGCGCTGCGCCTGGACCGCATCTACGTGCGCGACCTCAAGGCCAGCCATCCGCAAGTACTGGCGGCACGACCCTGGTCACACCTTTCCGACCATGCACCGCTATCGGTGGAGATCGAGCTATGACCGGCCCACTGATGGAAAAAACCACGATCGAACACGTCTCCGCGCCTCCGCCGGTACGCAAGCCCGCAGTGGCTGACGTCGAATATGGTTGGCACGGTAACAATCGCGTCGAATTGCTGGAGAACGGCGAGGAATACTTTCCACGAGTGTTTGAAGCGCTGCGCCAGGCCCAGAGTGAAATCCTGCTGGAGACCTTCATTGTATTCGAGGACAAGGTCGGTAATGAGCTGCAAAAAATCCTGATTGAAGCGGCTCAACGCGGCGTGCGCATCACCGTCAACCTCGACGGTTTCGGCTGTGGCGAACTGAGCACGGAGTACCTCGCGGCGCTGAGCAATGCAGGTGTGCGTCTGCAAATATTCGACCCCGCCCCGCGTCACTTTGGCATTCGCACCAATTGGTTCCGCCGCCTGCACCGCAAGATTGTGGTGGTCGACGGCACGATTGCGTTCCTCGGCGGAATCAACTTTTCCGCCGACCATTTGGCCGACTTCGGCCCCGAGGCCAAACAGGATTATTCGGTTGAAGTGCAAGGCCCGGCGGTGGCAGACATTCATCATTTCGCCTTGCTGCAAAGCGGTCGTCCGGCTCGGGCCAAGTACTGGTGGCAGCGTCGCAGACAGAGGCGCGCGGAACTGGCGGTCAGCGATCATGATGGTCAGGTACGGCTGGTGTATCGCGACAATGGCGAACATCAGGGCGATATCGAAGAGGTGTACTTGCGGGTACTGCGCGGTGCCCGGCATCGCGTGGTCATCGCCAACGCCTACTTCTTTCCTGGCTATCGGCTGCTGCGGGAGATCCGCAATGCGGCGCGCCGAGGGGTCGAGGTGCGCCTGATTCTTCAGGGGCAACCGGATCTGCGGGTGGCCAGGCTCGCCGCGCGCATGACCTACGACTATCTGCTGCGGGCCGGGGTAGCGATTTACGAATATTGCGACCGTCCCCTGCATGGCAAAGTCGCCCTGGTCGACGAGGACTGGAGCACTGTCGGCTCAAGTAACCTCGACCCGCTGAGCCTGTCCCTGAATCTGGAGGCCAACGTGTTGATCCGCGACCGAGCCTTCAACCGCGACCTGTTCGAGCGTCTCGACGAATTGAGCAGCAACCACTGCAAGGTCATGTCGGCGGACAAGGCGCCTCGTGGACGGATCTGGGACATGACCATCGGTTTTCTGGTGTTTCACTTCCTGCGGCATTTCCCGGCATGGGCCGGTTGGTTGCCGGCGCACAAACCGCGCTTGAAACCCTTCATTCATCCGGCCGGGAGCGATAAGGCATGAGCCATTCCGATGCACGGCCTGCCCCTCACTCCGACGCGCCGCGAAAATCCCATTGGCACCGTTGGAAAAAGCCGCTGACGATGCTGTTTTTTTTGGCGTTGATCGTTTTGTTCACGATGCTCGCCGAACGCATCGAATGGGGCGAAGTGTTCGATACCCTGGCCGACTTCAAGGTGCGCACACTGATCATTGCGTCCGGGGTGACGCTGATGAGTTTTCTGGTCTATGCCTGTTTCGACCTGATCGGCCGCACCTACATCCGGCAGAACCTGACCTGGCGACAGATCCTCCCGGTAGGGATTATCAGCTACGCCTTCAACCTCAACCTGAGCGCCTGGGTCGGCGGCATCGCCATGCGTTATCGGCTGTATTCACGGCTCGGTGTGAGCAAAAGCAACATCGCGAAAATCCTCGGGCTAAGCCTGGCGACCAACTGGTTCGGTTACATGGTGATTGCCGGCACCGTGTTCAGCAGCGGACTGGTGAGAATGCCGCCAGGCTGGAAGCTGAGCAGCGGTGCCCTGCAAGGCGTGGGCGCGTTATTGCTGCTGTTGAGCGCGGGGTATCTGGCCGCCTGCCGATTTTCCAGGCGGCGGGAGTGGTCGATTCGCGGCGTGGAAATCAACCTGCCGTCACTGCACATGGCGGTCCTGCAACTGGCCCTCGGCGCGCTGAACTGGTCGCTGATGGCGGCGGTAATCTTTACCCTGCTGCCGAGCAAACTGGATTATCCGCTGGTGCTTGGCGTGTTGCTGATCAGCGCCATTGCCGGGGTCATCACCCACATTCCGGCCGGGCTCGGTGTGCTGGAGGCGGTGTTCGTGGCATTGCTGCAACATGAGGTCTCGCGGGGAAGCCTGGTGGCGGGGTTGCTCGCTTATCGGGCGATCTATTTCCTCCTGCCGCTGCTGATTACCGTGGTGATGTACCTGGTGGTGGAAGCCAAGGCCAAGTCGTTGCGGATCCAGAAGAAACCTTCTTGAAAGATTAGTTGAAACGGATGCCGCTTTCGCGAGCAAGAACACCGCAAACCTCAACGCGACTGAATAATGCTCAACCGCTCGCCCACCACCATTTCCGTGATCCAGCCCACCAGGATCGAGGTGTACGCCTGTTGCGAGACAGGCTCGCTCAAGGCGTGATCGGCACCATCGATAATCCGGTGAGTCAGCGAGTGGGTCTGCTGACACGCCGCGCGGTAACTCATGATGGTCGCGTGGGGCACATAGGCGTCGGTCTCGGACTCCACCAGCAACACATCCCCGGTAAATTGCGAACAGGCATGCAGCGCGCGATTGCTGTCAGCGTGGACCCGCGTGCTGCGGTAATCGCGCAAATCGAGCTTGTCCAGCTCACGCTTGGGCGTGTGCCAGAAGTCGTCGCGATACAACGCCGGCACCCGCAGCGCCAGCCAGCGCACCGGGCGCAAGGAGGTCAGGATCGCCGCCAGATAACCGCCATAACTGGTACCCACCACAGCGACCGCAGAGGTATCGAGCGCCGGATGCGCGAGCAAGCGGTCGTAGGCCGCCAGCAGGTCACGCAGGTTGTCTTCGCGGGTTACCCGGGACAACGGAATACCGGTCCCGCCGGTGTGGCCGCGCAAGTCGAACGTCAGGCACACGCAACCCAACCCGGCGATGCCTTTGGCGCGCTCCAGGTCGCGCTCCTGACTGCCGCCCCAGCCATGAACGAAAAGCACACCCGGGACTTTCGATTTGGGGCTGAGGAAGGTTCCGCTCATCTGCTCATCATCGATGTCGATCGCAATGGTTTCGCTTCTAGCCGTCATAGGATTTTACCGTTACGTACTTGAGAAGAAAGTCACCGTGTTCCGCTGGCCCGCGGTAGACCTCAATGGTGTTGGCCGGCAGCGGTTGATCGGTATAGGTTTCGACCGACGACACGCGAATCGCCTGCAGGCCGGGGTCATTGACGAAACTCTGCAGCGCCGCGACTTCGGCACTGCTGGCACCGCCCAGGCGCCAGGATTGTTCGAGCACGCCGCTGCGTTGTTTGCCATCGCAATCCAGCCCCTGGGCGATGTCGTAGTTGCGCCGCGAGGCGTAGAACCCGGGGTAGGCTTCATCGGCCGCGCTGTCGAATACCTGCGCCTGCTGGATCGCCAGCCTCGTGTCGTCCGGTAGTTCCAGCGCCAGCAGGTCCTCGTAATAACCCTGCACCACCAATAGGTTGGACCCTCCATAAACCTGATCGCCCTGACCGTCTTCGGTCAAGTATTGATCACCGCAATAACTCAGCACCTTGTCGCCGATAAAACTCTGACCGACGCTATGGGTGACCACCTCGGTCAAGTCTTGTTCCAGCACCACACCTTCGGTGAACAATGTTTTGGCATCGGGACGAGCGAGGATGGCATCGAACTGGTCGAGGCTTTTGATCACTTCCTGACCGCGTCCGGCGCAGGCATGAATAGGCTTCATGCGGATCGGCCCACTGTAGAGCAGGTGTTCCGCCGCCGGGCGAGCATCCTCCAGGGAGAACACGCTGAGGCCGTCGAGCACGACGCTGCGCACCCGTTCGGAAAATATCGACGACCAGCCTTCGGGCGCGAACGCATAGCGGTTCAACAACCCATGGCTGATGGCTTTGGTGCAGATGAAATCGTGGTCGACGTAACCGCCCCACAAATCCTCCGGCCCTTTGACGCCCAACCGCCGGGCGGCAGCAACGCCCACCAGAGTTTGGGTCGGCAATAGATAAACATCACGGCCGCTGTGCAGTTCCAAGTCATAACTGCCGCCGTACTCGAGCCCGACGACCTGCGCCAGCCAACGGGCCAGTGCGCGATTGGTTTCGACTTCGTGCAGTGGGGCGTGGGGGCGCACCGAATGGGCGAGCACCAGTTTCTTGCGGTTTGTTGGGGTCATGCGTTCCCCTTCAATCTGCGCTTGATAAATGTAGCTCAAGGAGGTGCAGAGATCAGGCCAACGGCGGCTGGAGTGAAACGGGTTTCAAATCAGCCGGTTGCGAAATACGTGATAGCACAAGGCCTGTTTTATTCTGCACGACACCTTTCAATACTCCCGGCATTTTGCACGACTCAAAGCCTGGCACAGATCTAATGTGGGACATTTTTTGATCTGGTGTGATCTGGCTACCGAGACACAGCTGTGTTTGGCGTTACCCCAAACCGCCCCCGGTAATCACTCGGCGCCAGCCCGGTAATCTTTTTGAACGTTGCCCGAAACGCACTCGGGTCCTGGTAACCCACGGTCCAGGCAATGTGATCAATGGTGCCGTTGGTGAACTCGAGCATTTCCCGTGCCTTGCCAACCCGCAGGTGCTGGCAGTACTCAGTGGGTTTCAACCCGCTTGCCGCACGAAAACGCCGCAGGAAAGTGCGCTCTTCCAGCCCCGCCCGCTCGGCCATTGCCGTCAACGAGACATCGGTCGCCCCGGTGCTTTGCAGCCAATGCTGGACCTTGAGAATCGACGCATCGCCATGGTTGAGAATCGGTGAAAAATTACTGCCGCACTCGCTCGCGCTGTCGCTGTGTTCCACCATCAAAAACCGCGCCGTGCCAGTGGCGATGCTCGGTCCGAGCAAGCGGTTCACCAACCGCAATCCCAGCTCTGACCAGGCCATCAACCCGGCAGTAGTGATCAGGTCACCATCGTCGACAATCGGCGTGTCGGCCTTGAGCTTGATCGCCGGATAACGCTCGGCGAAGGCCTTGGCCGAGGTCCAGTGGGTGGTGGCGCTACGGCCATCGAGCAGGCCGCTTTCAGCCAACAAAATAGAACCCACGCAGACCCCGCCGAGGGTCGCACCGTTGGCGTGTTGCTGACGAAGCCAGCGAATCAACTCTTGGGGCGCCTGCCGCTCGGAAAAACCTCCGATCGAGGGCGGGATCAACACGGCGACCAACGCGCCGACCGGGCCAGGATGAGTGTCATAGACCCGCTCGGGCACTTGATCGCCATCGACCTGCCAGTGACTGACCCGCAGCAATGGCAACTGCGCCGCCTGATGCTCGGCGGCGATCCGGTTGGCCACGCCGAACAGGTCCGTCAGCCCATGCACCGCCGCCATCTGCGCACCGGGATAGATCAGCACTCCCAGTTCGGCGACTGCCCTTTCTACACCCATTGTCAGTTTTCCCCCTTCTATTGTCGGTGCGGCCAATCCTCGAACGAACGGCCAGCACCAATACTTGATTGCACACCAACACACACTTCGAGGAAACAGTCATGGCCAAGCAAGCACTCATCGTAGTCGATATCCAGAACGACTACTTCCCCCAAGGCAAGTGGCCGCTGGTGGGCGCCGACGCCGCTGCAGACAACGCTGCACGGTTGATTCAGGCGTTTCGCGAGGCCGGTGATTCGGTGGTGCACATCCGCCACGAATTCACCTCCGACGCCGCACCGTTCTTCACGCCAGGCTCCGACGGCGCGAAGCTGCACCCCAAAGTCCTCAACCGCACCGACGAGCCGGTGGTGCTTAAACACTTCGTCAACTCGTTCCGCGAGACCGAACTGGAAGCCATCCTCGACCAGCAAGGCATTGAGCACTTGGTGATCGTCGGGAGCATGAGTCATATGTGCATCGACGGCATCGCCCGTGCCGCCGCCGACTTGGGCTACACCATTACCGTCGTTCACGATGCGTGCGCCACCCGTGATCTTGAGTTCAACGGTCTGACGGTTCCGGCAGCTCACGTGCATGCCGCCTTCATGTCGTCCCTGGGTTTTGCTTATGCAAGCGTGGTGTCCACTGACGATTTTCTGGCTGGCTAAGTGAAGAACCTGTGGGAGCGGGCTTGCCCGCGATGAGGCCATCACATCCAACATCTTTGTTGACTGTTACATCGCTATCGCGGGCAAGCCCGCTCCCACAGGATTGCGCTTAACTGAATGGCATAGAGTGATAGACCTTCTTTGGTCATGCACCTGTGCAACAGTCGAAAAATCTCACGCGTGAGCTATTGAGGTCCGCAAAAATTGCCTGTAGTGTTTCTCACGCGTGAGATTTTCACAACGGGGTCAGCATCATGAAAAGCAGCTCTCCATCAGATCCGCCTACCGGATCTGTTACCGATTCAGCGAGCCAAAAGGGAGAGCGCTCGAAACCGTCCGCGAAAAAACCATCCAGTTTCTACATGAAACAGATGCGCGCGGGCCTGGGTGCCGCCGGTTATGTGAAACACGAGACTTGGGTGCTTCCCGAAAACCGAAGCCTGCTCAAGCAGATGGAGAAACAGCTACGCCAACCGATTCTGGCTGGCTCATTCATGTCGGAGAATTACATGAGCGCAGGTAATAACTGGAACATCGACCGCCTTTACAGCGCCCTTCAGGCCCTCGACGAAGTGGTTTCGAACGACATCACCCTCTCCCTCGTTCAAGGCTCCGAGTCCAGCATCAAGCTGGAAATGAACGACTTCGGTGGCTTGCCGATTTACATCGCCGTGGTTGGCGATCAGGTCATCGTCGATACCGTTCTGGTCGATGTCGAGTCCATCAACGACGTGCCGGCATTCAATGATGCCGTGCTGCGCAGCCGGGAAATGTTCCCGCTGTCCTCAATCGGTATCGAGTCCATGCCCAACGGCCAGGTTGTTTACAACATGTTCGGCGCGTTGAGCTCCGACTCCAGCCTGACCAACGTCGTGACCGAGGTCAAAACCCTCGTCGACAACGTCCAGCGCGCCAGCGAAGCCTTTGAACGTTTCTTCATCTAATTTTTCGGGAACAGGAAATATCCAATGACTCAGTCCATCTGGAGCAAATTGTTCACCGCGCTGCGTGGCGGTGCCAACGAAGTCGGTGAATCGATCGTCGACCAACAGGCCCTGCGCATCCTCGACCAGGAAATTCGTGATGCTGACAGCGCGCTGGCCAACGCCAAGCGTGAGCTGGTCACCATCATGGCCAAGCACAAACTGTCGGCTGATCGCGTCAGCGAGTACAACGCCAAGATCAAGGATCTGGAGTCCAAGGCCCTGGCCGCGATTCAGGCCAATCGCGAAGACTTGGCACTGGAAGTGGCCGAAGCCATTTCGACCCTGACCAATGAACTGGATGTCGAGCAAAAGCAGGCCACCGAATTCGGCGGTTACGCGGACAACATGCGCAAAGACATCACCAAGGCTGAAAGCCGCATCAAAAGCCTGCGTCAGCAAGTGGACATGGCCAAGGCGCGTGAAAGCGTACAGAAAGCCCAGGTCAGTGCATCGATCGCCAGTGGCGGCGCCAACGGCAAGCTGGAAACCGCCGTCGGTACGCTGAACCGCCTGCAAGCCAAGCAGCAGCAACGCGCCGCTGAACTGGAAGCCCAGGACCAACTGGCCGATGCGTCGACCGGCACCGACCTGGAGCGCAAGCTGCGTGAAGCCGGCATCACGCCGAACGAAGGCAGCGCCAATGCGATTCTGGAACGCCTGAAGAAAAAATCGGCTGAGTAACCCGGTTAGGGCATTCATTGCCTTGATGTCAGTCAGGCAAGCGCACTGAACCTGTGGCGAGGGAGCTTGCTCCCGCTGGACTGCGCAGCAGCCCCCTTCTTTTTTGCAATATAGGGGGGCCGCTTCGCGACCCAACGGGAGCAAGCTCCCTCGCCACAATGTTACTCAGCGCTCGTTCTATCTCTTAACTGACAGGCAGTAATTCAATGTCCTTCTTTTTGCCGAGTCGAGGTCACGGATGGATGCCCTGAAGGGTTTCAAGACAATCGCAGGCGTGGCCCTCTTCATGGTCGCGCTGCAACTGCTCAATGTTGCGACCGGCTACAGCCTTGTTGCCTTCGGCCTGGTGCCGAGAACATTGCACGGACTGGTCGGCATCATCACCTCGCCTTTCTTGCACGGGTCCTTTGCGCACCTGAGCACCAACCTGATTGCCTTTTTGATTCTCGGTACCCTGGTCATCGTCGAAGGGCTCAGCCGGTTCATGGCCGTCAGCGCCATCATTATTCTGTTGGGCGGCTCGCTGGTCTGGCTGTTCGGTTTTGCAGGCGTTCACATCGGTGCCAGCGGATGGGTATTCGGACTGTGGGCGTACCTCCTGTCGCGCGCCTGGTTCCAGAGGAGCTGGAGCAACCTGATAACGGCCAGTGTCGTGGTCCTGCTCTATGGCGGCCTGATTTTTGGCTTCTTTCCTCGCCAAGGCATGTCCTTCGAAGGGCACATCTTTGGTGCGATCGCCGGATTTATTGCAGCCAAGGTACTGTTATCTACGCCGCGCAGCAGGTTTAATGCCGCCCGGTAACCGCATTTGAGCACTCAGACGCCAGAGCGATTACGTCGCCAGGAATGAGCCCCCCATGGAGTCAGGGATGTAATGTCGATTTTCCTTTTATTGCGCACGTACGCCGCGTCCTTCTTCCATCGGTTCGGCTGGGCAGGCCTGGCCATTGCGCTGGGCATACACCTGAGCACGGCCTATATCGGCCTGGTGCTTCTGGGCGAACAACACCTCACCGCCCCCGCCACGTTTACCTACTTCTATCTCACCACTACGCTCACCGTCGGCTATGGCGATCTCGCGCCACAGACATCGGCGGGACGAATTTTCGTGGCTACCTGGGTCATGCTCGGGGGCATTGCGCTGCTGACGGCAGCCATCGGCAAAACCACCAGCAGCGTCATCGATGCATGGAGAAAAGGCATGAAGGGCAAAGGCGATTTCACCGGCAAGGTCGGCCACACGGTTCTCATCGGCTGGGAAGGCGCGTCCAGCGAGCGGGTCATTGAATTATTGCTGCAGGACGAAACCTCCAATGACAACCTGATCGTCATTTGCGATTGCGACCTCGAAGAAAACCCCATGCCGGGCAAAGCGGACTTTATCAAAGGCGAAAGCCTGTCCTCTGCCGCGCTTTTGCTGCGGGCCGGCGTTCCCGGTGCCGAACGCGTCCTGGTGCGAACCCAATCAGACGACCTGACCCTGGCCACCGTGCTAGCGGTCAATCAACTGAGCCCTGTCGGGCATGTGGTTGCCCACTTCAATGAAAGTGAAATCGCCGCGCTCGCCAGCGCCTACGCGCCCAGCCTGGAATGCACCTCGAGCATGGCCATCGAGATGTTGGTGCGTGCCTCTCAGGATCCGGGCTCATCAGTGGTCATCAATGAATTGCTGTGCGTGGGTCAAGGCGCTACCCAATACCTGATGAGACTGCCCGAGACCTTTGAAGCAACGTTCGGCGATCTGTACACACAGATGAAAGAGCGCCACAACGCTACCCTTATCGGCTACCGCGCCAAAGGCGCCCGACAGCCTTCGATCAACCCGCCCGGCGCCACTCGCGTTGAGGGCGGCGAACTCTTCTATATCGCCTCCACTCGCCTCAAGGAAATCACCAATGGGATGGTTTAAACAGTTGATGGGGCTTGAGGCCCCGAAAGCGAATACAGAATCGAAATGGACAGCCAACCAAACCCTGCCCGCCATCGGTCCGCTGGGCCTGGCATTGGGCAAAGAGGTGATGTTCGACACCACCCTGAAATTGTTGCTCGATGGCAACACCAACGTGGTCATCCCGGGCTCCCAACAGATCTGGAGCGCTGGCACTGTTGATCTCGGGCAGTCGAACTGGCTGTCACGCTATTACATGAACGATGAAGACTACTGGCTGCAAGTGCACACCACCGGCGACATCGCCGGACAGGTTGAGTCGGTGATCCTGTTCAATTACCTCAGTTACGTCACCATCAACAGTGAAGCGGAGCTGCGTCGTCTGGCCGGACCTCAAAGCCTGATCGGCTTGCCGAGCTACACCCACAACGGTGTCGAATACATCCGCGAATGGGGCACCGAGAACGGCCAGACAGAACTGGTGGCGCTGAGCGAACACCTGAAAAACCCGGATGAGTCCTACCGCATCGAGCACCGTTCGATGCTGTACGCCCGCGAAACCGGCCTGACCGATCGCCGGGAATTCCTGCTGTTTTCCGTCGAAGAAGACGCCGAAGGCACCATCAGCCTGAGCACTTCGCTGGGTATTTCGCTGTACACCACCGACCTGAACACTTTTTAAAAAGGAAGAAGTCCATGCTTGAAGCGCTCTCCATCTCCCTGAATAAAGCCGCCGTGCTCGGGTTTGTTTCGTACATCCTCGGCGCCGCCGTGCTGTTCGCGCTGTTTCAGTTCATCTACACCCGAATCACCCCGCACAGAGAGTTCGAACTGATCCGTTCGGGCAACGTTTCGGCCGCGATCGCGCTGAGTGGCGCCATCATCGGTTTCGCCATTCCGGCCAGCAATGTGATTGCCTACTCGATCAGCATTCTGGATTTCGTCGTCTGGGCAGTGATCGCCGCGTTCGTACAACTGCTGGCGTTCCTGGTGACCAGCCTGGTGCTCAAAGGCGCCTCTGAACGCATTAAAAAGGGCGAAATCGCTGCGGGTATCTATGTCGCGGCAGTGGCCATCAGCGTCGGCATGTTGAACGCCGCGTGCATGACCCCTTCCCAGAACTGATTGCGCCACGGAGATCCCGATGAAACGAAGCAAGTACGTTCAGCTCTCCCTGGCCGCGTCGGTCGCCATGGCGATCTCAGGCTGCGGGCCAACGGAAAAGACCTACGAGATACACAAAAAATACAACTTCCAGTCCGTTCAGCAGTGCGCGGATGAAAAGCTCCCGGTCGATATCTGTTCTGACGCCTACATGAAGGCCATGGCCGAGCATCGCCGCATTGCGCCGGTGTACGACAACCAGGCTGATTGTGACGCCGACTTTGTTGCCGACTGGTGCCAGCAGGACTCCGCTGGCAAGTTCATCCCCAAGCTCGGCGGTTTCGAACTGAACGCCGATGGCGAGGTGACACAAGCCGAAGTGGACGCGGCCAAGGCCAAACTGCCCGCGTCGGAAGCGAGCGCCGCAGGGTCGGGCTTCTCTGGCAGCAGCCTGCTGACCGGCCTGCTGATCGGCAATATGCTCAGTAACAACCGCAACAGTTACTACTCCGAACCGGTCTACCGCTATCGCGATGATCGCGGCAGCTACTCGTCCTCGACACTCAGCCAGCGGGTCTCGTCAGGTTCGACCTTCAACAGGTCCAATCAGGTGCGGTACGGCACCAGCAGCTATAGCGACACCATCACCCGCAGCAAGGCGGCGTCTGTTGCCTCGGCCACCTCTCGCGGCGGCTTCGGCAGCCAGGCCAGCGCACGCAGTGGTTGGGGTGGATCAAGCAAGAGCTTTGGCGGTTCGAGCAGCTAAGGAAACAGGGCCATGAAGAAAATCCTTTGCGCCGAGCGTCATGACTGGAAACAGACCGCCGAAAGTCTCGGCTTTCTGTTCCATACCATCGACGACGAACCCTATTGGGACGAGAGCGCGTATTACCAGTTCACGCTCAAACAGATCGAGAACGATCTCGAAGACCCGACCACCGAGATTCATGAGATGTGCATGGACCTGGTGGCCCGCGTGGTTCAGAGCGAGGAGTTGCTGGAGCGCCTGAGCATTCCCGCGCCCTTCTTCGACATGGTTCGCACTTCATGGCTCGAAGGCCATCCGCACCTGTATGGACGCATGGATTTCTCCTACAACGGCAGCGGGCCGGCCAAGTTGCTGGAACTCAACTACGACACGCCGACCAGTCTGTATGAGGCCGCGGCGTTTCAGTGGGGCTGGCTGGAGCAATGCATTGAACGCGGCTTGCTACCCAGGCACGTCGATCAGTTCAACAGTATCGACACCAAGCTGCATCAGGCCTTTGCCCAGCTACAGCTCAAACAGCCCTTCTACTTCGCTTCGATGAAAGACTCGGTCGAAGACAAAGGCACCACCGACTATCTGCGCCTGATCGCGGAGAAGGTCGGCATCGAATCGCGACACATCGATATCGAGGACATCGGCCTCACCAACGAGGGACGTTTCGTCGATTTAGAAGATCGCTGGATTCCTCACCTGTTCAAGCTGCATGCCTGGGAATTTATCTTCCACGAGCCCTTCGGTGCAGCGATTGCTCAGAGCGACACACAGTTTTTCGAGCCGGCCTGGAAATCGATCATTTCCAACAAGGGCATACTGCCGCTGCTGTGGGAGTTCAACAAAGGTCACCCGAACCTGCTCGCGGCGCACCTGGATGTCGACCCAAGCAAAGCAGTGCCCAAAGGCTGGGTCCGCAAACCGTTCTTCTCCCGGGAAGGCGCCAACATCGAGTTGCAAACCGCTGACGGCCTGATCGTGAAAGAGGACGGGCCCTACACCGACGCGCCGTTTATCCTTCAGGAGTTCGCCCCACTGCCGAAGTTTGGCGACAGCTTTACGCTGGTTGGCTCTTGGGTCATCGGCGATCAGGCGGCCGGTATTGGCGTGCGAGAAGACAACAGTTTGATCACCAAGGATTCGAGCCGTTTCTTGCCGCACCTGATACTCGACTGACCCATCCATCGCCGGTGTGGACATAAGTACGATGCCCGCAAGACTTACGGCGGAAATACCGGATAATGGCGGCCAAATCGTCTAGCCCGTTATTCTGGTAATCCCCCATGGAAATCAAGGTCAACTTTCTCGATAACCTTCGACTTGAAGCCAAGTTCGATGACTTCACGGTGGTGGCCGACCAACCTATCCGCTATAAGGGCGATGGCTCGGCACCTGGTCCATTCGACTATTTCCTGGCTTCGTCGGCGTTGTGTGCGGCTTATTTCGTGAAGTTGTACTGCGACACTCGCAGTATTCCCACGGATAACATCCGCCTGTCGCAGAACAACATTGTTGATCCGGAAAACCGCTACAACCAGATTTTCAAGATCCAGGTCGAGTTGCCGGCGGACATCTCCGACAAGGACCGCCAGGGCATCCTGCGTTCCATCGACCGTTGCACCGTGAAAAAAGTGGTGCAAGCCGGGCCTGAGTTTGTGATCGAAGAGGTGGAAAACCTCGACGCCGATGCCCAGGCGTTATTGATGCCTGCTTCGAATTCCGGGACGGGCACCTATATCGCGGGCAAGGATCTGCCGCTGGAGCAAACCATCGCCAACATGTCGGCCATTCTGGCGGACCTGGGCATGAAGATTGAAATCGCCTCGTGGCGCAATATCGTGCCCAATGTATGGTCGCTGCATATCCGCGATGCGCACTCGCCGATGTGCTTTACCAACGGCAAGGGCGCGACCAAAGAAGGCGCGTTGGCCTCGGCACTGGGCGAGTTTATCGAGCGACTCAATTGCAACTTCTTCTACAACGACCAGTTCTGGGGCGAAGACATCGCCAATGCGCCGTTCGTACATTACCCGAACGAACGCTGGTTCAAGCCTGGTCGCAAGGATGCGCTGCCGACTGAAATTCTCGACGAATACTGCCTGAAGATTTACAACCGTGACGGCGAGCTGCGCGGCTCCCATCTGATCGACACCAACTCCGGCAATGAAGAGCGCGGTATCTGCTCGCTGCCCTACGTGCGCCAGTCGGACGGTGAGGTGGTGTATTTCCCGTCCAACCTGGTCGAAAACCTGTTCCTCAGCAACGGCATGAGCGCCGGTAACACGCTGGTCGAAGCCCAGGTGCAGTGCCTGTCGGAGATCTTCGAACGCGCGGTAAAACGCGAAATCATCGAAGGTGAATTTGCACTGCCGGATGTGCCGGCCGAAGTGCTGGCGAAGTACCCCGGGATACTGGCCGGGATCCAGGCGCTGGAAGAGCAAGGGTTCCCCGTGTTGGTAAAGGATGCGTCCCTGGGTGGTGAATTCCCGGTGATGTGCGTCACGTTGATGAACCCGCGTACCGGCGGCGTGTTCGCCTCGTTCGGCGCGCATCCGAGCCTGGAAGTGGCGCTGGAACGCAGCCTGACCGAATTGCTGCAGGGCCGCAGCTTCGAAGGCCTCAACGATCTGCCACAGCCGACGTTTGAAGGCCATGCAGTGACCGAGCCGAATAACTTCGTCGAGCACTTCATCGACTCCAGCGGCGTGGTGTCATGGCGCTTCTTCAGTGCCAAGTCGGATTACGAATTCGTGGAATGGGACTTCTCCGGCCAGGGTGAAAACTCGAATGCCGAGGAAGCCGCGACCTTGTTCGGCATTCTCAAAGGCATGGGCAAGGAAGTGTACATGGCGGTCTACGAGCATATCGGCGCGAAGGCGTGCCGCATTCTGGTGCCGGACTATTCGGAAATTTATCCGGCAGACGATCTGATCTGGGATAACACCAATAAAGCGCTGTTTTTCCGCGCCGATATCCTCAACCTGCATCGCCTGGACGAAGACGAACTGCAAGCGCTGGTTGAGCGCCTGGTGGAAAGCGAGCTGGACGACTACACCGACATCACCTCCTTGATCGGCATCGAATTTGACGACAATACGGCTTGGGGTCAGCTGACGATCCTGGAATTGAAGCTGCTGATTTATCTCGCCTTGCAGCAATTTGAAGAGGCGAAAGAGGCGGTGGAAATGTTCCTGCAGTACAACGACAACACGGTTGAGCGTGGCTTGTTCTACCAGGCCGTCAATGTGGTGCTGGAGATGAAGCTGGACGAAGACCTGGAACTGGAAGACTACGAGGCCAATTTCCGCCGGATGTTTGGCAACGAACGGATGGATGCAGCGATCGGATCGGTAGACGGCAGCGTCCGTTTCCATGGCTTGACGCCGACCAGCATGAAGCTGGAGGGGCTCGACAGGCACCTGCGGTTGATCGATAGCTACAAGAAACTGCACTCGGCACGGGCCAATGTAACCACTTTATCCCGTTGACTGTATTTCTGTAGGAGCCAAGCTTGCTGGCGAAGAACGGTCACGCGGTTAATCAGACCAACCGCGTCATCGTTTTTCGTCAGCAAGCTTGGCTCCTACAAAATGAGGCGCAAAAGAAAACCCCCGACCAGTCAAGAAGACCGATCGGAGGTTTCGAGGCTAAACCTTACAAGAAAGTCTAAGGTAACTCTCAGAACGGGATATCGTCATCAAAGCTGTCGAAATCCGGAGCCGGCTGAGGAGCGGCCTGCTGCTGTGGAGCCGGACGCGACTGTTGCGGTGCCGACTGCTGTGGACGCGGCGCCTGTTGGCGTGGAGCCGGGGCGGACTGCTGGTAGTTATTGCCCCCGCCTTGTTGGTCGCCCTGTTGCGGACGGCCGCCCAGCAGTTGCATGGTGCCTTGCATGTCGACCACGATTTCCGTGGTGTAACGCTTGATACCGTCTTTTTCCCACTCGCGGGTCTGCAGCTTGCCTTCGATGTACACCTGCGAACCTTTGCGCAGGTATTCGCCGGCAATTTCGGCAACCTTGCCGAACATCGACACACGGTGCCATTCGGTCTTCTCGACCTTCTGACCGGTTTGCTTGTCAGTCCACTGTTCGCTGGTCGCCAGACTCAGGTTGGTCACGGCGTTACCGTTAGGCAAGTAGCGAACTTCGGGATCCTGGCCGCAAGTGCCGACCAATATGACTTTGTTAACCCCACGGGCCATAACGTTCTCCTAGGCTACGCACGCTGCCCCGGCCGGGTTGTTCACCAGGCGCTCAAGGGTGGTGCGATCCAATAGTTCTGTGTCCAATTTGATGTAAATCGCCGCTTCATCTTCGACGATCACTGCATCTGTTACCCCTACGACGGCCTTCAGGCGCTCGACCAGACCCGCTTCGCGGATCGCCTCGGGCGACAACGGCAAGCGCAGGCTCGTGACGTAAGGTGGTTCGCGCATGGTAACAGCAAAGGCCAGCCAGAGGGCAGCCAGGCCGGCGCATCCGAGGAATACAACCGACAAACCGCCGTGCTGGAACATCCAGCCGCCGAGGATCCCGCCCAGCGCCGAACCGAGGAACTGGCTGGTGGAATAAACCCCCATTGCCGTGCCCTTGCCGCCCGCCGGTGAAACCTTGCTGATCAGCGATGGCAAGGAGGCTTCCAGCAGATTGAACGCGGTGAAGAACACCACCGTACCAATCACCAGAGCCCGCAAGCTATCGCCGAACTGCCAGAAGAATAGCTCAGTGAGCATCAGCGTCACGACGGCACCGAGCAAAACTCGTTTCATTTTGCGTCGCTTCTCGCCGTAGATGATGAACGGGATCATGGCGAAGAAGGAGATCAGCAGCGCGGTCAGATACACCCACCAGTGCTGCTCCTTGGGCAGCCCAGCCTTTTCGACCAAGGCCAGGGGCAATGCAACGAAGCTCGACATCAACATCGCGTGCAACACAAAAATGCCCAAGTCCAGACGCAGCAGGTCCGGATGTTTGAGTGTCGGTATCAGCGCCTGGCGCGCAACGCCAGACTCGCGGTGCTGCAACGGCCCCGTTGCGCGCGGCACCATGAACATCACAATGACGATGCCGACCAGCGCCATGCCACCGGTGGCGAAGAACAACCCGGACAGGCCAAAGACACGGGTCAGCAACGGTCCTACAACCATGGCGACAGCGAACGACAGACCAATCGTCATGCCGATCATGGCCATGGCTTTGGTCCGATGCTGTTCCCGGGTCAGGTCTGACAGCAACGCCATGACCGCCGCGGAAATCGCCCCGGCGCCTTGTAGGATGCGTCCGGCGATGACGCCCCAGATCGAATCGGCATTGGCCGCCAGCACACTCCCCAGGGCGAAGATGATCAGCCCCAGGTAAATCACCGGACGACGACCGATGCGGTCGGAAATGAAGCCAAAAGGAATCTGAAAGATCGCCTGGGTCAGGCCGTAAGCGCCAATCGCCAACCCGATGAGGGCCGGGGTCGCTCCTGCCAGGTCCATCCCATAGGTCGCCAGAACCGGCAACACCATGAACATGCCAAGCATACGGAAGGCGAACACCAGGGCCAGACCGCTTGCTGCGCGGGTCTCACTGCCACTCATGCGTTCGCTGTGGGGATCGTGCATGGAAAAACCTCATGTGAACCGGCGGCGATTCTACCAGTCCCATCGATTGACGGGGTACATCGCGACGCTTTGACGCGCAGCTTTCATGTATGACTGCAATGCCCTCATTCGATAGTGTGCATCCATCCAGTATTTGGCCGTATACTCCTACGTTTTCGACGCCCGCCGAGCGAGGCCACTTTGGACAAGATCCTGATTCGTGGGGCCCGAACCCACAACCTGAAGAACATCGACCTGACCCTGCCACGGGACAAACTGATCGTTATCACCGGCCTGTCCGGATCCGGCAAGTCGTCCCTGGCCTTCGACACGTTGTACGCCGAGGGCCAGCGCCGCTATGTCGAATCGCTGTCAGCCTACGCCCGGCAGTTCCTGTCGATGATGGAAAAACCCGACGTCGACACCATTGAAGGTCTGTCGCCAGCGATCTCCATCGAACAGAAGTCGACCTCGCACAACCCGCGCTCGACGGTCGGCACCATCACCGAAATCTACGACTACCTGCGCCTGCTCTACGCTCGCGTCGGTATTCCGCGCTGCCCGGACCACGACATTCCGCTGGAAGCCCAGACCGTCAGCCAGATGGTCGACCTGGTGCTGGCACAACCGGAGGGCAGCAAATTAATGCTGCTGGCCCCGGTGATCCGCGAGCGCAAAGGCGAGCACCTCTCGGTCTTCGAAGAATTGCGCGCTCAGGGTTTTGTGCGGGCCCGGGTCAACGGCCGGCTCTGCGAGCTGGACGAGTTGCCGAAGCTGGATAAACAGAAAAAGCACTCGATCGATGTCGTGGTCGACCGCTTCAAGGTCCGCGCCGATCTGCAACAGCGTTTGGCTGAGTCGTTCGAGACTGCGTTGAAACTGGCGGACGGCATTGCACTGGTAGCACCGATGGATGACGAGCCCGGCGAAGAAATCATCTTCTCCGCGCGCTTCGCCTGCCCGATCTGTGGCCACGCCATCAGCGAGCTGGAACCCAAGCTGTTCTCCTTCAACAACCCGGCCGGTGCTTGCCCGACCTGCGATGGCTTGGGTGTTAAGCAATTTTTCGACATCAAGCGATTGGTCAATGGCGAGCTGACGCTGGCCGAAGGCGCGATTCGCGGCTGGGACCGGCGCAACGTCTATTACTTCCAGATGCTCGGGTCGCTGGCCTCACACTACAAGTTCAGCCTTGAAGTACCGTTCAACGACCTGCCGGCCGATCAGCAGAAGTTCATCCTGCATGGCAGTGGCTCGCAGAACGTCGACTTCAAATACCTGAACGACCGTGGCGACATCGTCAAACGTTCGCACCCGTTCGAAGGCATCGTACCGAACCTGGAACGCCGCTACCGCGAAACCGAATCGGCTTCAGTCCGTGAAGAACTGGCCAAGTTCCTCAGCACCCAACCCTGCCCGGATTGCCGCGGCACCCGTCTGCGTCGCGAGGCGCGGCACGTTTGGGTTGGCGAGAAGACCTTGCCAGCGGTGACCAATCTGCCAATCGGCGACGCCTGTGAGTATTTCGGCGTACTGAAACTGACCGGCCGCCGTGGCGAGATTGCCGACAAGATTCTCAAGGAAATCCGCGAGCGCCTGCAGTTTCTGGTCAACGTCGGCCTGGACTATCTGTCACTGGATCGCAGTGCCGACACGCTGTCCGGCGGCGAAGCCCAGCGGATTCGCCTGGCCAGTCAAATTGGCGCCGGCCTGGTGGGGGTTCTGTACATTCTCGATGAGCCATCGATCGGTCTGCACCAGCGCGATAACGACCGGTTACTGGGCACCCTCAAACACCTGCGCGACATCGGCAACACGGTGATCGTGGTCGAGCACGACGAAGACGCGATTCGTCTGGCCGATTATGTGGTGGATATCGGCCCGGGCGCTGGTGTGCATGGTGGGCATATCGTCGCCGAAGGCACGCCGGCCGAGGTCATGGCTCACCCTGATTCGCTGACCGGCAAGTACTTGTCGGGCCGGGTAAAGATCGCAGTTCCAGCCAAACGCACGCCGCGTAACAAGAAGTTGTCGTTGGCCCTCAAAGGCGCTCGCGGTAACAATTTGCGCAACGTGGATCTGGAGATTCCGATTGGCCTGCTGACTTGTGTCACCGGCGTGTCCGGCTCGGGCAAATCGACGCTGATCAACAATACGTTGTTTCCTTTGAGCGCTACGGCACTCAATGGCGCAACGACCCTGGAAGCAGCAGCTCACGACAGCATCAAAGGCCTAGAACATCTGGACAAGGTCGTCGACATTGATCAGAGCCCGATCGGTCGCACGCCGCGCTCCAACCCGGCGACCTATACCGGGTTGTTCACGCCGATTCGCGAGTTGTTTGCCGGTGTGCCGGAATCGCGCTCCCGCGGTTACGGGCCGGGGCGTTTCTCCTTCAACGTGAAGGGCGGACGCTGCGAAGCTTGTCAGGGTGATGGCCTGATCAAGGTGGAAATGCACTTCCTGCCAGATATCTATGTCCCGTGCGACGTCTGCAAGAGCAAGCGTTACAACCGCGAAACGCTGGAGATCAAGTACAAGGGCAAGAGCATCCACGAAACCCTCGAGATGACCATCGAGGAAGCCCGGGTGTTCTTCGACGCCGTCCCAGCCTTGGCGCGCAAACTTCAGACGCTGATGGACGTAGGCCTTTCGTACATCAAGCTGGGGCAATCGGCGACGACGCTGTCGGGCGGTGAAGCCCAGCGGGTGAAACTGTCCCGCGAGCTGTCCAAGCGCGATACCGGCAAGACGCTGTACATCCTCGATGAGCCGACCACCGGCCTGCACTTTGCGGATATCCAGCAACTGCTCGACGTGTTGCATCGCCTGCGCGACCACGGCAATACCGTGGTGGTGATCGAGCACAACCTGGATGTGATCAAGACAGCCGACTGGTTGGTGGACCTGGGGCCGGAAGGTGGGTCCAAAGGCGGACAGATCATTGCCGTCGGTACACCGGAGGAAGTGTCCGAGATGAAGCAGTCTCACACTGGCTTCTATCTCAAACCGTTGCTGGCTCGCGATAAGGCCTGAATCAGGCCCACGAAAAAGCCCCTGTCACTTCATCAGTGACAGGGGCTTTTTTGTGCGTTTCTGTAGGAGCGAGGCTTGCCCGCGAAGGCCTCACCTCGGTCTGGCTGATGCACCGCGGCGATCCCTTCGCGGGCAAGCCTCGCTCCTACAACAGCATCAGAACTGCGATTGCAGATAGTTTTCCAGGCCAATCAGCTTGATCAGACCCAACTGCTTCTCGAGCCAGTAGGTGTGATCTTCTTCGGTATCGGCCAGCTGAATGCGCAGGATCTCGCGGCTGACGTAATCCTTGTGCAGCTCGCAAAGCTCGATGCCTTTGCACAGAGCCGCGCGAACTTTGTATTCCAGACGCAGGTCAGCAGCGAGCATGTCAGGCACAGTGGTGCCCACATCCAGATCGTCCGGACGCATACGTGGAGTGCCTTCGAGCATGAGGATCCGACGCATCAGAGCGTCAGCGTGCTGCGCCTCTTCTTCCATCTCGTGATTGATACGTTCGTAGAGCTCGGTGAAACCCCAGTCCTCGTACATCCGCGAATGGATGAAATATTGATCACGGGCTGCCAGTTCGCCTGTCAGCAACGTGTTGAGGTAATCGATTACGTCTGGGTGACCTTGCATCGCCCTACATCTCCCTGCTTGAAAGTCTGTAGTTTGAACCAACCTGACCGGAAGGTCACTCGCCCGACGCTATAAAAGCGAAGATATTCTTAGAAAAGTGGCTTAAATAACGCAAAAACCGCCCAAATGAGGGCGGTTCTGCTTATCGTTTAGACTACGTAATCTATTTGCTCAACAGCTTTGCGATTGCGTCTCCATACGCTGGATCGGCTTTGAAGAAATATTCCAGTACCCGGTCAAGGACATCATTCGAGACACCATCCATCGAACCGGCGATATTGTTGACCAGCAACGTTTTCTGTTCGTCGCTCATCAGTCGATACAAAGCACCGGCATAGCTGAAGTAATCCCCATCTGTGCGGTGGTCGTAACGATCGGCCGCACCACTCAATGACAATGCCGGCTCCGCATAGCTCGCGTCCTGCTTGGGCGCCCCCGCATAGCTGTTAGGCTCGTAATTGGGCGCGCCAGCACCGTAATTGCCATACGCCATGGCACCATCGCGTTGATAGGTATTCACCGGGCTGCGCGGTGCGTTCACCGGCAGTTGCTGGTGGTTGGTCCCTACGCGGTACCGATGCGCATCAGCGTAAGCGAAGATCCGACCTTGCAGCATGCGATCCGGCGAGAAGCCAACGCCACGCACGATATTGCTCGGAGCGAGGGCTGCTTGTTCCACCTCGGCATGGTAATTCTTCGGATTGCGGTTCAACTCCAGCACACCGACCCTGATCAGAGGAAAGTCCTGTTGAGACCAGGTCTTGGTGACATCAAACGGGTTATCAGCGTGGCTTGCTGCCTGAGCCTCGGTCATGATCTGCATGCATACGTCCCATTTCGGAAAATCCCCGCGCTCGATGGCATTGAACAGGTCGCGCTGGGCGTAATCAGGATCAGTACCCGCAAGTTGCGCTGCAACCGCTGGATCAAGATTTTTGATGCCTTGCTGGGTCTTGTAGTGCCATTTAACCCAGTGACGAACGCCTTGGGCGTTGATCAGGCTGAAGGTGTGGCTGCCGAATCCGTGCATGTGCCGGTAGCCATCCGGGATACCCCGATCGGACATCAAAATGGTGATCTGATGCAGCGCTTCAGGTGAGAGCGACCAAAAGTCCCAGACATTCTGCGAACTTTTCAAATTGGTGTGTGGGTCGCGCTTTTGCGTGTGAATGAAATCGGGAAACTTCAGCGGATCTCGAATGAAGAACACCGGCGTATTGTTGCCAACGACGTCCCAGTTACCTTCTTCGGTATAGAACCGCAGTGCGAAACCACGCGGATCTCGTGCGGTATCAGCCGAACCGCGCTCACCGCCCACAGTGGAAAAACGCAGGAAGGTCGGAGTCTGCTTGCCCACGGCCGAGAACAAGTCGGCCATGCTGTATTGAGTGATGTCATTGGTAACGGTGAAAGTACCGTAAGCACCCGAACCCTTGGCATGTACACGGCGCTCCGGGATGTTTTCACGATTAAAGTGGGCAAGCTTCTCGATCAGATGGAAATCATCGAGGAGCAATGGGCCTCTAGGCCCCGCAGAGCGGGAGTTCTGATTATCCGCCACAGGTGCGCCGCTGGCGGTGGTCAATGTCTTGTTCTGGCTCATTTTGATCTTCTTCCTCTATCAATTTTGATATGCCGGCTAATCGGCTTGAGGGGAAGTATTAATCTTCTATATGAAAGCTACCAATGCATTAATTTGTAGGCATCAATAGGAAATAACTAACAATATTTTCCCCCTGTCCATAATGCAGACTTGGACAGCATAGTAGCTTGTAGGCATGGCGCATTTTTTACAGGCACAAAAAACCGGGCACTAGGCCCGGTTCTTCGTTTCAGACTGACGTCTTACTCAGCGGATACAGCTTCACCGCCGACAGGACGATCAACCAACTCGACGTACGCCATAGGCGCGTTGTCGCCAGTGCGGAAACCGCACTTGAGGATGCGCAGGTAGCCACCCTCACGGGTAGCGTAACGCTTGCCCAGGTCGTTGAAGAGCTTACCAACGATAGCTTTCGAACGAGTACGGTCGAAAGCCAGACGGCGGTTAGCCAGGCTGTCTGTCTTGGCCAAAGTGATCAGCGGCTCAGCAACGCGGCGCAGTTCTTTGGCTTTTGGCAGTGTAGTTTTGATCAGCTCGTGCTCGAACAGCGACACCGCCATGTTTTGAAACATGGCCTTGCGGTGCGAGCTGGTGCGGCTCAGGTGACGACCACTTTTACGATGACGCATGGTTCATTCCTTACCAAACACAACGTTCGGTGATTACGACGATCAGGCAGTCGCCTTGTCGTCCTTCTTAAGACTCGCAGGCGGCCAGTTGTCGAGGCGCATGCCGAGGGACAGACCGCGGGAGGCCAGAACGTCCTTGATTTCAGTCAAGGATTTCTTGCCAAGGTTCGGAGTCTTCAACAGCTCTACTTCGGTACGCTGAATCAGGTCACCGATGTAGTAGATGTTTTCCGCCTTAAGGCAGTTAGCCGAACGTACAGTCAGTTCCAGATCGTCAACCGGGCGAAGCAGGATCGGATCGATCTCGTCTTCCTGCTCGACAACCACTGGCTCACTGTCACCTTTGAGGTCGACGAACGCAGCCAACTGCTGTTGCAGAATGGTTGCAGCACGGCGGATAGCCTCTTCAGGATCCAGGGTACCGTTGGTTTCCAGATCAATAACCAGCTTGTCCAGGTTAGTACGCTGTTCGACACGGGCGTTTTCCACCACGTATGCGATACGGCGAACCGGGCTGAACGAAGAGTCAAGCTGCAAGCGACCGATGCTGCGGCTTTCGTCTTCATCGCTCTGACGCGAGTCTGCCGGTTCATAACCACGACCACGAGCTACGGTGAGCTTCATGTTCAGGGCGCCGTTAGACGCCAGGTTAGCGATTACGTGATCGGGATTAACGATCTCGACATCATGATCCAGCTGAATATCGGCAGCGGTAACCACCCCCGAACCCTTCTTCGACAAGGTCAGCGTAACTTCGTCACGACCGTGCAGCTTGATAGCCAGACCTTTAAGGTTCAACAGGATTTCAATTACGTCTTCCTGTACGCCTTCGATGGCGCTGTACTCATGGAGTACACCGTCAATCTCGGCCTCGACTACTGCACAGCCGGGCATTGAGGACAACAGGATGCGGCGCAGCGCGTTGCCCAGGGTGTGGCCGAAACCACGCTCGAGAGGCTCGAGAGTGATCTTGGCGCGGGTTGGACTGACAACCTGCACATCAATATGGCGGGGTGTCAGGAACTCATTTACCGAAATCTGCATGGATGCACCTATTTTCTAGCCCTTACTTGGAGTAGAGCTCGACAATCAGGCTTTCGTTGATGTCGGCGGACAGATCACTGCGAGCAGGAACGTTCTTGAAAACGCCCGACTTCTTCTCAGTGTCTACTTCTACCCATTCTACGCGGCCACGTTGGGCACACAGATCGAGAGCTTGGACAATGCGAAGTTGGTTCTTTGCTTTCTCGCGAACTGCGACCACGTCACCAGCACGAACCTGGTAAGACGGAACGTTTACGGTCTGACCGTTAACGCTGATCGACTTGTGCGATACCAGCTGACGGGATTCGGCACGAGTAGAGCCAAAACCCATACGGTATACAACGTTGTCCAGACGGCATTCGAGCAGCTGCAACAGGTTTTCGCCAGTTGCGCCTTTCTTGCCAGCAGCTTCTTTGTAGTAGCCGCTGAATTGACGCTCGAGAACGCCGTAGATACGACGGACCTTCTGCTTTTCACGCAGTTGGGTGCCGTAATCGGACTGGCGACCGCGGCGTTGGCCGTGGATACCAGGTGCTGCTTCGATGTTGCACTTCGATTCGATCGCGCGCACGCCGCTCTTCAGAAAGAGATCGGTGCCTTCGCGACGAGCGAGTTTGCATTTTGGACCAATGTAACGAGCCATTCTTTACAATCTCCTGGATTACACGCGGCGCTTCTTCGGCGGACGGCACCCGTTGTGCGGGATTGGCGTCACGTCGGTGATGCTGGCGATCTTGTAGCCACAGCCGTTCAAAGCGCGGACTGCAGATTCACGACCTGGGCCTGGACCTTTGACGTTAACGTCGAGGTTTTTCAGGCCGTATTCCAGCGCAGCTTGACCAGCACGTTCAGCAGCTACTTGAGCAGCAAACGGGGTGGACTTGCGGGAACCGCGGAAACCCGAACCACCGGAGGTAGCCCAGGAAAGAGCGTTGCCTTGACGGTCGGTGATGGTCACGATTGTGTTGTTAAAAGATGCATGGATGTGGGCGATGCCATCAACCACTGTCTTTTTAACTTTTTTACGAGGACGAGCAGCAGGTTTAGCCATGATTAATTTCCTGTCGATTCGCTGGGGCGATTACTTGCGGATCGGCTTACGCGGACCTTTACGGGTACGCGCGTTAGTCTTGGTACGCTGACCGCGCACTGGAAGACCACGACGATGACGCAGACCGCGATAGCAACCGAGGTCCATCAAACGCTTGATTTTCATGTTGATTTCGCGACGCAGGTCACCTTCAGTGGTGAACTTCGCCACTTCGCCACGCAGCTGTTCAATCTGCTCGTCGCTCAGATCTTTGATCTTTGCGGCTGGGTTTACCCCAGTCACTGCACAAATTTTCTGTGCAGTAGTGCGACCAACACCATAGATGTAGGTCAGCGAGATAACAGTATGCTTGTTATCTGGAATGTTAACGCCTGCAATACGGGCCATTCAGTGGGACTCCAATTGACAGCTACCTACGCCCCGGAAGCCAAGAAATAGGGCGCGAGATAATATCGCTGTAATAACAAATAATCAACCCGGCAGCGCACTAGCTGCCGGGCTTGAAGCACAATCACACTCAGCCTTGGCGCTGTTTGTGACGCGGTTCCGCGCTGCAAATTACTCGAACAACACCTTCGCGGCGAATAATCTTGCAGTTACGGCACAGCTTTTTCACCGATGCACGAACTTTCATCACCAACTCCTCGAACCTTATGGGTACTCAGCGCAACATGCCGCTGCCGTAACCCTTCAGGTTGGCTTTCTTCATCAGGGATTCGTACTGGTGCGAAACGAGGTGCGATTGTACTTGAGACATGAAGTCCATCACAACCACGACCACGATCAGCAACGAGGTCCCGCCAAGGTAGAACGGAACGTTTGCTGCAACCACCAGGAACTGGGGCAACAGGCACACGGCCGTCATATATAGAGCACCGAACAGGGTCAAACGAGTCAGAACGCCATCAATGTAGCGCGCAGACTGTTCACCTGGACGGATACCCGGAATAAAGGCACCGGACTTCTTCAGGTTTTCCGCTACGTCTTTCGGATTGAACATCAACGCCGTATAGAAGAAGCAGAAGAAAATAATCCCTGCACTAAACAGCAGAATATTCAACGGCTGACCAGGAGCGATCGACTGCGAGATGTCCTGCAGCCAGCCCATACCTTCAGACTGACCAAACCAGGTACCCAACGAAGCCGGGAACAGCAAAATGCTGCTCGCGAAAATGGCTGGAATAACACCGGCCATGTTCACCTTCAACGGCAAGTGGCTAGTCTGCGCAGCAAAGACCTTACGGCCCTGCTGACGCTTGGCGTAATGAACAGCAATACGACGCTGACCACGCTCAATGAACACCACGAAACCGATAATCGCTACTGCCAGCAAACCGATGGCAACCAGGGCAAAAATGTTGATATCACCCTGACGCGCAGACTCGAAAGACTGCCCGATCGCTCTCGGAAGACCGGCGACGATACCTGCGAAAATCAACATCGAGATACCGTTGCCAACACCACGCTCAGTAATCTGCTCACCCAGCCACATCATGAACATCGCACCAGCCACAAAAGTGGATACCGCGACGAAATGGAAGCCAAAGTCACCAGTGAACGAAACGCCCTGCCCCGCCAGACCAATGGACATGCCAATTGCCTGAACGAGAGCGAGGACGACAGTGCCGTAGCGGGTGTACTGAGCGATCTTGCGACGCCCAGCTTCACCTTCCTTCTTCAACTGCTCCAGCTGCGGGCTGACGGCGGTCATCAGCTGCATGATGATCGATGCCGAAATGTACGGCATGATCCCCAGTGCAAAGATGCTCATCCGTTCCAGCGCGCCGCCGGAAAACATGTTGAACAAGCTAAGAATGGTCCCCTCATTCTGTCGAAACAGGTCCGCGAGTCGGTCCGGGTTGATACCTGGAACCGGGATGTGTGCGCCTATTCGGTAGACGATAATCGCCAAGAATAGAAAACGCAGACGAGCCCAGAGTTCAGACATACCGCCTTTGCCGAGCGCAGAGAGAGCACCTTGCTTAGCCATTTATTCCTCGAACTTGCCGCCAGCTGCTTCGATAGCCGCACGCGCACCTTTGGTGGCGCCGATTCCCTTTCCGATGGTAACAGCGCGAGTAACTTCGCCGGACAGCATGATTTTCACACGCTGTACGTTGACGTTGATCACGTTGGCATCTTTCAGGGACTGCACGGTGACGATGTCGCCTTCCACTTTAGCCAGCTCGGACAAACGCACTTCTGCGCGATCCATGGCTTTCAGGGAAACGAAACCGAACTTCGGCAGGCGACGATGCAGCGGCTGTTGACCGCCTTCAAAGCCTGGAGCAATGGTGCCACCGGAGCGGGAGGACTGACCTTTGTGGCCACGGCCACCGGTCTTGCCCAAACCACTACCGATACCACGGCCCGGACGATGCTTTTCGCGACGGGAACCCGGCGCTGGACTCAGATCATTGAGTTTCATCGATTAACCCTCGACACGCAGCATGTAGTAAGCCTTGTTGATCATCCCGCGATTCTCGGGAGTATCAAGTACTTCTACAGTGTGACCGATGCGACGCAGACCCAGACCCTTAACGCACAGTTTGTGGTTAGGGATGCGGCCGGTCATGCTTTTGATCAGCGTAACTTTAACGGTAGCCATGATCAGAAGATCTCCTTGACGCTTTTGCCACGCTTGGCGGCAATGGATTCAGGAGACTGCATAGCTTTCAAACCTTTGAAAGTGGCGTGAACCACGTTTACCGGGTTAGTCGAGCCGTAGCACTTGGCCAGAACGTTCTGAACGCCAGCAACTTCGAGGACAGCACGCATAGCGCCGCCAGCGATGATACCGGTACCTTCAGAAGCAGGCTGCATGTACACCTTCGAAGCGCCATGGGCGGACTTCATTGCGTACTGCAGAGTGGTGCCGTTCAGGTCAACTTGGATCATGTTGCGGCGAGCAGCTTCCATTGCCTTCTGGATCGCAGCAGGCACTTCACGCGACTTGCCACGGCCGAAGCCAACACGCCCTTTACCATCACCAACCACGGTCAACGCAGTGAAAGTGAAGATACGGCCGCCTTTAACGGTTTTGGCTACGCGGTTAACTTGAACCAGCTTCTCGATGTAGCCTTCGTCGCGCTTTTGGTCGTTATTTGACATAACTTAGAACTCCAGCCCAGCTTCACGAGCAGCATCAGCCAGCGCCTTGACGCGGCCATGGTACTTGAAGCCAGAGCGGTCGAAAGCCACCTGCGAGACGCCAGCGGCTTTAGCACGCGTAGCGACCAGCTGGCCAACCTTAGTGGCCGCGTCGATGTTGCCAGTGGCGCCATCACGCAGTTCTTTATCCAAAGTCGAGGCACTTGCCAGGACTTTGTTGCCGTCGGCCGAAATGACCTGGGCGTAGATGTGCTGCGACGAGCGGAACACGCAGAGACGCACGACTTCGAGTTCGTGCATTTTCAGGCGTGCTTTGCGAGCGCGACGCAGTCGAGTAACTTTTTTGTCGGTCATTTGCTATGCCCTACTTCTTCTTGGCTTCTTTACGACGGACGACTTCGTCCGCGTAGCGCACACCTTTGCCTTTGTACGGCTCTGGTGGACGGAAGTCGCGGATCTCGGCGGCCACTTGACCTACCAGCTGCTTATCGATACCCCGAATCAGGATGTCGGTTTGGCTAGGAGTCTCAGCGGTGATGCCTTCCGGCAGTTCATAATCCACTGGATGCGAGAAGCCAAGAGCCAGGTTCAGCACTGTGCCTTTTGCTTGCGCTTTGTAACCAACACCGACCAGCTGGAGCTTGCGCTCGAAGCCTTGGCTTACGCCTTGGACCATGTTGTTTACCAACGCACGAGTGGTACCAGCCATTGCGCGAGTTTGTTGATCGCCATTGCGAGCAGCGAAACGCAGCTCACCAGCTTCTTCAACGATCTCAACGGACGAATGGATGTTCAGTTCAAGAGTGCCCTTGGCACCCTTCACCGAAAGCTGTTGGCCTGCGAATTTGACTTCGACACCGGCTGGCAGCTTAACGGGGTTCTTAGCGACGCGTGACATGCTTATCCCCCCTTAGAACACAGTGCAAAGAACTTCGCCGCCGACACCGGCAGCGCGCGCAGCACGATCCGTCATCACACCTTTGTTGGTGGAGACGATAGACACACCGAGACCGCCACGAACTTTTGGCAGATCATCGACGGACTTGTACTGACGCAGGCCTGGACGGCTAACGCGCTTCACTTCTTCGATGACCGGACGGCCTTCGAAGTACTTCAGCTCGATGGACAGCAGTGGTTTGATTTCGCTGCTGATCTGATAACCCGCAATGTAACCTTCGTCCTTCAGGACTTTGGCAACAGCTACCTTCAAAGTAGAAGATGGCATGCTTACGACGGACTTTTCAGCCATCTGGGCATTACGGATTCGAGTTAGCATGTCCGCTAACGGGTCCTGCATACTCATGGGCTAGACGCTCCTAATACAAAAAAATTAGCCTTGCGGCTACTACGTGTCGCCGAGCTCATCCATGCGAAAAAAGCACGGGCTCAGGCGAGCCGGGTATTCTAGACACACCCCACAAATGAATCAAGCCCCAATAGGGGCTTGATTCAAGTTCAAGGTCACCGATGGTCAGGATCTTGCGATCCCGAACACCGAGACTTTGATAGTGCTTACCAGCTGGCTTTAACCAGACCAGGTACGTCACCACGCATAGCAGCTTCACGCAGCTTGTTACGGCCGAGGCCGAACTTGCGGTAAACGCCGTGTGGACGACCGGTCAGGCGGCAGCGGTTACGCATGCGCGAAGCGCTTGCGTCACGTGGCTGCTTCTGCAGAGCTACTGTAGCTTCCCAACGCGCTTCTGGACTTGCGTTCAGATCAACGATGATAGCTTTCAGTGCTGCACGCTTTTTGGCGTACTTGGCAACCGTGAGCTGACGTTTCAGCTCGCGGTTTTTCATGCTCATCTTGGCCATTTTCCTACTCCAATCAGTTGCGGAACGGGAATTTGAAAGCACGCAACAGGGCGCGACCTTCATCATCGTTCTTGGCAGTGGTGGTCAGGGTAATGTCCAGACCGCGGAGAGCATCGATCTTGTCGTAGTCGATTTCCGGGAAGATGATCTGCTCTTTAACGCCCATGCTGTAGTTACCACGACCATCGAAGGACTTGGCATTCAGGCCGCGGAAGTCGCGTACCCGAGGCAGGGAGATCGACAGCAGACGATCCAGGAATTCGTACATACGCTCACGGCGCAGGGTCACTTTGACGCCGATCGGCCAACCTTCACGGACTTTAAAGCCAGCGATGGATTTCCGAGCGTAGGTCACAACGACTTTCTGGCCGGTGATCTTTTCCAGGTCAGCAACAGCGTGCTCGATGACTTTTTTGTCACCGACCGCTTCGCCCAGACCCATGTTCAGGGTGATTTTTGTAACGCGTGGAACTTCCATCACGTTCGAAAGCTTAAGTTCTTCCTTAAGCTTCGGTGCGATTTCCTTCCAGTAAATCTCTTTTAGTCGTGCCATGGTCTTCTACCTAGCAGTGTTCAAGCATCAACCGCTTTTTGGGTCGACTTGAAGACACGAATTTTCTTGCCGTCTTCTACTTTGAAACCAACGCGGTCAGCCTTGTTGGTTTCGCCGTTGAAAATGGCGACGTTAGAAGCGTCCAGTGGAGCTTCTTTTTCGACGATACCGCCTTGTACGCCCGACATCGGGTTAGGCTTGGTATGACGCTTAACCAGGTTCAGACCGCCAATAACCAGACGGTTATTAGCGAGAACCTTAAGCACCTTACCGCGCTTACCTTTGTCTTTGCCGGCGATCACGATGATCTCGTCGTCACGACGAATCTTTTGCATGTCGGATCTCCTTACAGCACTTCTGGGGCGAGCGAGACGATCTTCATGAACTTCTCAGTACGAAGTTCACGGGTCACTGGCCCAAAGATACGGGTGCCGATCGGCTCTTGCTTGTTGTTCAGAAGAACAGCAGCGTTGCCATCAAAGCGGATAATGGAGCCATCAGCACGACGTACGCCGTGACGAGTGCGGACTACAACAGCAGTCATCACTTGGCCTTTTTTCACTTTACCGCGAGGAATTGCTTCCTTCACGGTAACTTTGATGATGTCACCGATACCAGCGTAACGACGATGGGAGCCACCCAGCACCTTGATGCACATAACGCGGCGTGCGCCGCTGTTATCGGCCACATCGAGCATGGATTGAGTCTGAATCATATAATTTCTCCGACCCCTAGTCCTTAGACTTCCACAGCGCGTTCGAGAACATCAACCAGCGCCCAAGACTTGGTCTTGGCCAAAGGACGAGTTTCACGAATAGTGACTTTGTCGCCGATGTGGCACTGATTGGTTTCGTCGTGCGCGTGCAGCTTAGTCGAACGCTTAACGTATTTACCGTAGATCGGGTGCTTTACGCGACGCTCGATCAGAACGGTGATGGTCTTGTCCATTTTGTCGCTGACAACACGGCCAGTCAGCGTACGGACGGTTTTTTCGGCTTCAGCCATGATTACTTACCTGCCTGCTGTTTGAGCACAGTCTTCACGCGAGCGATGTCACGCTTAACTTGCCGGAGCAGGTGAGACTGCCCCAACTGGCCAGTTGCTTTCTGCATACGCAGATTGAACTGGTCGCGCAGCAGGCCGAGCAGTTGCTCGTTAAGCTGCGGCGCGTCTTTTTCACGAAGTTCGTTCGCTTTCATCACATCACCGTCCGTTTAACAAAGGCGGTGGCGAGCGGCAGCTTTGCAGCAGCCAGGGCAAAAGCCTCACGCGCCAGCTCTTCAGAAACACCCTCGATTTCATACAGGACTTTGCCTGGCTGAATCTGGGCAACCCAGTACTCCACACTACCCTTACCTTTACCCATCCGAACTTCGAGTGGCTTTTTGGAAATAGGCTTGTCCGGGAATACACGGATCCAGATCTTGCCGCCACGTTTAACGTGACGGGTCAGAGCACGACGCGCTGACTCGATCTGACGAGCGGTGAGACGACCACGAGCTACAGACTTCAGCGCGAACTCGCCGAAGCTGACTTTGCTACCGCGCTGAGCCAGACCACGGTTGTGGCCTGTCATCTGCTTGCGGAACTTCGTACGCTTTGGTTGCAACATTTGGCGTACCCCTTACTTAGCAGCTTTTTTACGAGGCGCTGGTGCTTGTGGTTTCAGTTCTTCTTGGCGACCACCAATTACTTCGCCTTTGAAGATCCAAACCTTTACACCGATCACACCGTAAGTGGTGTGAGCTTCGTAGTTGGCATAGTCGATGTCGGCACGCAGGGTGTGCAGTGGCACACGACCTTCGCGATACCATTCAGTACGTGCGATTTCAGCACCGCCGAGACGACCGCTCACTTGGATTTTGATGCCTTTGGCACCAATGCGCATGGCGTTCTGAACAGCGCGCTTCATAGCGCGACGGAACATTACGCGACGCTCCAGCTGCTGAGCTACGCTCTGCGCAACCAGCATACCGTCGAGCTCCGGCTTACGGATCTCTTCGATATTGATGTGCACAGGCACACCCATTTGCTTGGTCAGGTCCTGACGCAGTTTCTCAACATCTTCACCTTTCTTCCCGATAACGATACCTGGACGAGCGGTGTGGATGGTGATACGTGCAGTCTGAGCCGGACGATGGATATCGATACGGCTTACGGACGCGCTTTTTAGTTTGTCTTGGAGATACTCACGCACCTTCAGATCAGCGAACAAATAGTCCGCATAAGTCCGACCGTCTGCGTACCAGACGGAGGTGTGCTCCTTGACGATTCCCAGGCGAATGCCAATGGGATGTACTTTCTGACCCATCTCTTCGACTCCGTTACTTGTCAGCAACCTTGACAGTGATATGGCAAGACCGCTTGACGATGCGATCAGCACGGCCTTTGGCACGTGGCATGATGCGCTTCAGCGAACGCCCTTCGTTGACGAAAACGGTGCTGACTTTAAGGTCATCAACGTCTGCGCCTTCGTTATGCTCGGCGTTGGCTACGGCCGACTCCAGCACTTTCTTCATGATCTCGGCGGCTTTCTTACTGCTGAAAGCCAACAAGTTGAGCGCTTCGCCCACCTTCTTCCCGCGGATCTGGTCGGCGACCAAGCGGGCTTTCTGGGCGGAGATTCGAGCGCCCGACAACTTAGCGGCTACTTCCATTTCCTAACCCCTTAACGCTTGGCTTTCTTGTCTGCCACGTGCCCACGATAAGTGCGGGTACCGGCGAACTCGCCCAGTTTGTGGCCGACCATGTCTTCGTTAACGAGAACTGGGACGTGTTGACGACCGTTGTGTACTGCGATGGTCAAACCGACCATTTGTGGCAGGATCATCGAACGACGCGACCAGGTTTTCACCGGTTTGCGATCATTCTTTTCCGCCGCCACTTCGATCTTCTTCAGTAGGTGAAGATCGATAAAAGGACCTTTTTTCAGAGAACGTGGCACTGTCGTATCCCTCTATTTACTTGCGACGACGGACGATCATTTTGTCGGTACGCTTATTACCACGAGTCTTCGCGCCCTTAGTCGGGAAGCCCCATGGCGATACCGGATGACGACCACCAGAGGTACGACCTTCACCACCACCATGTGGGTGGTCAACCGGGTTCATGGCAACACCACGAACGGTTGGGCGAACGCCACGCCAGCGTTTGGCACCAGCTTTACCCAGCGAACGCAGGCTGTGCTCGGAGTTCGAGACTTCACCCAGGGTCGCGCGGCATTCAGCCAGCACTTTACGCATCTCACCAGAACGCAGACGCAGGGTCACGTAGACACCTTCACGAGCGATCAGCTGAGCCGAAGCACCAGCGGAACGAGCGATTTGCGCGCCTTTACCTGGCTTCAATTCGATGCCGTGTACGGTGCTACCAACTGGAATGTTACGCAGTTGCAGAGCGTTGCCCGGCTTGATCGGTGCCAGAGCACCTGCGATCAGCTGGTCACCAGCACTCACGCCTTTAGGGGCGATGATGTAGCGACGCTCGCCATCTGCGTACAGCAGCAGAGCGATGTGAGCAGTACGGTTTGGATCGTATTCAATACGCTCGACAGTGGCAGAGATGCCATCTTTGTCGTTGCGACGGAAATCGACCAGACGATAATGCTGCTTATGGCCACCACCGATGTGACGAGTGGTAATACGACCATTGTTGTTACGACCACCAGTCTTCGATTTTTTCTCGAGCAGCGGTGCGTGAGGAGCGCCTTTATGCAGCTCCTGGTTGACCACCTTGACCACAAAACGGCGGCCAGGGGAAGTCGGTTTGCATTTAACGATTGCCATGATGCACCCCTTCCTTACTCAGCACTGCTGCTGAAATCGAGATCTTGGCCTGGCTGAAGGGAGATAACTGCCTTCTTCCAGTCATTACGCTTGCCCAGACCGCGAGCAGTGCGCTTGCTCTTACCCAGAACATTCAGGGTAGTAACACGCTCTACTTTCACGCTGAACAGGCTTTCGACGGCCTTCTTGATTTCCAGCTTGGTTGCGTCAGTTGCAACCTTGAAAACGAACTGGCCTTTCTTGTCAGCCAGAACCGTAGCCTTCTCGGAAACGTGCGGGCCAAGCAGAACTTTAAATACGCGTTCCTGGTTCATCCCAGCAGCTCCTCGAATTTCTTCACGGCCGACACGGTGATCAACACCTTGTCGTATGCGATCAGACTAACTGGATCGGAACCTTGCACGTCACGTACATCAACGTGTGGCAGGTTGCGAGCAGCCAGGTACAGGTTCTGATCAACCACTTCAGACACGATCAAGACGTCAGTCAGGCCCATGCCGGTCAGTTTGTTCAGCAGATCTTTGGTCTTCGGTGCATCAACAGCGAAGTCCTGAACCACAACCAGACGATCAGTACGCACCAGCTCAGCAAGGATGGAACGCATTGCTGCGCGATACATCTTCTTGTTCAGCTTCTGGGTGTGATCCTGAGGACGAGCTGCGAAAGTGGTACCGCCGCCACGCCAGATTGGGCTACGGATAGTACCGGCACGAGCACGGCCAGTACCTTTCTGACGCCATGGGCGCTTACCGCCACCACGAACGTCGGAACGGGTCTTTTGCTGCTTGCTACCTTGACGGCCGCCGGCCATGTAGGCCACGACTGCTTGGTGAACCAGCGTCTCGTTGAATTCGCCGCCAAATGTCAGTTCGGAAACTTCGATCGCTTGAGCGTCATTTACATTTAATTGCATGTCAGCTTCCCCTTAACCGCGAGCCTTGGCTGCTGGACGTACAACCAAGTTGCCGCCAGTAGCGCCAGGAACAGCACCCTTGACCAACAACAGATTGCGTTCAGCGTCCACGCGCACTACTTCGAGGGACTGCACGGTCACGCGCTCAGCGCCCATATGACCGGACATTTTTTTGCCCTTGAATACACGACCAGGAGTCTGGCACTGGCCGATAGAGCCTGGAACGCGGTGGGACACGGAGTTACCGTGGGTATTATCTTGCCCGCGGAAGTTCCAACGCTTGATCGTACCCTGGAAGCCTTTACCTTTGGACTGACCGGTTACATCAACCAGTTGACCAGCAGCGAAGATTTCAGCGTTGATCAGATCGCCGGCCTGGTACTCGCCTTCTTCAAGGCGGAATTCCATTACGGTACGACCAGCGGCAACGTTCGCTTTAGCGAAGTGGCCAGCCTGAGCAGCTGTAACACGCGAAGCACGACGCTCGCCTACAGTGACTTGCACTGCACGATAGCCATCGGTCTCTTCAGTTTTGAACTGGGTGACGCGATTCGGCTCGATCTCAATGACCGTGACCGGAATGGAGACACCTTCTTCGGTGAAAATACGGGTCATACCGCATTTACGACCGACTACACCAATAGTCATGTTGTAAACCTCATGAGTGTACGGGGCTTTCACCCGCTATGGCCGCCCATTTCAGAGCGTTACACGACTAAGACCGAGTCTTAGCCGAGGCTGATCTGCACTTCCACACCGGCCGCAAGATCAAGCTTCATAAGTGCATCAACGGTTTTATCCGTTGGCTGGACGATGTCCAGAACGCGCTTATGAGTACGGATCTCGTACTGGTCACGCGCGTCTTTATTGACGTGCGGGGAGACCAGAACGGTGAACCGCTCTTTACGGGTAGGCAGTGGAATTGGACCACGCACTTGAGCACCAGTACGTTTCGCGGTTTCCACGATTTCCTGGGTGGATTGGTCGATCAGGCGATGGTCAAAAGCCTTCAACCTGATACGGATTTGCTGATTTTGCATTGGATTTCAGACTCCGGCTGCTATTCCCACCGAGCGCAATACGCCCGTTAAAAGGAGGCGCAATTCTATAGACGCCCCATATAGGTGTCAACCCAATAAAAAAGCCCCCGCTAAGCGGAGGCCTTTTCAACTCATCGAAGCTAACTCAAAAAAGAGCTTACTCGATGATTTTGGCTACGACGCCAGCGCCGACGGTACGACCGCCTTCACGGATAGCGAAACGCAGACCGTCTTCCATTGCGATGGTCTTGATCAGGGTGACAACCATTTTGATGTTGTCGCCTGGCATTACCATCTCAACGCCTTCCGGCAGTTCGCAGTTACCAGTCACGTCAGTAGTACGGAAGTAGAACTGTGGACGGTAGCCTTTGAAGAACGGAGTGTGACGACCGCCTTCTTCTTTGCTCAGAACGTAGACTTCAGCTTCGAACTTGGTGTGCGGCTTAACCGAACCCGGCTTAACCAGAACCTGGCCACGCTCAACGTCGTCACGCTTGGTACCACGCAGCAGAACGCCGCAGTTCTCGCCAGCACGACCTTCGTCGAGCAGCTTACGGAACATTTCAACACCGGTGCAGGTGGTGACGGTAGTGTCACGCAGACCAACGATTTCCAGTGGATCCTGAACCTTGACGATACCGCGCTCGATACGGCCAGTTACAACAGTACCGCGACCGGAGATCGAGAATACGTCTTCGATTGGCATCAGGAACGGCTTGTCGATAACACGAACTGGATCTGGGATGTAGCTGTCCAGAGTCTCAACCAGTTTACGAACGGCAGTGGTGCCCATTTCGTTGTCGTCTTGGCCATTCAGAGCCATCAGAGCCGAACCGATGATGATCGGAGTGTCGTCACCTGGGAAGTCGTAAGTGCTCAGCAGATCGCGCACTTCCATCTCAACCAGTTCCAGCAGCTCAGCGTCGTCAACCATGTCAGCCTTGTTCAGGAAGACAACGATGTACGGAACGCCAACCTGACGGGACAACAGGATGTGCTCACGGGTTTGTGGCATCGGACCATCAGCGGCCGAGCAAACCAGGATAGCGCCGTCCATCTGAGCAGCACCGGTGATCATGTTCTTCACATAGTCAGCGTGACCTGGGCAGTCAACGTGAGCGTAGTGACGGATCAGCGAGTTGTATTCAACGTGCGCGGTGTTGATGGTGATACCACGAGCCTTTTCTTCCGGAGCGCTGTCGATTTTGTCGAAAGCAACAACGGCCGAACCGAAAACTTCGGAGCAGACGCGAGTCAGAGCAGCGGTCAGCGTGGTTTTACCGTGGTCGACGTGACCGATGGTGCCAACGTTGACGTGCGGGAGGGTACGGTCAAATTTTTCTTTAGCCACGACAATTAACTCCTAGCCTAAAGGGGCTGAATCAGCCTTGTTTTTTGGTAACAGTTTCGACGATATGCGACGGAGCTGTATTGTATTTTTTGAATTCCATAGAGTAGCTTGCGCGACCTTGGGACATGGAACGGACGTCGGTCGCATAACCGAACATCTCACCCAGCGGAACTTCGGCGCGAATCACTTTGCCGGAGACCGTGTCTTCCATACCCAGGATCATGCCGCGACGACGGTTAAGGTCGCCCATCACGTCACCCATATAGTCTTCAGGCGTAACCACCTCTACCGCCATGATCGGCTCAAGCAACTCACCACCGCCCTTCTGGGCCAGTTGCTTGGTTGCCATGGAAGCAGCCACTTTAAACGCCATCTCGTTGGAGTCGACGTCGTGGTAGGAACCATCAAACACGGTAGCCTTCAGGCCGATCAGCGGATAGCCGGCAACAACGCCGTTCTTCATCTGCTCTTCGATACCCTTCTGGATAGCCGGGATGTATTCCTTAGGAACCACACCACCCACTACTTCGTTCACGAATTGCAGACCTTCCTGACCTTCATCAGCCGGCGCAAAACGAATCCAGCAGTGACCAAACTGGCCACGACCGCCGGATTGACGAACGAACTTACCTTCGATTTCACAGTTCTTCGTGATGCGCTCACGATAGGAAACCTGAGGCTTACCGATGTTGGCTTCGACGTTGAACTCACGGCGCATCCGATCAACCAGGATGTCCAGGTGCAACTCGCCCATGCCGGAGATGATCGTTTGACCAGTCTCTTCATCAGTCTTGACGCGGAAAGACGGGTCTTCCTGAGCAAGCTTGCCCAGAGCAATACCCATTTTTTCCTGGTCGTCCTTGGTCTTAGGCTCTACGGCAACCGAAATAACCGGCTCCGGGAAGTCCATACGAACCAGGATGATTGGCTTGTCAGCGTTGCACAAAGTTTCACCAGTGGTGACGTCCTTCATGCCGATCAAGGCCGCGATGTCACCAGCGCGTACTTCCTTGATTTCTTCACGGGCGTTTGCGTGCATTTGCACCATACGACCCACGCGCTCTTTCTTGCCTTTAACCGAGTTGATCACGCCGTCGCCGGAGGCCAACACGCCCGAGTAAACTCGAACGAAGGTCAAGGTACCCACGAATGGGTCGGTAGCGATCTTGAACGCCAGAGCCGAGAACGGCTCGCTGTCGTCTGCGTGACGCTCCATTTCCTTGGTCTCGTCATCCGGGTCAGTACCCTTGATGGCAGGAATGTCGGTAGGAGCAGGCAGGTAGTCGATAACGGCGTCGAGAACCAGGGGAACACCCTTGTTCTTGAAGGAAGAACCGCAAACAGCCAGAACGATCTCACCAGCGATAGTACGCTGACGCAGAGCGGCCTTGATTTCCGCGTTGGTGAGTTCTTCACCTTCGAGGTACTTGTTCATCAGCTCTTCGCTGGCTTCGGCCGCAGCCTCAACCATGTTGCCGCGCCACTCGTCAGCCAGTTCCTGCAGCTCAGCAGGGATAGGCTTGCGAACTGGAACCATGCCTTTGTCAGAGTCATTCCAGTAAACAGCTTCCATGGCCATCAGATCGATCTGACCCTGGAAGTTGTCTTCGGAACCGATGGCCAACTGGATTGGCACCGGAGTGTGACCCAGACGCTGCTTGATCTGACCGATCACGCGCAGGAAGTTGGCACCAGCACGGTCCATCTTGTTTACGTAAACAAGACGTGGAACGCCGTATTTGTTGGCTTGACGCCATACGGTTTCCGACTGAGGCTCAACACCCGAGGTGCCGCAGAACACAACAACCGCGCCGTCGAGAACACGCAGGGAACGCTCAACTTCAATAGTGAAGTCAACGTGGCCCGGGGTGTCGATGACGTTGAAGCGGTATTGGTCCTTGTGCTGCTTCTCGGAACCCTGCCAGAAGGCGGTAATGGCAGCAGAAGTAATGGTAATACCACGCTCCTGCTCCTGAACCATCCAGTCTGTGGTCGCGGCGCCGTCATGCACCTCGCCCATCTTGTGACTTTTGCCAGTGTAAAAAAGGACGCGCTCGGTGGTGGTGGTTTTACCAGCATCCACGTGAGCAACGATACCAATGTTACGGTAGCGGTTAATCGGTGTAGTACGAGCCATAAAGCCCTCGCAAAATTAGTGACGCTAAAATTAGAAGCGGTAGTGCGAGAAAGCCTTGTTGGCTTCAGCCATACGGTGCACGTCTTCACGCTTCTTAACTGCAGCACCTTTGCCTTCGGCAGCGTCCAACAGTTCGCCAGCCAAACGCAGAGCCATAGACTTCTCGCCGCGCTTACGGGCGAAGTCTACCAACCAGCGCATTGCCAGAGCGTTACGACGGGACGGACGAACTTCGACCGGAACCTGGTAAGTAGCACCGCCTACACGGCGCGACTTCACTTCGACCAGCGGAGCGATGGCGTCGAGAGCTTTCTCGAAGATTTCCAGGGGATCGCTGTTCTTGCGTTCTTTAACCTTTTCCAGCGCGCCATAAACGATACGCTCGGCAACGGCTTTCTTGCCGCTTTCCATTACGTGGTTCATGAACTTGGCCAGGATCTGGCTGCCGTATTTTGGATCGTCAAGCACTTCGCGCTTGGCTGCTACGCGTCTTCTTGGCATGGATAAGCCCTCAAACGGTCTTCAGGTTCGCTCGGAATCGGTGCCCTTTCGGGACGCCTCCGACCTTACTCTTATCGACTCAGAAAAATAGAAAATCAGTTTTTACAAAAAGCCACTACTACTTAGGCTTCTTGGTACCGTACTTCGAACGACCCTGGTTACGACCTTTAACGCCGGAAGTATCCAAAGAACCGCGTACGGTGTGGTAACGAACACCTGGCAAGTCTTTTACACGACCGCCGCGGATCAGTACCACGCTGTGCTCTTGCAGGTTGTGGCCTTCACCGCCGATGTACGAGGAAACCTCGAAACCGTTGGTCAGACGCACACGGCATACTTTACGCAGTGCCGAGTTAGGTTTTTTCGGCGTGGTGGTATACACACGGGTGCATACGCCACGACGTTGCGGGCAGTTCTGCAGCGCAGGCACGTCGGATTTCTCGACGATACGCTTACGCGGCTGACGTACCAGCTGGTTGATAGTTGCCATCTACTAGCTCCACTGTTGTCTTGCGACGCTATTGTCTTGCAAGAAAAGCAAAATGGCAGGAACGAATTCCCGCCAAATTTAGGGGTACAAGAGTCTAAAGAGGATCTTGCCCCCAGTCAAGGCAAGGCCCCGACCTCCCCGCTCATCCAACCTCGACAAATTGTCTCGATTCGATGAACGGAACGGCCAGGGCCTTACGCTCATTTATCGCAGAACTCAGTTACCGCTCGAGTTCAGCGCTTCGGTCAGTGCAGCTTCCACTTCACTGGCGCTTACGCGCAACGGTTTGTCAGCATCACGGCGGCGCTTGCGCTCGCTGTGATAAGCCAGACCGGTACCGGCCGGGATCAGACGACCCACGACCACGTTTTCTTTCAGGCCGCGCAGGTAATCGCGCTTGCCGGTTACCGCCGCTTCGGTCAGTACGCGAGTGGTTTCCTGGAAGGAAGCCGCCGAGATGAACGATTCGGTGGACAACGACGCCTTGGTGATACCCAGCAGTACGCGGGTGAACTTGGAAACGAACTTCTCGTCGCCAGCCAGACGCTCGTTCTCTACCAGAACGTGAGTCAACTCCATCTGGTCGCCCTTGATGAAAGTCGAGTCGCCGGATTCAGCGATTTCAACCTTACGCAGCATCTGACGCAGGATGGTCTCGATGTGCTTATCGTTGATCTTCACGCCTTGCAGACGGTAAACGTCCTGGATCTCGTTCACGATGTACTTGGCCAGCGCACTCACACCCAGCAGACGCAGGATGTCGTGTGGATCGCTCGGGCCGTCGGAGATAACTTCGCCGCGGTTTACCTGTTCGCCTTCGAAGACGTTCAGGTGACGCCACTTCGGAATCAGCTCTTCGTACGGATCGGTACCGTCGTTCGGGGTGATAACCAGACGGCGCTTGCCTTTGGTCTCTTTACCGAACGCGATGGTGCCGCTGACTTCAGCCAGAATCGAGGCTTCTTTCGGACGACGTGCTTCGAACAAGTCGGCAACACGCGGCAGACCACCGGTGATGTCACGGGTCTTCGAAGTCTCTTGCGGGATACGAGCGATAACATCACCGATCGCAATCTTCGCACCGTCCGCTACACCAACCAGGGCGTTAGCAGGCAGGAAGTACTGAGCAATTACGTCAGTACCCGGCAGCAAGAGATCCTTGCCGTTGTCATCAACCATCTTCACAGCAGGACGGATATCTTTACCGGCAGCTGGACGGTCTTTGGCATCGAGTACTTCAATGTTGGTCATACCGGTCAATTCGTCAGTCTGACGCTTGATCGTGATGCCTTCTTCCATGCCCACGTAGGTCACGGTACCTTTCATTTCGGTAACGATTGGGTGAGTGTGCGGATCCCACTTGGCCACGATTGCGCCAGCGTCGACCTTGTCACCTTCTTTAACCGAAATCACAGCACCGTACGGCAGCTTGTAACGCTCGCGCTCACGACCGAAGTCATCAGCGATTGCCAGCTCACCCGAACGGGACACAGCAACCAGGCAACCATCCACTCGCTCAACGTGTTTCAGGTTGTGCAGACGGACGGTACCGCCATTCTTCACCTGAACGCTGTCAGCTGCGGAGGTCCGGCTTGCCGCACCACCGATGTGGAACGTACGCATGGTCAGCTGGGTACCCGGCTCACCGATGGACTGGGCAGCGATAACGCCGACCGCTTCACCGATGTTCACCTGGTGACCACGAGCCAAGTCACGGCCGTAGCACTTGGCGCAAATGCCATAGCGGGTTTCGCAGCTGATCGGCGAACGCACGATCACTTCGTCGATGCTGTTCAGCTCGATGAACTCGACCCACTTCTCGTCTACCAGAGTGCCGGCAGGAACGATGATTTCTTCGGTACCTGGCTTGAACACATCACGGGCAATGACACGACCCAATACGCGCTCACCCAGCGGCTCAACAACGTCACCGCCTTCAATGTGCGGAGTCATTACCAGGCCATGCTCGGTGCCGCAATCGATCTCGGTCACAACCAGATCCTGCGCCACGTCTACCAGACGACGAGTCAGGTAACCGGAGTTCGCTGTTTTCAACGCGGTATCCGCCAAACCTTTACGAGCACCGTGAGTGGAGATGAAGTACTGAAGTACGCTCAAACCTTCACGGAAGTTCGCAGTAATTGGCGTTTCGATGATGGAGCCGTCCGGCTTGGCCATCAGGCCACGCATACCGGCGAGCTGACGGATCTGCGCAGCAGAACCCCGTGCGCCCGAGTCGGCCATCATGTACATCGAGTTGAAAGACTCTTGGTCGACCTCGACGCCATGGCGGTCGATGACTTTCTCTTTCGAGAGGTTGGCCATCATTGCCTTGGAAACTTCGTCGTTCGCCTTGGACCAAAGGTCGATCACTTTGTTGTACTTCTCGCCCTGGGTTACCAGGCCGGAGGCGTACTGACTTTCGATCTCTTTCACTTCATCAGTAGCAGCATTGATGATGCGGGCTTTTTCATCCGGGATAACGAAGTCGTTAACACCGATGGAAACGCCGGAGATGGTCGAATAGGCAAAACCGGTGTACATCAACTGGTCAGCGAAGATCACGGTCTCTTTCAAACCAACCACGCGGTAGCACTGGTTGATCAGCTTGGAGATCGCCTTTTTCTTCATCGGCTGGTTGACGACGTCGTACGACAGGCCAGGTGGAACAACCTGGAACAACAGCGCACGGCCAACAGTAGTGTCGACGATACGGGTGTTCTTGACGCTGCCACCATCACGATCGTTGACGGTTTCGTTGATCCGCACTTTGACCTTGGCGTGCAGTGCGGCTTCGCCGGCACGGAACACACGGTCAACTTCCTGCAGATCCGCGAACACACGACCTTCGCCCTTGGCGTTGATCGCTTCACGAGTCATGTAGTACAGACCCAATACAACGTCCTGCGACGGAACGATGATTGGCTCACCGTTGGCTGGCGACAGAATGTTGTTGGTCGACATCATCAACGCACGCGCTTCCAACTGGGCTTCCAGTGTCAGCGGTACGTGCACGGCCATTTGGTCGCCGTCGAAGTCGGCGTTGTACGCAGCACAGACCAGAGGGTGCAGCTGGATAGCCTTACCTTCGATCAGTACCGGTTCAAACGCCTGGATACCCAGACGGTGAAGGGTCGGTGCACGGTTGAGGAGAACCGGGTGTTCGCGAATCACTTCAGCGAGAACGTCCCAAACCTCTGGCAGCTCGCGCTCGACCATCTTCTTGGCAGCTTTGATGGTGGTAGCAAGACCACGCATTTCCAGCTTGCCGAAAATGAACGGCTTGAACAGCTCGAGAGCCATTTTCTTCGGCAGACCGCACTGGTGCAGACGCAGGGTCGGACCTACGGTAATTACCGAACGACCGGAGTAGTCAACACGCTTACCGAGCAAGTTCTGACGGAAACGACCCTGCTTACCCTTGATCATGTCAGCCAGGGATTTCAGAGGACGCTTGTTGGAACCGGTGATAGCGCGGCCACGACGACCGTTATCGAGCAGTGCGTCGACAGCTTCCTGCAACATACGCTTTTCGTTGCGCACGATGATGTCCGGAGCGGACAGATCGAGCAGACGCTTCAAGCGGTTGTTACGGTTGATCACTCGACGATACAGATCGTTGAGGTCGGAAGTCGCGAAGCGACCGCCATCCAGCGGGACCAGTGGACGCAGATCTGGCGGCAGAACCGGCAGAACGGTCAGCACCATCCATTCTGGAAGGTTGCCGGAACCCTGGAAGGCTTCCATCAACTTCAGACGCTTGGACAGCTTCTTGATCTTGGTTTCGGAGTTGGTTTGCGGAATTTCTTCACGCAGGCGGCCAATCTCGTGTTCCAGGTCGATAGCGTGCAGCAGTTCACGGACAGCTTCGGCACCCATGCGGGCATCGAAATCGTCGCCGAACTCTTCCAGCGCTTCGAAGTACTGCTCGTCGTTGAGCAGCTGACCTTTTTCAAGGGTGGTCATGCCTGGATCGATAACGACATAGCTCTCGAAGTAGAGAACGCGTTCGATATCACGCAGGGTCATGTCCATCAGCAAGCCGATACGCGAAGGCAGCGATTTCAGGAACCAGATGTGGGCAACCGGCGAGGCCAGTTCGATGTGCGCCATGCGCTCACGACGAACTTTTGCCAGCGCGACTTCAACGCCGCACTTCTCGCAGATCACACCACGGTGCTTCAAGCGCTTGTACTTACCGCACAGGCACTCGTAATCCTTTACCGGGCCAAAGATCTTGGCGCAGAACAGGCCGTCACGCTCAGGTTTGAACGTACGGTAGTTGATGGTTTCCGGCTTTTTAACTTCACCGAACGACCACGAACGGATCATCTCAGGCGATGCCAATCCAATACGGATGGCGTCGAACTCTTCGACTTGACCCTGGTTTTTCAGCAAATTCAGTAGGTCTTTCAAGGCCTTTCCTCCTGGCGGAGCAGAGAGCGGGCAATCCTGCCCCGCTCTCGATTCGCGTCACGTGTTATTCGGTTTCCAGATCGATATCGATGCCGAGGGAACGAATTTCTTTGATCAACACGTTGAAGGACTCGGGCATGCCCGGCTCCATACGGTGATCGCCGTCCACGATGTTTTTGTACATCTTGGTCCGACCGTTCACATCGTCCGACTTCACTGTGAGCATTTCTTGCAGAGTGTAAGCAGCACCGTATGCTTCCAGTGCCCAGACCTCCATCTCCCCGAAACGCTGACCACCGAACTGCGCCTTACCACCCAGCGGCTGCTGGGTAACCAGGCTGTACGAACCGGTAGAACGAGCGTGCATCTTGTCGTCTACCAAGTGGTTCAGCTTCAGCATGTACATGTAGCCAACAGTAACCGGGCGCTCGAACTTGTTGCCGGTACGGCCGTCGGTCAGCTGCATCTGGCCGCTTTCTGGCAGGTCTGCCAGTTTCAGCATGGCCTTGATTTCGCTTTCCTTGGCGCCGTCGAACACTGGAGTGGCCATTGGTACGCCGCCACGCAGGTTCTTCGCCAGATCCAGGATTTCCTGGTCGGAGAAGCTATCCAGATCTTCGTTACGACCGCCGATCTGGTTGTAGATCTCGTCCAGGAAGGTGCGAAGTTCAGCAACTTTACGCTGCTCTTCGACCATCCGGTTGATCTTCTCGCCCAGACCTTTGGCCGCGAGGCCCAGGTGGGTTTCAAGGATCTGACCAACGTTCATACGCGAAGGTACGCCCAACGGGTTGAGGACGACGTCGACCGGGGTGCCATTGGCATCGTGCGGCATGTCTTCAACCGGCATGATCACGGAGACCACACCCTTGTTACCGTGACGACCGGCCATCTTGTCGCCCGGCTGGATGCGACGACGGATTGCCAGGTAAACCTTGACGATTTTCAGCACGCCTGGAGCCAGGTCATCGCCCTGCTGCAGTTTGCGCTTCTTGTCTTCGAACTTGTCGTCCAGCAGACGGCGGCGATCAACGATGTAGGCTTGAGCCTTCTCGAGCTGCTCGTTCAGAGCATCTTCAGCCATGCGCAGTTTGAACCACTGACCATGCTCAAGACCGTCGAGAATTTCGTCGGTGATGTCCTGACCTTTCTTCAGACCGGCGCCGCCTTCGGCTTTGTGGCCGACCAGGGCGGAACGCAGACGTTCGAAAGTGGCGCCTTCAACGATACGGAACTCTTCGTTCAGATCCTTGCGGATCTCGTCGAGTTGAGTCTTCTCGATCGACAGTGCACGAGCATCACGCTCAACGCCGTCACGGGTGAAGACCTGTACGTCGATGACGGTACCCTTGGTGCCGGTAGGCACGCGCAGGGAGGTGTCTTTAACGTCGCTGGCTTTTTCACCGAAGATGGCACGCAGCAGCTTTTCTTCCGGAGTCAGCTGGGTCTCGCCTTTCGGAGTGACCTTACCGACCAGGATGTCGCCTGCGCCAACTTCAGCACCTACGTAAACGATACCGGCTTCGTCCAGTTTGTTCAGTGCAGCTTCACCCACGTTCGGGATGTCTGCAGTGATTTCCTCTGGCCCAAGCTTGGTGTCACGTGCCACACAGGTCAGTTCCTGAATGTGGATCGTGGTGAAACGGTCTTCCTGAACAACACGCTCGGACAGGCAGATGGAGTCTTCGAAGTTGAAGCCGTTCCATGCCATGAACGCGATGCGCATGTTCTGACCCAGTGCCAGCTCACCCATATCGGTGGACGGACCGTCGGCCATGATGTCGCTACGCTGAACCCGATCACCCTTGCTCACCAGCGGACGCTGGTTGATGCAGGTGTTCTGGTTGGAGCGGGTGTACTTGGTCAGGTTGTAGATGTCGACACCAGCTTCGCCGGTTTCAACTTCGTCATCAGCAACACGAACCACGATACGGCTGGCGTCGACGGAGTCGATCACGCCGCCACGACGAGCCACGACGCAAACGCCGGAGTCACGGGCTACGTTACGCTCCATGCCGGTACCGACCAGCGGCTTGTCAGCACGCAGGGTTGGTACAGCTTGACGCTGCATGTTCGAACCCATCAACGCACGGTTGGCGTCGTCGTGCTCGAGAAACGGGATCAGCGACGCTGCAACCGAAACTACCTGCTTCGGCGATACGTCCATCAAGGTGACGTCTTCCGGCGCCTTGACGGTGAACTCGTTCAAGTGACGAACAGCTACCAGCTCGTCGATCAGGACTTTCTTGTCGTTCATCGTGGCCGAAGCCTGAGCGATCACGTGATCAGCTTCTTCGATGGCGGACAGGAATACGATTTCGTCGGTGACCAGAGCGTCTTTCACCACACGGTACGGGCTCTCGAGGAAGCCGTACTGGTTGGTGCGCGCATAGGCGGCCAAGGAGTTGATCAGACCGATGTTCGGACCTTCCGGCGTTTCAATCGGGCATACACGACCGTAGTGAGTCGGGTGTACGTCACGCACTTCAAAGCCAGCACGCTCACGAGTCAAACCGCCAGGGCCGAGTGCAGAAACACGACGCTTGTGGGTGATCTCGGACAGCGGGTTGTTCTGGTCCATGAACTGGGAAAGCTGGCTGGAACCGAAGAACTCTTTCACCGCCGCAGCCACTGGCTTGGCGTTGATCAGGTCTTGCGGCATCAGGCCTTCGCTTTCAGCCATCGACAGACGCTCTTTGACCGCACGCTCAACACGTACCAGGCCAACGCGGAACTGGTTCTCGGCCATTTCGCCTACGCAGCGAACACGACGGTTACCCAGGTGGTCGATGTCATCGACGATGCCTTTACCGTTACGAATGTCGACCAGAGTCTTCAGTACCGCGACGATGTCTTCTTTGCACAACACGCCCGAACCTTCGATCTCGGTACGACCGATACGACGGTTGAACTTCATCCGGCCGACCGCAGACAGGTCATAGCGCTCAGGGCTGAAGAACAGGTTGTTGAACAGAGTCTCGGCAGCGTCTTTGGTTGGCGGCTCGCCAGGACGCATCATGCGATAGATCTCGACCAGCGCTTCCAATTGGTTGCTGGTGGAGTCGATCTTCAGAGTGTCGGAGACGAACGGACCGCAGTCGATATCGTTGGTGTACAGAGTTTCGATACGAACAACCTGAGACTTGGCGATTTTTGCCAGGATTTCGGTGTTCAGCTCGGTGTTGCACTCTGCCAGGATTTCGCCGGTTGCCGGATGCACGATGACCTTGGCGGTAGTGCGACCCAGGACGTAGTCCAGAGGCACTTGCAGCTCTTTGATCCCTGCTTTTTCCAGCTGGTTGATGTGGCGAGCAGTAATACGACGACCTTGCTCGACAATAACCTTGCCTTTGTCATCCAGGATATCCAGGACAGCAATTTCACCACGCAGGCGCTGAGGCACCAGTTCCAGGCTGAGGTTTTCACCTTGCACGTGGAAGACGTTGGTGGTGTAGAACGCGTCCAGCACTTCTTCAGTGGTATAGCCCAGCGCGCGCAGCAGTACCGATGCAGGCAGCTTGCGACGACGGTCGATACGCACGAACACGCAGTCTTTCGGGTCGAACTCGAAGTCCAGCCACGAACCGCGGTAAGGAATGATGCGCGCGGAGTACAGCAGTTTGCCGGAGCTGTGCGTCTTGCCACGGTCGTGGTCGAAGAACACGCCCGGGGAACGGTGCAGCTGGGAAACGATTACACGCTCGGTACCGTTGATTACGAAGGTACCGTTTTCAGTCATCAGGGGGATTTCACCCATGTAGACTTCTTGCTCTTTGATGTCCTTGATCGCTTTGTTCGACGATTCTTTGTCGAAAATGATCAGGCGCACTTTTACCCGCAAAGGTACGGCGTAAGTTACACCGCGCAATACGCATTCTTTGACATCAAATGCCGGTTCGCCCAGGCGATAACCGACGTACTCCAGCGCAGCATTGCCGGAGTAGCTGATGATCGGGAAAACGGATTTGAAGGCCGCATGCAGGCCCACGTCGCGGAACTGATCTTTAGTCGCTCCCGCCTGCAAGAATTCACGATACGAATCCAGCTGGATTGCCAGGAGATACGGCACATCCATGACGTCCGGCAACTTGCTAAAGTCCTTGCGGATACGTTTTTTCTCAGTATATGAGTAAGCCATCAGCGTTCCCCAGCTTGGTCACCTGCTTGTTTGGCCCCTCCCGACGGGAGCAGCCAGAAAATCGTGCAAACCCCATGGTTTGCGCCACCGCATCGGGTGGTTACAGCTCGTTACCAGCACCGACCCAGTCGGCTGCCAATAACGGAAAAAGGCCGGTGGCAAGAGCCACCAGCCATCAGCCTTTCGCTTAACGCTCGGGCTGGAGGTGCAAAGTCGATGCTTACTTCAGCTCGACTTTAGCGCCTGCTTCTTCCAGAGTGGCTTTTGCTTTGTCAGCTGCGTCTTTCGAAACAGCTTCCAGAACGATGCCAGGAGCGCCGTCAACTACAGCCTTGGCTTCTTTCAGGCCCAGACCGGTCAGTTCACGTACTGCCTTGATCACGTTAACTTTCTTCTCGCCAGCTTCGGTCAGCATGACGTTGAATTCAGTTTGTTCTTCAACAACAGCGGCAGCAGCAGCTGGACCAGCCGATGCAGCAGCAGCGGTAACACCGAAGGTTTCTTCCATCGATTTGATCAGCTCAACGATTTCCACTACGGATTTCTGGCCGATTGCTTCGATGATTTGTTCGTTAGTCAGAGACATGACTCAATTCCTGAATTGGGGGACGGCCTACGCGACCATCGAAATAAACAAAAAACGCGAGAAGTTGACGAGCCTTAGGCTGCAGCAGCTTCTTTCTGGTCGCGAATTGCCGCCAGAGTACGAGCCAATTTGCTGGTAGCGCCTTGAATCACGCTCATCAGCTGGGAAATTGCTTCGTCACGGGTCGGCAGAGTTGCCAGTACGTCGATCTGATTAGCTGCGAGGAACTTGCCCTCGAACGCAGCTGCCTTGATCTCGAACTTGTCCTGACCCTTGGCAAACTCTTTGAAGATACGGGCAGCAGCGCCCGGATGTTCGTTCGAGAATGCAATCAGGGTCGGGCCAGTGAACACGTCGTTGAGAACACTGTATTCAGTGTCAGCAACAGCGCGCTTGAGCAGGGTGTTACGTACAACACGTACGTAAACGCCAGCTTCACGAGCCTCTTTACGGAGTCCGGTCATTGCGCCTACTGTTACGCCACGGGCATCAACCACGACAGCGGACAGAGCGACTTTGGCAGCCTCGTTGACTTCAGCGACGATGGCCTTCTTGTCTTCGAGTTTAATTGCCACGGGTTTAACTCCTGCTTGTTACCGTTTCATCCAACCGAAGCCGGATGTCGTTTTGGTGTCTGATTCGGTAAGGAACCGGGAGCACCATCTGCGTAGGCTTGTGGTTTAAGACTTGCGCCGCCTACGGTCTTGGATAGCCCCCGCCAGGCAGGGACCCCAATCTTTCAATTGACGCAATCGCTTGCGCCAACCTGTGTCTTACGCGTCGAGCGAGCCTTGGTCGATGACCAGACCTGGACCCATGGTGGTGCTCAGGGTAACGCGCTTGACGTAAATACCTTTCGAGGAAGCTGGCTTGATACGCTTCAGATCAGCGATCAGGGCTTCAACGTTTTCCTTCAGCTTGACGGCATCGAAGCCGACTTTGCCAACGGAGGTGTGGATGATGCCGTTTTTGTCGGTGCGATAACGAACCTGACCAGCCTTGGCGTTTTTAACCGCGGTAGCTACGTCTGGAGTTACAGTGCCGACTTTAGGGTTAGGCATCAGGCCGCGTGGGCCCAGGATCTGACCCAACTGACCAACAACGCGCATGGCATCCGGGGATGCGATAACTACGTCATAGTTCAGGTCGCCGCCTTTCATTTCGGCAGCCAGGTCGTCCATACCTACACGGTCAGCGCCGGCAGCCAGAGCGGCCTCGGCAGCTGGACCCTGGGTGAACACAGCAACGCGAACAGTCTTGCCAGTGCCGTGTGGCAGCACAGTAGCGCTACGAACGACCTGGTCGGATTTACGCGGGTCAACACCCAGGTTCACAGCAACGTCGAACGACTCGCTGAACTTGACAGTCGACAGCTCAGCCAGCAGGGCAGCAGCGTCTACAAAGTTGTAGGACTTGCCTGCTTCGATTTTGCCGGCGATAGCCTTTTGACGCTTGGTCAACTTAGCCATTACACACCCTCCACGTTAAGGCCCATGCTACGAGCAGAACCGGCGATAGTACGCACGGCTGCTTCCATATCAGCTGCAGTCAGATCCGCGTTTTTGGTTTTCGCGATTTCTTCCAGCTGAGCACGGGTCACGGTGCCAACCTTAACGGTGTTCGGACGAGCGGAACCGCTAGTCAGACCAGCAGCCTTCTTCAGCAGAACCGAAGCAGGTGTGGATTTGGTTTCGAAAGTGAAGCTACGGTCGCTGTAGACAGTGATGATCACTGGAGTCGGCAGACCTGGCTCAATACCCTGAGTACGGGCGTTGAAAGCCTTGCAGAATTCCATGATGTTCACGCCGTGCTGACCCAGAGCAGGACCAACAGGTGGGCTTGGGTTAGCCTGAGCGGCCTTCACTTGCAGCTTGATGTAAGCGGTAATCTTCTTGGCCATGAGGCACTCCAATTACGGGTTCGAACGCCTCGAAAGGCTCCCCGGTTACTTGCGCGTTTATCCCAGTGACGACAAAACCCCACAGCCTGGGGCTGCGGGGTTGGGATGCTTGCTCAGCTAGACCTTTTCGACCTGGCTGAACTCTAGCTCTACCGGAGTAGAGCGACCGAAAATGAGCACTGCCACTTGGATCCGGCTCTTCTCGTAGTTAACTTCTTCAACCGTGCCAGTAAAATCAGCAAACGGTCCGTCGTTGACACGTACCGACTCACCTGGCTCGAACAACGTCTTCGGCTTCGGCTTGTCGCTACCATCAGCAACGCGACGCAGAATCGCTTCTGCCTCTTTATCAGTGATCGGCGCAGGCTTATCAGCAGTACCGCCGATGAAACCCATCACCCGAGGAGTATCCTTGACCAAGTGCCAAGTACCCTCGTTCATGTCCATCTGGACCAGCACATAACCTGGGAAGAACTTGCGCTCGCTTTTGCGTTTCTGGCCATTACGCATTTCAACCACTTCTTCAGTGGGAACCAGAATTTCGCCAAAGCCATCTTCCATGCCAGCCAGCTTTACGCGCTCTACCAACGAGCGCATGACATGCTTCTCGTAACCGGAGTAAGCATGCACAACGTACCAACGCTTAGCCACGGGACACCCTTAGCCGACAATCAAGGAAACAAGCCAGCCGAGCAGGGAATCAAGCCCCCACAACAGCAACGCCATAACCAGAACAACAGCCACAACAATCAGCGTGGTCTGCGTGGTTTCTTGGCGAGTTGGCCATACGACTTTACGAATCTCGGTGCGAGCTTCCTTAACCAGTACAAAGAAAGACTTGCCCTTGACTGTCTGCAGGCCTACAAAGGCAGCTACAGCAGCAATTACAAGCAAAGCGAGTACGCGGTACAGGATCGGCGAAGCAGAGTAATACTGATTGCCAACAACGCCAACAACCACCAAAGCGACTACTACTAGCCACTTGAGCAGATCGAAGCGAGAGCCTTGAGCTTCAGCTTTAGGAGTCATCTATGAAGATCCTGTGAAAAGAAAGCCAGACACACCAAGTGAATCTGGCAGGTCAGGAGGGAATCGAACCCCCAACCTACGGTTTTGGAGACCGTCGCTCTGCCAATTGAGCTACTGACCTAAAACAAAATCAGGCCGACCATTATGCCGGCCCGAAAAAGACATTACAACAACTTACTCGATGACTTTTGCTACGACACCAGCGCCGACGGTACGACCGCCCTCACGGATAGCGAAACGCAGACCATCTTCCATCGCGATGGTTTTGATCAGGGTAACGGTCATTTGAACGTTATCACCCGGCATCACCATTTCAACACCTTCTGGCAGCTCGCAGTTACCAGTCACGTCAGTTGTACGGAAGTAGAACTGTGGACGGTAGCCCTTGAAGAATGGCGTATGACGACCACCCTCTTCCTTGCTCAGAACGTAAACCTCAGCAGTGAACTTGGTATGCGGCTTGACAGTGCCGGGCTTGACCAGGACCTGGCCACGCTCAACATCATCACGCTTGGTACCACGCAGCAGAACGCCGCAGTTCTCACCCGCACGACCTTCGTCGAGCAGCTTGCGAAACATTTCAACACCAGTGCAAGTAGTTTTGACAGTGTCACGAAGACCAACAATCTCAACTTCTTCCTGAATGCGGACAATGCCACGCTCAACACGACCAGTCACAACAGTACCGCGACCGGAGATCGAGAACACATCCTCGATCGGCATCAGGAACGGCTTATCAATAGCACGCTCAGGCTGCGGAATATAGCTATCCAGAGTCTCGACCAACTTCTTGACGGCGGTAGTACCCATCTCGTTGTCATCTTGACCATTCAGCGCCATCAGCGCCGAACCAATGATGATCGGCGTGTCATCACCTGGGAAATCGTAAGCGCTCAACAGATCGCGCACTTCCATCTCAACCAGCTCCAGCAACTCAGCGTCGTCGACCATGTCAGCCTTGTTCAGGAAGACAACGATGTACGGAACGCCAACCTGACGGGACAACAGGATATGCTCACGGGTTTGCGGCATCGGACCATCAGCGGCCGAGCAAACCAGAATCGCACCATCCATCTGCGCAGCACCGGTAATCATGTTTTTTACGTAGTCAGCGTGACCCGGACAGTCAACGTGTGCGTAATGACGCACAGCCGAATCGTACTCAACGTGAGCAGTGTTAATGGTGATACCACGAGCTTTTTCTTCTGGGGCGCTATCGATCTTGTCGAAGTCAACCTTTGCCGAACCGAACACTTCGGAGCAGACGCGGGTCAAAGCAGCGGTCAGAGTCGTCTTGCCATGGTCTACGTGACCAATGGTTCCAACGTTGACGTGCGGCTTGTTACGTTCGAACTTTTCCTTAGCCATCGAAATCACCCCTAGCAGAAGAATTAAGCAAGTACTATCAGCCATTAAAACAAAGGCAGATATTTTCATATCTGCCTTGTTATATGGAGCTCTTGAGCGGATTTGAACCGCTGACCTCACCCTTACCAAGGGTGTGCTCTACCAACTGAGCTACAAGAGCGTAACACTTTGCAGGACCTGCAAACTTGGAGCGGGTAGCGGGAATCGAACCCGCATCATCAGCTTGGAAGGCTGAGGTTCTACCACTAAACTATACCCGCGGAGCTTGCAGCTCTCGCTAAAAATGGTGGAGGGGGAAGGATTCGAACCTTCGAAGTCGTAGACGTCAGATTTACAGTCTGATCCCTTTGGCCGCTCGGGAACCCCTCCTAAGCGAGCCGGCATTCTATATCATGCCAGCCTTCTGTCAAGCATTTTCTCATTAAAAACCTGAGGTTAGCTGCGTTGACCTCGCTTCACACTGCTGACCGCTAAAGGTCTTCACTGCGAAGCGGGCGCCATTCTATGCAAACTATTCGACGGGTGCAACCCCCTCGCACGGCATTATTTTATGTTTTAACTCATTGAATTCTTTAGAAAGGCTTTGCAGCTGCGAGTCCCCCACCAAACGCCGGCTTTCCGGGGCTATGCGCACCCAGTAACCATCAGACTCGGCAGGAGCCCTCAGCAAGGACTCGAACTTGATTTCCATGCCACTCAATCGCCGCTCGACCGCCTGAGCAGCTTCCTGACGAGTAAAACCGCCAAGATAGAGGCATCCATCGCCTGCCTGGGCAGGCTTTCCTTTATCACGAGCCGCGTCAGTCGTTTCACTCAACAAGCGAATGTCTTGCTGCGAACCCCGATACAAACTCAAGGGGGTTACATCTTTCGCGCGAAGCGGAGCCTCCTGTTGGTGCCAGACGTAATAGAACACATTGAGAACAAGCAACAACAGGAACAACCAACGCATAAAAACCTCAGGACAAGGGACACGCCATCGCCAAACCTACAAATACCAGGTCTGGAACTACCCTGGCCTCGGGCACAATCTCGGAGACCAGATCAGCATCTCCTCCAGTCAGGAAGACTGCGAAATCTTCTCCCCAATAGCTTCGCGCCAACTCTAGCTGAGTCAGGACAAACCCTCTCAACATTAGCAAACAACCTCGCTCGACCGCCTCGACGGTTGTGCGCCCAGGAACAAGACTCTCCAAAGCGCGCTCGGCAGCAAGATCTCCATAGCGAATTCTACGGGTATGGGTACGCAGCTGGTTGCGCATCAAAGGCATCCCCGGACAGATAAATCCTCCGAGATGCTCACCATCCCCCGCAATAAAGTCAGCCGTAACAGCCGTACCAAAGTCGAGCACCAGACAAGCACCCGAAGCCAGATGAAATCCTCCGAGCATTGCAAGCCAACGATCAAGCCCTAGCCGCTCGAACTCCTCATAGCCATTTCGAACCCCAGACATCTCCCGAGCCGGTGCCGCGCACACCACGGAAACGCCGAAAGCCTCGGTCAGCAGAGAAATCAGCGCACTGGTTTCTTCAGCGGTTCTGACACTGACTAAACGACAATGCATGAGAGCGAGCCCCTTGAGCCCTCTCAAGCTCTCCAGCAATGCGAGATCTGAATCAACGACCCCCTCGCCAATCGCCCGCCGGACATCCTCGCCGAGCACACGCCACTTGATGAAACTGTTTCCACAATCGAGCTCAAGAATCATCACGTAACCTCAGGCTGAGCTCGCCACCACTAAAGACCTTCTCCACACCATTCACCTTCAAGCGCAAGGCACCCTGGCCGTCGATACCCAGCACCTCACCATCTATCTGACTAACACCGGCAATCAACGATACCGCCCGCCCCTGCCATAGATGATTTTGCTCCCACTCCGCCTGGATCGCCGGAAATCCGCCGGCCTGGTGGCGATTTAAATAGGCCTGGAGCATCAACCCTAACTCCGCAACCAGATGATTGCGATCAACAGGCTTACCCGACTCGAGACGCATGGACGTCCATAGCTGATCAACCTCATCGGTCATCTGCATGTTCACATTTATTCCGACACCGATCACCACGTGGCACACATCAGCAGGATCCCCCACTAACTCGAGCAGTATTCCCGCAATTTTTTGCTGACCCACCAGAACATCATTCGGCCACTTCAACCCCACACCTGAAATACCAAGCCCTCGCAAGACTTGCATTACGGCAAGCCCGACCACAAGACTCAAGCCTTCCAGCTGCCGCATCCCACCCTCAATGCGCAGTACCAGACTGTAATAGATGTTTTCCGCGAACGGACTCACCCATTTGCGTCCACGCCGCCCACGACCAGCCGTCTGCCGCTCAGCGAGCACCAGAAATGGCGCAGGCTGGCCACGCTCGATAGCGCGCAAAGCTTCAGCGTTAGTAGAGTCAATTGAATCGAAGACTAGAACGGGCCATTCGCAAGAAGGCGCCCGCGCGCTTATTTCCGCAGGATCAAGCAGTGTCAACGGTGCAGCCAGTTGATAGCCGCGACCGCGCACTTTATGAATGGATAAACCGAGCTCAGCTTCCAAGTGCTGAAGCTGCTTCCATACAGCGCTACGACTGACGCCCAAGGCAGCACCCAGGGCTTGGCCCGAATGGAATCGACCATCCTTAAGAAGCTTTAACAACGTCAGCATGCAAGTCTCGCCTCACAATGAGGCCCGCATGATAGCCATGCCCCGGGCTGTTGCATAGAAACCCTACAAGCGAGATTTTCCTGCGGACAAAACAAAACCCCTACCTGCATACGCAGATAGGGGTTTCGGAATTTAATCTTGACGATGACCTACTCTCACATGGGGAAACCCCACACTACCATCGGCGATGCATCGTTTCACTGCTGAGTTCGGGATGGGATCAGGTGGTTCCAATGCTCTATGGTCGTCAAGAAATTCGGTAGCCAGGTCGTTCTCTCTTGCGAGATCACGCTCCAGCGAATGGGTATGTGATAGATCTGGTGTTTCGTGAGTGTCACAAACTTTCGGTTCGTTTCGTCTTCACACACCGCAATCTGGCGCCTCTTCAGGTCAGCAAATTGCTTGGGTGTTATATGGTCAAGCCTCACGGGCAATTAGTATTGGTTAGCTCAACGCCTCACAGCGCTTACACACCCAACCTATCAACGTCGTAGTCTTCGACGGCCCTTCAGGGGACTCAAGGTCCCAGTGAGATCTCATCTTGAGGCTAGTTTCCCGCTTAGATGCTTTCAGCGGTTATCTATTCCGAACATAGCTACCCGGCAATGCCACTGGCGTGACAACCGGAACACCAGAGGTTCGTCCACTCCGGTCCTCTCGTACTAGGAGCAGCCCCTCTCAAATCTCAAACGTCCACGGCAGATAGGGACCGAACTGTCTCACGACGTTCTAAACCCAGCTCGCGTACCACTTTAAATGGCGAACAGCCATACCCTTGGGACCGGCTTCAGCCCCAGGATGTGATGAGCCGACATCGAGGTGCCAAACACCGCCGTCGATATGAACTCTTGGGCGGTATCAGCCTGTTATCCCCGGAGTACCTTTTATCCGTTGAGCGATGGCCCTTCCATACAGAACCACCGGATCACTAAGACCTACTTTCGTACCTGCTCGACGTGTCTGTCTCGCAGTCAAGCGCGCTTTTGCCTTTATACTCTACGACCGATTTCCGACCGGTCTGAGCGCACCTTCGTACTCCTCCGTTACTCTTTAGGAGGAGACCGCCCCAGTCAAACTACCCACCATACACTGTCCTCGATCCGGATAACGGACCTGAGTTAGAACCTCAAAGTTGCCAGGGTGGTATTTCAAGGTTGGCTCCACGCGAACTGGCGTCCACGCTTCAAAGCCTCCCACCTATCCTACACAAGCAAATTCAAAGTCCAGTGCAAAGCTATAGTAAAGGTTCACGGGGTCTTTCCGTCTAGCCGCGGATACACTGCATCTTCACAGCGATTTCAATTTCACTGAGTCTCGGGTGGAGACAGCGCCGCCATCGTTACGCCATTCGTGCAGGTCGGAACTTACCCGACAAGGAATTTCGCTACCTTAGGACCGTTATAGTTACGGCCGCCGTTTACCGGGGCTTCGATCAAGAGCTTCGCGTTAGCTAACCCCATCAATTAACCTTCCGGCACCGGGCAGGCGTCACACCCTATACGTCCACTTTCGTGTTTGCAGAGTGCTGTGTTTTTAATAAACAGTCGCAGCGGCCTGGTATCTTCGACCGGCGTGGGCTTACGCAGTAAATGCTTCACCCTCACCGGCGCACCTTCTCCCGAAGTTACGGTGCCATTTTGCCTAGTTCCTTCACCCGAGTTCTCTCAAGCGCCTTGGTATTCTCTACCCAACCACCTGTGTCGGTTTGGGGTACGGTTCCTGGTTACCTGAAGCTTAGAAGCTTTTCTTGGAAGCATGGCATCAACCACTTCGTGTACTAAAAGTACACTCGTCATCAGCTCTCGGCCTTAGAATCCCGGATTTACCTAAGATTCCAGCCTACCACCTTAAACTTGGACAACCAACGCCAAGCTGGCCTAGCCTTCTCCGTCCCTCCATCGCAATAACCAGAAGTACAGGAATATTAACCTGTTTTCCATCGACTACGCTTTTCAGCCTCGCCTTAGGGACCGACTAACCCTGCGTCGATTAACGTTGCGCAGGAAACCTTGGTCTTTCGGCGTGGGTGTTTTTCACACCCATTGTCGTTACTCATGTCAGCATTCGCACTTCTGATACCTCCAGCAAGCTTCTCAACTCACCTTCACAGGCTTACAGAACGCTCCTCTACCGCATCACCTAAGTGATACCCGTAGCTTCGGTGTATGGTTTGAGCCCCGTTACATCTTCCGCGCAGGCCGACTCGACTAGTGAGCTATTACGCTTTCTTTAAAGGGTGGCTGCTTCTAAGCCAACCTCCTAGCTGTCTAAGCCTTCCCACATCGTTTCCCACTTAACCATAACTTTGGGACCTTAGCTGACGGTCTGGGTTGTTTCCCTTTTCACGACGGACGTTAGCACCCGCCGTGTGTCTCCCATGCTCGGCACTTGTAGGTATTCGGAGTTTGCATCGGTTTGGTAAGTCGGGATGACCCCCTAGCCGAAACAGTGCTCTACCCCCTACAGTGATACATGAGGCGCTACCTAAATAGCTTTCGAGGAGAACCAGCTATCTCCGAGCTTGATTAGCCTTTCACTCCGATCCACAGGTCATCCGCTAACTTTTCAACGGTAGTCGGTTCGGTCCTCCAGTTAGTGTTACCCAACCTTCAACCTGCCCATGGATAGATCGCCCGGTTTCGGGTCTATTCCCAGCGACTAGACGCCCTATTAAGACTCGCTTTCGCTACGCCTCCCCTATTCGGTTAAGCTCGCCACTGAAAATAAGTCGCTGACCCATTATACAAAAGGTACGCAGTCACCCAACAAAGTGGGCTCCCACTGCTTGTACGCATACGGTTTCAGGATCTATTTCACTCCCCTCTCCGGGGTTCTTTTCGCCTTTCCCTCACGGTACTAGTTCACTATCGGTCAGTCAGTAGTATTTAGCCTTGGAGGATGGTCCCCCCATATTCAGACAAAGTTTCTCGTGCTCCGTCCTACTCGATTTCATGACCAAGAGATTTTCGCGTACAGGGCTATCACCCACTATGGCCGCACTTTCCAGAGCGTTCCGCTAATCTCAAAGCCACTTAAGGGCTAGTCCCCGTTCGCTCGCCACTACTAAGGGAATCTCGGTTGATTTCTTTTCCTCAGGGTACTTAGATGTTTCAGTTCCCCTGGTTCGCTTCTTAAGCCTATGTATTCAGCTTAAGATACCTAACTTATGTTAGGTGGGTTCCCCCATTCAGACATCTCCGGATCAAAGTCTGTTTGCCGACTCCCCGAAGCTTTTCGCAGGCTACCACGTCTTTCATCGCCTCTGACTGCCAAGGCATCCACCGTATGCGCTTCTTCACTTGACCATATAACCCCAAGCAATCTGGTTATACTGTGAAGACGACATTCGCCGAAAATTCGCGATTAAACTCACAAATTTTACCTTAGCCTGATCCGTTACCAGTGAAAGTAACGTTCAGTCTATCTTTCTATCACATACCCAAATTTTTAAAGAACGATCTAATCAAAGACTAGAAATCAACATTCATCACCGTCTTGGTGGAATGCTCATTTCTAAGCTTTCAACAAACAGAAGCAGTAGTGGTGGAGCCAAACGGGATCGAACCGTTGACCTCCTGCGTGCAAGGCAGGCGCTCTCCCAGCTGAGCTATGGCCCCGTATTTCTACAGGCGTTTCCCACACAAAATTGGTGGGTCTGGGCAGATTCGAACTGCCGACCTCACCCTTATCAGGGGTGCGCTCTAACCAACTGAGCTACAGACCCAATTTCGGGCTGCTTCTTATCGTCTTCTTCAATGAATCAAGCAATTCGTGTGGGAACTTATGGAGCAGCTGATGTCGTCGATTAAGGAGGTGATCCAGCCGCAGGTTCCCCTACGGCTACCTTGTTACGACTTCACCCCAGTCATGAATCACACCGTGGTAACCGTCCTCCCGAAGGTTAGACTAGCTACTTCTGGTGCAACCCACTCCCATGGTGTGACGGGCGGTGTGTACAAGGCCCGGGAACGTATTCACCGCGACATTCTGATTCGCGATTACTAGCGATTCCGACTTCACGCAGTCGAGTTGCAGACTGCGATCCGGACTACGATCGGTTTTCTGGGATTAGCTCCACCTCGCGGCTTGGCAACCCTCTGTACCGACCATTGTAGCACGTGTGTAGCCCAGGCCGTAAGGGCCATGATGACTTGACGTCATCCCCACCTTCCTCCGGTTTGTCACCGGCAGTCTCCTTAGAGTGCCCACCATGACGTGCTGGTAACTAAGGACAAGGGTTGCGCTCGTTACGGGACTTAACCCAACATCTCACGACACGAGCTGACGACAGCCATGCAGCACCTGTCTCAATGTTCCCGAAGGCACCAATCCATCTCTGGAAAGTTCATTGGATGTCAAGGCCTGGTAAGGTTCTTCGCGTTGCTTCGAATTAAACCACATGCTCCACCGCTTGTGCGGGCCCCCGTCAATTCATTTGAGTTTTAACCTTGCGGCCGTACTCCCCAGGCGGTCAACTTAATGCGTTAGCTGCGCCACTAAGAGCTCAAGGCTCCCAACGGCTAGTTGACATCGTTTACGGCGTGGACTACCAGGGTATCTAATCCTGTTTGCTCCCCACGCTTTCGCACCTCAGTGTCAGTATCAGTCCAGGTGGTCGCCTTCGCCACTGGTGTTCCTTCCTATATCTACGCATTTCACCGCTACACAGGAAATTCCACCACCCTCTACCATACTCTAGCTCGTCAGTTTTGAATGCAGTTCCCAGGTTGAGCCCGGGGATTTCACATCCAACTTAACGAACCACCTACGCGCGCTTTACGCCCAGTAATTCCGATTAACGCTTGCACCCTCTGTATTACCGCGGCTGCTGGCACAGAGTTAGCCGGTGCTTATTCTGTCGGTAACGTCAAAACAATTACGTATTAGGTAACTGCCCTTCCTCCCAACTTAAAGTGCTTTACAATCCGAAGACCTTCTTCACACACGCGGCATGGCTGGATCAGGCTTTCGCCCATTGTCCAATATTCCCCACTGCTGCCTCCCGTAGGAGTCTGGACCGTGTCTCAGTTCCAGTGTGACTGATCATCCTCTCAGACCAGTTACGGATCGTCGCCTTGGTGAGCCATTACCTCACCAACTAGCTAATCCGACCTAGGCTCATCTGATAGCGCAAGGCCCGAAGGTCCCCTGCTTTCTCCCGTAGGACGTATGCGGTATTAGCGTCCGTTTCCGAGCGTTATCCCCCACTACCAGGCAGATTCCTAGGCATTACTCACCCGTCCGCCGCTCGCCACCAGGTACAAGTACCCGTGCTGCCGCTCGACTTGCATGTGTTAGGCCTGCCGCCAGCGTTCAATCTGAGCCATGATCAAACTCTTCAGTTCAAACATCTTTGGGTTTTTAAGAAACCCTAAACTTGGCTCAGCAATCGTTGGTTACATCTTTGATTTCTCGCGGAGTAACTTGTGATGCTGATAATCTTGTTGACTATCAGTCTGACTCCACAAGCACCCACACGAATTGCTTGATTCAGTTGTTAAAGAGCGGTTGGTTAAGATCTTTCGTCTCAACCGAGGCGCGCATTCTACAGCAGCCTCTGTTGCTGTCAAGCGGTTATTTTCAGAAGTTTTCAAAGTTTCCCTTGCAACTTCAACCACTTGCGCTTCCGATCTCTCGTTAGCGGGAGGCGAATTCTACAGCGTTACTCGCTGCTGTCAACACCTCTTTTTCTCCGCTTTCGACCGAGATGATCGAACCGTCAATAAGGCGAAAACACACTGCCCTACCAACCCCTTCTGGCTTCGATGAACTGAAGCGTAACCGCTGTCGAAAACTGCGTAACTCTTTGTTTACCAAGGAGTTTTCCGTTTCGACTGCGCCGGAAGTGGGGCGAATTATAGACTTCCAGAATCTGCCGTCAACCCCTGATTTCAGCTTTATTCAGATTTGAGCGTAATACGCGCAAATGCCTTCTTCCCAGCCTGGCAAACATGGGTCGCACCCAGTACGTATATAAAGGTGCGATCAACAACCTCACCATCTATACGCACACCACCAGAACCGAGAAGGTCGCGCGCCACAGCGGAGTTCTTCACCAAACCTGCCTTATTAAGGACAGCAGCAATCGGCATATCCTCGGCAGCGGTCAACTCGATCTCTGGCAGATCATCCGGCAGCTCACCGTCTTTCATACGATTGCCCGCCGCACGATGAGCATTGGCCGCAGCCTCTTCACCATGGAAGCGCGCAACGATCTCTTCGGCCAGCTTGATCTTGATGTCACGCGGATTCGCACCTGCCTCGACGTCAGCCCGGAAAGCATTGATCTCTTCCATGGAGCGGAAACTGAGCAATTCGAAGTAACGCCACATCAGCACATCCGGAATAGAAACCAGCTTGCCGTACATGACACCCGGCGCCTCCTGGATACCGACGTAGTTGCCCAACGACTTGGACATCTTCTTCACACCATCCAGCCCTTCGAGCAACGGCATGGTCAGAATGCATTGAGCCTCCTGACCATAACTACGCTGCAGCTCGCGCCCCATCAGCAGGTTGAACTTCTGATCGGTACCACCCAGCTCGACATCCGCGCGCAACGCGACCGAGTCATAACCCTGAACCAGCGGATAGAGGAACTCGTGAATGGCGATGGGTTGATTGGTCGTGTAGCGCTTGTCGAAATCGTCGCGCTCGAGCATGCGAGCCACGGTGTATTGCGAAGTCAGGCGAATGAAGTCGGCCGGCCCCATCTGATCCATCCAGGTGGAGTTGAACGCCACTTCAGTCTTGGCCGGATCAAGAATCTTGAAGACCTGAGTCTTGTAGGTCTCGGCATTCTCGAGAACCTGCTCACGGGTGAGCGGAGGACGTGTCGCGCTCTTGCCGCTCGGATCACCGATCATCCCGGTGAAGTCACCTATAAGGAAGATCACCTGGTGACCCAGCTCCTGGAACTGGCGCAGCTTATTAATAAGCACGGTGTGACCCAGGTGCAAATCCGGCGCGGTCGGATCGAAGCCTGCCTTAATACGCAGCGGCTGGCCACGCTTGAGTTTCTCGATCAGCTCGGACTCGACCAACAGTTCTTCTGCACCACGTTTGATCAGCGCTAGCTGCTCTTCAACCGACTTCATAACAGACCCGCAAGGCTCAGATTCAAAGGGGAACAACCATACAAGATCGCGCACCAAATACAAGTTTTGCCCGGCGCACGGACGCCAATCCACGGACAGAGCGTTCGCAGACTTGCTTCAGAGATGATTTGGTTATATTTTATACAGTTATTTCGTCTTCATCATGTCATTCATCTTTTCCAATTCATCTTTTCAAAGTCAAAATTACCTATGACCACAGAACCGTCTAAAGCGCCACCGCTTTACCCGAAGACCCACCTGCTCGCAGCAAGTGGGATCGCCGCCCTTCTCAGCCTGGCGCTTCTGGTATTCCCTTCCAGTGATGTTGAAGCCAAAAAGACGACCCTGAGTCTTGAACTGGAAAGCCCTGCTGAACAACTGACACAAGATCAAGACGCTGCCGACGCCATTCAAGCCACAAATGAACCGGCCGCCCCCCCCTTCGCGCAGATCGAAAACAGCGCCGAGGACACTCAGGAAACCGCCCAGGCCGCTCCCGCCCCCGCTCCCGCGCCAGTCGTCGAAGAGAAGAAGGCGCCAGGCCATAAGGAAGTGATTGTTAGCAAAGGCGACACTCTCTCGACTTTGTTCGAGAAAGTCGGCCTTCCGGCCACTTCGGTGCATGAAGTACTGGCCAGCGACAAACAGGCCAAGCAGTTCAGCCAGCTCAAACATGGTCAGAAGCTTGAGTTCGAACTGAGCCCGGATGGCCAGCTGACCAACTTGCACAGCAAAGTCAGCGACACGGAAAGCATCAGCCTGACCAAGAACGACAAGGGTTATGCGTTCAATCGCATTACCGCCAAGCCCACCGTTCGCTCCGCCTACGTGCATGGCGTGATCAACAGTTCGCTGTCTCAATCTGCCGCCCGAGCCGGTTTGTCCCACAGCCTGACCATGGATATGGCCAGTGTGTTTGGCTATGACGTCGACTTCGCCCAGGATATTCGCCAGGGTGACGAGTTCGATGTGATCTATGAACAGAAGGTCGTCAACGGCAAAGCTGTCGGCAACGGCCCGATCCTTTCCGCACGCTTCACCAACCGCGGCAAGACTTACACCGCGGTGCGCTACACCAACAAACAAGGCAACAGCAGCTACTACACAGCTGACGGCAACAGCATGCGCAAGGCGTTTATCCGTACCCCGGTAGACTTCGCCCGCATCAGCTCGAAATTTTCCATGGGCCGCAAGCACCCGATCCTGAACAAGATCCGCGCCCACAAGGGTGTCGATTACGCGGCACCACGCGGTACGCCGATCAAGGCTGCCGGTGACGGCAAAGTATTGTTGGCGGGTCGTCGCGGCGGTTACGGCAACACCGTGATCATCCAGCACGGTAATACCTACCGCACGCTGTACGGCCATATGCAAGGCTTCGCCAAAGGCATCAAGACTGGCGGCAGCGTCAAGCAAGGTCAGGTGATTGGTTACATCGGCACCACCGGCCTGTCCACCGGCCCGCACTTGCACTACGAGTTCCAGGTCAATGGCGTGCACGTCGACCCGCTGGGTCAGAAGGTGGCGATGGCCGATCCGATCTCCAAAGCTGAACGCTCGCGCTTCCTCGCGCAAAGCCAACCGCTGATGGCGCGCATGGATCAAGAGAAAACCACCCAGCTGGCTTCGAGTAAACGCTAAGCCATGGCGCTCTATATAGGTGTGATGTCCGGGACCAGCCTTGATGGCCTGGACATTGCGTTGATCGAGCAAGCCCCGGCAATCAAGCTGATCGCCACCCATTACATCCCTATGCCTGATTCCCTGCGCGCCGAGCTGCTTGGCTTGTGCGCCAGCGGCCCGGACGAGATTGCCCGCTCCGCCATTGCCCAGCAGAATTGGGTGAAACTGGCCGCACAGGGCATTCACACCCTCCTCGACCAACAAAACCTGAAACCCGCCGACATTCGCGCGATTGGCAGCCACGGCCAGACCATTCGCCACGAGCCCGCGCGCGGGTTCACGGTGCAAATCGGCAACCCAGCCTTGCTCACCGAGCTGACCGGCATCACCGTGGTCAGCGATTTCCGCAGCCGCGATGTAGCCGCAGGTGGACAAGGCGCGCCACTGGTTCCAGCCTTTCACGAAGCCCTGTTTGAAGAAGGACCTGGTAACCGCGCGGTATTGAACGTCGGCGGATTCAGCAACCTCAGCCTGATCGAGCCCGGCAAGCCTGTTGCAGGATTTGACTGCGGCCCCGGAAATGTCCTCCTGGATGCCTGGATTCATCAGCAACGTGGTGACAACTTTGATCGTGACGGCCATTGGGCTGCCAGCGGCAAGGTTCAACCTGCTCTGTTGAACGAGCTGCTCAGCGATCCATTCTTTGTGACTCAGGGCCCGAAGAGCACCGGCCGCGAAGTGTTCAATCTGCCGTGGCTGATGCAGCATCTGTCGCAGCTGCCAACCTTCGCTGCCGAAGACATACAGGCCACGCTGCTTGAGCTGACTGCGCTGACTATTGTCGAGTCATTGCAAAGCGCCCAATCGGATACACGGGAGCTGCTGGTTTGTGGCGGCGGCGCGCACAACGCCACGTTGATGAAGCGCTTGGCCACTCTGCTGCCGAACGCGAAAGTCAGCAGCACTGCTGCTTACGGCGTAGACCCGGACTGGGTCGAAGCCATGGCCTTCGCCTGGCTGGCTCATTGCTGCCTGGAAGGCATCGCGGCCAACCGCCCAAGTGTCACCGGTGCCCGCGGCCTGCGCATACTCGGCGCCATCTACCCCGCCTGAGCCTGAACCCCAGACAGCAAAACGCCGCGGAGTCCTGAGACCCTGCGGCGCCTGGTAATGCGGTGAGGTGCGATCAGATCGAGAACGAAGAGCCGCAGCCACACGTGGTGGTAGCGTTCGGGTTCTTGATTACGAAACGCGAACCTTCCAGACCTTCCTGGTAATCCACTTCGGCACCTGCCAGGTACTGGAAGCTCATCGGATCGACCACCAGGCTGACGCCTTCGCGCTCGACGATGGTGTCGTCATCGGCCACTTCTTCATCGAAGGTGAAGCCGTACTGAAACCCTGAACAACCGCCGCCCGTAACGAATACGCGCAGCTTCAAGCGATCATTCCCCTCTTCATCGACCAGGCTCTTCACCTTGTGCGCGGCACCGTGGGTGAATTGCAAAGCCGTGGGGGTGAAGGATTCGACGCTCATGCTGACTATCTCCCGGCGTTACGCCGCCATAATGCGTGATGACGCGCATTATCCGCTTCTCCCAGAAAATCGGTCAACTATTGTTACGGTATATCAATCAACCCAATTGTCAGACCACAATGCAAAAAGGCCCGTTCGACGGGCCTTTTTGCTGATCGGGATAAAACCTTACGGCAGCATGCCCGCATGGGACAGACCCAGACGCTCATCCAGACCGAACAGGATATTCAGGTTCTGCACCGCCTGACCCGACGCGCCTTTGACCAGATTGTCGATCACCGACAATACCACCACCAGATCACCATCCTGCGGACGATGCACGGCAATTCGGCAAACGTTGGCGCCGCGCACGCTACGGGTTTCCGGATGGCTGCCGGCAGGCATTACATCGACGAACGGTTCGTTGGCATAGCGCTTTTCGAACAACGCTTGCAGATCCACCGAGCGATCCACGACAGTCGCGTAGAGTGTCGAGTGAATGCCGCGAATCATTGGCGTCAGGTGCGGAACGAAGGTCAGCCCCACGTCCTTGCCCGCTGCACGACGCAGGCCCTGGCGGATTTCCGGCAAATGACGGTGCCCTTTGACGGCGTAGGCCTTCATGCTTTCCGACGTCTCGGAGTACAGCGAACCTACAGAAGCGCCACGACCCGCACCGCTGACGCCGGACTTGCAGTCTGCAATCAAACGAGTGGTATCTGCCAGACCGGCTTCAAGCAATGGCAGGAAACCCAGTTGCGTGGCAGTCGGGTAGCAACCCGGTACAGCAATCAGGCGCGCTTGCTTGATTTGCTCGCGATTGACTTCCGGCAAGCCGTAAACCGCCTCCTCCAGCAGTTCTGGCGCGCCGTGCGGCTGACCGTACCATTTGGCCCACTCATCGGCGTCTTGCAGACGGAAGTCTGCCGACAGGTCGATGACCTTGGTCCCGGCCGCTAGCAACTCTCCCGCCAGAGCATGGGCGACACCGTGCGGCGTGGCGAAGAACACCACGTCGCAGGCCCCGAGGGTCTTGATGTCCGGAACGCTGAACGCCAGGCCGTCGTAATGGCCTCGCAGGTTCGGGTACATGTCGGCCACGGCCAAGCCGGCCTCGGATCGGGAAGTGATCACCACCACTTCAGCTTGCGGATGCTGCGCCAACAGACGCAGCAGTTCGACACCGGTGTAACCCGTGCCGCCGACGATACCGACCTTGACCATAAACCTGCCCTCAACGAACCCACTGGAAAGCCGTCGATAATAGGGGCCGCGCGGCCCTGCGACAACCGTCAAGGTGACGTGCGGCGGCTCAAGCCTCTACTATTCCCGCTACCGTGAACCTGGGAATAACTAAAAATGCTTTATCTGTGGCTCAAAGCGCTTCATATCGTCAGCTTGGTCTGCTGGTTTGCCGGCCTGTTTTACCTGCCGCGCCTGTTCGTCTATCACGCCCAAAGCGAAGACACCGTCAGCAAGGAACGCTTCAGCATCATGGAGCGCAAGCTGTACCGGGGCATCATGGGCCCGGCGATGATCGCCACCCTGGTGTTCGGCATCTGGCTGATCAGCCTCAACCCAAGCGCCTACTTCACCCAAGGTGCATGGATGCATGCCAAATTGACCCTGGTGGTGATCCTGATCGGTTACCACCACATGTGTGGTGCTCAGGTAAAACGTTTTGCCCGTGGCGAAAACACCCGCAGCCATGTCTTTTATCGCTGGTTCAATGAAGTGCCGGTTCTGATATTGCTGGCTATCGTAATTCTGGTCGTCGTTCGGCCGTTTTAATCCAACAAGCATCATTCACCCGGGGTACTTCCAATGTCGCTGCCCGCTTTGCTCGAACAACGCTTGCGTCTGCCCGTGGTGGCGGCGCCGATGTTCCTGATTTCCAACCCTGAGCTGGTGCTCGCCTGCTGCCGTAATGGCGTGGTGGGCAGCTTTCCTGCGCTGAACCAGCGTGAGAGCAGCGGTTTCAAGGCCTGGCTGGAAGAGATCGAAGCAGGACTGGCGACACTGGAAAATCCCGCGCCTTACGCGGTGAACCTGATCGTCCACAACAGCAACCCGCGATTGCAGGCCGACCTGGCGATCTGCATCGAGCACAAAGTACCGATCGTGATCACCAGCCTCGGCGCCGTGAAGGAATTGGTCGACGCCGTGCACAGCTATGGAGGCCTGGTGTTTCACGACGTGACGACGCGTCGCCACGCAGAGAAAGCCGCCGAGGCCGGCGTGGACGGTTTGATCGCCGTGGCTGCGGGCGCCGGTGGTCACGCCGGGACCTGGAGCCCGTTTTCGCTGATCGCCGAGATTCGCCAGTTTTTCGACAAGACCCTGCTGCTGGCCGGCTGCCTGAACCATGGCCATGAAATTCTTGCCGCGCAATTGCTCGGCGCGGATTTGGCCTACTTCGGTACGCGATTTATCGGTACCACGGAAAGTCATGCGCCTGACGCGTATAAGGAGATGCTCCTGACTTCCAGAGCCGCAGATATCGTCCATACTCCAGCGGTGTCGGGCGTACCGGCGAGCTTCATGCGTCGGAGCCTGGAGGCCGCCGGTTTCGACATGGCAGCCCTGCAAGACAAGGGCGAGGTGAACTTCGGCTCCAAGCTCAAGCCGTTGAGCGATGAAGCCAAAGCCTGGAAAACCGTGTGGTCCGCAGGTCAGGGCGTCGGAGAAATCGAGGACCTGCCGAGTGTCGATCAACTGGTCGCACGTCTCGATGCCGAATACCGCAAGGCGCTGGAACTGGCGGCGGCGTTGCCCAAACGCTGGCCGCGCTGACAGAAAAACTTGGCCAGCCCAATCCGGCTGGCCCTACACTCCATACTTGCAACACCGTCTATTACACTCTCGCGACAAGGATGCCTCGGCCATGAGCGAAAACCGTTTCAAGATCGTCTTCGATGGCGCTCTGCAGCCAGGTGTTGACGCCACCACCGCGAAGCTCAATCTTGCCGAGCTGTTCAAAAGCGATGTCGCGGCCATCGAACGCCTGTTCAGTGGCCGCAAGGTTGCGCTCAAACGCGACCTGTCACACACCGATGCGCAAACTTACCTTCAGGCGCTGACGAAAACCGGCATCGATGCCCGAATCGAAACAGAACCCTCGATCGAGCTGAACCTGTCCGACGTTCACGAACGCGCCCCTGACAACAGCCAACCTGTCACGGCAGATCCCGATTCTCCCTATGCACCGCCCCGAGCCTCTGTCGGCGAAGCATTGCCGGAGTTTTCTGCACTCAAGGCATTCAGCTTCGTTGGCCGCATCGGTCGCTTGCGCTTTCTGGCCTGGACGATGGCGCTTACGCTGGTGACGCTTGGCGTTGGCTCCGTGTTGGCTATTTTCGGCTTTGCGCTCATTAGCACCGATTCCACTGCTGGCTTGATTCTCGCCGCTCTGCTGGCCTTTATCCTGGTCGTGGTGCTCGCCTTCATCAGCATCCAATTCAGCGTGCAGCGTCTGCACGATATCGGCTGGTCCGGCTGGCTCTGGCTGTTGAACCTTGTACCGGTCGTGGGCAGCATTTTTCCGTTCGTGATAATGATCGTACCGGGTAACAACACTGCCAACCGGTATGGCGCACCACCGCCGCCTAACAGCAACGCGGTCAGGGTGCTGGCTTCGCTATGGCTGGTGTTTATCGCGATCATGTTCGTCGGCGGGCTGACTGGAGGCCTCACCGCGATCCAGGATGAGTACGAAAGCGCCACCGACAGCACCTATCAAAGCAGCGCGGTGATCACCGACGAAGTTGAAGTCGAACCGGCCGAAGAGGCTGAACAAGCGCCAAATTCATCCGATGATGCAGCCGAAGCTGCCGAGCCCACTGTAGACTCTGCGAAAGAATGAACAGCGCTCCCCGCCCGTGACACCTGCGTCGCCGGCGCGGAGCTGTTGCGATGGAGAACTGCATGACCCGTTACGCTCTGATCACTGGCGCCTCCAGCGGCATCGGCCTGGCGATGGCCGAAGCGCTGGCCCGGCGCGGCCGCAGCCTGATTCTGGTGGCCCGACAGCGTGATCAGCTGGAAAGTATTGCGATTGAACTGACTCAACGTTTTGGTGTGGAAGTGCTGTTTCGTGCCTGCGACCTGGGGGAGCCGTTGAGGCTGTCCGGATTTTTGCTGGAGCTGGAGGAAGGCGACCGGCAGATAGATTTGCTGGTCAACTGTGCCGGCATCGGCACCTGCGGTCCGTTCCTGGCTCAGGACTGGATGACCGAGCAGGACTTGATCGAAGTGAACATCCTGGCCCTCACGCGCTTGTGTCATGCCATCGGCAACAGCATGGCCTTGCAGGGCGGCGGGCAGATTCTGAACGTCGCCTCGGTCGCGGCGTTCCATCCCGGTCCATGGATGAGCACGTACTACGCCAGCAAGGCTTACGTACTGCATTTTTCCGAAGGCTTGCGCGTCGAACTGAAGAAATGCGCGGTCAAGGTGTCGGTGCTCTGCCCTGGCCCGACCCGTACGGCGTTTTTTCGTAACGCGCAACTGGACACCGACAAACTGGGCGAGAGCAAAAGGCTGATGAGCCCCGAGGAAGTCGCGCTTTATACCGTGCGCGCGCTGGCGAAAAATCGCGCCATTATTATCCCCGGTCGCCTGAATCGCTGGTTCGCGTTCCTGCCGCGGCTCGGCTCACGCTGGCTGACCCGGACAATCGCGGGCATGGTCAACAAAGCCTATTGCCCGCGCTGATCAATCCTCAAGGCAAAAGACTGGGCTCTGACATAACCCATGGTTACACTCAGGCCAGCCCAAACAACGGAGAAAACAGCTGTGGATACTCTGTTCACCAAGATCATCAACCGGGAAATCCCGGCGAAGATCATTTACGAGGACGACCAGGTACTGGCCTTCCACGACATCGCGCCACAGGCCCCCGTGCATTTCCTGGTAGTCCCGAAGAAACCGGTGCGCACCCTTAACGACCTCACCGAGGACGATAAGGCTTTGGCCGGGCACATTCTGTTCACGGCCCAGCGTCTGGCTCTGGAATTGGGCTGTGAAGAAGGTTTCCGGGTGGTCATGAACTGCAATGAATTGGGCGGGCAGACCGTCTATCACATTCATATGCACGTGCTGGGTCAACGCCAGATGCACTGGCCGCCAGGCTGATCCACCACCAGCCCCTTGTAGGAGCGAGGCTTGCCCGCGAATCTTTTGGTGCACATGAGGACGCCTTCGCGGGCAAGCCTCGCTCCTACAGATCGTTTTTACCCGGGTCAGATGAATCCATTACCAGCCATGACCCAACGCAAACCCTCCCCCGGCCGATTGGGTTAAACTGGCCGCCGAGATTCTTTCCGGAGGTCAGCATGACTACCCAACGTCACTACTCGCCGATTGACCGTCTTCTGCTGCAAGCCGATGCCGCGATGCGTACTTTGCTGCCCTTCAGTGGCCAGCCCTACCGTCCGTCGCCTGCCATCGTGCAGCCGGATGCGCAAATGAGCGATGAGGACACCCGGCACGTCGCCGGTTTGATGCGCATCAACCATACCGGTGAAGTCTGCGCCCAGGCGCTGTATCAGGGGCAGGCCCTGACCGCCAAGCTGCCAAAAGTACGCGCTGCCATGGAGAACGCTGCCGAAGAAGAAATCGACCATCTGGTCTGGTGCGAACAACGCATTCATCAGCTGGGCAGCCATACAAGCATCCTCAATCCGCTTTTCTATGGCATGTCGTTCGGGATTGGCGCGGTCGCCGGGTTGATCAGCGACAAAGTCAGCCTGGGTTTCGTTGCTGCCACTGAGCATCAGGTCTGCAAACACCTGAACGAACACCTTGAACAACTGCCCGCCGAGGACGAGAAATCCAGGGCGATCCTGGAGCAAATGCGCATTGATGAAGAACACCACGCCGAAAGCGCGCTGGATGCGGGTGGGTTTCGTTTTCCGGCACCGGTGAAGTTCGGGATGAGTTTGTTGGCCAAGGTGATGACGAAGAGTACTTATCGGATCTGACGGAAGCGTCTTCAGATCGGGCTTGCTCGCGAAGGCCATAGCACGGTCTGTCTGACAGGCAGCAATAAAAAAGGCGACTACCGCAAGGTAGTCGCCTTTTTTGTGTCCGAAAAATCTTAGCTCGGCATGTTGCGCGCGTAGAAGATTTCGAGCATTTCGTGTTTCACACGCTCAGTCACCTGGGCACGTTGCTCAGAGGACAGATTGCTGGTGGCGTCGCCGAACAGGTAGTTATCCAGCTCGAAGTTCTTCAACAGCATTTTGGTGTGGAACAGGTTTTCCTGGTACACGTTCACGTCGGTCATCTGGTACGCGTCGCGGGTGTCATCGGAGAGGTAGTTCTGGATCGAGTTGATCTCGTGGTCGATGAAGTGCTTCTTGCCTTCAACGTCACGGGTGAAGCCGCGCACGCGGTAATCCACAGTCACGATGTCCGAGTCGAACTGGTGAATCAGGAAATTAAGCGCTTTGAGCGGTGAAATGACGCCACAGGTCGACACGTCGATATCCACACGGAACGTCGCGATACCGTCCACCGGATGGATTTCCGGATAGGTGTGCACCGTGATGTGGCTCTTGTCGAGGTGGGCCAGGATGATTTCGGGCAATGGGCCCGGAGACTCTTCGATCTGACTGTCGGTCGGGGTCACCGGCTCTTCAGAGATCAGAATCGTGACGCTGGCACCTTGGGGTTCATAGTCCTGACTGGCGATGTTCAGGATGTTGGCACCAATGATATCGACAACTTCTGTGAGGATCTGCGTCAGGCGTTTGGCGTTGTACTCTTTATTGATGTACTCGACGTAAGCCTGTTGGTCTTGCGGGGTTTCCGCGTAGCAGATGTCATAGATGTTGAAGCTCAAGGTCTTTGTCAGGTTATTGAACCCGTGGAGCTTGAGTTTGCTTTTCACCGTTAAAAACTCTCTATGTATTGCGGGCTGGCCGCGTGATCAAGCATGCCCGTCAGATGCGAACGACGCACCTGCGTAGGACGGTTAACACCTCTTCGCGATGGCGATTTTGGTTGTCTGTTCAGGCAAGCGACCTGTCGGCTGACCGATCACTGCCCTGAAAAAAGTGGCGCATTATGCAGACGTCAGCTATGGATCGCCAGAGTCTGCACTGCTTTTATGATAGTTGAATGTCGATTCAACCGAGTTCGATGATTTCGTAGTCGTGGGTAATCGCCACGCCGGCCGCGCCGAGCATGATCGAGGCCGAGCAATACTTCTCGGCCGACAGCTCGATGGCGCGCTTGACCTGAGCTTCTTTCAGCCCGCGGCCCTTGACCACGAAATGCATATGGATCTTGGTGAAAACCTTCGGATCTTCGGTCGCACGCTCGGCTTCGAGGAAGGCTTCGCAGCTTTCCACAGCCTGACGGGACTTTTTGAGGATGCTGACCACATCGAAATTGCTGCAACCGCCAACCCCCAGCAGGAGCATTTCCATTGGCCGGACACCCAGGTTACGACCGCCGGCATCGGGCGGTCCGTCCATGACCACGACATGACCGCTGCCAGATTCACCGAGGAACATGGCTTCGCCAGCCCATTGGATGCGTGCCTTCATCGCCAAGACTCCACTGTATAAAAAGGGTCGCCAGCTTAGCACAGGGCCCTTGATTGGCAGCGCTTCGCCTTCCTAGGACATAACCATCTGCGTCGTAGGCAAATTCTCAAATCTTGAAGGAATGCGTCTGTTAAGCTGGCGCCAACTCAGTGGCGTATGGCCAGCTTTGCAGCGAACAAAAAAGGATTGCAGGCTTCGCCAGCTCCTACAAATAACAAACACACCGTGCAGTCTTTTCGGGATACAACCATGGTTGCTATTACCCCCACACCCAAAATCAAAAACCTCGACAAACTGTTGATGCACTGCCAGCGCCGTCGCTATGCCGCCAAGAGCAACATCATTTGTGCAGGTGACCGCTCGGACACGCTGTTTTTCATCATCAAAGGTTCGGTAACCATCCTGATTGAGGATGACGACGGCCGTGAAATGATCATTGCCTACCTCAATTCTGGCGACTTTTTCGGCGAGCTGGGTCTGTTTGAGCAAGCCGGCCTGGAACAGGAGCGCAGCGCCTGGGTACGTGCCAAGGTCGAATGCGAAGTCGCGGAAATCAGCTACGCGAAATTCCGCGAGCTGTCCCAACAAGATCCAGACATTCTTTACGTGCTCAGCGGACAAATCGCACAGCGCCTGCGCAATACCACGCGCAAGGTCGGCGACCTGGCGTTCTTCGACGTGACCGGTCGCGTTGCGCGCTGCTTGCTGGAGCTGTGCAAGCAACCAGACGCCATGACCCACCCGGACGGCATGCAGATCAAGGTGACCCGTCAGGAAATCGGCCGGATTGTCGGTTGCTCCCGTGAGATGGTCGGCCGCGTGCTCAAGGATCTGGAAGAGCGCAACCTGGTCGACGTCAAAGGCAAGACCATGGTGGTCTTCGGTACGCGCTAAGCTCGAAGACTCAAGCTCCTGATTTAAGTCCCGAGCATTTCTGCCAGCAACTGTCGGTATAGCGTGTCGAGCCGTTCCAGCACATCAGGAGCGGCAAACTTTTCATGCAGGGCGATGTGGCTTTCAGCGCGAACCCGCTGTTCCAGGCCACAGGCTTCGTTGAAGCGATTGACCGCCGCGACCATCGACTCTCGTTCGTTATCGATCAACATCGCCCCATGCACCAGCCCGACCGGACGCTGCCCGCCCTTGCTCTGGCGCCAACGCTGAGCGGTGCCGACCATCTTGCGACCATCGAGATTGACGTTGAAACGGCCGTCGCAGAACGCGCCCTCTATTTCGCCCAACGACGAAGTGCCGCCCAACTCATCCAGTAACTGACAGATCGGATCGCACAGACGCCGGTAGCCGGTTTCGATGCGGTTCAGATCGCCTTCGCTGCGCGGCGGGGCATAGAGCAGTGCGATGTTGATCGTCGAGGCCGATTGCGGCACTGGCTCACCGCCGGTTTCACGCAGTAGTACCGGCCAGCCGGCGGCAGCGGAGACTTCGCACGCTGCCTCGAACTGTGGCAGGCGATTCAAGCGACGGGGCATGACCAATGCGCGGTCAGTGGGTTGCCAGAACAGCAGACCGAACTCCGATTCACCGGTGCACACATGGGCCAACAGATCCTGTTCGGCGAGCAGGCCGGCTTCGATGGTCAGTGGGGTTGGTGAGGTCATAAGGTATTCCATAGGACGGTCAGTCTGTGGTGCATCTTATGCCGCCTTCGCGAGCAAGTCGGATCGCCACACCGCCGCCCCCACAATTGACCCGCGTTGTCTGGCTGAACGCGGGCTAATGTGGGAGCGGACTTGCTCGCGAAGGGAGCGCCCCGATTTCAATCAGTCGAGCGTAGAACCGCTCACTGGAATGCCACGCTCGGGAAAGAACAGGCGCTGCAATTCGGTACCCGGGCTTTCGGCGCGCATGAATGCTTCGCCGACCAGGAACGCATACACATCGCTGATTTCCATCAGCTCGACATCGGCCCGGTTAAGAATGCCACTTTCAGTAATCACCAGACGATCACGCGGGATGCGCGGCAACAGGTCGAGGGTGGTTTCCAGATTGACGTCGAAGGTGTGCAAGTTGCGGTTGTTCACGCCCACCAGCGGTGTGTCGAGGGTTTTCAAAGCCCGCTCCAGCTCGTCGCCATCGTGGACTTCCACCAGCACATCAAGACCGACGCTTTTGGCCGCGGCCGCCAGCTCGGCCATCTTCACGTCGTCCAGTGCGGAGACGATCAACAGCACGCAGTCCGCACCCAATGCGCGGGCTTCGACAATCTGGTACGGATCGATCATGAAATCCTTGCGGATCACCGGCAACTTGCACGCCGCCCGGGCCTGTTGCAGATACGCATCGGCCCCCTGGAAGTAATCGATGTCGGTGAGCACCGACAGGCAAGTGGCCCCGCCCTTTTCGTAACTTCTGGCAATGTCCGCAGGCACGAAGTTCTCGCGAATCACGCCTTTGCTTGGCGAAGCCTTCTTGATTTCAGCAATGACCGCCGGCTGTTTTGTCTTGGCCTGATCGATCAGTGCCTTGGCAAAACCACGGGGGGCATCGGCCGCCTTGGCCAGATTTTCCAGTTCCGCCAGACTCACACGAGCGCGACGCTCGGCGACTTCCTGAACTTTGCGGGCCAGAATATTTTCCAGAACCGTCGGTAAACTCATCCCTCATTCTCCACTTTGAATACCGCGGTAAATGCACCCAATTCCTCAAGTTTTTCCCGAGCGAGGCCTGTGTGCAGCGCATCGTGCGCCAGGGCAACGCCTTCTTTCAAACTGCTGGCATGGTCGGCGGCGTACAGCGCGGCACCGGCATTGAGCACGATCATCTCGGCGGCTTTCTGACCGTTCTCGGTCTTGCGCTTGCCCAAGGCATCGCGAATCAGCTCAAGGGAGGCCGCCGGGCTTTCCACCGCCAGACCGTGCAGGCTCTGGCTCTTCATCCCCAGGTCTTCGGGTTCGACCCAATACTCGGTGATCTGGTCATTCTTCAATTCCGCCACAAAGGTCGGAGCCGCCAGACTGAACTCGTCCAGGCCATCCTTCGAGTGCACCACCAGCACGTGTTTACTGCCCAGACGTTGCAAAACTTCGGCCAATGGCCGGCACAACGCCTGACTGAACACCCCTACTACCTGATGTTTCACACCGGCCGGATTCGTAAGCGGGCCGAGCATGTTGAACAGCGTGCGCAAGCCCAACTCGCGGCGTGGGCCGGCGGCGTGCTTCATGGCGCTATGGTGAGTCTGGGCAAACATGAAACCGATGCCGACGTTGTCGATGCAGCGCGCCACCTGGACCGGCGTCAGGTTCAGGTAGATACCGGCCGCTTCCAGCAAATCGGCGCTGCCGCTTTTGCCCGACACCGCACGGTTACCGTGCTTGGCTACGGTGCAACCTGCTGCGGCGACCACGAACGAGGAAGCCGTGGAGACGTTGAAAATGTTTGCACCGTCGCCCCCAGTGCCGACCACATCGACCACGCCGTCGAGGGTGTTGAGTTCAACCTTGTCCGCCAACTCGCGCATCGCCGTCACGGCGCCGACTATCTCGTCGATGCTTTCGCTCTTCATGCGCATGGCCATCATGAACGCGCCGATCTGCGCATCCGTGCATTGCCCGGTCATGATTTCGCGCATGACATCGCGCATCTCATCGGTACTGAGGTCGAGGTGGCCGACGATACGGCTCAGGGCTGTCTTGATATCCATGGAAAGTCCTTAGCGCGTGCCGCCGGTTTGTTTGAGGAAGTTGGCGAACAGCTCGTGCCCCTGTTCGGTGAGGATAGACTCAGGGTGGAATTGCACACCTTCGATATTCAGCGTCTTGTGGCGCAGGCCCATGATCTCGTCGACCGAGCCGTCTTCGAGCTGGGTCCAGGCGGTCAGCTCCAGGCAATCGGGCAGGGTTTCGCGCTTGACGATCAGCGAGTGGTAGCGGGTGACCGTCAGCGGGTGATTGAGGCCTTCGAACACGCCCTTGTCCTCGTGGAATACCGGGCTAGTCTTACCGTGCATGACTTGACGGGCACGGACCACATCGCCCCCAAAGGCCTGGCCGATGGACTGGTGACCCAGGCAAACGCCGAGAATCGGCAACTTGCCGGCGAAGTGCTTGATTGCCTCAATGGAAATACCGGCTTCGGTCGGGGTGCATGGACCCGGGGACACGACAATGCGCTCAGGGTTGAGGGCTTCGATTTCGGCAATGGTGAGTTCATCGTTGCGCACGACTTTGACCTCGGAGCCTAGCTCGCCAAGGTACTGCACAACGTTGTAAGTAAAAGAGTCGTAGTTATCGATCATCAGCAACATGGCGTTTAGAACCTCTTGAATTCACTGACTTTTAATACGGCCTTCGAATGATTTACCCGCAATGCGCTGCGCTTTGTCAGGTGCTGGAGTGGCGCCAGCAAAGCGGCATTTCAGACAGGTAAAGAAGGCAAAGCGGTACAGGTCCGGCCAGGCCGGCAGAAAAGATTCAGGCGCGCCAACGCCAACGGGCGTGTGCCTTGATGACTTGATCCAGGAGTTTGCTGACGATCAACACGGGGAAGGTCTCATTCATACGTCTCGGCACAGTAACTTAGCTGGGCAGAGCGTGCAATATGGCCGGAGCGACAGCTTGCGAAACAAACGAAGGGTTCACGACAGATGGCAAAAGGCCGAAAGTTTTTGGTACTGTCGTTTCGTTAACTACAACAATAAAATAAACGGACTTGCTCATGATCAAACAGACGTTGTTTGTACCGCTCGCCGGATGCCTGCTCGCTGCTGCCTGTGCCCAGGCGATCGCCGCGCCCAATCCTTATACGAATTTCGTCGTCTTCGGCGACAGCCTCAGCGATGCCGGGACCTTCACCGATACCGGCGGGCCTGCCGGGGCGACCCAACGTTTCACCAATCGCACCGGCCCGGTCTACCTGGACGGCAGCGGTGAAGTGCGCTCGCTCAATGCCACGCAAATTCTCGGCGGGAGACTGGGGTTCTCACCGGACCAGACGGCGTCTTCTTCCTCGGCGGTACGCGCCAACGAAGGCTTGCCCGATGGCAACAACTGGGCGGTTGGCGGTTATCGCACCGACCAGATTCTCGACTCGATCACCAGCACCTCCGCCACCGGCGAACGTACCCGCGCAGGCTATCTGCCGTCGAACAACTTCCGCGCCGACCCGAACGCACTGTATTACCTCTCGGGCGGTGGTAACGACTTCCTTCAAGGTCGCGTGACCAGTCTGCCCCAAGCCAGCGCCGCCGCCGATCGCTTGGCCAGCAGTGTGCAAACCCTGCAACAGGCCGGTGCCCGCTACATCATGGTCTGGTTGCTGCCGGACATCGGCTTTACCCCGGCTTTCAACGGCACGTCTCTGCAAGCGTTCACGTCCCAGCTCAGCAACCAGTTCAACAGCGAACTGGTGAGCCAGCTGCAAAGCGTTAATGCCAACGTCATTCCCCTGAACATTCCGGTGCTGCTCAAAGAAACGTTCGCCAACCCGGCGCAATTCGGCTTGGCCACCGACCAGAACCTGAGCGCCACCTGCTTCAGCGGCAACAGTTGCACCGAGAACACCCGCTACGGGATCAACAGTGCCACCCCGGACCCGACCAAACTGATCTACAACGACTCGGTGCACCCGACCGAAGCCGGGCAACGCCTGATTGCCGATTACGCCTACTCGCTGCTGGCCGCGCCGTGGGAAGCGACGCTCCTGCCGGAAATGGCTCAGGGCACCCTGCGTGCGCATCAGGATGAATTACGCAACCAGTGGCTGGCCGATTGGGAAAACTGGCAAGGCGTGGGTCAATGGCGGGCGATTGTCGCCGGCGGCGGCCAGCATCAGGATTTCGACAGTCAGCGCAGCGGCGCCAGTGCTGACGGTAATGGCTACAACTTGAATATCGGTGGCAGCTACCGGCTGAATGAAGCGTGGCGTGTTGGCCTGGCGGCTGGCTTCTACAATCAGAAACTCGAAGCCGGTGATAACGATTCGGACTACAAGCTCAACACGTACATGGGTACGGCTTTCGCCCAGTACCAGCAGAACCGCTGGTGGGGTGACGCGGCACTGACGGCCGGGCATCTGGACTACGACAGCCTCAAACGCAAATTCCAACTGGGGGTCAACGAGCGAGGGGAGAAAGGCGATACCGACGGTTATGTATTGGCCTTCAGCGGCCGGCTGGGTTACGACATCGCACCAGAAGCAACCAGCCCTTGGCACCTGTCGCCGTTCGTCAGCGCTGATTTCGCCAAGGTTGAAGTCGACGGGTACTCGGAAAATGGCGCTGACTCCACCGCGCTGACCTTCGATGACCAGTCGCGCATCTCTCGGCGCCTGGGTCTCGGGATTCAGGGCAAGTACCAGATCACCCCGCAGACCCAGGTGTTTGGCGAACTGGCTCACGAACGTGAGTACAACGACGACACCCAGGACGTGACCATGAACCTCAACAGCCTGCCGAACAACCACTACACCCTGGCCGGCTACACTCCGCAGACCAACCTGAACCGTTTGAACCTGGGCGTGAGTCACAACCTCACCAAGGACCTGGCGTTGCGCGCCAGCTACGATATCCGCAAGGATGATGACTTTACCCAGCAAGGTATTAACGTTGGGGTAGCGTTGGACTTCTAAATCCCGGGCCATAAAAAACGCGGCGCCCTCACAGGTGCCGCGTTTTTTAATGAAGTACTTATGTGGCGAGCGAGCTTGCTCGCGCTCGGCTGCGTAGCAGTCGTCAGAGGTCCTGCTACGCAGGCCAGCGGGAGCAAGCTCCCTCGCCACAAAAGCTCGCTCCCACAGGTATTGCGTGAACTCAGGTGTCCGGCGTCTGCTCGGCCAGGGCCACCGCGCGAAACATGGCGCGACGTTTGTTCAGGGTTTCTTCCCATTCCAGCGCCGGCACCGAGTCGGCGACGATGCCGCCACCGGCCTGCACATGCAGTTCGCCGTTCTTGATCACTGCGGTGCGGATCGCAATCGCCGTGTCCATGTTGCCGTTCCAGGCGAAGTAACCGACCGCGCCACCGTAGACGCCACGCTTGACCGGTTCCAGCTCGTCGATGATTTCCATCGCGCGAATCTTCGGCGCGCCAGACAAGGTGCCGGCCGGCAGGATCGCCCGCAGTGCGTCCATCGCTGTCAGCCCGGCTTTCAATTGGCCAGTAACGTTGGAGACGATGTGCATCACGTTGGAATAACGCTCGATGACCATCTTCTCGGTGAGTTTCACCGAACCGATCTCCGAAACGCGACCGGTGTCGTTGCGGCCCAGATCAATCAGCATCAAATGCTCGGCGATCTCCTTGTCGTCCGACAGCAGGTCTTTCTCCAGCGCCACGTCAGCCTCTTCGTTGGCGCCTCGCGGACGGGTGCCGGCAATCGGGCGCACGGTGATGAGGTTGTCTTCGACCCGCACCAGTACTTCCGGCGAACTGCCGACGACGTGGAAGTCGCCGAAGTTGAAGAAGTACATATAAGGCGTCGGGTTGAAGCAGCGCAGCGCCCGATACAGGTCGATAGGCGCGGCTTTGAAATCGATCGACATGCGCTGGGACGGCACGACCTGCATGCAGTCACCGGCCAGGATGTATTCCTTGATGGTGTCGACGGCTTTTTCGTAATCGTCCTGGGTGAAGCTTGAACGGAATACCGGATCAGCCGATTGCTGCTTGCTGAAATCCAGGCCACGGCGCGGAGTGATTGGCTGACGGAGTTGTTCCAGCAGCGTTTGCAGACGCGCCTGACCTTGCTCGAAAGCATCTTCCTGCGACGGATCGGCCAGGACAATCGCGTGCATCTTGCCGGCGAGGTTGTCGAACACCACCACCGCGTCGGAGACCATCAGCAGAATGTCCGGCACGCCCAGCGGATCCGGGTTCGGGCATTTGCCCAGACGCTTCTCCACATAACGTACGCAGTCATAACCGAAGTAACCCACCAGACCGCCATTGAAGCGCGGCAGACCGGCGATGGTCGGCACGTTGTAGCGTGCCTTGAAGGCTTCGACGAAGGCCAGCGGGTCTTCAACATCGTGACTTTCGATCTCGACGCCGTCGTGGGTCACGCTGACGTGGTGATCGTGAACCCGCAGCACGGTGCGGCACGGCAGGCCGATGATCGAATAACGGCCCCATTTCTCGCCGCCCTGCACCGACTCCAGCAGGTAGGAGTTGGGCTCGTCGGCCAGTTTCAGGTAGATCGACAATGGCGTGTCGAAGTCGGCCAGGGTTTCGCAGGCAAGCGGGATGCGGTTGTAGCCGGCAGCGGCCAAACGCAGGAATTCTTCGCGGATCATGAGGTGCCTCGTGGCTTGAGGGTCTAACGGTCAGGTGTGCAAACGCGCCGGTACGCCGGCCAGGAACAAGTCAGGCGCGCCAACGCCAACGGGCCAGGGCCTTGATGACTTTCATCCAGAGTTTGCGAGTGACCACCACGATGGCGTTTCCAGAAGGGGATTGAACAGCGTCGGGCAACGTTATCTCAGCGGCCGGATCCAGGCAACCGGGAATTAGTTTGCGCAGATCATCGATCACCAGCGCCGGCGATTCTTCGGCAATCGGCCGACCGTGGTTATAGCCATAACTGAGGGCCACGCATTTGACCCCCGCCGCTTTCGCCGCCAGCACATCGCTGCGCGAGTCGCCGACGAACAACGATTGCGATGCCGGAATGTTGGCCATTTTCATCACGAAAAACAGCGCGGCCGGGTCAGGTTTCTTGTTCGGCAGGGTGTCGCCACCGATGATCCATTTGAAGTAACGGCCGATCTTCATCTGATCCAGCAGCGGCGCGACGAAGCGTTCCGGTTTGTTGGTGATCAGCGCCATTTCGACACCTTGTTTGTTCAGCCACTTGAGGGTGTCACGCACGCCGGGGTAAACCACCGTCAGTTCGTGACCGTCCTCATAAAAGCCGTTGAACAATTCCAGGGCATGCTCGGCCTCGACCTCATCGACACCCTCACCGTCGATGTGATTGGCCAAGGCCCGGCGCACCAGCATGTGCACGCCGTTGCCAACCCACTCCCGCACCGGTTCGATACCGGCAGGTTGACGCCCGAGTTTGAGCAGCATGTTATCCACAGCCGCCGCGAGGTCGGGGACCGAATCGACCAGGGTGCCATCCAGATCGAACATCACCAGCCGCGGCAGACGCCCCGGGAACAGCTGCTCAAAACCACTCATGGGCGCGCCAGCGCCAGTTCGGAGCGCATTTTTTCAATCACTTCCTGATAGTTCGGCGCATTAAAGATCGCCGAACCGGCCACGAAAGTGTCGGCGCCTGCGGCGGCGATTTCGCGAATATTGTTCACGTTTACGCCGCCGTCGATTTCCAGGCGAATGTCACGTCCGGAAGCATCGATCAGAGCCCGCGCTTCACGCAGCTTGTCGAGGGTACCGGGAATGAACTTCTGCCCGCCGAAACCCGGGTTGACGCTCATCAGGAGGATCATATCGACCTTGTCCATCACGTACTTGAGTACGTCCAGCGGGGTCGCCGGGTTGAACACCAGGCCCGCCTTGCAGCCGCCTTCGCGGATCAATTGCAGGGAACGGTCGACGTGCTGCGTGGCTTCCGGGTGGAAAGTAATGTAGGTCGCACCGGCCTCGATGAAGTCACCGACGATGCGGTCCACCGGGCTGACCATCAGGTGCGCATCGATCGGCGCGGTCACGCCGTACTTGCGCAGCGCGGCACACACCATCGGGCCGATGGTCAGGTTGGGTACGTAATGATTGTCCATGACATCGAAGTGCACGAAGTCGGCGCCGGCGGCCAGGACGTTGTCCACTTCCTCGCCCAGGCGGGCGAAGTCGGCGGAGAGAATCGACGGAGCAATGACGAAGGGCTGCATGACGCACCTTTTTTGAGCAGAATCACGATGGCGCGCATTGTATACCTCATGCTTTGACGCGCGCACCGTGCTGCGATGATTGGGTACTAATAGGCCGCTCGGTAGATCTTCTCGATATCGATGGCGCTCAGCTTGCGCGGATTGTTGCGCATCAGGCGCTCGATGCCGGCGGCTTCCACGGCCATGGCCGGGATCGCATCCTCGGGCACCCCGAAACTGCGCAGGCCCAGCGGGATCTCCACCGCGGCGCACAGCTCGGTCATCGCCTCCACGGCTTTGTCCGCCGCTTCGTTGGCGCTCAGATGAGCAGTCTTCACCCCCATGGCCTCGGCAATATCCTGCATACGCTCCACGCAGGCCATCTTGTTCCAGGTCATGACATACGGCAGCAGCAAGGCATTGCTGACGCCATGGGCAATGTTGAAACGCCCGCCCAGCGGATAAGCCAACGCATGCACCGCTCCGACCCCGGCATTGCCGAACGCCATGCCGGCCATCAGGCTGGCGGTCGCCATGTCCTCGCGGGCTTGCAGATGAGAGGGATTGGCGTAGGCCTTGGGCAGCGCCTGGGTAATCAGTTTGATCGCGCCAATGGCCAGGGCATCGGTGATTGGCGAGGCATTGAGCGACAGGTAGGACTCGATGGCGTGCACCAGCGCATCGACGCCACTGGCAGCGGTGACACTGCGCGGGCAGGTCAGGGTCATTTGCGGGCTGACCAGTGCCACGTCCGGCAACAAGTAATCGCTGATAATGCCCTTCTTCAGCTGCGCAACCTTGTCGGAGAGGATGGCCACGTTGGTCACTTCCGAACCGGTGCCGGCAGTGGTCGGGATGGCAATCAGCGGCGGGCCTTTGCGCGGCACCTGATCGACACCAAACAAATCCTCCAGGGCGCCGTGGTAACCGGCATAGGCTGCAACACTCTTGGCAATGTCGATGGCACTGCCGCCACCGAGGCCGATCAATCCGTCATGCCCGCCTTCACGGTAAACCCGCATGCAATCTTCGACGATGGCGATTTCCGGGTCCGGCAACACTCGGTCGAAGATCTCGTAACTGCGCTCGCCCAGCTGCGCCAGCGCCAGCTCTACCGTGCCGGACTTGACCAGCGCGGCGTCGGTGACGATCAGCGGGTTGTCGATGTCCAGACGCGTCAATTCGGCCGCGAGTTGCTCGATGGCACCTGCGCCGGTGATCAGTTTGTGAGCGATTTTGAAAGAGGAAAGACTCATGTGCGCAGCCTCTTATAGATAGGGGAGCTGGGCACAATAGTAGCTGGGGATTGGGGTTTGTCTGCTATTCAGATTGTGAATCACCGCAGATTCCGAAATTACCCTAAATCCCTGTGGGAGCGGGCTTGCCCGCGATGGCGTCATGACATCCAACATCAGTGTTGACTGATACACCGTCATCGCGGGCAAGCCCGCTCCCACATTTTGAGCTGTGTGTGATTTCAGACCTGCGCAGTGCGCAGTTTTTCGCTGCGCCCGCGCAGCCATTCCAGCGTCAGCAACAGGATCACCGAGAACGCGATCAACAGCGTCGCGGCAGCGGCAATCGTCGGGCTGAGGTTTTCGCGGATGCCGCTGAACATCTGCCGAGGCAAGGTCGCTTGTTCGGGGCCGGCGAGGAACAGCGTTACCACCACTTCATCGAACGAGGTGGCGAAGGCAAACAGCGCACCGGAAATCACGCCCGGCGCAATCAACGGCAATGTCACCCGACGAAACGCGGTCAGCGGCGAAGCCCCCAGGCTTGCAGCGGCCCGCACCAGGTTCTGGTTAAACCCCTGCAAGGTCGCCGACACAGTGATGATCACGAACGGCACACCCAGCACAGCGTGCACGACGATCAGCGAGAGATAGCTGTTGCCGAACCCCAGTGGGGCAAAGGTCAGGTAACTGGCTACACCAATGATCACCACCGGCACCACCATCGGCGAAATCACCAGCGCCATCACCAGCGGTTTGCCCGGGAAATCGCCCCGGGTCAGGCCGATCGCCGCCAGCGTGCCGAAGATCATCGCCAGTACCGTCGCTGCCGGGGCCACGATCATGCTGTTCTTCAATGAACGCATCCATTCGGCCGAAGCAAAGAAGTCCTGGTACCAGTGCAGTGAGAAACCTTGCAGCGGATAAACCAGAAAACTCCCCGAATTGAATGACAGCGGAATGATCACCAGCACCGGCAAGATCAGGAACAACAGAATCAAGCCGCAGAGAATCCGCAAGCTGTAGAACCATACCCGTTCGATGGGCGACATATAAGGACTCAGCATTTCATTCTCCCCTTAGCTCAGGCGCAGGCGACTGGCGCCCACCAGCCAGCTGTAAATCAGATAAAGCACCACGGTCGCCAGCAGCAACAGCCCACCGAGTGCGGTCGCCATGCCCCAGTTGATACTGGTGTTGGTGTAGAAGGCGACGAAATAACTGACCATCTGATCGTTCGGGCTGCCCAGCAACGCAGGGGTGATGTAGTAGCCGATGGCGAGGATGAACACCAACAGGCAACCGGCGCCGACACCGGCATAGGTCTGCGGGAAATACACCCGCCAGAAACTGGCGAACGGGTGACAGCCGAGGGAAATCGCTGCGCGCATGTAAGTCGGCGAGATGCCTTTCATCACGCTGTAGATCGGCAGAATCATGAACGGCAGCAGGATGTGCACCATCGAGATGTAGACCCCGGTGCGGTTGAACACCAGCTCCAGCGGCTTATCGATGACGCCCATGGCCATCAGACCGCTGTTGATCAAGCCGCCCGATTGCAACAACACAATCCACGCGGCGACCCGCACCAGAATCGAGGTCCAGAACGGCAACAGCACCAGAATCATCAACAGGTTGCTTTGTCGCGATGGCAGGTTCGCCAGCAGGTAAGCCAACGGGTAGGCCAGCACCAGACAGATCAAGGTGATGATCAGGCCCATCCAGAAGGTCCGGGCGAAGATGTCGAGATAGATCGCCTGATCCGGGGTGGCCGGAGCGATTTCGCCGAGGTCGTCAATGCGGTGATCGACGGCGGCCAGCAGGTAATAAGGCGTCACGCCGCTGGTGTTGCGGCGCACGACCTGCCAATAGGCCGGATCGCCCCAGCGCTCGTCGAGGCCTTCCAGCGCTTCTTTATAAGAGGCCGGTTCGGGGGCGAACGGCAAGGCACGTGCGGTTTTGGTCAGCAGGCTGCGGTAGCCGGCCAACTCCATGTTCAAGCGTTTGGACAAGTCGCCCAAGGTCTGATTCTTGCGAGCTTCGGCGAGGTCTTCGCTGGCGGCCTTGTACACAGGCTCTGCCGGCAGGCCTCGGCCGTCCCAACTGGCGATGGCCGCCACGGTGCGCGGCATGACGCCGACCACTTCCGGGTTACCAACGCTTTTGTAGAGCAGCGCCACGATCGGCACCAGGAACACCAGCAACAGAAACAGCACCAACGGCGCGATCAAGGCTTGTGCTTTCCAGCGGTTGATTCGCTCGGCGTGCTTGAGCCGCTGCTTCAAGGTGGGGTCAGTGCCCGCGTTCACGGGAACGGCGATAGCCATGGCGTACTCCGGAAATCGATCTTTCTAAGTCAAACAACCTGTGGGAGCTGGCTTGCCTGCGATGGCGTCATCAGATTCAACATCTCTGTCAACTGACCCACCGCCATCGCGGGCAAGCCCGCTCCCACAAGGATTGTGGTTACTTCGCAGCCCAGGAATTGAAGCGCTGCTCCAGTTGCTCGCCGTTGTCAGCCCAGAAGCTGACGTCGATCTGCACCTGGTTGGCGATGTTTTCCGGGGTGGTCGGCATGTCCTTCAGAACATCCTTGGACAGCAATGGAACGGCTTGGGTATTGGCCGGGCCGTAGGCAATGTTTTCCGAGTAGGTCTTCTGCTGCTGCGGAGCCACCGAGAACGCGATGAATTTCTTCGCCGCTTCAGCACGGGTCTTATCCAGGCCTTTTGGAATTGCCCACGCGTCGAAGTCGTAGATACCGCCGTTCCACACCACTTTCAGGTTGCTTTCTTTCTGTACCGCCGCGATCCGGCCGTTGTAGGCCGAGCTCATGACCACGTCACCGGAGGCGAGGTATTGCGGCGGTTGTGCGCCGGCTTCCCACCACTGAATGCTTGGCTTGAGTTCATCGAGTTTCTTGAACGCACGGTCCTGACCATCCTTGCCGGCCAGTACTTTGTAGACGTCCTTCGGCGCAACGCCATCGGCCATCAAGGCGAATTCCAGGGTGTACTTGGCGCCTTTACGCAGGCCACGTTTGCCCGGGAATTTCTTGGTGTCCCAGAAATCAACCCAGCTAGTCGGAGCGGAAGCCAGTTTGTCGGCGTTGTAGGCCAACACGGTCGACCACACGAAGAAGCCCACGCCGCACGGCTGGATGGCGCCTTTGACGTAGTCTTCGGACTTGCCGAACAGCTTCGGATCAAGCTGCTCGAACATGTCTTCGTCGCAACCACGGGACAGCTCTGGCGATTCAACTTCCACCAGATCCCAGGACACGCTCTTGGTGTCGACCATGGCTTTGACCTTGGCCATCTCGCCGTTGTACTCGCCAGCGACGATTTTGCCGTTGCCCGCTGCTTCCCACGGTGCGTAGAAGGCTTTGACCTGCGCCGCCTTGTTCGCCCCGCCAAAGGACACCACGGTCAGGTCCGGGCCCGCCGCCATCGCGTGCGCCGCACTCATCATGCCGACGACCAGAGCGGTGAATTTCAAGGATCTCAACATTTATTGTTCTCTCCACGTGCAGGGTTGGTGTTGGTGAAGCAGGGGGCGATCAATGCGCCTCTAAAAGTGGGTCGAGCGCGCGAACGTGTTCGACCTGCCAGCCAAGCGGTACCACATCGCCGACAGCCAGCGCAGGATCGAGCTCGGCAATCGGTTGTTTCACGAAGAAGTCGGTCTTGCCGCAGACTTCCAGGCGAACCCGGACGTGGTCGCCCAGATAGATGAATTCCGCCACCCTCCCTGAGAAGCGGTTGACGCAGGACTCGCTCGAACCATTGAGGCTCACGCGCTCCGGGCGAATCGACAGCGTGACGGGTTCGCCGGTCTTGCCGACATTGACCGCCAGCGCTTCAACCTTTTCACCACGTCCGAGTTCGACCACGCAGCGGTCGCCGGTATGGCTGTGCAAGCGGCCATTGAGACGGTTGTTCTCGCCGATGAAGTTGGCGACGAAGGTGTTTTTCGGTTCTTCATAGAGGGAGCGCGGTGGCGCGATCTGCTGGATTTCACCCTGGTGGAACACGGCAACGCGGTCGGACATGGTCAGGGCTTCGCCCTGGTCGTGGGTCACGTAGACCACGGTCACACCGAGGCGCTGGTGCAGGTGTTTGATTTCCATCTGCATGTGTTCGCGCAGTTGTTTGTCCAGTGCGCCGAGGGGTTCATCCATCAGCACCAGTTGCGGTTCGAACACCAACGCACGGGCCAAGGCCACACGCTGTTGCTGGCCGCCGGACAGTTGCGCCGGATAACGCTGGGCGAAGGTGTCGAGCTGAACCATGCTCAAAACACGTTTGACCCGGTCACTGACATCGCTCTTGTTCAAACCGCGCACAGTCAGCGGAAACGCCAGGTTCTCGGCGACCGTCATGTGCGGGAACAACGCGTAGTTCTGGAACACCATGCCGATGTCGCGTTTATGCGGCGGCACGTTGTTGATGGAGCGCCCGGCCAGTTGAATCTCCCCGGCGGTCGGCGTTTCGAAACCGGCGAGCATCATCAGGCTGGTGGTCTTGCCGGAGCCGGACGGCCCGAGCAAGGTGAGGAATTCGCCTTTGCGAATCTCCAGGTTGAGGTCTTTGACGATCAGGTTCTCGCCGTCGTAGCTCTTTTGCACTCCACGAAAGCTGACCAGAATATCGCTGGCCCCTGCGCTTGAATCAACCTGGCTCATACCCACACCTTTGTTATTGATGACTGCTGTGGATTAAGCCTAGTGGACGCTGGGAGCCGCGCAAATCGGGGTGCAGGAGAGAATCGCCTCAGCCGGATGGAAGATTGGGGGTAGGGATTGCCCTACAAGGATGGCGGGGATGGATATGTCAATTCGGGATCGCGACAGGCGGTAAGCTGCAAGCCGCAAAAACAGGCAAAAGCGGCTTTGTGTGCATGTCGCAAATGGACATGCGACCGCGGTCCTGTGGGAGCGGGCTTGCCCGCGATGACGATGGAACATTCAGAACCCTATCGACAGACAAACCGCAATCGCGGGCAAGCCCGCTCCCACAGGGATTTGCAGTGAACCCGTGGATGGGGTGTGTCAGAGGAGTTTGTGTTCCATCGCGTACTTCACCAGTTCGGCCAGGGAGGTAATGTTAAGTTTCTGCATCAGCCGCGCCTTGTGGGTGCTGATGGTTTTGCTGCTCAGGGCCAGTTGTTGGGCGATGTCGTTGACGTTGGCGCCTTGGGCCAAGCGTTCGAACACCGAGAATTCACGCTCCGACAGCAACGAGTGTAGCGGCCGCGAATCCGTCAGGCCGACTTCGAAGACCATCCGGTCGGCCAGGTCCGGGTCAATGTATCGCCCGCCCGCCGCGACTTTGCGGATTGCCGTCAGCAGCAATGCCGGATCGCTGTCCTTGGTCGCATAGCCTGCGGCGCCAACCTTCAACGCCCGAGCGGCCATTTGCGCTTCGTCGTGCATCGACAACACCAGAATCGCCGGAGGATTGTTCAGCGCGCGAATCCGCGGGATCGCTTCCAGGCCGTTGACCCCGGGCATGGAGATATCCAGCAACACCACTTCGCAGGGAACATGGCGCAAGGTCTCGAGCAACTGCTCGCCATTGCTCGCCTCCCCTACCACCAGCAAGTCCTTGGCCAGGCCGATCAATTGCTTGATGCCTTCGCGAACGATGGTGTGGTCTTCGGCTACCAGTACACGGATCACGTTCTTCTCCATTCTTCTTATGTCAGAGCCAAGATCTATCGCGGGCAAGCCCGCTCCCACAGTGACTGGGGGGTGTCAAAGATCTGCGCATTTGCACAAATCCCTGTGGGAGCGGCGGTGCGGCGATCCGACTTGCCCGCGAAGGCGCCAGTCCAAACAACTTAAAACCATCAGGCCTCATCCAGCGGCACTCGCACACTCAAGGTCGTACCCTCCCCCGGCTCACTCTCAAGCGACAACTGCCCGCCCATGATCAACACCCGCTCACGCATGCCAACCACACCAAAGGACGTCGGCCTGCCAGTGCCGGCGACAAATCCTACGCCATCATCGCTGACAGTCAGACAGAGTTCATCGCCCTCAAGGGTCAGCGTCAGTTCAACAGTATGCGCCTGGGCGTGGCGCATGACATTGGTCAGCGCTTCCTGAAGGATCCGGAACAGCCCGATGGCTTTGGCATCGCTGAGCACCGGCAGGTTATCCGGCACCTGCACCAGACACGGAATCTGCGTGCGCGCTTCGAACCGTCGCGCCTGCCACTCAATCGCCGAGGCGATCCCGGCATCGAGAATCGGCGGCCTTAGCGCCGTGGCCACATCGCGCACCAGTTGAAACAGCTGAGCGATCAACCGCTTCATGCTGTTCAAGCGCTCATGCAGACCCGGATCGAGCTGGGCGTAGGCCAGTTCGCACATGGACGTTTCCAGCTTCAATACGGTCAACATCTGACCCAACTCGTCGTGAACTTCCCGGGCGATGCGCGCCTTTTCCTCTTCCCGCACGCTCTCCAGGTGGGCGGACAACTCACGCAATTGCTCGCGAGAGCTGGCCAGTTCCAGTTCGATGCGCTTGCTCTCGGTGATGTCCCAGACGATCCCGTCCCAGACATAGGCGCCGTCTTCGAGGCGGCGAGTGATGGCCTTGATCTCGGCCCAGCGCTGTTCGCCCTGACGGGTCAGAATCCGTCCCTGCCACGACCAGTCGCTGTCGGTATCCAGCGCATGGTCCTGAGTCTGGTGGTAACTGGCCTTGTCATCCGGATGCACCAGGCTGCGCAGGCCTTTGTCCCGATGGGCCAACGTAGCCGGTGAGTAACCCACCAGGCTCTCGCTGCCTTCGCTGATGTAGGCAAAGTCGATCTGCCCGGTCACCGGCGCACGCTCCAGACGAAAGACCAGGCCGGGGACATTGGCGGCGATCCCTTGCAGCCGCGCTTCGCTTTCCTGCAACGCGGCCAGGGCACGACGACGCTCGGTGACGTCATTGAGGTAAACCACCAGGTATTCCCCATCGCGAAAACGCAAGAAGCTCAACGAAACATCCGCCGGCAGAATACTGCCATCTGCTCGCACGCAATTGGTTTCGAAACTTTGCGGCCCTTCGTCACTGGCCCTGGCGCGTTTCCACAAGTTCAGCCAGCGGTCCATGTGCAAACCGGGTTCGAAGTCGATCAATGGCCGATCAATGATCCCGCCCGCCGGGTAGCCGAGCATGGTTTCGGCTGCCCGGTTGGCGTAGCGCACATGGCTGTCCCAGTTGACCCAGAGGATGCCGACGGTGCTCTGATCGATGGAAAACTGCGTGAGGCGCAAGGCCTCTTCACTGGCCTCGCGCAGGGCAATGTCTTCGCGCGCCGCCAGCAATCGTTGCTCCATACTGTGTTGTTGGCGACGTTGCCAGAACACAATGGCCATGCTGCTCAATAGCAACACCACCAAGAGCAGGCTGAGGTTCTGCCAAAAACCCGGCGACTCGGACAGCCGCGGATACTTGGGTTGCAGCCATTGATTGTGCAGTTGCTCGAGGTCCTTGGCCGGAATCGCCCGTAGCGCGCTTTCGACGATGCCGGCCAACTCCGGCCAGTCCCGGCGTGTGGCCACTCGCAGCAGTTGCGGGAAACCGATATCGCCCACCACAACCAGCCCGGAGAACTCGGGCTCGGCAGACAGACGCCCGAACTGCGCTTCATCGACCACGGCGTAACCGGCCTGCTGACTCAACAGCAGTTGCAGCGCCTGGCGTTCCAGAGGCACGCCTTGCAGGTTCAGATGGGGATAGTTACTGCGCAGATAATCGGCGGTGACGCCAGGCATGCGCACGGCGACGCGGGTCTGGCTGTCGAGCTTTTCCAGCTCTACCGCACCGGTGCTCTTCTGGTCGCTGACCACCAGTTGCGGCACCCGCATGTAAGGGTCGGAAAATTGCCAGAACCGCAAACCCGCAGGAGTTTGCGTCAGCCCCGGTGCTATATCGATGTCGCCTTCACGAGCGGCGGCTTCCAGTTGCGCAAGATCAGGGTAATTGCGCCAGCTCAGTTCGATCTTGAGCGCCTTGGCCAGCCACTTCATCAGCTCGACGTTAACCCCGGACAGGCGCTGCAAGCGGCGATCGTATTGGGCATAGGGTGTTTGCAACACCACCCCGACCCGCAACTCGCCATGCTGCGTCAGCCATTGCTGTTGCGCCGGAGACAGGTGCACGAGGTGCGCCGGTGGCGCGGGCGCCGCCCAGCCCATCAAGGGAAACCATAAACAGCCGATAACCCACAGGCAGCGAAAATGCATCATCAAAGTCTCACACACTGACAAATACTGACCAACCCATTAGGCTGCCGGATTAACTTCTGGCCTGGAATATCCGATGCCCCCTGTCTACCGCCTGGCACTGCCAGCATTGTGCCTGTCGCTGATCCTGCCTTGCGCGTTTTCCGTCGAGGCGGCCGATCCGGCACCTGCCGCTGCGGAAAAACCCGCCGAAGAAAAACCGGTCGAACGTCAGCCGTTGCTTGAGCGTAGTCAGGAAGAAGCGAGCGCACTTGAGCGAAAAATCCCTGCGCAGGAACAGCAACAATTGCAAGCCGGTACCGACAGTTTTCTCGCCTTGTGGAAACCGGCCAATACCGCCGAACCCAAAGGCGCGGTGATTATCATCCCTGGCGCCGGTGAAACCGTTGACTGGCCGCAAGCGATCAGCCCATTGCGGCGCAAGTTGCCGGACGCCGAGTGGAGCAGCCTGAGTATCACCTTGCCGGACCTGCAAAGCGAAGCCATTGCGCCACGTATCGTCGAAGTGGCGCCGGCACCCAAAACGCCTGATGCCGGCAGCAAAGACTCCACGACTGCGGCGCCCATCGAACAGGCGGCCGGCGGCGAAGCGGATGTGGCCGACAAGGCCATCGTCGAAACCACCGAAGAACAGGCCAAAGCCGACGCCGAGCGAATCTTCTCCCGCATCGATGCGGCCATCGCCTACGCCGAACAGCAAAGCGCTCGCAGTATCGTCGTGTTGGGCCATGGTACCGGCGCTTACTGGGCCGCGCGTTATCTGAGCGAGAAGCAGCCCTCGCAAGTCGAGAAGCTCGTGATGGTCGCCGCCCAGACGCCTGTTACGGCGAAGCCCGAGCTGGCTGAGCTCACACCCACCTTGAAGCTGCCTACCGCAGATATCTTCTATATGGATAAACCGGTGGATCGTAACGCGGCGCTGGAACGCTTACAGGCCAGCAAGCGCTTGAAGACTTCGGGGTTCAGCCAGGTTTCGCTCAAGGCTTTGCCGGGAAATGCCAAGGCCGAGCAGGAGCAATTGGTCCGTCGGGTGCGGGGGTGGCTGAATCCGCAGCCTGTGGCGGACTGATAGACCGAGTCGCCCTCATCGCGGGCAAGCCTCGCTCCCACAGGATTTGAGTCGTACGCAATTTTTGCTATCGACATAAAACCTGTGGGAGCGTGGCTTGCCCGCGATGGCGGCATCACTAGCGACACAAACCTTACTTGCTAACGAAAATCCCGCCGCTCACGAATCAACGTATAGGCAGTATGCAATTCACGCGTTTTGTCCGTGGCCTCGCGAACCTGCAACGCTGTCGCACCACTGCCGGCAATCTTGTCCGGGTGATGACGACTGAGCAGGCGTCGATAGGCGCGCTTGATTTGCGCCGGCTCGCTGGTCGCCGACACGCCCAATAGCCGCAAGGCGTCTTGATAAGTCACCGCGCTGCTGACCGATGGGCGTTTCTGCGGCTCATAATCAGTCGCCAAGGCCTGCACCTGTTGCCGCGTCCATCCCAACCATTTGCCCCACTGGGCAATCAGCTCGCGCTCACTGCTACCAGCGCGGCCATCGGCCCAGACCATCCGCCAACAGGCGCGCAACACACCTTCCGCCGCATAGGGTTGAGTACTCAGGCGTCGTAGATAACCGCGCAACCGGTCATGTCCCGACTTACCGCGATTGAACGCCGTAATCGCTCGACGTTGCGCCGATTCGGTCATCTCCAGCGAGCGCATTTCCTGCCGCGCCTGCTGGATGTGCCCATCCACTACCCGCCCATCACTCTTGGCCAATCGGCCCAGCAACACGAACAGCAGTTCATCGTTGCGCAGCACCGAGCGACCACCGAATTTTTCCCATAAATGCGCCCAGCTCTGCAGGTGCAAGCGCCGGTCCAGCGCCTGTCCCAATAAAGCGCCGAGCATGGCCCCCGGAATGCTGGCTATGGCAAAGCCCGCTCCGGCTCCAATCAGAGTCCCTGGCCACAACATGTCAGCGTCTCGCTTCTATCAGAGTTTCTGCTTCAGCCAGACGCTCATGAGTGCCGACATCCACCCAATGCCCATTCAGGCGTTCGCCGGTCACTTGCCCGTCAGCCATGGCTTTGCGCAGCAACGGCGCAAGTTTGAAGGCACCGGCCGAGCAACCGTCAAACAGCTGCGGGTGCAGCACGGCGATGCCGCTGTAGGTCAGGGTCGATGTATCCGGCCGACCGTCCTGCACAAGGCCATCGACCAAAGTGAAATCTCCACTCGGGTGATGCGTCGGGTTGTCCGCCAATACCAGATGAGCGAGCCCGGCGATGGGCTGATGCAACACGCTGAAATCGTAATCGGTCCAGATGTCACCGTTGACCACCACAAAGGCATCGTCACCCAACAACGGCAATGCACGGAAAATACCGCCACCGGTTTCCAGCGGCTCACCTTCCGCCGAGTACTGAATGCTCACGCCATACCGCGAGCCATCGCCCAGGTAGTCCTCGATCTGCTGACCGAGCCAGGCATGGTTGATCACGATCTCGGTAAACCCTGCTGCCGCCAACGCCCCCAAGTGATATTCGATCAGGGGCACTCCGCCGGCGCGAACCAGCGGTTTTGGCGTGGTCAGGGTCAGCGGACGCATGCGCTCGCCTTTGCCCGCCGCCAGAATCATCGCCTTCATGCCGTCGCTCCAGCACGCAGACTGGCCAGCAATTCACCCAGCTCCGCCAGCTCAGGGCGACGGGCGATGACCGCGTCTATATAAGCAAAGAAGCGTGGCACATCGCCGAGGTAGCGCGGCTTGCCGTCGCGATGGCAGATACGGGCGAAAATGCCGATGACTTTCAGGTGCCGTTGCACGCCCATCAGATCGCTGGCGCGCAGGAAATCTTCGAAGTCCGGCTGCACCGGGATGTCGAGCGCGCCGGCTTGCTGCCAGTAATCTTCCAGCCAGCCACGCACGCGTTCTTCAGGCCAGCTGAGGAAGGCGTCCTTGAACAGGCAAGTCACGTCGTAGGTCACCGGGCCATAAACCGCGTCCTGAAAATCCAGCACGCCGGGATTCGGCTCGCTGAGCATCAGGTTGCGCGGCATGTAGTCGCGATGCACCAGGACTTTGGGCTGAGCCAGGGCGCTGTCGATCAGCAGGTCGCTGACCTGTTGCCAGAGCGTTTGCTGCGCCGAATCAAACTCGATGCCGAGTTCGCGCTTCACGTACCACTCGGGGAACAGTTCCAGTTCACGACGCAGCAGTGCCACGTCATAACTTGGCAGCGGCGCCACCATCGGCAACTGCTGGAAAGCCAGCAGTGCTTGCAGGGCATCCTTGAACAAATCGTCAGCGTTTTCGCTGTCGATCACGTCCAGGTAAGTCTTGTTGCCCAGGTCATTGAGCAAAAGAAAACCACGCTCTAGGTCTTCGGCATAAATTTTCGGCACGTTTATTCCGGATTTCGCCAGCAGAAAAGCAATATCCACGAAGGGTTTGCAGTTTTCCTGGGGCGGCGGCGCGTCCATCACAACGAAACTTCGGCCTGCGCCTTCCCAGCGGAAATAGCGCCGAAAACTCGCGTCGCTACTGGCCGCAGTCAACGTGGCCGGGGGCACAGAGCCCCAACCTTGTTCTGCGAAGAGGATAGCCAACTGTTCATCGAGCCAAACTTTCAGGTGTTGCAAGCGTACATCTTGGTCAGGCATTGCAAGGGTCTCCGACGGCGCTAGCCGTCAAGCGGGTCATGCTTTATTATCCAGCATCTTTTTCAGACCATCGAGAGGCGTGCGGCCCACACCGCGGGCAGATGGCACGCAGGAAGCCCGGACTAATAAGATGGCATTGAAATCCCCCGCGTTTCGTAAAAAATTTCCGTTGTTGGTCACCGGCAGTCTGCTGGCCCTGCAACCACTCGCCACTTCGTTCGTGGTCGCCGCGGAACAGTATGACTGCTCAGTCTCTGCTTCGGGTGCCTGGGACTGTGCGCCAAAAGCGCCGGCCGCTGCATTGCCGCCACGCCCCGTCCATGACGGCAGCGCAGTTTCCGCCACTGGCGAAGCCCCGGCAGACACCGGCTCCAGCGCAGACACCGGCGCAAAACCTGTGCTGGTTACCGAGTCCAAGGGTCGCGGCCTGAAGTCGCGTAGTGAAGACTACAGCCACCTCGACTGGGTTCCGCGCGAGAAGCTCACTGCAGCGCAATTGGCCGAAACCGGTCCTTACTGCTCTGGTTCCTATATCGAACCGATTCGTCCTGGCATGAATGACAAGACGAATAAAAGTGACGCTCCGACCTTTCTCGGTGCAAAAGCCTCTCGCTATAAGCAGGATGAACAGGTCGCTACCCTGGCCGGTGACGTGGTCATGCGTCAGGGCAGCATGCAGGTCGAAGCCGACGAAGCGAACCTCTACCAGGCCGAGAGCCGTGGCGAACTGAGCGGCAACGTCCGTGTTCGCGACAACGGCGCACTGATCGTGGGCGACCACGCCGACGTGCAGCTCGACACGGGTGAAGCCAAGGTCGACAACGCCGAATACGTGATGCACAAATCCCGTATCCGCGGTAACGCGCTGTACGCCAAACGTGCCGAGAACGCGATCATCCGACTCAAGGATGGTACGTACACCACGTGCGAACCAAACAGCAACGCCTGGCAGCTCAAGGGCAACAACATCACCTTGAACCCGGCGACCGGTTTCGGTACTGCGACCAACGTGACGCTGCGGGTCAAGGACATTCCGGTTCTGTACACGCCATACATCTATTTCCCGATCGACGACCGTCGCCAATCCGGCTTCCTGCCGCCAACCATTGGCACCGGCAGCGATACCGGCTTCCTGCTGGTCACCCCGTATTACTTCAACCTGGCACCGAACTACGATGCCACGTTGTACCCGCGCTATATGACCAAGCGTGGCCTGTTGATGGAAGGTGAATTCCGCTATCTGACCAAGTCCAGCGAAGGTCAGTTCGGCGCCGCGTACCTCAACGACGAGAACGACGATCGCAAGCTGCAGACTGATTACGAAAAAACCCGCTACATGTATAACTGGCAGCACAAGGGTGGTCTGGACTCGCGCGTCCTTACGCAAGTCGATTACACCAAGATCAGCGATCCGTATTACTTCCAGGATCTGCAGACTGATCAGATTGGTGTGAAAAGTGCCGATTTCGTGAACCAGCAGGGTTCTGTCACCTATCGTGGCGACAGCTATACCGCTCGTTTGAATGCCCAGGCTTATCAGCTGGCGACCGTTTCGAACATCACCCCGTACGATCGCTTGCCGCAGATCACCTTCAATGGACAGTTGCCTTACCATCCGGAAGGGCTGAACTTCGATTACGAGACAGAGGTCGTGCGGTTTGATCGTGATTTGAAGAGTGGCAACTTCGTAAACGAAGATGGCACTGTCGAACCGCGACTTGATAACAACGTGGCTGGCCTGGCTCGCGCTAACGGCGACCGTTTGAATCTCAAGCCGGGTGTCAGTCTGCCGTTGAACTGGACCTATGGGTTCTTGAAGCCGTCTCTTAAGTATCAGTACACCCAGTACCAGCTGGATCTGGACGGCAAAGGTAAAAGCGACATCGCCTCGCAGGATTCAGAAGCAGACCGTACCAATGGCACGTTCAGCAGCAACCAGAATCGCGGCGTACCGATCGCGAGCATCGACAGCGGCCTGTACTTCGATCGCAACACCCAATGGTTCGGCAAGAACTATCGCCAGACCCTGGAACCGCGCCTGTTCTACCTTTATGTACCTGAGGAAGACCAGAAGGATATTCCGGTATTCGACACCGGCGAATACACCTTCAACTACGCCTCGCTATTCCGCGACAACCGCTTCTCCGGCTCCGACCGTGTCGGTGACGAGAACAAGCTGTCGCTGGGCATCACCAACCGCTGGATCGAAGACAACGGCTTCGAGCGTCAACGCATCAGCGTCGGCCAGGCCTTGTACTTCAAGGACCGCGAAGTCCAGTTGCCAGGTATCGATGCGAAAACCCGCGACGATGCAAAATCCAGTGTTTCGCCGTACGCACTGGAATACGAATACCGCTGGAACCGCGATTGGCGCACCACGGCCGACTACAACTGGGACCCGGACAGCCGCAGCCCTCGCTCGGGCAGCGCGATGTTCCACTACCAGCCTGAAGACAACCCGAACAAGGTTATCAACGCCGGTTATCGCTATCGCAACGACCAGGTCCGTTATGACCAGAACACCGGTAAATGGTCGGTGGGCGGCGGTGACTACGGTACTCCGGGCACTCCTGGCTACGTGAAGGACTACTACAAGATCCAGCAGCACGACTTCTCGGTGATCTGGCCGATCGTGCCGCAGTGGAACGCCATCAGCCGCTGGCAGTATGACTACAACCGCAACCGTACTCTGGAAGCCTTCGGTGGTTTCGAATACGACAACTGCTGCTGGAAATTGCGCCTGATCAACCGTTACTGGGTCAGCTATGACGAGTTCAGTCAGAACGCCCCGGAAAACGAAAAAGGCGACCACGGCGTCTTCCTCCAAATTGTTCTGAAGGGACTCGGCGGCCTCACCGGCGCCAAGGTAGAGAGCTTCCTCGACAAAGGCATCCAAGGTTATCGTGAACGTGAAGACCAAGCTTTCTGATTGTCTGCGCCCGCTGATGCTGGGCGCGCTGTTCCTGGGTACCGCGGCCAACGCCGCGGTACAGTCCATCGATAAAGTGGTGGCCATCGTCGACAACGACGTGGTCATGCAGAGCCAACTGGACCAGCGTGTTCATGAAGTTCAGCAAACCATCGCCAAACGTGGTGCTGCCGTACCACCTGCCGGCGTGCTGGATCAGCAGGTGCTCGAGCGTCTGATCGTCGAAAACCTGCAACTGCAGATCGGCGAGCGTTCCGGCATCCGCATTACCGATGAAGAGCTGAACCAGGCAGTCGGCACCATTGCCCAGCGCAATAACATGTCGATTGAGCAATTCCGCTCCGCTTTGTCTCGCGACGGCCTGTCTTATGACGACGCTCGTGACCAGATCCGCCGCGAAATGATCATCAGCCGTGTGCGTCAACGCCGTGTCGCTGAACGCATTCAGGTGTCCGAGCAGGAAGTGAAGAACTTCCTGGCGTCCGACCTGGGCAAGATGCAGCTGTCCGAAGAGTTTCGTCTGGCCAACATCCTGATTCCTACGCCGGAAAGCGCCAACTCCGACGCGATTCAGAATGCCGCCAAACAAGCCGACGCGGTTTACCAGCAACTCAAGCAAGGCGCTGACTTCGGTCAGTTGGCAATTGCCAAATCCGCCAGCGAAACCGCGCTGGAAGGCGGCGACATGGGCTGGCGTAAAGCCGCTCAACTGCCACCTCCGTTCGATCGTATGCTGAGCACCATGGCGGTGGGTGACGTGACCCAGCCTATGCGTACCCCGGGCGGCTTCATCATTTTGAAGATCCTCGACAAGCGTGGCGGCGAAGCCCAGGTGCGTGACGAAGTGCATGTGCGTCACATCCTGGTCAAACCAAGCCCGATCCGCGACGAAGAAAAAACCAAAGCCCTGGCTCAATCGCTCTACTCCCGTATTGAAGCGGGCGAAGACTTTGGCGAGCTGGCGAAAAGCTTCTCGGAAGATCCGGGTTCCGCCCTCAACGGTGGTGACCTGAACTGGATCGACCCGAATGCGCTGGTTCCTGAATTCCGCGAAGTGATGGCCAAGACCCCACAAGGTCAGCTGTCCAAGCCGTTCCAGACTCAATATGGCTGGCACGTTCTGGAAGTCCTTGGCCGCCGCGCCACCGACAGCACCACCCAGGCCCGTGAACAGCAAGCCATGACCGTACTGCGTAACCGCAAATACGACGAAGAGCTGCAAACCTGGCTGCGTCAGATCCGTGACGAAGCGTATGTAGAAATCAAGCTCCCTGGTGCAGACCAGGCAACGCAGTGAAACCCAAGCGTTTCGCGTTGACCCCCGGCGAACCGGCCGGCATAGGTCCTGACCTGTGCCTGCTGCTCGCCTCGCAAGCCCAGCCACACCCTCTGATTGCCATTACCAGCCGCGACCTGCTCATCGAGCGGGCTGCGCAGCTGGGCGTGGTTGTCGATCTGCTGCCGGTAACGCCGGACAGCTGGCCGGATGCTCCCGCACCTGCCAACAGCCTGTATGTGTGGGATACGCCGCTCAACGCCAAGGTCACCGCCGGGCAACTGGACAAAGCCAACGCGGCTTTCGTCCTGGAAACCCTGACGCGTGCTGGCCAGGGCTGCCTGGACGGGCATTTCGCCGGCATGATCACCGCCCCTGTGCACAAGGGCGTGATCAATGAATCCGGAATCGCCTTTTCCGGGCACACGGAATTTCTTGCTGACCTGACTCATACCGCGCAAGTGGTGATGATGCTCGCCACCCGCGGCTTGCGCGTGGCGCTGGTCACCACTCACTTGCCACTTCGCGAGATTGCCGACGCAATCACACCGGAGCGGCTGGAGCGGGTCACACGGATTCTGCACGCCGACCTGCAAGAAAAATTCGGCATCGCCCAGCCACGCATCCTGGTTTGCGGGCTTAACCCGCACGCCGGTGAAGGCGGTCATCTGGGCCATGAAGAAATCGACATCATCGAACCTACATTAGAGCGCCTGCGCGGCGAGGGCATGGACCTTCGCGGTCCCCTGCCCGCCGACACTCTGTTTACCCCCAAATATCTGGAGCACTGCGACGCGGTGCTGGCGATGTACCATGACCAGGGCCTGCCCGTGCTGAAATACAAAGGCTTCGGCGCGGCAGTCAACGTGACCCTCGGCTTGCCGATCATCCGCACATCGGTCGACCACGGCACCGCCCTGGATCTGGCCGGTAGCGGCAAAATCGATACCGGCAGCCTGCAAGTCGCCCTGGAAACCGCCTACCAGATGGCCGAGACCCATTTATGACCGAGCATTACCAACACCGGGCGCGCAAGCGCTTCGGCCAGAATTTCCTGCACGATGCCGGCGTTATTGACCGCATCCTGCGCTCCATCCACGCCAAACCCGAAGACCGTCTGCTGGAAATCGGCCCGGGCCAGGGTGCGCTGACCCAAGGCCTGCTTAACAGCGGCGCCCAGCTGGACGTGGTGGAGCTGGACAAGGACCTGGTTCCGATCCTCAATCAGCAGTTCGCCGGCAGGAGCAATTTCAACCTGCATCAGGGCGATGCGCTGAAGTTCGACTTCACCAGTCTGAACGCAGCACCGGGCAGTCTTCGGGTAGTCGGCAACCTGCCGTACAACATCTCTACGCCGCTTATTTTCCACCTGCTGCATAACGCCAGCCTGATCCGCGACATGCACTTCATGCTGCAAAAGGAAGTGGTCGAGCGTATGGCGGCCGGTCCTGGTGGTGGTGACTGGGGTCGCCTGTCGATCATGGTTCAGTACCATTGCCGGGTCGAGCATCTGTTCAATGTCGGCCCGGGGGCATTCAATCCGCCACCGAAAGTCGATTCGGCCATCGTGCGTCTGGTGCCTCACGCGGTACTCCCGCATCCAGCCAAAGATCACAAACTGCTCGAGCGCGTCGTGCGCGAAGCCTTCAACCAGCGCCGCAAAACCCTGCGCAACACGCTGAAACTGTTGCTGAGCAATGCTGAAATCGAAGCCGCCGGCGTCGATGGCAGCCTGCGCCCCGAACAGCTCGATCTGGCTGCCTTCGTGCGCCTGGCCGACAAGCTCAGCGAACAAGTCCTACAAAAGCCTGTTACCGACTGACAGGCGATGAGCGCTATCGGGTAGGACGCCACTCTGGTCTACTACCCGATACTTGGCCTAGACTGAGTTCAATCAGCTACGCCCCGCGTCCCGCTTCGTTTCTAAGGCCTTTTGCATGTCCGATCCTCGTTATCAGGTCGACGTCAGCGTCGTCACCCGCTATCTGGCAGAACAATCGCAACCCGAGCAAAACCGCTTTGCCTTCGCTTACACCATCACCGTGCACAACAATGGCGAGTTACCCGCCAAGCTGCTGTCGCGGCACTGGGTAATCACCGACGGTGACGGACATGTCGAGGAGGTTCGCGGCGCAGGCGTCGTCGGCCAGCAGCCGTTGATCGACGTCGGCAAGAGCCACACTTACAGCAGCGGCACTGTCATGACGTCCAAGGTCGGTACGATGCAGGGCACTTATGAAATGGTCGCCGACGACGGCAAACACTTCGATGCCATCATCGCGCCGTTTCGTCTGGCGGTACCCGGAGCCCTGCACTGATGGCGACGTATGCCGTCGGCGATTTGCAAGGTTGCCTTGAGCCGCTGCAATGCCTGCTCAGGCAAGTTGCCTTCGACCCTGCGCGGGACCGTCTGTGGCTGGTGGGTGATCTCATCAACCGTGGCCCGCAGTCGCTGGAAACCTTGCGCTTCCTCTATAGCATCCGCGAATCGCTGGTGTGCGTGCTCGGCAACCATGACCTGCACTTGCTGGCCGTCGGGCAAAACATCGAACGCCTGAAGAAAGCCGACACCCTGCGCGAGATCCTTGAAGCACCCGATAGCGCGGAGCTACTGGAGTGGGTCCGACAGCAAAAGCTCATGCATTACGACGAACAGCGCGATATCGCCCTGGTCCATGCCGGCATCCCGCCTCAATGGTCGCTACGCAAAGCCTTGAAGTGCGCCGCCGAAGTCGAAGAAGCCCTGCGCGATGACAACCGCTTCGCGCCTTACCTCGACGGTATGTACGGCAACGAGCCAGTGAAATGGGATAACGACCTCAAGGGCGCGCCGCGCTTGCGAGTCATCACCAACTATTTCACCCGGATGCGTTTTTGCACCAGCGACGGCAAGCTTGATCTCAAGGGCAAGGAAGGCATCGACACCGCACCGCCGGGTTATGCGCCGTGGTTCACCCACAAGGAGCGCAAGACCAAAGGCCTGAAGATCATCTTCGGTCACTGGGCGGCGCTCGAAGGCCAGTGCAACGAGCCAGGTCTGTTTGCGCTCGACACCGGTTGCGTCTGGGGTGGCGCCATGACCCTGATGAACGTCGACACCGGCGAACGCCTGCAATGTAAATGCGACGCCCATGGCCACACTCGGCCGGCTGTCGCCGCCTCTACTCCCGAACAAACGTCAGCCAGCGCCCCGCGCTAGACTGCGCTTTCAGCCGAGCCACAGGAGCCCGCCATGAGCGAATTCAAACGTATCCCCCCAGAACAGGCCCAGGCCCTGCGCGAACAAGGCGCGGTGGTGGTCGATGTCCGCGACCCTGCAACTTTTGCCGCGCTGCACATCGCCGGCTCGAAGCATCTGGACAACCATTCTCTGCATGCTTTCATTCAGGGCGCTGACCTGGACGCGCCGACGGTGGTGGTCTGCTATCACGGCAATTCCAGCCAGGGCGCGGCTGCTTATCTGATCAGTCAAGGCTTCTCGGACGTCTACAGCATGGACGGCGGTTTTGAGCTGTGGCGTACGACCTATCCTTCGGAAACGGCGCAAGGCACTTCCGAATAATTTTTTTCAAGGCGCGCAAGCCCCGGCCCCCGTGGGTTCGGGCACTGGCAGACGAACGGTCTGCCACAACTAATTACTTATTGCGCCTTTACCTTCAAGATTCCGAACTATCCTTAAGCGCAGGCCATCCAAAACAGGGGAGAGCCGGTACACCGGCGCGCGGGTCATCGGGAGTAGCTTTCGGGGTTGATACCCTGAAGGTGTTCTGGGGGGTAAACAGCAACTGCATATTCAGTTGCTTGCCAGCATCGACTGACTGATCCGGCGTCGGCTCCACGTATCGAGCGAGGTGACGTCATGAGTATCTTTAGCCACTTCCAACAACGCTTCGAGTCCACGCGCCAGGAAGAACTCTCGCTGCAGGAGTACCTGGAGCTGTGCAAAAAGGACCGCAGCGCCTACGTTTCCGCAGCTGAGCGTCTTTTGCTGGCCATCGGTGAACCGGAGCTGCTCGACACCTCGACCAACTCGAGGCTGTCGCGAATCTTTTCCAACAAGGTGATCCGCCGCTATCCGGCCTTTGAAGACTTCCACGGGATGGAAGAATGCATCGACCAGATCGTGTCGTATTTCCGCCATGCCGCTCAGGGTCTGGAAGAAAAGAAACAGATCCTCTATCTGCTCGGCCCTGTCGGCGGCGGTAAGTCGTCCCTGGCCGAAAAGCTCAAACAACTGATCGAGAAAGTGCCCTTCTACGCAATCAAGGGCTCGCCGGTTTTCGAGTCGCCTCTGGGTCTGTTCAACGCCACTGAAGATGGCGCGATCCTTGAGGAAGACTTCGGCATTCCCCGGCGCTATCTCAATACCATCATGTCGCCATGGGCCACCAAGCGCCTGGCCGAATTCGGCGGCGACATCAGCCAGTTCCGCGTGGTGAAACTCTATCCGTCGATCCTTAACCAGATCGCAGTCGCGAAAACCGAGCCGGGTGATGAAAACAACCAGGACATCTCGGCACTGGTGGGCAAGGTCGATATTCGCAAACTGGAAGAGTTCCCGCAGAACGACGCCGATGCCTACAGCTACTCGGGAGCCCTGTGCCGGGCCAACCAGGGCCTGATGGAATTCGTCGAAATGTTCAAGGCACCGATCAAGGTGCTGCACCCATTGCTGACGGCCACCCAGGAAGGCAACTACAACAGTACCGAAGGCCTGGGGGCGATTCCGTTTACCGGGATCCTGCTGGCCCACTCCAACGAATCGGAATGGCACACCTTCCGTAACAACAAGAACAACGAAGCCTTCATCGACCGGATCTATATCGTCAAAGTGCCATACTGCCTGCGCGTCAGCGACGAGGTGAAGATCTACGACAAGCTCCTGTTCAACAGCTCGCTGGCCAAGGCCCATTGCGCGCCCGACACCCTGAAAATGCTCGCTCAGTTCACCGTGCTCTCGCGCCTCAAGGAGCCGGAAAACTCCAATATCTACTCCAAGATGCGTGTGTACGACGGTGAAAACCTCAAGGACACCGATCCGAAGGCCAAATCGATCCAGGAATACCGCGACGCAGCGGGTGTCGATGAAGGCATGAACGGTCTGTCGACCCGCTTCGCCTTCAAGATCCTGTCGAAGGTCTTCAACTTCGATCCGCACGAAATCGCCGCCAACCCGGTGCATCTGCTCTACGTGCTGGAACAACAGATCGAACAGGAACAGTTCCAGGCGGAGACCCGCGAGCGCTATCTGCGCTTCCTGAAAGAGTACCTGGCGCCGCGTTATATCGAATTCATCGGCAAGGAGATCCAGACTGCCTATCTCGAGTCTTATAGCGAGTACGGTCAGAACATCTTCGATCGCTACGTGCTGTACGCCGACTTCTGGATTCAGGATCAGGAATATCGCGATCCGGAAACCGGCGAGATCCTCAACCGCGTAGCCCTGAACGAGGAACTGGAGAAAATCGAAAAACCGGCCGGCATCAGCAATCCGAAGGATTTCCGCAACGAAATCGTCAACTTCGTATTGCGCGCCCGAGCCAACAACAATGGCAAGAACCCAACCTGGCTCAGCTACGAAAAACTGCGGGTGGTCATCGAGAAGAAAATGTTCTCCAACACCGAGGACTTGCTGCCGGTCATCAGCTTCAACGCCAAGGCCAGCAAAGAGGACCAGCAGAAGCACAACGACTTTGTCACACGGATGGTCGAGCGGGGCTACACCGACAAACAGGTACGACTGCTGTCCGAGTGGTACTTGCGGGTCAGAAAATCACAGTAACCCGCTGCCGGTCAGACCGGTTGTCGTTAGCCCGAGGCCTGTTTACGCGTTTTCTGTTACACAGGCCTCTGGAGGTGTCCGAAATGCGGTAGCGAGGTTCAGGCGGCATCAAAGCGCTTGGGGGAGCGTGTACACCCTCCGGCACTGGCCTTATGCTGCGTTAACGCTCGCCCATTTCAGGACAGCTTCTAAGGAGCAGTCATGAGCTATGTGATCGACCGACGTCTCAATGGCAAGAACAAGAGCACGGTAAACCGCCAGCGGTTTCTGCGGCGCTACCGTGATCACATCAAAAAGGCTGTCGAAGAGGCGGTCAGCCGGCGCTCCATTACCGATATGGAACACGGCGAGCAGATCAGCATTCCCGGCCGCGACATCGACGAGCCGGTGCTTCACCACGGTCGTGGCGGCAAGCAAACCATCGTGCACCCCGGCAACAAGGAATTCACCAGCGGCGAGCACATTGCCCGTCCGCCTGGAGGTGGAGGCGGCAGAGGCCCCGGCAAGGCCGGTAACACGGGTGAAGGGATGGACGAATTCGTCTTCCAGATTACCCAGGAGGAATTCCTCGAATTCATGTTCGAGGACCTGGAGCTGCCAAATCTGGTCAAACGCCACCTGACCGGCACCGACACCTTCAAGACCGTACGCGCAGGCATTAGCAACGAGGGCAACCCGTCACGGATCAACATTATCCGTACGCTGCGTTCGGCCCATGCCCGGCGCATTGCCTTGTCCGGTAGCAGCCGGGCGAAATTGCGCGAAGCAAAAGAGGAACTGCTGCGACTTAAACGCGAGGAACCGGATAACTTCGGCGATATTCAGGACCTCGAAGCAGAAATCGAGAAGCTCAGCGCACGCATTCACCGAGTGCCATTTCTCGACACCTTCGACCTCAAGTACAACCTGCTGATCAAACAGCCGAACCCCAGTTCCAAAGCAGTGATGTTTTGCCTGATGGACGTGTCCGGCTCCATGACCCAGGCGACCAAGGACATCGCCAAACGCTTCTTCATCCTGCTGTACCTGTTCCTCAAGCGGAACTACGACAAAATCGACGTCGTATTCATCCGCCACCACACCAGCGCCCGTGAAGTGGATGAAGAAGAGTTTTTCTACTCCCGGGAAACCGGCGGCACCATCGTTTCCAGCGCCCTGAAACTGATGCAGGAGATCATGGCCGAGCGTTATCCGAGCAACGAATGGAATATCTATGCCGCCCAGGCGTCCGACGGCGATAACTGGAACGACGATTCGCCGATCTGCCGCGACATCCTGATCAATCAGATCATGCCGTTCGTGCAGTACTACACTTATGTGGAGATTACCCCGCGCGAACATCAGGCCCTGTGGTTCGAGTACGAACGCATCGCCGAAGCCTTCTCTGACACTTTTGCCCAGCAGCAACTGGTCTCGGCCGGGGATATCTATCCGGTCTTCCGTGAACTCTTCCAGCGCAGGTTAGTGACATGACCGCCAAAGAGCAGAAGCGCCAACCCATTTCCACCGGCTCCGAATGGACATTCGAGCTGATCCAGGCCTACGACCGCGAAATCAGTCGTCTCGCGGCCCGCTACGCGCTGGATACGTACCCCAACCAGATCGAAGTGATCACCGCCGAACAGATGATGGACGCCTATGCCTCTGTCGGCATGCCCTTGGGTTATCACCACTGGTCCTATGGCAAACACTTCCTCAGCACCGAAAAATCCTACAGCCGCGGCCAAATGGGACTGGCCTACGAGATTGTGATCAACTCGGACCCTTGCATCGCCTATCTGATGGAAGAAAACACCATCTGCATGCAGGCGCTGGTGGTGGCTCACGCCTGCTATGGCCATAACAGCTTTTTCAAAGGCAACTACCTGTTCCGCACCTGGACCGACGCCAGCTCGATCATCGATTACCTGGTGTTCGCCAAGCAGTACATCATGCAGTGCGAAGAACGCCACGGCATCGACGCGGTAGAGGACTTGCTCGATTCCTGCCATGCACTGATGAATTACGGGGTCGACCGTTACAAACGCCCTTATCCGATTTCCGCCGAAGAAGAACGCCGTCGGCAGAAGGATCGGGAAGAGCATCTGCAGAAGCAGATCAACGATTTGTGGCGGACCATTCCAAAGGGCGCGGACAAGTACAGCGATAAGGACAACGCACGCTTCCCCGTCGAACCTCAGGAAAACATCCTGTACTTCATCGAAAAACACGCTCCGCTGCTGGAGCCTTGGCAGCGCGAAATCGTGCGGATTGTGCGCAAGATCGCCCAGTATTTTTATCCACAACGCCAGACCCAGGTGATGAACGAAGGCTGGGCCACGTTCTGGCACTACACCTTGATGAACGACTTGTATGACGAAGGCCTCGTCACCGATGGCTTCATGATGGAGTTCCTGACTTCCCATACCAGCGTGGTCTTTCAACCCGGCTTCGACAGTCCCTACTACAACGGCATAAACCCCTACACCCTGGGTTTTGCCATGTATCGCGATATCCGCCGGATATGCGAAGCGCCCACCGAAGAGGACTATCGCTGGTTCCCGGAAATCGCTGGTACCGACTGGCTGTCCAGCATCAAATTCGCCATGAGCAGCTTCAAGGATGAGAGTTTCATACTGCAGTACCTGTCACCGAAGGTAATCCGCGACCTCAAACTGTTCAGCATCCTCGATGACGATCAGAAGGACGATCTGCTGGTTCCGGCGATACACGACGAAGACGGCTATCGAACCATTCGTGAAACACTGGCGGCGCAATACAACCTGGGCAATCGCGAACCCAACATACAGATCTACAGCATTGACCGCCGTGGCGACCGTTCCCTGACCTTGCGTCACCAGCAACACGACCGCAAACCGCTGGGCGATTCCACCGACGAAGTACTCAAGCACCTGCATCGCCTCTGGGGCTTCGACATTCACCTGGAAACCCTGCAAGGGGATCAGGTGATGAAAACCCACCATGTCCCACCCAGAAACGAACATGGCGAGGGGGATTACGGCCGGCTGGACCTGGCAGTCATTCACCTTTGATCCTGTTTTTCTGCCTCCGGAAGTTCGACGCAAAGGTTATTCTGTCGGACTAACGGAGGTTTTTTATGCAGATTTATAAAGTCGGCGGTGCGGTACGCGATCGCCTGCTGGGCCAGCCTGTCACTGATATCGACTGGGTCGTTGTAGGCGCCACCACCGAAGAAATGCTCGCCAAGGGCTTTCGTCCGGTGGGCGCGGACTTCCCGGTGTTTCTTCATCCAAAAAGCGGCGAGGAATACGCCCTCGCCCGCACTGAACGCAAAAACGGGCGTGGCTACGGCGGTTTCATCTTTCACGCCAGCCCCGACGTCACACTCGAAGAAGATCTGATTCGTCGCGACCTGACGATCAACGCTATGGCCGAAGACGACCAGCAGAACCTGACCGACCCCTACCATGGCCAGCGGGATCTCGAGGCTCGCGTTCTTCGTCACGTTTCCCCCGCGTTCGCCGAAGATCCACTCCGTGTTTTGCGTGTTGCCCGCTTCGCCGCTCGTTACGCGGAACTGGGTTTCACCGTCGCCCCCGAGACATTGGAACTGATGCGTCAACTCAGCGAATCAGGTGAACTGAAGGCATTGACTCCCGAACGCAGCTGGAAAGAAATCGCCCGCGCGCTAATGGAAGACCAACCCCAGGTGTTCATCGCGGTGCTGCGCGAGTGCGGTGCTCTCAAGGTACTGATGCCGGAAGTCGACGCGCTGTTCGGTGTACCGCAACCCGAAGCCCATCACCCGGAAATCGACACAGGCGTGCATACCCTGAGCGTGCTGGAGCAAGCGGCGCTGCACAAACAACCGCTGACCGTACGCTGGGCCTGCTTGCTGCATGACCTAGGCAAAGGCTTGACGCCCGAGGAAGAATGGCCCCGCCACATCGCCCACGAGCACAAAGGCCTGAAGCTGATCAAAGCGGTCAACGAGCGCTTCAAGGCACCGAAGGACTGTCAGGAATTGGCGCTGCTGGTGGGTAAGTATCACACCCATGGCCATCGTGCGCTGGAGCTGAAGCCGTCGACCTTGCTGGAGTTGCTGCAGAGTTTCGACGTCTATCGTCGACCTCAGCGCTTTGAGGAGTTTATCGCTGCGTGCGAGATGGACGCTCGGGGGCGTAAAGGCCTGGAGCAGAGAAGTTATCCACAGGCAGATTATTTACGTGGCGCGGCAACGGCGGCGCGAAGCGTTGCGGTTCAGCCGTTGCTGGAGAAGGGATTCAAGGGACCAGAACTCGGCGAGGCGATCAAGGGCGAGCGGCTCAAGGCGTTGAAGGTTTACAAATCGGCGTCATCGGTCTGAAAAGCTTCGCGGGCAAGCCCGCTCCCACAGGTACGAGTCGTTTGTCGATTATCTAAACAACGCTAACTTGTGGGAGCGGGCTTGCCCGCGATGGCGTCATCCGCCTCACAGCAAATTCAAAGGAGTCAGCTGCTCACCGCGCCACTCAAAAGCCACCGGCGCCAGCACTTGATCGATCTGCGCCTCATCCCACAAAGCCGCAAAGCTCTTGCCTACGCCCGGATGCACACGATCCGGCGCAATCAGCGACAACGGCCACAGCACGAAAGCATTTTTCAGTATCTCTGCCCGCGGCAAGATCAAGCCATCAAAGTTACCCACCAGGTCGCCGAACAGCAGCACGTCGATATCCAACGGCAAGCCCTTGCGGTCTGGCGCGTAACGGCCGTTATCCGCTTCGATGAATTTCAACCGTCGATCCAACTCCATTAGCGGCAGATCGGTGAAGGCCGAGACCACAAAGTTGAAAAATGGGCCGCTCTTGATCCCCACCGGCTGGCTTTCGAATACCGCCGAGCAGCGCATGTCCACCAGGAAACCCGCCAGGGCGTCCAGGCCAGCCTGCAAATGGGATTCGCGCTCGATATTGCTACCGAGCCCGAGGTACACCTGAGTCAGCGACATCCGCGCTCGATCTCCACGCCCACACCACCCGTGGCAGCCGGGATGGCACCTGGCTTGGTCAGTTTGAGGCGCATCCAGGTGATCTTGAATTCGCTCATCAGCACTTCCGCCAGACGCTCGGCAAAGGTCTCGACCAGTTGAAACTGTGCCTGCTCGGCGAACGCCTGAATGCGTGACGAAACGCTCGCGTAGTCGAGCGCCAGGGCCAGGTCATCACCGGCGGCGGCCGGACGATTGTCCCAGGCGAAGCTCAGATCAAGTCGAAGACACTGTCGGATGCCTCGTTCCCAGTCGTAGGCACCAATCACGGTGTCGACTTCCAGGCCCTCGATAAACACTCTGTCCAAGCACTTCTCTCCACTACACGACAAGGGCGCAATGCGCCGTTAGAATCAGGGCGTCCTCGCCCGGAATAGTTAGCATGTTTTGGTTACTGGCGATCCTCGCCTACCTGCTCGGCTCTCTGTCCTTCGCCATTTTGCTCAGCCGCCTGACCGGTAACCCCGATCCGCGAATGAGTGGCTCGGGCAATGCCGGCGCCACCAACATGTTGCGTCTGGCCGGCAAGAAACTCGCCATCCTGACCTTGCTCGGCGACCTGAACAAAGGTCTGCTGCCTGTATTGATCGCGGGCGCAATAGGCCTTTCACTACAAGAACAGGCCTGGATCGGCGTCTGTGCCGTTATCGGCCACCTGTTTCCGCTGTACTTCCGCTTTCGCGGTGGCAAGGGCGTCGCCACCGCAGCTGGCATGCTGCTGGGGCTCTACCCGCCTGCCGCGCTACTGGCAGTCTGCGCCTGGCTGCTGACGTTCTACCTGACCCGCACCAGCTCACTCGCAGCCCTGATTGCCACGCCACTGACCCTGCCGCTGCTTGCCTGGCAAGAACCGGCGGCACTGCTACCCATGAGCGCGCTCACGGGCCTGATTGTCTGGCGTCATCGCGGCAATCTACGCGACCTGTTTGCCGGGCGCGAACGGCATTTTTAAATACCGCACGTGAGCACCGCTCATCACAGCGCCGACAGCTGCTCCATCGGCCAGCGCGCCTGCACGCTGATCGCCAGGCTTTCATGCTGGCCGGCCTGCAAGCGCTGGCAGCCGGCAAACGCAATCATCGCGCCATTATCGGTGCAGAACTCCGGACGGGCATAAAACACATCGCCCTTCATGTCGCCGAGCATTTTCTCCAGTGAAACCCGCAGCGCTTTGTTGGCGCTGACGCCCCCTGCGATCACCAGACGCTTGAGACCCGCCTGTTTCAGGGCACGCTTGCACTTGATGGTCAAAGTCTCCACCACGGCCTGCTGGAACGCCAGCGAGATGTCGCAACGGGCTTGCTCGCTGTCGTCCCCGGCGCTGACGCTCTGCTGCCAGGTGTTCAGCGCAAAGGTTTTCAGGCCGCTGAAGCTGAAAGCCAAGCCTGGACGATCACACATCGGACGCGGAAAAGTGAAACGTCCTGCAACGCCCTGCTCCGCCAGACGAGCAATCTCCGGGCCGCCCGGATAATTCAGGCCCATCATCTTCGCGGTTTTATCGAAAGCTTCGCCGGCAGCATCGTCGAGGGTCTCGCCCAAGAGCGTGTATTGGCCAATCCCGTCGACCTGAACCAGCTGCGTATGACCACCCGACACCAACAAAGCGACGAACGGGAACTCCGGTGGTTGCGACTCCAGCATCGGCGCCAGCAAGTGACCTTCCATGTGGTGCACGCCCAAGGCCGGAATACCCCAGGCAAAGGCCAGCGCCTGGGCGCACGAAGCCCCCACCAGCAAGGCCCCGACCAGGCCAGGACCCGCGGTATAAGCGATGGCGTCGATCTCGGTCGGAACACAGTCGGCCTCGGCCAGGACCTGACGAATCAAGGGCAGCATGCGTTTGACGTGATCACGCGACGCCAGCTCCGGCACCACGCCGCCATAGGCACGATGCAGATCGATCTGACTGAACAGCGCGTCGGCCAACAACCCGCGTTCACTGTCGTAAAGTGCGACACCGGTTTCGTCGCAAGAGGTTTCTAATCCCAGTACTAGCATGGGTTTGCGCCTTGTAGAGGCTGAATTCGAAGGCGCGCATAATAGTCGTCGCGTGATGCCCCGACCAGCGGTTTTCGATCAGAGGCTTTGCATTCCGAGCGATGAGGGGTTAACATCCGCAACCCTTAAAAACCGACGTCTTCAAGTGCTCTTTTGCCGCGAGGATGTTGACCCCGGTAATGAATGAAGGTAGCTCTGGATGCCAGCCGTCAAAGTAAAAGAGAACGAACCCTTCGACGTAGCTCTGCGTCGTTTCAAGCGCTCCTGCGAAAAAGCCGGTGTACTGGCTGAAGTTCGTAGCCGCGAATTTTACGAGAAGCCAACTTCTGAGCGTAAGCGTAAAGCAGCAGCCGCTGTTAAGCGTCACGCCAAGAAAGTTCAGCGCGAACAGCGCCGCGCCGTTCGTCTGTACTAATACACAGACGATCGTAGCAAGCTTCTGCCAAGCCCGGCCCTCAGCCGGGCTAATGGCATTTGCGGAAAACGCTTGATGCTTCACCGTCAAAGTCGCAGACGCGACCGAGACAAATCTGCTTCACAGCGTCAGACCTGGCTCTTTTGCCAGCGGTGCACGTCTTTTCTGACGAGCCTTCCAAGGCTACTGACGAGCACACCCACTGATTCCTCTCACGACGATCAGCCCAAGGCACCTTCTTGCGTGCCCGCTTATGAGCTATCCGAGGCCAATGACTGGCCGTCGCCGGATTCAGCGAAACACTTTCAAATAGTCGATTACTGATTGGTACTAACGTCAGTGGATTTTCGGCAGATACACTTCCCGACAGCGATACGCAGACGACACCGGTCGAGCCGCACAGCCTGCGCGCCTCAAACAACGACCCGCGTTCGGCCGCCCTTCGTTTTGGGTCCATTTCAGCGCAGATGACGAGAACGCCATGGCCGGGCTAATTCCCCAGAGCTTCATTGACGACCTTCTGAACCGCACCGACATCGTCGACGTGGTCAGCTCGCGCCTGCAAATGAAAAAAGCCGGCAAGAACTACACGGCCTGCTGCCCGTTTCACAAAGAGAAAACCCCCTCCTTCAGCGTCAGCCCCGACAAACAGTTCTATTACTGCTTCGGCTGCGGCGCTGGCGGTAACGCCCTCGGCTTCATGATGGACCATGACAACCTGGATTTCGTCCAGGCTGTGGAAGAACTGGCCAAAGCCGCCGGCATGGAAATTCCCCGCGAAGAAAGTGGTCGACCGCACAAACCACGGCAGCCCACCGATTCGCCGCTGTATCCGCTGCTCACTGCCGCCGCCGATTTTTATCGTCAAGCCCTGAAAAGCCATCCATCGCGCAAAGCCGCCGTGGATTACTTGAAGGGTCGCGGACTAACGGGAGAAATCGCCCGGGACTTCGGACTCGGTTTTGCCCCGCCCGGCTGGGACAATCTGTTCAAGCACTTGAGCAGCGATACCCTGCAGCAAAAGGCCATGATCGATGCCGGCCTGTTGATCGAGAACGCCGAAACCGGCAAGCGTTATGACCGCTTCCGCGATCGCGTGATGTTCCCGATCCGCGACAGTCGCGGGCGCATCATCGCCTTCGGTGGCCGGGTATTGGGCGACGACAAGCCGAAATACCTGAACTCACCGGAAACCCCGGTTTTCCATAAAGGCCAGGAACTCTACGGCCTTTATGAAGCACGCAAGAACAACCGCAACCTCGACGAAATCATCGTCGTCGAAGGCTATATGGACGTCATCGCCCTCGCCCAGCAAGGCCTGCGCAATGCCGTCGCGACCCTGGGTACCGCCACCAGCGAAGAGCACTTGAAACGGCTGTTTCGCGTCGTGCCCAACGTGCTGTTCTGCTTTGATGGCGACCAGGCGGGCCGAAATGCCGCCTGGCGGGCGCTGGAGGCAACCCTGCCATGCCTGCAGGACGGGCGCCGGGCACGCTTTCTGTTCCTGCCCGAGGGCGAGGACCCGGATACTCTGGTCCGCTCCGAGGGCACTGACGCCTTCCGCGCACGGATCAATCAACATGCCCAGCCATTGGCCGATTACTTTTTTCAACAATTGACCGAGGAATCGGATCCGCGCTCCCTCGAAGGCAAGGCCCACATGGCCACCCTCGCCGCGCCGCTGATCGACAAAGTCCCGGGCGCCAACCTGCGCATCTTGATGCGCCAGCGCCTGAGCGAAATTACCGGGCTAAGTGGTGAAGCCGTGAGCCAACTCGTGCAAAGCACGCCTCACCCTCAGGAAGCGCCACCCGCTTACGATCCGGGCATCGATTACGACGCCATGCCGGATTACAGCGACTACCATCAGCCGCAGGCACAAGAGATGTACGCGCCGCAGCAGGAATGGACGCCGAAAAAGCCTGGCGCAGGCGGCAAGAAATGGGACAAGAAGCCGTGGGACAAGAACGGCAAACGTGGCGGCGATCGCGATCAACCGCGCGCGCCACGGGTGCCGGCCGCTGTAGAGCCGCCCACCCTGGCCGCCTTGCGCACGCTACTGCATCACCCGCAACTGGCTGAAAAAGTCGAGGACGCCGGGCACTTCGCTGCCGAGGACCATACCAACACGCAACTGTTGGTCGCCTTGCTCGAAGCCGTACAGAAGAATCCCAAGCTAAACTCATTTCAACTGATTGCGCGTTGGCACGGCACCGAACAAGGCCGATTGCTCAAAGCGCTGGCAGAAAAGGAATGGCTGATTGATGGAGATAACCTTGAACAACAGTTTTTCGACACCATTACTAGCTTGTCAGCCCGCCAACGCGAGCGAAACCTGGAACAACTTCTTCGAAAAGCACGTCAAAGTGAATTGAGCACCGAAGAGAAAAATCAACTGCGCGACCTTTTAAGTCGCAATGTTTCCGCATCAAGCCCGACCTCAACTGGCGCGTGAGGTCATAGCTCAGGTATAATCCTCGGCTTGTTTTTTGCCCGCCAAGACCTTCAGTGGATAGGGTGTTATGTCCGGAAAAGCGCAACAGCAGTCTCGTATCAAAGAGTTGATCACACTTGGTCGTGAGCAGGGCTACCTGACTTACGCGGAGGTCAACGACCACCTGCCGGAGGATATTTCAGATCCGGAACAGGTGGAAGACATCATCCGCATGATTAATGACATGGGGATCAACGTATTCGAGGTTGCGCCAGATAAGGATTCCCTTATGCTGGCCGACGCCGATACTGACGAAGCCGCGGCCGAAGAGGCAGCAGCAGCGTTGGCAGCGGTCGAGACCGACATTGGTCGCACCACCGACCCAGTGCGCATGTACATGCGTGAAATGGGTACGGTAGAGCTCCTCACACGTGAAGGCGAAATCGAAATCGCCAAACGTATTGAAGAGGGCATCCGCGAAGTGATGGGCGCAATCGCGCACTTCCCTGGCACGGTTGACCATATTCTCTCCGAGTACACTCGCGTCACCACCGAAGGTGGCCGCCTGTCCGACGTCCTGAGCGGTTATATCGACCCGGACGACGGCATTGCGCCGCCTGCAGCCGAAGTGCCACCACCTGTCGACCCGAAAGCCGTGAAAGCGGATGACGAAACCGACGACGATGACGCCGAAGCGACTGATGACGAAGAAGAAGCCGAAAGCGGTCCGGATCCGGTCATCGCCGCACAGCGCTTTGGCGCTGTCGCCGATCAGATGGAAATCACCCGCAAGGCCCTGAAAAAGCACGGTCGTGGCAACAAGCTGGCAATCGCCGAGCTGATCGCCCTGGCTGAGCTGTTCATGCCGATCAAACTGGTGCCGAAGCAATTCGAAGGCCTGGTCGAGCGTGTTCGCAGTGCCCTGGATCGTCTGCGTCAACAAGAGCGCGCGATCATGCAACTGTGCGTTCGTGATGCTCGTATGCCGCGTGCCGACTTCCTGCGCCAGTTCCCGGGCAACGAAGTCGACGAAAGCTGGACCGATGCACTGGCCAAAGGCAAAAGCAAATACGCTGAAGCCATTGGTCGCCTGCAACCGGACATCATTCGTTGCCAGCAGAAGCTGACCGCGCTGGAAACCGAAACCGGTTTGACGATCGCCGAGATCAAGGACATCAACCGTCGCATGTCGATCGGTGAGGCCAAGGCCCGCCGCGCGAAGAAAGAGATGGTTGAAGCGAACTTGCGTCTGGTGATCTCCATCGCCAAGAAGTACACCAACCGTGGTTTGCAGTTCCTCGATCTGATCCAGGAAGGCAACATCGGTCTGATGAAAGCGGTAGACAAGTTCGAATACCGCCGCGGCTACAAATTCTCGACTTATGCCACCTGGTGGATCCGTCAGGCGATCACTCGCTCGATCGCCGACCAGGCCCGCACCATCCGTATTCCGGTGCACATGATCGAGACGATCAACAAGCTCAACCGTATTTCCCGGCAGATGCTGCAGGAAATGGGTCGCGAACCGACCCCGGAAGAGCTGGGCGAACGCATGGAAATGCCTGAGGACAAGATCCGCAAGGTATTGAAGATCGCTAAAGAGCCGATCTCCATGGAAACCCCGATCGGTGATGACGAAGATTCTCATCTGGGTGACTTCATCGAAGACTCGACCATGCAGTCGCCAATCGATGTCGCCACTGTTGAGAGCCTTAAAGAAGCGACTCGCGAAGTCCTGTCCGGCCTCACTGCCCGTGAAGCCAAGGTTCTGCGCATGCGCTTCGGTATCGACATGAATACCGACCACACCCTCGAAGAGGTTGGTAAGCAGTTCGACGTGACCCGTGAACGGATTCGTCAGATCGAAGCCAAGGCGCTGCGCAAGCTGCGCCACCCGACGAGAAGCGAGCATTTGCGCTCCTTCCTCGACGAGTGATCACAGAACCCCCGGCCCAGGCCGGGGGTTTTGCTTTATGCAGATTAAATGCCCCGTACATCCCCCCCGCCGCATAGCCCGTCTACACTCGAAACATTCCCCCAAGCCGTAACGAGACCGTTATGCCCAGATGGCCGACCGTGCTTTTTTTGCTGTCGCTGATGACCTGGACCGCAACGGCTGGCGCGTTGACTCTTACCGACGAAGAACGTAGCTGGCTGACGGCTCACCCGGAATTGCGCCTGGGCGTTGACGCGTCCTGGCCGCCGTTTGAGTTTCGCGACGAACATGGGCGTTATCAAGGCCTGGCAGCAGACTACATCAACGTCATCCGTCAACGGCTGGCCATCAAACTCACGCCCATTGAGCCGGTCAGCTGGACCGAAGTCTTGCAGCAGGCCAAACAAGGCAAGCTAGACATCTTGCCGGGCATCATGTCGACTCCCGAACGCCAGACGTATCTGTCGTTCACCCGCCCCTATCTCGACTTTCCGATAGTTATTCTGGCTCACGTCGGAGGCCCCCAACCGCGCAAACTCGAAGACCTGTACGGGCTGAAGATCGCCGTGGTGGAAAACTATGCCCCCCACGAACTGTTGCGTAGCCACCATCCCGACTTGAATCTGGTGGCGATGCCCAACGTCAGCTCGGCGCTGCAGGCGCTCGCCACCGACGCCGTGGACGCCGTAGTGGGCGATCTTGCCTCCAGTGTCTGGAGCCTGCGCCAGCTCAAGCTCGACGGGCTCTATGTCAGCGGTGAAACACCCTATCGCTACCAATTGGCGATGGCCGTTCCTCCGAACAACAAGCTGCTGGTCAGCATCCTGGACAAAGTCCTGGCAGACATGACCCCGAGTGAAATCAGTGCCATCCAGGAACACTGGATCGGTAACGTCCTGGACCATCGAACCTTCTGGCTCGACGTGCTGAGTTACGGCCTGCCAGGATTACTGTTTCTCATGATCGTGCTGGCAGTGGTTATCCGGATCAACCGCCGTCTCAGCTCTGAAATTGCCCGTCGGGTCGCTCTGGAACAGGAGCTGCGCAGCAGCGAATACCATTACCGCGGGCTGGTGGAGAGCCTTTCAGCCATTGCTTGGGAAGCACGGATCAGCGACTACACCTACAGCTACGTGTCACCTCATGCCCAGGATCTCCTTGGTTATCCCCTGCCCCATTGGCTGATTCCGGGCTTCTGGCGCAACATCATTCACCCCGCGGATCTGACCCGCGCCCAGACCTTCTGCGACCGTGAAGTGGCGGCCGGGCGCGATCACAGCGTCGATTATCGGGTCATCACCGCTGACGGCCGTTGCCTGTGGGTCCGCGACATCGTCAGCCTGATCGAGCACGCCCATGAACCGGTACTGCGCGGACTGATGATCGACATCAGCGAAGCCAAGCGCACTGAAGAGGCGCTGCGCCTGTCGGAGCAGAAGTTCGCTTCAGTGTTCCAGCAATGCCCGGATATTCTGGTGATCGCGCGGCTTTCCGACGGTTGTCTGCTGGAGGTCAACGAAGCGTTCGAAGAACAGATCGGCCTCAAGGCCGAAGACGTCATAGGCCAGACCGCCACCGACCTGAACATCTGGGGCGTACCCGGCGTGGGGCCGGGTTTATTGCAACGGTTGCAGGCCGGCAGCATCCGCAATCTGGAGATGCCCTTTCGCCGCAGCAATGGCCAGGTGTTTACCGGCCTGATTTCTGCCGAGCCTTTCGACCTCGATACGACCCCGGCCCTGGTGGTCGTCGTGCGGGATATCAGTCAACTCAAGGAAACCCAACAACAGCTGCAAACCTCCGAGGAGAAATTCGCCAAGGCCTTTCATGCCTCTCCCGACGGCTTGCTCCTGTCCCGGCAGAGCGACGGCTTGTTGCTGGAAGTGAACGAAGGCTTCAGCCGTATTACCGGCTTCAACAGCGCGATGTCCGTGGATCGCTCGGCCCTGGACCTGGGGATCTGGGTCAATCTCAACGAGCGCAAACAGATGCTCGAACTGTTGCACCGGGACGGTTTCGTCCGCGACTTCAGTTGCCACATTCGCCGCAAAGACGGGCAGATCCGGCTCTGCGAGGTTTCAAGCCGGCCGTTGCCCATTGGCGATGAAGATTGCATGCTGACCATTGCCCGGGACATTACCGAGCGACATCTGATGCAGGAGAAACTGCAACAGGCCGCCACGGTGTTCGAGAGCACTGCCGAAGGCGTATTGATCACCGACACCCAACAGCACATCAGCGCGGTCAATCGTGCCTTCACCGAAATTACCGGCTACAGCGAGAGCGAAGCGCTGGGCCACACCCCTCGCCTGCTCGCCTCGGGCCTGCATGACAGCGCATTTTATGCGGCGATGTGGCATCAATTGACCGCCGACGGTCATTGGCAAGGCGAGATCTCCAACCGGCGCAAGAATGGCGAGCTCTACCCGAGCTGGCTGACCATCAGTGCGGTGCGCAACCGAGACAAACTCATCACCCACTTTGTTGCGGTGTTCGCAGACATTTCCAGCCTCAAACACGCGCAAGCCAAACTCGACTACCAGGCGCACCACGACCCGTTGACGGGCCTGCCAAACCGCACGCTGTTCGAGAGTCGGCTGTTGACGGCACTGAACAGCCAGCAGGAAAACGGTGGCCAAGGCGCGGTGCTGTTCCTCGACCTGGACCGTTTCAAACACATCAACGACAGCCTCGGCCACCCGGTTGGCGACCTGCTGCTCAAAGGCATTGCCGTGCGCCTCAAGGAGCAACTGCGCGATATCGATACCGTAGCGCGGCTGGGTGGCGACGAATTCATCATCCTGCTCCCTGGCCTGCAACAATCCAGCGATGCCGACAACATTGCCACCAAGCTGCTCAATTGCTTCGCCGCCCCTTTCCAGGCCGGCGAGCACGAGTTTTTCATCAGCGCCAGCATCGGCACCAGCCTGTACCCCAAGGACGGCTGCGACGTTGCCACACTGGTCAAGAACGCCGATGCCGCGATGTATCGCTCCAAGGCCAAGGGCCGTAACCGGGTTGAAAGCTACACTCGCGACCTCACCGCCCAAGCCAGCGAGCGCGTGGCGCTGGAACATGAACTGCGGCGTGCCATCGAGCGCAATGAGCTGTTTTTGTACTACCAGCCCAAAATCAGTCTGGACGATCATCGAGTGGTCGGCGCCGAAGCGCTGATTCGCTGGCATCACCCCACCTTCGGCGATGTGCCTCCCGAGCACTTCATTCCCCTGGCCGAAGAAAACGGCATGATTCTGCAAATCGGCGACTGGGTACTTGAGACCGCCTGCCGACAGATGTACGAGTGGAATCAGGTCTATGAATGCCTGGGCCCACTCTCGGTCAATCTGGCCGGTGCTCAACTGCGCCAGCCGAACCTGCTCGGCCGGATCGAGCAATTGCTCAAAGACAACCACCTCAACCCCGGCTTCCTGCAACTGGAAATCACTGAAAACTTCATCATGAGCCAGGCCGAAGAGGCGCTGGCGGTGCTGCATCAACTCAAACGCCTGGGCGTGCAATTGGCAATCGACGATTTCGGCACTGGCTATTCGTCCCTGAGCTACCTCAAACGCCTGCCACTGGACATCCTCAAGATCGACCAATCCTTCGTCCGCGGCCTGCCCGACGACCCAC